>CAWGAT010000029.1:0-130182 GCA_963820555.1 Candidatus Bathyarchaeota archaeon
CGGAAGAAGACGTTGAAGTTGTGGAAGTCGCGACCTGCGGCGCCCATGATAATGGCTTTTTTGATCATAACGTTTGATCGAAGGTTTGGGCTGGATATAAACTGGCTCCACTTTGGGTTGAGGTTCTCTTTTTTCTTACCTACGCGAACCCGATAAGATCAGCGTGAAAGGCCCGACTCAAACTCGTTCAGCAGGGCTTTCACCCTGACGAGTATCTCATCCCTGATCTTCCTGACCTCCTCAATGGGCTTGTCGTGTGGGTCCTCTAAATCCCAATCTCTGAGTTCGGTGGGGACGACGGGGCAGGTGTCCTCGCCGCAGCCCATCGTCACAGCGAGGTCGGCCTGCAGGATCATCTCACTCGTGAGCTTCTTCGGCTTGTTCACGCTTATGTCGAGGCCGATCTCCTTCAGGGCCTGGACAACGACGGGGTTCACCTGGGGGGAGGGCTGGCTCCCCGCGCTGATGGCGTGGTGGCGGCCGCCGGAGAGGCTGTTGAATATGGCCTCGGCCATCTGGCTCCGCCCCGCGTTATGTACGCATATGAACAGGACAGTGACCATCAAAAATATATATTTAAATACTTGGATATAAAGAAACCTGAGAAGGGTGAGGGAAAGGAAACTTGACCGAGGGTAAGGCAAGTCTTGGCTGGATCGAGAAACTACTCGCCCTTTGGATAGGACTCTGCATAGTCATAGGCCTCGCCCTCGGGAAATATCTGCCGGACCTCAGCAGGAACCTCGAAGTGGGCATCCCCATCGGATTATTCCTGATGATCTACCCCGCGATGACTAAGATTGAGCTCGGCGAGCTCAAGGAGGCCCTGAAGAGTAAGAGACAGGTCGCGATCATCGCCTTCTTCAACTATGCAGTCAACCCATTCCTACTATACACCCTCGGCTGGATCTTCTTCGAGAACATTCTCCCATACTTCGGGCTAATCACACCCGAGACGGCGCGCTTCCTCTGGACCGGGCTGATACTCCTGGGCGTAGCCCCGTGCATCGCAATGGTCCTCGTCTGGACCGATCTGGCCAAGGGAAACGGGGCCCTCGGAATCGTCCTCATGGCCTGGAACTCCATAATCCAAGTGATCACGACCCCATTCTACATCGCCCTCCTCGTAGGCACCTACATCTCAATCGACATCATGTTGATCGGGCAGAGCGTGTTCCTCTACCTCGGCCTCCCGCTCCTCTTCGGGGTCCTGACCCGGCGGGAGGTCATCAAGCGAAAAGGTGTAGACTGGCTGAATCACAGGTTGATACCATACTTCAACTCGATGCAGCTACTCGCCCTACTCTTCACGATGGTTGTGATGTTCTCCCTGAAGGGCGGCGTAATAATTGATAACCCGAACCTGATCTGGCAGATGGCGATACCCATCGTCCTCTTCTTCTTCATCCTCTTCAACCTAGTCTACTTCGTGACGCGTAGAATGGGATACAACTACGAGGACTCCGTCACCATGGGCTTCCACTGCACCGGCCGGAACTTCGAGTTAGCCATCGCTATCGCCTTAACCGCCTTCGCCTCGCTGCCGATGGTCGCCGTCTCCACGGTCGTCGGCCCCCTCATCGAGATACCGGTTATGCTCACGCTCGTCTGGATCGCTTTGCGTAGGAGAGAGAAGATTAGATCGAAGGAGAGTTAAACGATGGATCAGGGGTTTTATGAATTCTCAGCTGATAAGTTCGTCTTCAGGGTCAAGAAGGGGCTGCTCTACAGCCGCGATGAGGTCTGGATAAAGACCGAAGGTGATGTCGTCAGGATCGGGGTCACAGACTTCGCCCAGAGGCGCGGCGGTGACATCGTCTTCGCCGACATCGGCCCGCTGGGGACCGCCGTGACCCGCGGGGGGCTCCTAGGAAGCTACGAGACGGTGAAGATGGTCCGGGATATCCTCTCCCCCATCGACGGCGTGATAAGGGAAGTGAACCCGGCCCTAGAATCGAAGCCCGAGGCCATCAACCGAGACCCATACGGCGAGGGGTGGGTCGCCGTGATAGAGCCAACCTCCCCGAACCAGCTCAGAGGGCTCATCGCCGCCGAGGAGTACTTCGAGGCGATGAAGGGGAAGGTGGCTGAGGAGCTGAGGAAGATCAAGGGGCTGTGATTGTTGAGAAAACCGATTCTGGTCATACCGTGCAGCGGAATAGGTAAGTCCTTCGGCTCGATTAGCCGCGACGCGACCTTCATGGTG
This sequence comes from Candidatus Bathyarchaeota archaeon, assembly GCA_963820555.1. Taxonomy (GTDB): domain Archaea; phylum Thermoproteota; class Bathyarchaeia; order TCS64; family TCS64; genus UBA8941. Next base: position 2,207 of record CAWGAT010000029.1, read on the forward strand.
TGCGACGAGCTTCGCCCCGGGAAGGCGGACACCCTCTGCCTCTCCCTACTCGTCATGGGGGACGAGGAGGCAAGGCGCCGCGTATCCGAGAGCACCTGCATAGCCGTAGACGGCTGCACCCTCGAGTGCTCCCGAAACAACGTCGAGAGGAGCGGTGGCAAGGTTGCTGCACACTTCAGGGTAATGGACCTCCTCAGGGAGAACAGGGGTCTCAGGCCACGGGAGGTCACCTTCCTCGACGAGGACGGTGAGAAGCTCTCGAAGATACTCGCCGAGAAGATAGCGGCGAAGGTCGATGAACTCTGGGAGGCTTCCCCATGAGGATAAAGCCGAAGATCGGCGTGGTCTCATGCAGCGGAGAGTGCTGCGGACTGGGCACACTGAGCCGGGTGGCGACACGCCTCGTCCTCGAGGAGTTAAGATCCGACGAGACGGTGACGATCTGCCTCCCCCTCTTCCTCGCCGGTGAAGCGGAGGAGCATGGCTTCGCCAAGGAGTACCCGACCATAGCCGTGGACGGGTGTGGTAAGAGGTGCGCGTACAAAGCCATCGCCAAGTATAGCAAGGAGCCTGCGGCGGGCGTCGACGTTGAGGCCCTGCTGAAGGAGTGGGGCGTCGAGGCGCCCAAGGGCAGGAGGACCCTCGACGGCGACGGCTTGAAGGTGGCGCGCTGCCTAGCCGAGCTGCTGGCAGCAAAGGTAGACGAGATACAGGGGGTCGTGTAGCTGGCCACCTACAAGACCACTGCCGAGTGGAGGGGCGGCCACAGCGGCGAGGTCCGGCTGAGCAACGGCCCCGTCCTACAATTCTCCGCCCCCGCCGCCATCCAGGGCGTGGAGGGGGTCCTCACCCCCGAAGACGCCTTCGTCGCCGCCCTGAACACCTGCTACGCCCTCATGTTCATCTGGAGCGTCGAGAGGCTCAAGATCGACCTCGTCAGCTACACCTGCGAGGCAGAGGGGCACGTCGAGGAGTTCCTAGACAGGACCTCGACATTTGACAGGATGACGCTGAGGCCGAGGATCGTGGCGAGGGGCTGCACCGAGGAGAAGGTAAAGCGCGCTCTAGAGCTGGCGGAGAAGTATAGCCTCGTCTGGCAGTCGATCAAGGCCGATGTTGGCCTCGAGCCCGAGATCAGCATACTCTAGGGCGTCACGGCTTGCATTCGCTGCGTTGGGCCAAATTCGCCCAACTTATCAACCCGTGAAGGGGAATCACTAATTGATGGAGAGACTCACCAGGGTCCAGTTCACGAACCTAGAGAAGGTCCTCTACCCGGCGGCGGGGGTCCGCAAGCTCGACGTCGTGAAGTACTACATCAGGGTGGCGCCCCAGATGCTGCCCTTCCTCGAGGGGAGGGCATTGGTAGTCACGAGGTACCCGGACGGGGTGGAGGCGGAGGGCTTCTACGGGAAGGACGCTCCTCAGGGTACGCCCGACTGGGTCCGCCTCTTCCACACCTACTCCGAAGCCGCAGGTAGGGAGCTCGACTACATAGTCTGCGACGACCTCGACACACTCATATGGCTCGCCAACCTAGCCGCCCTCGAGCTACACATCCCCCTGGCGAGGATCGATAAGCCTGACTACCCGGACATCGTCCTCTTCGACCTGGACCCGCAGCCCCCCGCGGGGATGGTGGAGGCGGCGAGTGTCGCCCGCCTGATCAGGGAGAAGCTCGCTGCGAGGGGGCTCACGGCGTGGGTGAAGACGTCGGGGAAGAGGGGGCTGCATGTGGTCGCACCGCTTGAGCGGAGGGAGACCTTCGACGAGACCCGTGCCTACGCCCACAGGGTCGGCGTCGAGCTCGCCAAGGAGACAGGCATCATCTCATCAGAGAAGTCGCAAAAAAGGCCGGGCACCGTCTACATAGACTACCCCCAGAACGGCCACGGGCGGACCATGGCGTGCCCATACAGCCTCAGGGCGACGCCGACGGCGACGGTCTCCACCCCCCTGACCTGGGAGGAGCTGGACGGTCTCGACCCGGGTAAATACAGGATCAGTAACGTCCCCGATAGGGTAGACGCCTGGAGGGGTTTCTGGAAGCAAAAAAAAGGCGTGAGGGGCTAGGAAGAAGCCCTAACACATGGAACCCTAAGAAGCTTCTGTGCGGTAGTTACTCCATTAAATTTTTTCCACGCGGTTTCGGGCAGGCCCCTGTCACTGATTGTGAAAGGGTTAAGGCTACGGGTTCCGAGGTTCAAACAGGGATTTCAGCTTGAGCGACGATGAGCAGGCTCCACCGGGGAGGAGCTTCTGGAGCGGCACCATAAGCATCGGGCTCGTCAACGTGCCCGTCAAGCTCTACACGATGATAAGGGACCAGAGCTACAGCTTCCACTTCCTCCGCAGTAAGGACGGGTGTCCCCTAAGGTACCAGAGGGTCTGCACCTACGACAACGAGGTGGTGGAGTGGGCGGATGTGTCCCGGGGCTACGAGGTGCAGAAGGGGGAGTTCGTCACCTTCACCAAGGAGGAGCTGAACGCCATCCGCCCAGAGTCGGACCGCCGCATTAAGGTCGACAAGTTCGTCCAATACCTCGGGGTCGACCCACTATACTTCCAGAGCAACTACATACTCGGCCCCGACAAGGCGGGGGATGCCTATGGGCTCCTGTACTCGGCGCTGGAGAAGAAGGGGATGGCGGGCGTGGGACGGTACACTATGAGGACGAAGGAGTACCCCGTCCTCATACACGCCTACAGGGGGGCACTCATACTCACCACCCTCAGGTACCCGAACGAGGTCATAGACCCCAGCACAGTCAAGGACATCAAGGAACTCAAACAACCAAGCAAGAAGGAGCTCGACCTCGCCTTCAAGATCCTCGACAACCTCACCGGGGAGTTTGACATCACCGAGTACAAGGACACCTATAGGGAGAACGTGGAGAAGCTCATCAAGCAGAAGCTGAAGGGTGAGACCATCAGGGTGGAGAAGCCGGAGAAGCGGGAGGAGGTCAAGGAGCTGATGGTGGCTCTGGAGCAGACCCTCGAGCAGATGAAGAAGCGATGAATTACAGGCCGATGCTCGCGGAGCCCACCGATGCCCCCTTCGACGGAGCGGGGTGGCTCTTCGAGGTAAAGTGGGACGGGATACGCGCCATAGCCTATGTGGGGGAGACGCTGAGCATCCTGAGCCGGAACGACAACGACATCACCCTCAAGTTCCCCGAGCTCGTCGAGCTCTCTCGGTTGGCCTCGAACGTGGTCCTCGACGGCGAGATGATCGTCATGAAGGAGGGGAGGCCCGACTTCCAAGCAGTGGCGAAGCGGGTTCAGGCGATGAAGCAGGGGGACATAGAGCGCGGGGCACGTGAGGCCCCCTGCACCTACGTTGTCTTCGACATTCTGGAGAAGGACGGGAAATCCCTCACGGGGAAGCCGCTCAGCGAGAGGAAGGCGATCCTCAGTGATTCGCTGAGGAACGGGAAGCACGTCGTCGTCTCCGACTACATCGTGGGGGAGGGGGAGGCCTACTACGAGGCCGCCGTGGCGAAGGGACTGGAGGGCGTCGTGGCGAAGAGGCTCGACAGCCCCTACCACCCCGGTGAGAGGAGCCGTGAGTGGCTCAAGGTGAAGAGGGTCAAGACAACGGACTGCGTCGTCGTCGGCTACACGAAGGGCACCGGTAACAGGACAGCCACCTTCGGGGCGCTGCTACTAGGGCTCTATGAAGGCGATAAGCTCGCCTTCGTGGGCAGGGTGGGGACGGGTTTCACGGATAAATCGCTCCGCGAGCTCCTCGCCACGTTCCGCCCCTACGAGACGGCGGAACCGCAGGTCGAGGCCCCCGACATTCCTGCGGGCTCCACGTGGTTGAAGCCGGGGCTCGTCGCCGAGGTGGGGTACCAGAACCTCACCGAGGACGCCCGACTACGCGCCCCCCGCTTCATCCGACTCAGAAGCGATAAAACCCCCCGCGACTGCACGATAGCACAGGTGAGGCCCTTGACCCTCGAAGATTACAACGCGAAGAGGAACTTCTCGAAGAGCCCCGAACCAGTGGGGGAAGGGGCGAAGCCGAAGGGGAACAGCTACGTGGTGCAGGAGCACCACGCGAGCCACCTCCACTGGGACCTCCGTCTGGAGAGGGACGGGGTGCTGAAGAGCTGGGCGGTTCCGAAGGGGCCGCCTGAGAAGCCGGGGGATAAACGCCTCGCGGTAGCGGTGGAGGACCACCCCCTCGACTACGGCGGCTTCGAGGGCACCATCCCCGAGGGGGAGTATGGCGCCGGCACCGTCAAGATATGGGACAGGGGCACCTACGAGGCCAAGGAGTGGAGCGAGGAGAAGATAGAGTTCGTCATCCACGGCGAGCGGCTCAGCGGCCCCTACGAACTTGTCCGCTTCAGGAAGGCGGGGGATAAGAATTGGCTCCTCTTCAAGAAGCGGGAGGGGTAGCCTACCTCGGGACCATGGGGTGGAGCTACAAGTTCTGGGTGGGTAAGCTCTACCCCGAGGGGACGAAGCCGGTCGGGTACCTCACCGAGTACGCTAGGAGGATGAACTCCGTCGAGGTCGACGCCACATTCTACAGGATACCCTCCGTCCACACCGTTGAGGCGTGGAGGGACACCGTACCCGAGGGCTTCAGGTTCGCCGCCAAGTTCCCCCAGGCCGTCACTCACGCCCCCGGCCTCGCCTACGACTCGGAGAGGCTCGAGGTCTTCCTCCGCCACATAAGGGTCCTCGGGGCGAAGCTGGGACCCCTACTACTACAGTTCCCGCCATTCCTCAAGCCCGCCCACACCGCTCTCGACGACCTGCTGGAAAAGCTCCCGAAGAACAGACTCGTCGCCGCCGAGTTCAGGAACAGGCGCTGGTTCACCGAGGAGACGTACAGGCTGCTCAGGGACCACGGCGTCGCCCTCGCCTGGACGAACAGGGCGGGGGCTGTGGAGGTCGAGACGGCGGGTTTCGCCTATCTCCGCTTTGAGGGGGACAGGAAGGCCGTGAACGGGGAGAAGGGCGTGGTCGAGGTGGACAGGGGGGTTGATACGGCGGAGTGGGCCGTGAAGGTGAGGAGGTACCTCGAGTCGGGGCGCGACGCCTACGGTTACTTCAGCAAGTACTACTCCGGGTACCCGCCAGCCGACGTCGAGGAGATGAGGGGACGGCTGCCCATTACCCGCCCCACCAGTGCGGGTACTCGACACTCATAGCCCTCCCCCTGAACCAGACCGCCATCTCCTCCTCTAGGGGCTGGAGGATGAAGCCGTCGAGGAACCTGACCCCGTCAAGGGGGAGGGGTAGGCCGAACCAGTGGAAGAGGGTGGCCCCGACCCAGGTGTCGTGTGTTACGTAGATGTCGACGGTGTCGGGTGCCGCCGTCTCGAGGCGGATTATGGCGTACTCGGCTATCATCCTCGCGAACTCGCCGGAGGGGCGGAAGACGTCCTGAGGGGCGAGGCCCGCGAGCCAGCGGTTCATCATCTCCGCGACTGCTACGTCCTCGTCGCCGCACCTCTGGAAGACCCTGTCTATGTAGTCGTCCATTGCCGGGGGATCGTAGGAGGTGCGGAAGGGAAACACGCCAGCAATCTCCGCCTCGCATCCACGCCTCTTAATCCCCTCGACTATCGACTCCGCCGACTCCCTCGCCCGATCAACGACGGTGTGGTAGACGCGGTAGCTCCTCCCGGCGGGGAGACCCTCACCGAACTCTATGGCCGCCTCCCTGCCCCTCGATGTGCTGAGGAGGGCGTTGCTGTTGGGACCCGTCATCCCTGGGCGCTCCGTGTGGCGCACGTGGATGATCGCCGGTTTGCCCGGCGCGAGGTCTACTGCGCTCCTAAGGATGCTCAAGGGGGAAGCGCCCCAGTCGACCGATGATAAGATGTGGCCCACGTAGGGTAGAGGCGCCACGAGGTCTAATTAAACCAGCGAAAAGAAGTGAAGGCCCTCTACTCGTAGAAGCCGGGCTTCGGCGCCCACTCGGGGTAGTCCACCTTCCTGAGGAGGGGCTTGTTCTTCGGCCACATCGGCTTCTGGAGGTAGGTGTAGCACTCGTTGCGGCTCTGCTGGAGGGTGTTGTGGAGCCTCGTCGTCTTCCGGTACTCGCGGAGCTCCCCGACGTCGATGACGGCACCGATCGTCATCTGGCGCCCCTTCGCCGCGACGGCGATGGGCCTTCCCATGAAGTCCACAATCATGCTGTTCCCGTACTTCGCCTCGTTAGCGTTCACGCCGTAGACCATGTTCTCTATGCTCCTCATCTTGTTCACCACTGTGTACCAGTCGTAGGGGTCGAACATGAGCTCCTGGGGGTACGGGGGGAAGACTGTGGGTTTGAGGATGACCTCGGCCCCGTTGAAGGCGAGCTGCCTCGCGACCTCGGGGAAGAATTGGTCGTAGCAGACCATGCAGGCGAGGTTCCCCAGCTCCGTCTTCGCCACTGGGAAGAGTGGCGCCTTGTAGTCGTCGAGCACGTCGTGTGGGCTAGTCGTCAGTTCGAGGGGTATCCACGGGTTGATCTTGCGGTACTTGAGTATGATCTTGCCCTTGGGGTTCATGATGAAGGCGGTGTTGAAGTAGTAGTCGGGGAACTCGGGGTCACGCTCATGCAGCGAGGCGGAGACGTATGTGCCCCACTGCTTCGCCTTCCCGGCGATGGCGTCCGTCTCCGGCCCCGGCATCTCTATGGCGGAGGCGACCCTCTGCTTCTGGTCCTGCTTCGGGTCCGCCTCGTCGTACTCGTGGCGGAGTATGTTCTCGGGAAAGACGGTGAGCTTGACGGGGATAGTCTCCTCCCACGTCTCGAGGCTCTGGAAGCTGGAGAGGACCCTTGCGAGGTTGACCTTCCTCCGCTCGTTTATGTCGGGGATCTCGTCCGGGTTTATCCTCATGAACTGGACGATGGCGGCGCTATACCTGTCTAGCATAGTATCATCCCCTCGGAGGCGTGTCTTTATTATCCTTTACGACATGTTTGTATTAAAATAGGGCTTTAATGTCCCGAATGGGGCTATGCCTCGGCTTGTGTTCTTATAGTCCTAACCGGGCATATTCAGCCCATCCGAGGTGTCTTCGTGACGAGGAGCAAGATGAAGAGAGACGACCAGCAGTGGGTGCTAGACTGGCTGGTCAAGACGACCGGGCGGGTGCAAAACTTCGCCAACGACGAGAGGGACCTCCCCCCGGAGGTAAAGTCGTACAGTATGATCCCACGTGTCCTCTACAAGGAGGCCCGCCACATAGAGACCATCGCGAAGGCCGCCGAGGCCGCGGGCCACACTGACACGGCGCGCCAGCTCTACCGCCGTGCCAGCCAGGTCTACCACGAGGCCCAGCACAGCATCTTCGAAGACGACAACAGGGAGAAGATATTCCTCCACGGGAAGCACATCGAATGCTACGACAAGATGGCGGGGTACGCGGATTACCCCGTCGAGAAGGTGGAGATCCAGTGGGAGGGCGTTCAGATCCAGGGACGCTTCCACCTCCTCAGGGACAGGCGCAAAGCCCCAGCGGTCCTCTTCCTCCCCGGGATGGATATGACGAAGGAGGCGTTCCCCAACCCCCTCGCCAACCCATTCCTACGCCGTGGGATGCACGTACTCTCCATCGACGGCCCCGGGCAGGGCATAAGCAACATTCGGAAAATCAGGGTTAGCGACGACAACTACGAAAGGGCCGCGATGGCGGCCATCGACTGGCTTGTTGGCAGGCCCGAGGTGGACCCGACACAGATTGTCATATCAGGCATCAGCTTCGGCTGCCACTGGGGAGTCCGCACGGCAGCTATCGATAAGCGGGTCAGGGCCCTCGCCACAACCTACGCCGTCGTCGGCCCCAAGAAGGCCATCTTCGGCGAGGCGTCCCCCCGCTTCAAGCAGATGTTCATGTACATGGCGGGGCTCAGCGACGAGGACGAGTTCGACGCAATGGCAGAGAGGATGGACACCGCCGGGTACACCGAGAGGATCGGGTGCCCGACCCTACTCACCATGGGGGAGTATGACCCCCTCTGCCACCTCGAGGCCGCCGTCGACTTCTTCGATGAGCTCACCTGCCCTAAGGAGCTCTGGGTGCTTGAGAACGAGTTCCACCGCATAAGCCTCCGCGAGGGCATCGGCGGCATAGAGATCTACCCCTACATAGCCGACTGGCTCCGCGACGAGCTTGACGGAAAGCACCCGAAGAACCTCAACAAGACAGTGCTGGTGAAGCAGAAGAGCGGCGCGGGCCCCTATGAGGCCCCCACCGACTCGCTAAGCCTACCCCGCTAGGCCTTCACCCTATAGAGCTTGGCGCGTGCCACGCTTCCAACCTCTTCCAGCATCCCCATCTTGGCTAGGCAGTAGACTATCCTACGGGCGAGTGTGATCCTGAGCCCAGTAGTCTTGCTGAGTTGGCGTGCCGTAAATGCTCCGTGCATGTCCGGTATCAGCTTCAGGTAGTCATCAGGCTTTTCAAAGACTGTGCTCGACACCACTTTGACAAGGCGTCTCTCAGTCACGGTGTAGCGTGTCCTCTTTCGTCCTCTCCACCTGACAGCCTGCGCCTCCTCCGAGTGGACGAGCAACACCTCAAGCGAGAAGTTCTGGTCCAGCGGCAGTGTAGGGCAGTAGACGAGCTCGTTGAAGACCTCCTCAACCCGCCTCACCCGGGGAGAGACGCGGCGTTGCTTCCTCCCCTCAACTTCCCTAATAACCCAACGCTTCTCCGGCACAGGGTAAACGAGCCGCACTCTGTACCCCTTGAGAAGCTTCACCAACTTTGCCTTAATCTGGGGAAAATTCCCAGTCTGAATCTCAATCAGAAGGTCGCCCCGAATAAGGTCAGCCCTGTACCCCCATACAGTCCCCTCAACAAGATCCCCCGGCCTCCTAAGCCACTCCTTCAACTCAGCATGGAGGCCCCTCTCTGGCATGGGTACATCACAAGCTCAAGCGCGATATAACTAATACCGAGAGCAGGTGAGAGGATAAATAACAAAAGAGGATTCGTGGTAACCTCTTTTCTTGGTAAACGCCCACCAATAATAATTCACACAAACAAAACCCTCGACAGAAGAAGCACCCCCCCAAAGATGCCTCAACAACACGATTCACCCAGCCTAGACCCAAGACACCTAATCGAAGAAATGAGGCAACCCACGTATTTTTTTTTTTTTTTTTGCTTATACTATGCTACTGGTACAAGGGAGACCCGAAAAACGCTCCTCTCCACACCCACCGACGCTTAACAGGAGGAGGGCGAGGATAAGGGATCAGGGGAATGAAATTTTTGCTTATAATATGCTACCACTTACAGGGGAGACCCGAAAAACGCTCCGATTCGCGCACTCACCGAACGCTGACTGTTACCACTTGAGGGGGGATGCGGCGGAGTCTACGGGGTTTTTTCTCCGCCTCGGGTTTTGGGCTTCTTGCTTCGGTGTGTGTGATCCGGATCAGGGGTGTGTCGGGTGGTTGGGTCTTGGTCTGGCCGATGTTTTGGGTGGGTTGTTTGTGGGGATCTCAGCGGTTTCTGTTTACAGGTGTTCTAAGGGATGTGTGGGGATGCTAAAACAGAGTAAATCCAAATTCCACAAAATGTTAGTTTGTAAATAATGTATATTTGGGTAGTTTAGAGAATGCAATGAATCAGATGCCCGATTGAATATTAGTCCATAACGGTCTAAACCCACGAGGTCAATGCATCTATAGTACGTATTATTTTTTCAGTCGAAAATTTCGGATATTTCTTAACATGATTTAGTTAACTAAATTTGTTTAAAAAAATAGTATAATTTGCTTAATAGAACGATCACTAGTGATTTTTCCATAAGTATCGCCACACGTAAGAAAAACGACTAGAAAAAAGGGGTTACTTCTCGAGCCCACTCATCTTTCTGATCTGCTTGCCGACCTTCTCGATCTCGAGGGCATCTACTTCATCCATGAGGGCCTTGAAGTGCTTCGACCCATCCTTGTACTCAGCCATCCATTCCTTCGCGAACTTGCCGCTCTGGACATCCTTCAGCACCTTCCTCATATTCTCCTCGACACGGTCATCAACGATCACCGGTCCGACGGTGAGGCCGCCCCACTTCGCCGTATCACTCACGGCGCGGTACATGCCGCCGATGCCCGACTTGTAGATGAGGTCGACGATGAGCTTCAGCTCGTTGCAGACCTCGAAGTAGGCCAGCTCAGGCGGGTAGCCCGCATCGACGAGGACCTTGAAGCCCCTTCGGATTAGCTGGTCTGCTCCACCGCAGAGGACCGCCTGCTCCCCGAAGAGGTCCTCCTCCGTCTCGTCCTTGAATGTGCTCTCGAGGACCCCCGCCTTGCCGCTGCCCAGCGACTTCGCTAGGGCCAGCGCAGTCTGCAGCGCCTTACCCGAGGCGTCCTGGTGGACGCTGACGAGGGCGGGGACGCCGAAGCCCGCCTCGTACTGGCGGCGTAGCTCCGCGCCGGGGCTCTTCGGGGCGACCATGATGACGTCGACGTCCTTCGGCGGCTTGATGGCGCCGTAGAGGATGTTGAATCCGTGGGCGAACTGGAGGGTCTTCCCCTTCTTCATAGCGAGGGCGACCTCCTCCTTCCACACCGTGGGCTGCGCCATGTCGGGGACGAGCATGAGGACGATGTCCCCCTGCTGGGCTGCCTCGAGGACCGTCGTCACCTTGACGCCGTCGGCCTGCGCCTGCTTCCAGCTCTTCCCGCCGGGGCGGAGACCAACCACTACGTTGACCCCGCTGTCCTTCATGTTGAGGGCCTGCGCCCTGCCCTGGCTACCGTAGCCGATGACGGCCACGGTCTTCCCCTTCAGAACCTTGTCGTCTATGTCCTTGTCGTGGTATACCTTCACCATCAGTACTCACCCTTCTCTAGCCTAAGCCGCCCCTTCTCAATGGCGGTGACGCCCGTCCTAGAGACCTCCTCGACCCCTATCGGTTTTACGGCCTCGATGAACGCGTCTATCTCCTCAGACTCACCCGTGACCTCGGCTATAAGGTTGTCCGGCTCGATATTCAGGATCAGCCCGTGGTAGTCGTTGACCAGCTTCAGGGCCTCCTCCCTCGCCATCGGGTCAGTCGTAGTCAGCTTCACCAGCGCCAGCTCCCGGTTCACCGTGCGGAGGGGGTCGAGTCGCTTCACCTCAACCACGTCCACCATCTTGTCGAGCTGCTGCACGACCTGGTTGACGCCCTTTGCGTCCGCCTGAACCACTATCGTTATCCTAACCGTGTCGTCGTCGAGCACCGTCCCAGCGGTGATGCTGTGGATGTTGAAGTTCTTCCGCCTGAACATGTTGCTTATGTTGAACAGCACACCCGGCCTGTTCTCGACAATGAACGCGACTACGTGCATCTCGCTCATTTCTAAGCCTCCAGGAGCGCGTCCTTCAGCCCCGCACCGGGCGGGACTATCGGGTACACGTTCTCCTCCGGGTCTATCGGGACGTCGATGACGGTTGAGACGTCGCTCTTTATGGCGCGTCTTACGGCTGCCTGGAAGGATTCTAGGGTGTCGACCCTGACCCCCTCGGCGCCGTAGGCCTGGGCGAGCTTCACCATGTCGGGGTTGCCCTTCAGCTTCACCGCCGAGTAGCGGTGGTCGAAGAAGAGGCGCTGCCACTGGGCGACCATGCCGAGCATCTGGTTGTTCAGCACAACCACGACAACAGGCAGATCCTCCTCGATGCTCGTCGCCATGCTGTTCTCAGTCATGCCGAAGCTGCCGTCCCCCGCTATGTCGACGACGGGTACGTCGGGTCTCGCGGCCTTGACGCCGATGGCGGCTGGGAAGCCCCAGCCCATCGTGCCGAGGCCGCCGCTCGTGAAGAAGGTCCTCGGGTCGTAAGCGTCGTAGTGCAGGGCAGCCCACATCTGGCATTGCCCCACCTCGGTGGTGACGACGGCTTCGCGTGGAAGTGTATTGCGGAGCGCCCTCACGACGTCGGGGGCCCTTAGATAGCCCTCCTTGTGCCCGTTACCATTACCGTTGACCTGACAGCGGAACTCCGCCACCTTCTTGCTCCACTGAGAACTCGCCTCGCCACCCGCACGGAGCTTACTAACGTTGTAGAGAAGCCCACGCAGGCCCAGCGCCGCGTCCCCGACGACGCGCGTCACCGTCTCCACGTTCTTGTCTATCTCGCTCCTGTCGATGTCGAGGTGGATGACCTTCGCGTTGGGGGCGAAGCTCTTCACAGCCCCCGTCGTCCGGTCGCTGAGGCGTGCCCCAACTATGAGGAGGACATCCGCCTCCGGGACGATGTTGTTCGCCGCCTGCGTGCCGTGCATGCCGCAGAGGCCGAGGCTGAGCGGGTGGTCCGCCGGGAAGGCCCCCTTCCCCATGAGGGTCGTCGCCGTGGGGGCCATCAGGTACTCGCTGAGGGCGACGAGCTCGCGGGTCGCGCCTGCGTTTATGACGCCACCACCGACCACGACGACGGGGCGCTGCGCCTTCGCGAGCAGTGTCGCGGCCCACTCTACCTCACGTGGGTCGGGCTGATAATTGGGGTGATAGCCTCTGAGCTTTACCGTCTCGGGGAAGCTCACGTCCTCCACGTCCGTGGTGACGTCCTTGGGGAGGTCCACGAGGACAGCGCCCTTCCTCCCCGTGGAGGCGATCTGGAAGGCTGCTTTAACCGCCCTAGGTATCTCCGAGGCCCTCCTCACCTGCATATTGTACTTGGTGACGGAGGCGCTGCACCCTATGATGTCGACCTCCTGGAAGGCGTCGGTGCCGATGACGGCGCGGGTAACCTGCCCCGTGAAGGCGACGACGGCGCTAGAGTCTATGTTGGCAGTCGCAACACCTGTGACGAGGTTCGTAGCTCCTGGACCGGACGTCGCCAAGCAAACACCCACCCCACCCGTGGCCCGGGCGTAGCCATCCGCCATGTGCGCCGCCCCCTGCTCGTGCCGAGCCAGGATGAAACGGAAGTCCCCGTTAAGTATCTCGTCGAAGAGCGGGATGACGACCCCGCCGGGTAGCCCGAAGACGTGCTTGACGCCCTCCATCTCAAGGGATTTCACGAATGCCTTAGTACCAGCCATCTCAACCAAACACAGACGCCTCCAAAGAGTAGAATCGGGGACCAAGCAGCGCGGCTTGGCCCTTTACTGAGGAACTCAATACAAACTGTTTAGACTTCACCGGGGTAGAGCTACCGAATAAAGCAATACCCCATCTACGCCACCCTCCACTCGGCGGCCATGATAAAGCGATACCCCATGACACCAATCTCCAAACGGTATGTAGCCAGAAAAGCGGCAGCACCGAATAAAAGGTTTGTGAAAATAATTACAGTACACACAACCCGCTCCCCGCTACGCTTAACACCGCCGGCGCCCGTAAACCACTCGGGGCGGATACATGAGCAAGCTAACCCACCTTGAGTGCTCGAAGTGCGGCGAACACCACAACGCCGATCAGGTCCAGACCGTCTGCAGGAAGTGCGGTAAACCCCTCTTCGCGAGGTACGACTTGGAGGCGGCGAAGGAGACGATGACGAAGCGAGAGCTCGTGGGGAGGGTCTCGTCGATGTGGAGGTACAGGGAGATTCTCCCGGTGAGGAGGAGCGAGAACGTTGTCACACTCGGGGAGGGGTGGACCCCCCTCACGCCGACCCCGCGGCTCGGGGAGTCACTGGGCCTACGCAACCTACTCGTAAAGGACGAGGGCATAATCCCCACCGGCAGCTTCAAGGCGAGGGGTCTATCAGCCGCCATCAGTAAGGCGAAGGAACTCGGCATCAAACGGGTCGCACTCCCCTCCGCGGGCAACGCCGCGGGAGCTATGGCCGCCTACGGGGCGCGCGCTGGCCTCGAGGTCTACGTCTTCATGCCCGAGGACGCCCCAAAGGTCAACGCCATCGAGTCCGACGTCGTCGGTGCCAAGGTCGTCTACGTCAAGGGCCTCATCAGCGATGCGGGGAAGCTAGTCAAGGATGGAATCCCAGAGATGGGGTGGTTCAGCGTCGCCACCCTCGGCGAACCCTACAGGGTCGAGGGGAAGAAGACGATGGGCCTCGAGGTCGCGGAGCAGCTCGACTGGAGGCTGCCCGACGTCATCATCTACCCCACCGGCGGGGGCACCGGCATCATCGGGATGTGGAAGGTCTTCGACGAGCTAGAGGAGATGGGCTGGATCGGCGGCGAGCGTCCCCGAATGGTGAGCGTACAAGCGGAGGGCTGCAGCCCCATCGTCAAGGCCTACCGGGAGGGAAAGGAGGAGAGCGAGTTCTTCGAGGGTGCCCACACGGTGGCCGCTGGGCTCCGCGTCCCGAAGGCCCTCGGCGACTTCCTCATCCTCAGGGCGGTGAGGGCGAGCAAGGGCACAGCGATCGCCGTCACCGACGACGAGCTCCTCGCCGACGTTCGCCTGATAAGCCGCATGGAGGGCATATTCGCGTGCCCCGAGGGCGCCGCGACCATCTCCGCCCTCAGGAAGATGGTCGAGGCCGGGGAGGTCGACAGGGACGAGCGCGTCGTACTCTTCAACACGGGCTCCGGCCTCAAGTACACGGACCTCTTCACCGTCGATGCGCCCGTCGCAGACCCCAAGAAGCCCTTCAACTACAAGTCCCTCGGGTAGCAAAACTTATCCCGGGCAAGTCACACCCCTGACGCGATTCGCGATGGCCACAGCCTCAGCATTCGCCCCCGGGCACCTGACAGGCCTATTCCAGATATGCGACCAACCCACAGACCCCCTGAAGAAGGGATCGAGGGGCTCGGGGGTGAGCCTCGACCTCGGCGTCCACACTAAGGTGACGGCAGAGTCTGCTAAGGCCACGACCTGGAGTATAAAGATAAACGGAAGAGCCACCGGCGAGGCCTTCGTCTCTGAGAACGTGCTCACGAAGTTCTCGAGGCGGATGAAGCCACATATCATCTCCATCGAGCACTACGTGGAGACGCCGATCGTCGCAGGCTTCGGCAGCAGCGGCGGGGGCGCCCTCAGCTTGGCGCTTGCCCTGAACGAGGCCGCGGGGGCTGGGTTAACGAGGATCGAGGCGGCTCAGATTGCCCACGTCGCCGAGATTGAGTGCAAGACGGGACTCGGCAGCGTATTCGCCGCGGAGCGCGGCGGCTTCGGGATACTCACAAAGCCGGGCGCACCCGGCGTCGGCGAGGCCATCTCCTACCCGGACTCGAAGAGGCTGCGCGCCGTCTACGTCTACTTCGGCCCCATCCCGACGAAGGAGGCCCTCGCCAACCCCGTCCTACGGGCTAAGGTCAACGAGATGGGCGGCAGGTTCGTTGACGAACTCATTGCAGACCCCACGCCAACTCGCTTCATGAGGTCGAGCCGCCAGTTCACAGAGCACGTCGGCCTCGTGACCCCGAAGCTGAGGACATTATTCGATAAGATGGACCTAGCAGGCTACACCTTCACGATGGCGATGTTCGGCGAGGTGGCCTTCAGCGTCATGGAGAGGGGTATGGCCGAGGAGGCAGCTGGGGCCATCGAGTCCTCGTTCCCCGGCTATGAGGCCGTCTTGGTCGGGATCGACGACGAGGGCGCTAGGGTGACATCTAGAAATAACTAGAACGACTGCCTACTTTTAGAGGCTGGGCTGCTCGTTTGGGAGCTGGACGGGTATCAGGTTCTCAGTAATGTAGTGCGTCATCTGCGGGGGGCGCGGCACCTTGGCCGTCATCTCCATGAAGTGGTCGTAGCTGCGCGCATCGAATAGCCAGCAGTAGTTCCACTTCTGGTTCATTGAACCATGGATCCCCATGTACTGGACGCCGGTATCTTCGCAGGCCTTCTGCATTCGCTTATCGTGCTCCTTCAGCTCCTTCCTGCTGCCTGCCCAGTCGAAGTAGAGGAGTATCTTCATAGATGTTCTCCCGTAAGCGTTTGCCATTACTCTTATATCGTTATCGTTTTCCGGCGCTCAAGGTGGCCCCGTAACACATCAAAACCATTATTACCGTCTGGTGGGCCCTTCAATTGTCGAAGTGACCGATTATGTACAACGCGGATGTTCTTAACTCAGCGACTATTGAGGGCATGCTCGCAGCGCCCGGAATCAAGTGGCACCGCGACCCCCCAGATGTCATCGGTATGTGGCTCGCGGACCCCGACTTCCCGACGGCTCCTTTCATCAAGAAGGCACTAATTAACGCCGTCCAAGATGAGGATCTGCTTTACAACATCGACGACAAGGCTCGTGAGGCCATGGCTGACAGGGTCAACAGAAAGAACGGCTTTAAGATCACGAAGGATGACATTTACGTCACTCAAGGGGTCATCCCCGCGATGTGGCTCGCGATCCAGAACTGCGGGGCCAAGCCTGGAGACGAGATCGTCGTAACCGATCCCATGTACTACCCATTCTTCACAGCTGTCGAGACCTGCCAGATGAAGCCCGCCTACTGGAAGATCCATGAGGAGGACGGCTACAAATTCGACATCGAGGGCCTGAAGAAGCTGGTGAACAAGAAGACCAAGCTCATCTTCGTCTGCAACCCCCACAACCCCTCCGGCCGCGTCATGACCAAGCAGGAGCTCAAGGGCATCGCAGACGTCGCGGTCGACAACAAGATCAACATCATGGTCGACGAACTCTGGGACGACATAGTCTTCGAAGGCAAGAAGCACGTCAGCCTCGCGACGCTCAGCCCCGAGGTCGCCGACCTAACGGTGACTAGCTGGGGCATCAGCAAGACTTGGGGCCTGCCCGGCCTCCAGTGCGGCTACCTGACGGCGACGCCTAAGACGATGGAGGGGCTAAAGAAGCACGCTAAGGGCGTGCTACGCGGGTCCTCGACCCTCAGCCTCGACGCCGCCATCGCCGCCCTCGACAGACACGGTGAGTACTGGGTCAAGGACATAATGAACCATCTCACGAAGATCAGGGGAATCGCGACGAAGAGGTTCACCGAGATGGGCTGCACCGTACCCGAGCTACAGGGCACCTACCTCATGTTCCCAAAGTTCAACGTGAAGATGACCCACCCCGAGCTTGAGAAGCTGATGCAGGAGAAGGCGAAGGTCGGTCTCGGCACGGGCACGGAGTTCGGCCCTGAGGGCGAGATGCACATGAGGATGACCATCGCCACGAGCGAAGCAATCCTCGGTGAGGCCCTCGACAGGATCGAGAAGTCCCTCAAATCCGTCAAGAAGAAGTAGAGCCGCGGATAGGCTCCTTTTTTATTTTTCTCCCACCCAGTACCAACTGGGTTACTTGTCGCTATAGAAAATCGCCTTAAGAAAACTTGCTGAGGCTAGTTCTTCTTCGTGGCGTTTACTAGGCCCCTGGACTTCTTGCCAGCCTTCGTGATGCTGCGGGCGGCCCTGCCCCTCTGACCCTTGGAGACCTGCTTCGGCTTGGGTACCTTAAGCTCATTCTTCTTAGCCGAGGCCACGTACTCCTTGAGGATCTCGACGTTCTCCTCGTGGGTCGACTTCCTGCGGAGGTCAACCGGGATGCCGAGGATCTCTGCCTCGCCGGGGTTCAGGCCAGCTGCCTGTATCTCGGCGACGCTGAAGCCGCGGCCCTCCCTGACTGTGTCGGGGCGGAAGACCATTGGTGATATGAAGCGGGACATCGAGGTCACCTGTAGCTCTTCTGCTTGCGCCTGCGTGCGCCTGGGCCACCGAACTTCTTCGGCTCCTTTCTGCGGGCGTCGCCGCTGAGCATGGTGCGGTCGTGCTCGATGAACGTGCTCTTGAGCCTCTTGCTCTTCGTGTACTTGACGAGCCCCTGGGCTAGTCCCATGCGTGCCGCCTCGGCCTGGCCGAGTGAGCCGCCGCCCGTCACGTCGATGTTTATGTCGACCTTGCTGGCGACGTCGCCGGCGATGAGGATGGGCTCCATGATCATCTCGCGTGCCATGAGGGGCTCGTGGTACTGAACTGGTACGTTGTTGATCCTGACCCTGCCCTTGCCCTCTTCGACGGTTACGCGTGCCTTCGCGGTCTTGCGCTTACCGGTTGCGAGGGTCGGCTTCTTCTTTGTTACAGGGGCTGACAATTTACTCTACTCCCTTCTTGTTCCAGCCGATACTCTCGGCGAGCTGGCCGACGGTCACGAACCTGTGGTTTAGGTTGCTGCTGTGGCACTCGGGTAGGCTCTGCTTCTCCACCTTCTCGAGCTCGTCTGGGACACCTATGTGGACGTGCAGCCTCTTGTAGGCGGCATCACCCTTCGGTATCCTGTATGGGAGCATCCCGCGGACGGTCCTGCGGACGATCTCGTGGGGCCTCCTGTGGTGGACGGGGCCCTTGCCGAAGCCTCCGACCTTGATGAACTCCTTCCACTTCTCGACCAGCTTGACCTTGTTGCCGGAGATGACGACGTTCTGCGCGTTCACTAGCACTATTGTTTCGCCGGCTAGAAGCCTCTTGGCGACGACGCTGGCCATCCTACCAAGAACGAGGCCGTCGGCGTCTATGACTGTCCTTGTGCTCATCGCTGATTCAACCTATTCATCGGCTCGGAATGCCTGATGCACCCTGCCTACATCACGTCTATAATTATAAAGGTTTTCCAAAGGTTGATACTCGCGCCGAGGCGTGATGGTCGCGGATAGGTGGGACAGAAACATGGGCTAGGTGGACCACGTGTAGTTGCTGAACTCGATGGAGTCGATTATCGGCGCCCCAGATACTCCCTCAGGGCAACAGCTTGGTTGTGTTCCTCGTCCCTCGCGGCGTAGATGAGGGCCACAGTTCTCCTCCGTCCCAAGGCGCGTAGGTCGGCGAGGATCGCCTCCTTGCCCTTCAGTTCCTCCGCGTACCTCCGCCTGAACTCTGCCCACTTTGAGGGTTCGTGGCTGAACTACTTCCTGAGTTCCGTGCTCGGGGCAACGTCCTTGAGACAGTCGTCTATCCTCGCCGACTCCCTGTTTATGCCACGCGGCCAGAGGCGGTCCACGAGCACACGTCTACCGTCCGAGGGGGAGACCTCCTCGTAGATTCTCTTTACTTTGAACGTTGTGGGTCGGATAGGGTTTGTGAGAAATCGTATATTAACCAGTTGGGGTTTAGGGGATGAACTCGACCTTGCAGCCTACGCGGCTTTTAGCGGCCTCGAAGGCCTCCCCCGCCTTCTCGAGGGGGAGCCTGTGGGTGATTAGCTCCCTCACCTTGACGGCGCCTCTCCTCGCTAGGGATAAGGATTGGTCGAAGTTCTCGGGCTTCGCGTCGTAGGCGCCGCTAAGGGTTATCTCCCTTCGTACCACCTGGGTCATGGGGACCTCGACGGGTCGCCCGAAGATGCCTATGACGGTGACCTGCCCCCGCTTCTTCACTATCTGGGTGGCCTGGGCCACGGCAGGGGCTGCCCCTGTTGCGACGAATGCGATGTCTGCGCCGCGGCCCCCAGTCCTCTCCAATACGAGCTTGGCGAGGTCATCCTTCTCAACGTTCACAGTCTCGAGCCCGAGACCCCCAGCTATCTTGAAGCGCTCCGTATCTACGTTTACGCCCGTTACGATCACCTCGAGCCCCGGCGAGTCTGAATAGCTGGGCGCTGAAGATACCTATCGGCCCACAGCCCTGGACGACGACAAGGTCGCCTAGCTTGATGGGTGTGCAGTCCTTAACGAAGTGGAGGGCGTTGCTGAGGGGCTCGATGAGGGCTCCCTCCTCGAAGCTGAGCTCCTCGGGAAGGCGGTGGAGGAGCCTGTAAGGGACAGCTACGTACTCTGCCATGCCGCCATCGACATGGATGCCGAAGAGGGTGGAGGCGTCGCAGAGGTTCTCGTGTCCCGAGCGGCAGTAGACGCAGACGCCACATGCCTTCACGGACTCAGCGAGAACCCGGTCCCCGACGGCGTAGCCCTTCACCTGAGGCCCCGCCTCGGTTATACGACCTGAGAACTCATGGCCCATCACGACGGGGAGCCTCATCTTCGAATAGGCGGGGGTGTAGTCATAGATACCGAGGTCGCTGCCGCAGATGGCGGCCGCCTTGACCTCTATTAGCACCTCATCCTCAGTGATCTTGGGCTTGGGGACCTCGGCGAATTCGACGCCGGGCTCCGGCTTGCGCTTGACTATGGCTCTCATGGATGGCACCTTTACAGTGCTATGGGCGCCGGTCCTGGATTAAACGCTTCCCCGGCGGGCAACGCTCTAATTCCCCTCTGATGCATCTCATCTGGAAGCCTATGAGGGACGCTGAGAGGCGGGTGCTCGACGCGATCGACGTCGACGGCCTCGTTGAATACCTGTGTGAGTTGATCTCGTTCCCCAGCGTGGGCGGGCAGGAGTCACCCGCGCAGAGAAACGTGGCGGCGAAGATGAGGGTGTTCGGCCTCGGCGTCGAGACGTGGGATGTCGACTTCGAGAAGCTGCGGAGCCACCCTGCCTTCAGTATGCCGATAGAGCGTAAGGAGGGCATTGGCGTCGTCGGCAGCTACGGCGAAGGTGCGGGGAAGAGCTTGATCGTAAACGGCCACATAGACGTCGTCTCCCCCGGCGACGAGTCGAAGTGGAGATACCCGCCGTGGAAGGGGACGGTCTCAGAGGGGAGGGTCTACGGGCGCGGCTCCACCGACATGAAGGGTGGAATAGTCGCAGCCCTCTATGCTGTGAAGGCCATTGTCGATTCTGGCGTCCCGCTGAAGGGTATGGTGATGCTTGAGACCGTCATCGGGGAGGAGGATGGGGGAGTTGGTGCCCTTGACGCGGTCCTCAGGGGCTACAGGGCCGACGCCGCGATTGTACCCGAGCCGAGCGAACTGAGCGCGGTCCCCGCCCACGCAGGCGTTATGGCCTTCAGGGTCACGGTCCAGGGTAAGGCAGCCCACGCGAGCCTACGAACAGACGGCGTCAGCGCTATTGACAAGTTTCTCCCCCTCTACAAGGCCCTGAAGAGGCTCGAAGCGGAGAGGAACGCCCGCATAAAGGACCCGCTCTACACGAGCTACGACATACCGTCCCCCCTGAGCATCGGTAAGATAGTGGGCGGGGAGTGGCCCGGCACTGTCCCCGAGAACCTCTACTTCGAGGGGCGTGTGGGCGTCCACACCGACGAGACCTGCGATCTGGTTAAGAGGCAGGTCGAGGCCGCCGTGAGGAGGGCTGCGGACGCGGACCCATGGCTTAAGGTGCATCAGCCGAGGGTCGACTGGAACGGCTACCGATTCGACCCGGCGAAGATACCCGCCGACCACGCGATAATGGAGACGGTGAAGGCGGCGTACATGGACGTAACCGGCTCCATCCCCAAGATCGAGGGAAAGACGTACAGCAGCGACATGCGCCTACTCGTCAATCTCGGGGCCACCCCCACGATGATCTTCGGCCCAGGGGAGCTGCGGGAGGCCCACTCCGCCAACGAATCGGTCAGCGTTGAGAACCTAGAGAAAGCAGCGAAGACCTACGCTCTCGCCATCCTCCGCTGGTGCAACCAATAAAAGGAAGCGCCATTTTTTAGAGTCTATTGATGAGAAGATCATGAAGGCGATATCGAGTTGGAGGAATACCATCGGATTCCCACTTATCCAGACCACGTTTCGGCTACGAGTGTACTGACTAGACTACTTGACGGCCTCGGGTTCAGGTTCTACTGGGCGACGGAGGGGCTGAGGGTTGAGGACTACGCGTTCCGACCGGCGAAGGACACGATGAGCATCGGAGAGCTCGTCATTCACGTCTGGTCCCTTGTGAACTGGGTGAGCAGCTCTGCACTGAATAGACTCTACGAGGAGCCCAAGGACGGGCCCGCGGCGAGGGAGGGGGCTCTCGGGATAATCCACAACCTGAGGGAGACGATGCTTGCGATGAGCGACGAGGACCTGTGGAAGTTGCGCATTCGCGATAAGCCCTTCTGGAACATGATAAACGGGCCGTTCTCAGATGCACTGACGCACACGGGGCAGATAAACTCCTTTCGGAGGCTCGCCGGCAACCCAGTCTCGGGCGCCAACGTCTTCCTGGGTGAGCCGCCGAAGGCTGAGAAAGCGGAAAAGTAGTCTGCCCTCACTGGGTGGTAGTGTCCGTCTTCTTCGACTTCAGGAGAGTCGCTAACAGGGCGTTTAGTAAGTTACCCGAGTCCTGACCGTTGCCTGTCACCAGGACTTCTGGGGTTATCACTATCTTCCCGTTGGCGATCTCCTCGAAGAGCTTGAGGGCGGCGACGTTCTGTTGCCCCAGCACCTCGGTCTGCGCCTTGTAAGCGGCGGCGACACCAGCTCCGACACGCTCGTTCTCGTAGCCTGTACCATCAGCCTTGGTCTTCGTTGCGTCTCGTACACCCTCGGCCTCGCGGCGCGCTGCCTCGGCCCTGTCCGCGGCGATCTCGATGCTGAGTTTGGCGGAGATGACGTTCTCCTGCTGGTTGGCGCGGGCAGTCTTCTCGGCGACGGCGATGCGCTGCTCCTGGGCGAGGGCCTCCTGCTCGTACTGCTTCTGTTGCTGGACGGCGATCTCCTTCTTCGTCTGCGTCTCAAGCAGTTGGGCGTCGACGTTGATATAGGCGATGAGGAGTCCCTGGACCTCGACGTGGTACTTGCTGAATTCCTCCCTCGCCTTCTCGAGGGCTTGCAGCTGGAGCTCGGTGCGGCTGTGGACGAACTCCATCGCCGCCTTCTTGCCAGCCTCGTTGCGGAAGCTGCTGTCGATGAGTGGGTGGGCGACTTGCTCAATGAGGTTGCTGACGGTTCCGAAGCGGGCTATGACGAAGGGGGCGTTTGGTGGCGGGATGCGTATTATGAGCCTAACGTCCACGTCGAGCTGGAAGCCGTCCTTCGATGTGACCCTGAGCTGGCTGAACTTGAAGAACTCAGCTATCTTTGCGCTCTGCCCGTTGTCCTGCTTCTGGCCGATGATCTTGGTCTCGGATGGCCCCGAGGTCGATGCCCAGTCGATGGTGATGGCGCTGGTCGGGACAAGCTCCGCCTTGTAGGCTATAACGTTGAGGTTGTATGTGCCCGGTGCGATGGGGTCTCTGAATATTCCGCGCTGGTTCTTGTCGGTGATTAGCAGTGATTCGACGGCCTCATGTAGGGGCTGGTTGAGGTCTGGCGTCACCGATACCGAGGGCGCCACGGGGGAGGTAGCTAGCTCCTTGCCTACGCTTGAGATGACGACGGCGACGTAGCCTGGCGGGACGACTGCGACGGAGTAGAGCGTGACGGCGAAGAGTCTCTTGTTCACGTAGTACTCACCCGGCTGGAGGGTCTCGAGCTGGGGCCCCCTATAGCCGCCGGAGGCTATGAATGCCTGCCCGTCCTGGAAGTGCTTGTGGTCACCCTGAGGCTCGGGTGCGACTATGTAGCCCGATGGAAGTGGGGTACCGTCCATGGCCACTACGACTCCGACCATCTCCTTGGGCACCTCTATCGCTGGGGAGTGCTCGACCCTGAAGACCGCCGTGTTGATGCGGTAGGTACCCGGAACGAGTATGGCGACCTGGGGCCCCTTCATGCCGCCGTTCATGAGGAACGCCTTGGCGTCCTGGAAGGAGTTGCACTCAACGTCGTCTCCGAGGAGCCTGCCCTTAGTGAGTGGTTTACCGTCTATCGACTCGACGATGCCTATGCTCCCCTGAGGTATCTGTGTGACCTTGCTCTTGGTTATCTTCCAGACTATGGGGAAGCGCCAGTAGAGGCCGGGCATCAGTGTGTCGGCTTGTATGCCGATCTCCCCCTCGGAGGCTATGATCTTGCCCTGGGGGAGCTTCTTGCCCGACAGCTTCTTCGTCAGTATGCCGACCTCGTCCGCCCTAACGAGTGCGAAGCCGGGGAGAACGAGTATCAGCAATAACACCAATAGGACTATGGCTAATGTGAGTGTCACGGCTAGTGAAGCGCCAGTTAGATCGAATGCTGCCATTTCTTCAATCCCTCCTTCTCGGATCCTACTTGAGTTTCCTCTGGTAAAAGAACATTCATCATAGACTATAGAGGATTTCGAAAAATCTCTATTGATGGTTATTAGTGCAATCCCAACGCGCGCTTCAAAACCCTTCGGAGAGGGGAAGGAGTTGTCTCCGCCACTGAGAATTTATGAAGATGGAAAAAGATGAAATTATACAAAACTATACGTATTTAGATAAAAAAAGAGGTTATTATATAAAAATATCTAAAATTGTATGAGAAAAGATGTGGGAAAAGCCGTTTTTGGGCTCCAAACTGGGAAAGGGCCGCGAAAAGCTTGTTTCTACGATTTTATTTCGGTGGAAACACGATATAAGCGGTGGCGTTTATCTTGTTTTCAGTCAGCTTGAGTACCCAGTTTTTCAAAATTCTCTCTATATATCATCATAAACTCGACATTTTCTGATTCAGTTTAAATTCTCGCCCCCGTTTTTCAGTGAGTGGTCTGTGATGCGCCTCGGTTTCGTCGTAAACCCCGTGGCGGGGATGGGCGGTCGGGTGGGTTTGAAGGGCAGCGATGGGGCCGAGACGCTGAGGAGGGCTAAGGAGCTGGGCGCAACAGAGTCGTCCCCCGCGAGGGCGGCTGAGGCGTTCAGGCACCTGGCCTCCCTGAAGGGGGAGTTGGAGATTCTCACCTACCCGGGGGAGATGGGGGAGGACGAGGCCTGTTCCGCCGGGTTCGAGCCGAAGGTCCTGGGGAAGATCAAGGAGGGTGAGACGACCTCGGCCGATACGAGGGCGGCGGCCTCCGAGATGGCCCGCCTCGGAGTAGACCTAATCCTATTCGCTGGGGGCGATGGGACGGCCCGGGATATTTTCGAGGCCATCGACGGGAAGGTGCCCGCCCTCGGCATCCCGACGGGGGTGAAGATACACTCGGGCGTCTTCGCGGTCTCGCCAGCAGCCGCGGGTGAGCTCGCCGCCAAGTACCTCAGGGGGGAGGTCAAATCGGTTCAGGAGTCTGAGGTGATGGACATCGACGAGGAGGCCTTCCGCGAGAACAGGCTCAGCGCCCGCCTCTACGGGTACCTGCGCGTCCCCCGCGAGGAGTCCTACATGCAGGGGTCGAAGGAGGCGAGCCCCGTCCAGGAGGAGGAGAACCTCAAGGCGATAGCGGCTGACCTCGCCGACGAGATGGACCCTGAGACCCTCTACGTCCTAGGCCCGGGCTCGACGATAAGCAGCGTAGCGGAGCACCTCGGGCTGAAGAAGACGCTCCTCGGCGTCGATTTGGTCCAGGGCGGGAAGATCGTCGCGGCGGACGCGAACGAGGATCAGCTCCTGAAGATTGTCGCCGGAAAGAGGGCGAAGATCATAGTAACCGTCATCGGGGGGCAGGGCTTCGTCTTCGGCCGAGGCAACCAGCAGATTAGCCCCAGAGTCATTCGAGCAGTTGGGAAAGAGAATATAATCATAGCCGCGACCCCAGCGAAGCTGGCGACCCTCCACGGGAAGCCGCTTCTCGTCGACACCGGGGACCCCACCCTTGACGTGGAGCTCTCCGGCTACACCCGCGTCGTCACCGACTACGGCAGACGAGTCGTTTATAGGATAAAATCAGGGTAACCAAACACCCGAGGACATGCGCATCCACAGCATCGGGTGCTAAAAAATTTTTTTTTCGTTATCTATGGTGGCGTAAGTTGTCTACTTGGGGCTATAGGGCCCGAGGAACTCCTCCTGCAGGATGTTTCCCCCGTCGATCACTATCTCGGAGCCCGTCAGGTAGCTCGACTCGTCGCTGGCGAGGAAGAGGACGAGGTTTCCCACGTCCTCGGGGCTCCCCTGGCGACACATGGGTATCTTCCGCCCGAACTCCCTCATCGCCGCCTCAGCGTCCTCCCCCGCCACGCTCCCCCTTATCCCGAAGGCGCTCGGGCTGTAGACGTAGCCAGGGAGTATGCAGTTCACGTTTATCATGTACTGCGCCGTCTCGAGTGCAAGTGCCTTCGTGAACCCTATCACCGCCGCTTTCGAGGAGCCGTAGGCCGTCTGACCACCAGCCGGCGTCCCGACCATCGGCCCCGTCACGCTGCTCATGTTCACGATCTTCCCGTACCGCCTCTCCATCATCCCAGGCAGCACCGCCTTCGCGCACCTGAACATCCCGAAGACGTTGATCTCGAAGAGGCGGTGGAGGAACTCCTCATCCATCTCGACGAGCTTGCGCCTCGGGTATATGCCCGCGTTGTTGACGAGGACGTCAACGCGCCCGTGGTCCTTTGCCATCTTGTCAAACGCCTGCTCGACGTCCGCCGCTTTAGTCACGTCCATCCTGTAGGCGTTTGCCTTTCCGCCAGCCGCCCGGATGGCCTCCGCCGTCCCCTCGACGGCCTCCTGTATATCCGCTAGGCACACCGTCGCGCCGTGGGCTGCCAGGACCCTTGAGATGCCCGCCCCTATCCCCTGGGCGCCACCCGTGACAACAGCGACCTTACCCTCCAGCCTTTTCACTTCATCTTCCTCCTGTAAGCCCTCCAGCTCATCGCCCACCTCTCCGGGTCGTCGAAGGGCGCCGAGTCGACGGCGTGTATCGACGAGTTGTGTGGCGCCTTCGTGAGTATCTCCGGGTCTTCGTATGCCTCCTCGCAGACCCTCTTCAACACGGCGACCCAGTAGTCGATGTCCGCCTTGCTGTAGGTCTCGCAGGGCTCCGGCGTGAAGGGCTCCGGGACGACCCACGGGTGGTGGCTCGTGAAGTAGCTCTGGACGCCGTAGTCGACCACCCGCTTGTTGACATCGCCAACGCCGCAGCCCGTCTCCTCCTTCAGCTTCTCGAGGCTCCAGCGGACCTGGTCGAGGCGCCTCCCACCGTAGGGCTTGGTGACGCCGGGGACCTCCTTCATCCTCTCGCTGAGGTACTGGTTGTTCAGCATGCTGATCTCCGCGGCCTCCCTGAGGCCGTCTGCCCCCATGGCGGCCGCCCACGCGTAAGCGCGGACAACCACCTGGAGGTTGCCGAGGAAGTCCCTGACCCGCCCTATGCTGTGGGGGCGGTCGTAGTCGAGGTGGTACTTCTCCCCCCGCTTCACGATGACGGGGATGGGGAGGTACTTCGCAAGCTCCTCCGTGACGCCGACAGCGCCGGACCCGGGGCCGCTGCTCCCGTGCGGGCTGCCGAACGTCTTGTGGAGGTTGAAGAAGCTCATGTCGAAGCCGGCGTCACGGGCACGGGTGACCCCCATGACCCCGTTGAGGTTAGCCTGGTCGTAGGCGCAGAGCCCACCCGCCTCGTGTACTATCCTCGTCCACTCGTCTATGTTGGGGTTAAAGATGCCCGTGTCTTCGGGGTTCGTAACGAAGATGCCCGCGATGTGCTTAGAGACCGCCGCCTTTAGGGCCTCGACGCTCGGGTACCCCGTCTCATCATCGGGGTAGAGGGTCACCACCTTGAAGCCCGCCGTCGCGGGGCACGCCGCGTCACATGGGTGGCTGAATATGGTGGTTATTACCTCGTCGCGTTCCGCGAGCTCGCCGCGCTCCTCATGGTACTTGCGCATGATGACGGCGTTATTGAACGCACCCGCTGATCCTCCCGGGGGCTGGAAGGTGAAGGCGTCCATCCCGCTTATCTCACGGAGGTAGATGTCCCCGAAGCGCCACGCGACCTCGAGGAGGCCCTGCATGGTCTCCTCGGGTTGGTTGGGGTGAATACCCGCCACCATAGCGGCGAGCTCCTCGTTGACCTTGGGGCTGTACTTCATCGTGCAGGTCCCAACGCCGAGGTCTATCTCCATCTCCATCCCGAGGGTCATCTGGCTTAGTCGGAGCCAGTGGCGCAGGGCCTGAGGCTGGCTGATCTCCGGCAGGCCCAGAGGCACCCTGCGCCTCATGCCCTTCGGTATGAATGAGTCCGCCTTACCCACGGCCTTCTCTATCTCGGGCTCTACGCGGGGTAGGATTACGCCCCGCTCCCCCTTTGCCCCGAGCTCGTGTATGAGCGGCTCACTCCACACCGGGGCGTGGTACGGGCGCACCTTGACATCGGTCATCGCAGAATCGCCTCCAGCTCCTCGACGAACCTATCTATGTCCGCCTTGCTGTGGACCTCAGTGACACATGTAAGGGCGGATTGGCCGAGCTCCGGGAACTCCCCCGAGGTGTCCTTGCCGCCGAAGATGCCCCTCTTTAGGAGCGCCTTGTTGACCTGGCTCACCTTCTTCCCAGTGGCGTCGATGCCGAGGGGGAACTCGGTGAAGAAGCTTGGGAACTTGACCTCGACGCCGTCGATCTCGGAGAGCTTCGCCGCCGCGTAGTGGCTCTTCTGCAGGATGGCCTCCCCCACATCCCTCATGCCCTGGGGGCCCAGGAGGCTCATGTATACGGCTGCGATTATGCCGTGTAGGGCGGTCGTGGTGCCGACCCAGTCCTTCGCCTTCTCGCGTGCCATGTAGCTAGTCCGCTCGTAAGCCGCCTGACCGAAGCCATGCTCACACTCCTCGGCGGTGTCGGTTATGCTGATGATTCGCAGCGGGTACTCGGCGACGTACCTCTCCTCGTCCCGGCTCGCTATGAATCCGGCGAGGCCACCCCCCGCCGTCATGTGGACGCCGAGAGGCTGCACCTCACCGCAGACTATATCAGCTCCGTAGTCGCTTGGAGGAGCGAGGACCCCTAGGCTTATGGGGTCGACGCCCACGACGACCTCCGCGCCGGCCTTATGCGCTATGCCGGCTATCTCCTCCCCCTGGTCCTCGATTGCGCCGAGGTAGCCCGGGTTCTCGAAGTAGACGCAGGCCGTCGTCTCGCTGATCTTTCGCCTTAAGTCCTTGAGGTCGAGGGTGCCGGTCTTCTTGTCGTAGGCTATCTTCGTGATTTTGATTGCCCCGGGCATCTCGGTTGGGTTGCTGAAGTTGGTCATTACGGCGAGGCGGGCCGGGCTCATGTCCGCGGGGACAAGTATCTCCTTCCTACCCGTGAGGCGGGAGGCCATCCTCACCGCGTTGCCCGCAGCGCTCCCCCAGTCATATGTGGGTATGCCACTCACCTCCATGCCGACGAGTTCACAGATGAGGCTCTGGAACTCCCAGTTCGCCTGGAACCTGCCGACGTCGCTGTAGTAGCCCCCCGCGTAGGCGGTGAGGAACTCGCTGCGGCGCGCAATCTCGTCGCAAACCTGCGGGATGAAGTGGTTCCAGCAGCCCCCGCCGAGGAAGCTGAGGGTATCCCCTGTGGACCTGTCTTTGCTGAGGATGTCTGAGACGTGTCTCTTGAGGTCCTGCTCGGCGGGGAGGGCTTCGGGTAGGTTCATCCTCCTCTTTAGGAGGAGTCTATCGGGGATCATCTCCGCGTAGAGCTGGTCAGTGCTCTCGGCGCCGACTGCTCTGAGCATCTCCGCCCTAACCTCGGGGACGGAGTTGGGTATGTACGGGTGCGGCTTCTTCGCCAAGGTCGATCTGGTTTCTATGGGAGCCCCAATGGGCTATATCCCTGACGGCTCGCACCGCACAGAATTAGACGGGTGTATCCTCGTCTACTTCGCCATGCTGACGACGGCCTCTAGGAGACGCGCTGAGGCGCAGACGAGCTCAACGTCAGCCTTCTCCTCCTCTTCCTCGGGCTCAGCATTCTCAACCCTATGAACTCGATAAACGTCGGTGCTACACATGGCAGATCGCGATCCGACCCTTACCCCGTGGATTTAAGGAGATTAAGGAGCGGTGAAAGGTATCGGTAATCCACTTCGGTTACGTCTAAATACGGGAGACAACTCCATGCCTGCATGGAATTTAGTCTGTACATCAGGCCGGCGGGAACCTACTCGGCCATGCTGGAGCTGTCGCTGTATGCGGAGGAGCTGGGCCTCTTCGGCGTCTTCATGAACGACCACATAGAGGGGCTGAGCGGAGACAGGAAGGAGCCCTACTTAGAAGCCTTCACCGCCATGGCTGGGATAGGAGTAGAGACTAAGAAGATCAGGGTCGGGCACATAACCCTCTTCAACAGCATGAGGAACCCCGCCCTCCTCGCGAAGATGATAACGACCCTCGACGTGATGACGGGCGGGCGCTACGAGACCATCCTCGGGGCGGGGTGGAACGAGCCCGAGTACCTCGGCTACGACCTCATGGGGGGCGGCGTAGGGATACCGGAGGCCGGCGAGCGCGTCACCCGGCTCAAGGAAGCCACCCAGATCCTGAGGGGTATGTTCGACAACGAGGTCTTCAGCTTCGAGGGCAAGTACTGGAAGCTCAAGGAGGCGGTGAACGTGCCCCAGCCCGTGCAGAGGCCGATGAGGCTCAGCGTCGGGGCAAGGCAGCCGAGGATGATCAGCATCGCCGCAAAGTACGCCGACGGCATGAACGGCAGCGGTAACATGAACGCGATAAGGGGCTACCTGAAGACCCTTGAGCCGGAGCTTGAGAAGAACGGGCGAAAGATGAGGGACTTCTACCTCCACGGCTTCACCACAATTACGCCGACGAAGACGAAGGCTGAGACGGATGATATCCTGAAGAAGATCGCGAAGGATAAGCCCGTCAAGGAGGTGGCGGATGACGTCTTCGTGGGGACCCCCGACGTGCTGGTGGAGAAGCTCCACGCCTGCGGCGACCTCGGGCTCAAGATGATGATTGTGATCCCGCGGAGCAGCAAGCTCCACGAGATAAAGGAGACCTGCGCCGTCCTGAGGGACGAGGTCTTCCGTCGACTCTAGCCTACATGGAGCATAAGGTCCTTACTTGACAGAAGAAGAAAAATGCCCGACGTGCGCCGGAGTACGGTTTTACCTTCCTGCAGCCGGGATGGAGTTGAAAGACATGGGGGGTAGGTCGAAGGGCTTCGTCCTCATGGCATCCTCGAGCCCCTTTACCCTGTTCCTGAGGGTGACCTCGGTTGTGCCCGCGGCCTCCGCGACCTCCTTTTGGGTTCTCTTGTCCCTGTTCTTCACGCAGCTGAGGTAGAGGGCGGCTGCCGCGAGTCCCCTCGGATCCTTCCCGGAGAGCTCCTGCCTCGCCTTCGCCTCCCTGAGTATCTCGACGGCGACCTGCTCGGTTACTCTCTTCAGGTTGAGTTTGGAGGCGATGCCCGGCACGAACTTCTCCGACTCGTTTAGGGGCATCTTCATCCCCAAGTCCTTTAGGAGGAGGCGGTAGGTCCTCGCGACGTCGCCGACGTCGCGTCGGCTCTCAGTGGCGATGGTCTTGAGCGGTCTGGGTATCCCGTGCATTCGGCACGACGCGTAGATGCAGGCCGCGACGAATGAGTCGATGCTCCTGCCCCTGATCATGTCCCTGTTGAGGGCCTTCCTGTAGAGGGTAGCGGCGTTATTCTTCGCGTTCTCGGGGAGGTGGATGGCTGTGGAGAGCCTGCTGAGCTCCGCCATGGCGATGCTCAGGTTCCTGGCCTGGGTGTCGTTCACCTTCGACCTGTTGTCGTACTTCTTCAGCCGGTACATCTTGTCGATGGCCTTCATGTTCAGGGGCTTCCCGGTGCCGTCCCTGAGGCAGTTGAAGCTGGTGGACATCCCCTGATCCCAGAGGGAGGGGGTGAGGGCGTGGCCCGCTCTGGATCTGCCGATCTCGGAAAACTCGAAGGCCCTCCACTCAGCCCCCGAGTCGATTATCGAGTTTATGACGAGCCCACACTCTCCGCAGACTTCTTCGCCTGCTTCCTGGTCCCTGATTATGTGGGTTCCTTGACACTTCGGGCATACGTGGCTATACTCTTCTTCCATATTTCACACACTCTCCATGGTTTCAAACGTAGTCCTGAAGAAGCTCAGACGGAATCTCCGACGCTAGAAGTCTGTCATCATCATGTGACACAGAGCGGGACATCATGGTGACGAACACCGAGCCACCTTTATCGAGGTGGAGGAAGAACTCTTCAAAGTCGATCTCGCTCGTCTCCCTCACCTCGATGTCGTCCTCGTTCTCACCCAGATAGTAGACGAGGAGTTGTGAGCCCTTCCACACCACCGTCGGCCACAGGTTATTCTTGCTCTTCATTATGAGCCTCTTCATGACACGCGCCTGTCTCCTAGCTACTGCGTGGCAGGGATAACATTGGGTCAGTAACAATAGAACGTGCTAATTGATTGTAACAAGTGAACGAACAACTTAAAAGACGGTCGACTGAACTAAATCCAATGGCAGCCGAGAGGCTAGCTAGCAAGCTCAAGGGCTTCGGACTCGAGAAGGAGGAGGCGGACATCTACGTCTTCCTATCGGCTTCGGGCCCAACCCCCGCCCGGGTGGTGGCGAGGAGATTCAATCTCAACCGAATGAAGGCTTACAGGAGCCTCAAGGCGCTGGAGGAGAAGGAGTTCGTCCAGCGTGTCATGGGGAGGCCCGTCAAGTTCATAGCTGCCCCACTAAAGATCGTCATCGACCGCCAACTCGGAGGCTTACGCCAGACCCTCACCGACCTCGAAGTGAACCAGGAGGCCTTCATCAGGGAGTGGGAGAACCTCGCGAGTGGGTCGGAGCAGCGTCCAGAGGAGCCGAGGTTCCGCATCTTCCAGGGCAGGCAGCAGGTCTTCGAGCTACTCCTCGAGATGTACGACAGGGCCCACGACACCATCAGATTAGTAACGACGACGAGCGACCTAGCCCGTCTTAGTCTATGGGGGCTCGACGACAAGCTGAAGACACTCCATAGGCAGGGGAAGAAAATCAGGGTTCTCACCCAGATCGATGCGGAGAACTGGAAGGAGGTCGAGCCATACAGTGGCTTCGCCGAGACCCGCCACATAACCCTCCAGACCCCGATAAGGTTCGCCATCATCGACGGTGAGGAGGCACTCACGACTGTCGCCATGGACGACTCCATGAGCATGACCACGAACGCCGATACGGGCCTCTGGACGGATGCGCCGAGCTACGTCGCAGGCCCTAGGGATATTCTTCGATGCCCTCTGGAGCCTCGCCCCCGATGCAGAGTCAGTCATGGAGTCACTCAAGACTGGGGAGCCGACACCCGAGATCAGGACGTACACGACGCAGGAGGAGTACGCCTCAATCTTCAGCGGGATGATAGCAAAGGCGAGGAGATCGATAGACATCATCGCCAGAAACGCGACGACGCTCCCCGTTCCGCTCTCCACTCTCGAGGAAGCAGCGGGGAGAGGCATCAATGTGAGGCTGCTCACCCGAACGGACGAGGAGACCCTACCCGAGGTGAGTAGGATCGCCGACACCCCGATAGTGGTCTCGGAGAACGCCGCCGTAACCGACCTCGTCTTCCTTGCGGTCGATGGAAAGGAGGTCCTCCTCAACGTGCCACACGCCGAGTCACAGAAGCGCACAATCTGGTCCAACATGTCCGCCTACGTGGGGATCGATGCTGCTTGTCTTCAAGGACTACTGGGACCTCGGTAAGCCTCTGCAGGAGAGGCTGCGCCTCGCGGCCCAGCGGCGGAGGGCGGAGTTCCTCTCCAAGAGAATTCGAGAGGGGTTCGAGGAGGCGGGCTGGGCGGCGGAGACCCCCGGCGTCGTCGTGGGTGCCTCATCCAAGAGCTACACCTTCGACGTCCTCGCCAAGGACCCAAGCAACGGGGACATCCGCCTATGCATAGACGTCGTCGTGAACGAGCCGATCTACAACAAGATAATCGAGAGGAGCAACGTCGTCCCCGACATCGCCACTTCAAGTTACCTCATAGCCTCCCTCATGCCCTTCAAGACCGAGGAACTTAGGCTCGCCGAGCTCTACCGTATAAGGATTATCCACTCGGACACCGAGGAGGGGCTCGTCTCCTCCATCATAAAACTGGTCCAGAGGTAGCTCGCCTCCAAACCTTTTTATTCGGATCACTGTTTGGTTAGCTTACATCCCTATAGGGAGGATGGAACATGGGGTATTGCTTTGTCGAGCCCCCGACCGTGGGGGAGAGCTGAATGGGGAATCGCATTCTTAGTCCCTAGATTCCCGTCCGAGACCAAGTTATGGATCAACGATCCGAGGAACAAAACTTCTGGAGGATTCTATACATGCCTGAGATGACCGGCGCCGAGGCGTACGTCAAGGCGCTTGAGAAAGAGGGCGTCGAGTATATCTTCGGGATAACCGGCGCTGCCATTATACCGATCTGCGACGAGCTGCTGAAGTCGAAGATGCGCTACGTCGGCGGGGTCCACGAGCAGGGCTCCACCCACATGGCGGACGGCTATGCGCGCGTATCCGGGAGGCCCGGGGTTGTGCAGGTGACGAGTGGCCCCGGGGCCACGAACATAGTCACCGGCCTCGCTACAGCGCAGCTCGACTCTTCGCCCGTTGTCGCCCTCACGGGGCAGGTCCCCCTCAGCATGGTGGGCACCGACGCCTTCCAGGAAGTCGACATCATAGGCATCACAGCCTCCGTCACAAAGCACAACATACAGGTCATGGAGGCGGCGGAGATACCACACGCCATCAAGTCGGCCTTCTACCTCTCCTCGACGGGGAGGAAGGGCGTGGTCCTCGTGGACATCCCCAAGGACACCCAGACCGACAAGGCCGAGATGATCTTCCCCGACAGTGTGGAGTTCCGCGGCTATCACCCGAACACGGAGCCCAATCCACAGGAGATGCACTGGGCCGCGACGCTCCTCTCGAAGGCGCGGAGGCCCGTCATCATCGCAGGAGGGGGAGCAATTGCCTCGGGAGCCACGATGGAGCTCGTCGAGCTCGCCGAGATGCTGCAGGCGCCAGTCGCCCACAGCCTAATGGGGAAAGGGGCGATACCGAGCAACCACCCCCTAAGCCTCGGCTTGTGCGGTATGCACGGCCGTGTCGAGGCCAACTACATTGTCCCCGAGGCTGACGTCCTTCTCGTGGTCGGGGCACGCTTCAGCGACCGAACGACCGGCTCCCTCAGCGGCTTCGCACCCAACGCGAGGATAATCCACATCGATGTCGACAGGAGTGAGATAGACAAGAACGTCGACAGCATCACCCGCATAGTTGGAGACGCGAAGCTCGCCATCCGAGGGATAAGGGAGAAGATCGCCCAGCAGAGAGCCAAAGGGCCAACCGACGCCGCACTTGTGAAGCGTATAGCAGAACTCAGGGCCCAGACCAACACCCTGAACAGCGACTTCCCCCTCTCGGGTCCGGAGGTCATTAGGGCCATAAGGAGAGCGATGCCGCCGGACAGCATAGTAGTCACCGACGTGGGGCAGCATCAGATGTGGGCGGCGCAGCACTACGACGTTCGTGGCCCCGGCGAGTTCTTTACAAGTGGGGGTCTGGGCACTATGGGTTGGGGCACGCCGGCCGCCATTGGGGCGAAGGCGGCGAGGCCCGACCTCCCCATCCTCAACATCTCGGGGGACGGCAGCTTCGCCATGACGGAGAACAACCTTGCACTAGCCGTCGACGAGGGATTCCCCATAACGGTCGTGATACTCAACAATGGCGTCCTCGGGATGGTCGCCCAGTGGCAGCGCCTATTCTACGACCGCAGATATAGCACAATCAAGAGGCCGAGGCACCCGGACTTCGCCAAGCTCGCAGAAACCTATGGGGCAACGGGTGTAAAGGCGGAGTCGATAAAGGACATAGAGGCCGCCATTCGGACGGAGCATCAAGGACAAGCAGACTACAGTAATCGACGTGCCGATAGACCCGGAGGAGAACGTCTACCCCATGATCCCGCCGGGCATGGGGCTCAAGGACATCCTCCTGGGAGGCGCATGACATGCCACTTCACACAGTCAGCTTCCTCGTTGAGAACAAGCCCGGGGTCCTGTTCAAGGTCTCCAACCTCTTCAGGCGCCGGGGCTACAACATAACGAGCCTTACCGTCGGCCCTGTCGAGGGGAGCCCCCTGAGCAGGATGACCGTTGTCGTCGACGCCGAGAGCCGCGTCCTCAACCAGATAGTGGAGCAACTCGACAAGATGGTCGACGTGGTCAAGGTGAAGCGCCTCGACCCCATCAGGACGCTGAGTAGGGAGCTTCTCCTGATAAAGCTGAAGACATCGGACCCAATGGCGCGGATCGAGGCGGTGAACACGGTGAACGCCTACCACGGTCTCATCCTTGACGTGGAGCCCGACATCATAATTGCCGAGGTCACGGGGCCTACCGATGAGATTGACGAGTTCCTAAAGCAGGATCGCCCCAATCGGCATCGAGGAGATGAGTAGGACAGGGGCGGCCGCCATCGAGAGGGGAAACGTCAAGCTCGCCTAGGCTCCGATCGCTCAATTTTCCCCCATTTTGGTGGATCGTTTGTCACTTTAATCGTCAGTTCTTAATACAGGTGGCGCAGTACTCTCCCCTAATGTGCCAGCTAGTCGGGTATATTGGCGACAG
Source organism: Candidatus Bathyarchaeota archaeon (assembly GCA_963820555.1). Taxonomy (GTDB): domain Archaea; phylum Thermoproteota; class Bathyarchaeia; order TCS64; family TCS64; genus UBA8941. The sequence goes on from CAWGAT010000029.1 coordinate 38,231, forward strand.
GCCGATAGCTCCGTTCATCCTAAAGGCTCTCGAACTCCAGGAGGGCTACTTCGGTGCACACGCCACGGGCATGGGCGTGGTCGACCCGAAGGGTAAGATACAGGTCCAGAAGGCGACGGGCCCAGTCGCCTCGGTGAAGAAGTCCACCAGCATCACGAAGCTCAAGGGGAGTGTGGGCATAGGCCACAGCAGGTACAGCCTCATCGCCCGCGAGGACCCAAGATGCGACATAGACGCCATGGGCCACCCCTTCACGAACGACGCTGGCGACATCGCGATGATGCACAACGGCGACATCGCCAACTTCAAGGAGCACTGGGCGCGCCTCAAGTCCAACCACAGGTTCAAGGGCTACAACCCCGCCGTCGACTGGATAACCGACAGCGAGGTCGCCGTCCACATGATCGACGAGGAAGTGAAGAAGGGCGCCGGATTCGACGAGGCACTACGCACAATTATGCCCAAACTCACCGGCCAAGTCCTCCTCTGCCTTATAAGCGAAAAGGAGCCCGACACGATCTGGCTCGCCAACAGGTGGCAGCCCTGCTACATCGGTGTAGGGAAGGACGAGGTGATGTGGGTTAGCAGCAAGGTCGGCCTCGAACCCATCAAAGACGAGCTGAAGAAGATCTACTCGCCGCCGAAGAACAGCCTCATAAAGCTCACGAGGGGCAAGGCGGACGTTCAGGTCCTCGACCCCAACTACAAGGTCGCCGACCTGAAGATGAACAAGAGGATACTCAAGGAAGGGGTCCTGAGCATCCTCGGGGTATCGGACCTGGACTTCCACCGCCTCTGGTACTCCCTCGACAAGACCCACTGGGCGAAGGCCTACGGAATCGACCAGGAGGAGTGGAAGGCCCTGCGCCGAGACTACGGCGTCAGCATCGTCAACCCCCTCATAGAGACCCTTGACGAGCTCATCGAGGCGGGCAAGATCGAGAGGAGCATCGACTACCGTCGCGAGGGGTGCACCGCGAAGACGCCGCGGTTCCTCTTCAGCCTAGTTTGATTCCTTTTTAGGCTAGCCTAATCTTTATATTTTAGGCGCCCCTAAATTCCTCAGACCCGCCGTGAGCGAAAGCGTGGAGGAGTACCTTGAGGCGATCTACGCCTACAACGAGAAGGGGGAGCTGGCGAAGAACCAGGACCTAGCCGAGAGGCTGCGGGTCTCCCCCCCAGCGTGACAGAGATGATAAAGAAGCTCGCCGAGGAGGGTCTCGTCACATACGAGCCCTACAAGGGTGTCATGCTCACCGGCAAGGGAATGGCGAAGGCCCAGAGGGTCGTCCGCAAGCACAGGCTCCTCGAACGCTTCCTCCGCGACACACTCGGCATAGGGATGGAGAAGGTGCACGACGAGGCGTGCAGGATGGAGCACTCGATAAGCGACGAGACCGCCGCCGCCCTCTGCGACTCACTCAACAGCCCGAAGACGTGCCCCGACGATGGCAAGCCTATCCCCGCTTGCACCCTAGAGGCGGATGACTGCTCCCAGTGTAAGGCCGTCAGGGAGATGACGGGAGCATACAAGCTCCTCACGCAGCTCAGCCACCTTAGGCCGGGTGAGGCCGGCGTCGTAGCCTTCGTCCGTGAGAGGGGCCACGCATCCCGAAGGATTATGGACATGGGGCTGTGCCCGGGCACGCGCGTCCGCGTTATCAATGCCGCCCCCTTCCACGGCCCCGTGGAGGTCTCTGTGAGGAGCACCAGCCTCGCCATCGGCAGGGAGCTAGCCGAGAAAGTCTACGTCGAGGTCGAGAACGGTGGGCCTTCAGCCCTCCACCCACACGGCCCGTACCACATCGCTGCCAAGTGAGAAAAATGAGCCAAAACGGCGACGAGGGAGCTGCCAGCGAAGCTGGCCGAAGGCTCATAGTCGCTCTAGCCGGCAATGCAAACGTCGGTAAGAGCGTCATATTCAACCAACTCACTGGCCTCCACCAGCATGTCGGCAACTGGCCGGGTAAAACTGTGAAGCGCGCAGAGGGGACCCTCGTCTATGGCGGTTACACCATCGACGTCGTCGACCTCCCCGGAATATACAGCCTGAGCACCTTCAGCCTCGAGGAGAGGGTGAGCAGGGAGTACATCGCGGTCGAGCACCCGGACGCGTTGATCAACGTCGTAGACGCCTCAGCCCTCGAGAGGAACCTCTTCTTCACGGCGCAGCTCCTAGAGCTCGAACCCCACCTCATCGTGGCTCTGAATCAGATGGACATCGCTGAGAAGAGGGGCATCCACGTCGACGCGGGGCGTCTCTCGGAGCGCCTAGGCGTCCCCGTGGTCCCGACGACGGCGATAAAGAACGAGGGCCTTCAGGAGCTTATGGCTGAGGTTGTCAAGATCCATGAGCGGCGCTCCGAGACGCCTCACCCCCTCACATTCGGCTCCGAGATCGAGAAGGCGATTCAGGAGCTCATCGCCGACCTCGCAGGGGTTGAGACCCCATACCCCCACCGATGGATAGCGACGAAGCTCCTGGAGGGTGATGAGGAGATCGAGGGTCTCGCCTACGGGAGGAAACCGGCCCTAAGGGAGCGTGTCGCTGAGGCTAGGAGGGGGATCGAGGAGATCCACGGGCACGACGCGGCGAGCGTGATAGCCTCGGAGCGCTACGCCCTAGCGAGCGAGATAGCGGCGGAGTCCTCGTCACACGTCGAGCCCCGCAGGGGCCTCTGGAGGGGCGTCGAGGAGGCCACCAGCCACCCTCTCCTCGGCTACGTCGTAATGGCCCTCGTAATCGTCGGGATGTTCTACTCGATATTCACGTTCGGGGGCATCACATCGAGGGTGCTCGGCGCTGGCTTCGATGCGTTGAAGTCTGCCTACGTCGCCGCAGCGGGTCGGGGGTCCATACAGGATTTCCTCTGGGGCGGGGTCGTCGAGGGCGTTATAGCAGGGACGTCGATTGCCCTCCCCTACATCGTGCCCTTCTTCCTCGTGCTCAGCCTCCTCGAGGACTCCGGCTACTTGGCTCGAGTAGCTTTCCTCATGGACTCTCTGATGCACAGGATCGGGCTGCACGGTAAGGGCTTCATACCGATGATGTTAGGCTTCGGCTGCAACGTGCCCGCCTGCCTCGGCTGCTCGATAATGGAGACGGAGAGAGAGAGGCTGATCTGCGCCTTCGTCTCGAGTCTCGTGCCGTGTGCGGCGAGGAGCATAGTCATAATGGGTCTGATCGCGACCTACCTCGGCTTCGGGTGGGCCATCGCTCTCTACGCCATCGACTTCGCCCTCATCTTCATCCTCGGTAGAATAGCCTTCAAGGCCCTACCGGGGGAACCCGTCGGCCTCATAATGGAGATGCCTGGCTACAAGTGGCCCAGCGCCAAGATGACCGCGCAGCGCACGTGGCTCAGGCTAAAGGACTTCGTCTACGAGGCGTTCCCGATAATGGTGGCGGGGAACGTCATTATCTACGCGGCCAACGCGTTTGGGCTTCTAAGCCTCGTCCAGTCTGCGCTGAGCCCTGTGACTGTCCTTTGGCTTGGCCTTCCAGCGGCGACGGGTGTCGTCCTCATCTTCGGCGTGCTGAGGAAGGAGCTGACCCTCATCCTCCTTGCCTCCATCATGGGGACGACGAACTTCGCCCTCATCCTCACCCCGACGCAGATGTTCGTCTTCGCCTTCGTTGTGATGATCTACATCCCCTGCATAGCGACGATCGCGGTGCTCGCCAAGGAGTTCGGGGGGAGGACCGCATTTCTGATAAGCCTCGTCGAGGTTTCCCTTGCGGTCGGCCTCGGCGGGGTGCTGTTCAGGGTGCTGCTTCTGCTCGGGTTCGGCTAGATGGTGCCGTACTTTGCGTAGACCACGCTGAGGGTCGAGCCCTCGAGTAGCTCCTTCCTGGTTTTTCTCTCGCTGCTGGCCCTCTCGAGGGCGCGCTCGACCGCCTCCTCAGCCGCCGTGTCGGGGACGACAGTGACCCCGTCGACGTCGCCAACTATGAGGTCCCCCTCCTCGACGTTGACGCCCCCGCACTTGATCCTGCACCCGTAGCCGATGGCGATCACCCGTCCCTTGCTGCTTATCGGGCGGACGCCAATGGCGAAGACGGGGAACTTCATCTCCTCGATCTGCCTAATGTCCCTAGCGAGGCCGTCGATGACGGCGCCCGAGGCTCCCCTGCACCGGGCAGCGGTGGAGAGCAGCTCACCCCAGAGGGCTGCCGATGTGGAACCGTTGGAGGCGACTACCATGAGGTCGTCCTTCTTCAGCGCATCTATGCCCTCTAGCTGGAGCTTGAATGTGTCCTGCTCCGGCTCGTGGATGTCCACCATTAGCATCGTGTGCGCGGTGCCCACGACTACGGCCCTTGGATACACTGGACGTATCCCCAGAGCCATGCACTGACTCCTTATGCCCATCCCGTCGAGAACGTCGCTGAGGAGACTTGAGTTGAGCTTCTCACGCACTAACTGCAGGTCTACCTTACCCTTCTTGACCAAATCAATCGATTAACAATGCTGCGCGGGGTTTTAACCCCTTTTAGGGTTTACCCAAACCCTTTTAGGAGGTCGGGTTATTTAGCACGGAGTCTCTAAACTGGAGGACTGTTTGACCTTGGCCGAAGTCCCCCTGCTGTTCTGGGTCCTATTCCACCTAATGATCATCGGCTTACTCGTCTACGACTTATTGCCGAAGAAGAAGGAGCCGACGCTTCGCAGGAACATCCTCTGGAGCATACTCATGATTGGCATAGCCATCTCGCTGGGTGGTTACGTCTACCTGAACTTCGGGCAGGAGGAGGGGATGAAGTACGTCACCGCCTACGTCACCGAGCTCGCACTCAGCGTCGACAACCTCTTCGTCTTCATAGTGATCTTCAGTTACTTCGGTGTCCCCTTCGCTAGGCAGCACAAAGCACTATTCTTCGGGATTCTGGGTGCGATCATATTTAGGGCCGCCTTCATCTTCGCGGGCGTCGCCCTCATCGAGAACTTCCACTGGGTGATCTACGTCTTTGGCGCAATCCTCCTTTACTCAGCGTATAAGCTCCTCAGGGGCGGCGTCGAGTCGACGAAGCCCGGGGACAACGCCGTTGTCAGGTTCGCTAAGAGATTCCTCCCCGTCTGCGAGGACTACCACGGTGACAAGTTCCTCGCGAAGGTCGACGGGGTCCTTATGTGTACCCCACTTGTTGTCGTACTCCTCGTGATTGAGACGACGGACATAATGTTCGCCCTCGACTCGGTGCCTGCGGTGCTAACGATAACGGGCGAGTTCTTCACGGCGTACACGAGCAACATAATGGCGATCATCGGGTTGCGCGCCCTCTACTTCGTCGTGGCGCACGCCATGGGTGAACTCAAGTATCTGAGCAAGGGCCTCGCCCTGGTCCTCGCGTATCTGGGCGTCAAGACATTCGCTACGTTCTTCGGTATCGAGGTTCCGATGCTATGGAACATGGGCATAGTGCTCGGCACAATCGGCTTCTTCATAGTCCTCTCCCTCGTCTTCAGGGATAGGAAGGCGGAGGAGGAGCCGCAGATGGTCCGCTAGCCACATTATTACTTAATACCAATTCTTAGGGTAAATTACGAAAGTATTATGGCGGGTTCGGAGGGATTCGGACCCTCGGCCAACGGCTTAAGAGGCCGCCGCTCTACCTTGCTGAGCTACGAACCCGGTCGCCAACACTCATGCAAGCATCCAAATTTAAACGTTTCAGCCCACGTGGGCTGTTTAAAAAGTAGGAAGGTTACTTGATCAGCTTTACCTTTGAGGGATCGACGCCTTCGGCAACTAGCTCGGATAGAGTCTTCGCCACACCGCCCGCTGCCTTAATCTTCTCCTTAGCCTCTTCGCTGAAGGAGTAGGCCGCGACGGTGACTGGGTGCTCGAGTGTGCCGGAGGCTAGGACCTTGCCGGGTATGGCGGCTATCTCACCCTCCTTGGTGAGCCTGTTTATGCTGCTCAGATTGACGTCTACCCTGATCCTCTTTGGCTTGTCGAGCTCCTCGGCGAGGGCGCCCCAGATTGGCTGCCCCGTCTTCTTCTTCGCCGTCTTTAGCTCCCTAATGGTCTTCTCAATTTCCTTGTTCATCATATGTTGGTTCACTTCCTGTTCCGCTTCCTCCTCCTTCCTCTCCCTCTTCCTCCTCCTCGAACTCCCCTGAGCCGATGCTGTAGAGGCGGCGTCCCACCTCGGTGGGTGCCTCGAAGTCTTCTATCTCCTCGTGGAGCTCACCCGCGTCGACTTTGCGCTTGAGTTCCTCGAGCTTGGCATTGAGGACCTTGACTACCTCTGAGACTATCTTCTCTGGTGGGAGTGCGCCTGTGGATTCGACTGTGAAGACGAACTCGTCCATCTTCATGCGGTCCTTGATTGTGCCTTCCTTTAGGAGGCTGGCGCAAGTGGGGCTGCGGTTGAAGGCCTGGATGTCTACGACCTTTACTGTGTCCTTTTTGGTTAGGACGACGCCCTTTGGCGACTCTTCGAGGCACTTTGCCGCGGTCGCGGCGTCGGTCTTGATCTCGGCGGCGTTCTGGTAGATCGCCATTGCTACTGGGCTCCACTTCGTGTGGTTGCGCCCCTTCCCGAGCTGCGCATACGCCTCGAGGCTTATCGACTGGCCAGGGGCCAGCTTTGCCAGTGGGATGTACGGGCTCACGGGTGTTATGGCGGGGTCTACGGGCTGTAGGTCGCCGGAGTAGACGGTTTTCCTCTCGTCCCCCGCCTTCACGCTGAGGCTGAGGGTTACTCGGCACTTGGGGCAGCCCAGGTCGGCCTTGCAGTCGCACTCTGCTGGCAGCCTGTAGTGCTCCAGGTCGGTCTTGAGGGGTACGAGCCCTATGCGGTGGGCGAGCACCTCGTCTGGGACGACGCTGGTGTTGTCGTAGTAGAAGATGTCCTCTATGGCCATGGTTGGGACTTCACTGATCATGGTCCTGCGTAGTGCGTTAGCGAATGCGCTGTCTATGCCATCCACGATGAAGCGGATGGTGTCCTCGTTCACGCTTAGCACCGTTACCTTCATTGCAGTACCACCAGCTTACGGCCTTCTGCCTCTCCTTCCTCCGGGCTTCCTTGTGCCATCGTGGGGGACGGGGGTGACCTCTTCAATGCGACCGATCCTGAAGCCGCTTCGGGCTAAGATACGGATCGCGGCTTGCGCACCTGGGCCAGGGGTCTTGGACCCGCTGCCTCCGGGTGCGCGTACCTTGATGTGTATGCCTGTGATGCCCTTGTCGCGGCCCCAGTCGGCTATCTGCTGGGCGGCCTTCATCGCGGCGTAGGGGCTCGGCTTGAGCCTGTCCGCCTTGACGAACATTCCGCCGGTCGCGAAGCCGAATGTCTCTGCACCGGTAAGGTCGGTCATGTGGATGATCGTGTTGTTGAAGCTGCTGAATACGTGAACTATCGCCCACTTGTCACCCGCTGGTGGAGCGCTCGTTACCGGCGTCGGCGCCGGTGTTGCCGTCGGGCTCGGCGTCGGGGTCGTGGTTTCGTTACTCAACCTTGTTTCCTCCAGCGATCTCGTTCACCATCATCTCCCTGCGGAGTGGGTGATCCTTGTTGCTGTATGGGCTCACATCTGTGAAATCTATTGTCTTCTCGTCGTCAATTAGGACGTGGTAGCCGGGCACCCTGACCTCCTTACCGGAGATGCTTATGTGGCCGTGCGAGATGAGCTGCCTAGCCTGCCAGAGGCTCTTAACCATCCCCTTACGGAAGATGAAGGTCTCTAGCCTCCGCTCCATAAGGTCCTCGATGCTCAGGGTGAGGATGTCGTCCAGTGTACCGTTCTCCTGGACAAGCCCCATCTTGTAGAGCTTGCCGATCATCTCCTTCTCCTGCTTTTCGCGCTCCGTCGCCGTTTGGGCAAGGAGTCCGCGAGCCCTGCGGCGGAGGGTGCTGAGCTTCGTCCTCATGCGCCAGAGCTCGCGCTTGTTGCGAAGCCCGTAGGCACCGAGGAGCTTCAGCTCCTCCATGAACATCTCCGTATCGTAGGGGACACGGGGGGTCGTGTACTTCTTATGCTGTTTCTTCGGATCTCCCATAATCCTACTCCTCCTTCTTCACAGCTGCCGCCGTCTGCTGCAGCTGCTTCTTGGTGACGCCTACGCTACGGCCCTTCCTAGCCGTGGTCTTCGTGTGCTGTCCACGGACTTTGATGCCGCGTGCGTGGCGTTCTCCCTTCCAGCTCCGGGTCTCCCTCATGAGCTCGAGTTCGTCCTTGGTCCTTATGTCCAAGTCGGAGGCGAGCAGGTGGTGGTCACCACCTGTTATGGGATCCTTCCTGTGATTGAGCATCCACTTGGGCAACCCTACCTTTACGGGGTCTTCAAGTGCTTCCTCCAGACGCTTTACCTCAGCGTCGGAGAGGCTCCCCAACCTGTGGGTCGGATCTACGCCAACCGCCTTGGTCAAGGATAAGGACATGCGTATACCCATCCCCTTGATGTCGGAGATGGCGTACGGGACGGCCTTCGTACCGTCTAGGTTTGTCCCGTGCAACCTTACTATGTAGTTGAATTCCCTTGACACTGCGGAAATCTCCCGACAGTTTGTAACTGTTGAACATAAAAACGTTGCCTAAAATTGTCCTAAGGTGATCATGGGTGTGAGCTGCCACCCCGTCGTGTGATCGAGGCGGGATACGAGTATGAAGATAGGGATTTGCGACGATACCTAGACACCGGAGATGTTACGGCGGACCGTGACGTTGCCGTTGCTAGTCTGAATGTTCACAAAGATCTTGGTTTGCGCCGAGTCGTAGCCTACTGTCTGCCCAGCCTTGGACGTTTTCGTGTCTCTTGAGTATGTGATGTTTGGTACGCTGAAGGTGACGTCCCCGTTGCTCGTTGTAGCGTCGAGCCTGTACTCGGCTGCTGCGCCGACGGTCACCTCTGCGTTGCCGTTGTTCGTCTGGAGGGTATAGATTCCGCTCCTGGTTGAGGGGATCTGGAGCGTGAGTGGGCCGTTGCTTGTGGAGAGGTCGCAGGTGGCCGCCTCGATGGCGCCGGTGATTGGGCCGTTTGATGTTGTGCCCCTGAGGGTGTCGGCCTTCACGTTTGTGAGGCGCAGTGCGCCATTAGAGGTATGTATCGTTACGCTTCCACCGTTAACGTTGCTGACAGTCACTATCCCGTTGCTCGTGGTCAGGTCGAGGTCTAGCTTGGCCGTGGCAGGGAGCTTCACTTCCACGCTGATCTGGTACGGGTTGTTGATGAGGATGAGTGAATTGTAGACGAGGGTGAGGCTCTGCAGTGAGGAGGTCTCAACCTTGGTGAGGTCCTTCCCGAGGTTGGCAAGGTTGTCGTCCGCCTCCTTCTGCGTCGATCCCCGGGCCGTGATCGTCGAGGTGATGCTGTACTCCTGCTTGTCCCACGTGGAGAGGGTGATCTCCCCATTCATGGTTCCCAGCCTGAGATAGACGGAGTCGAGGGTGGATGCCCCGGTGTACGTCTTAACATCGGTTGTTGAGTAGGGGAGGAAGCCGTTATTGACTCCTATTACCCCCGTGAAGAAGTTTATCCCCTGCGTAAGGAAGAGAGCGAAGATAAGGCCACCTGCGAGACCCCCAACTATCCGGTGGAGGCCCAGCCCCGGGCTGACGGCCCTTACGACCGCGGACAGGATAATCGCCATGCCCAGAATGATCAGAACCCAGGCCGCGTTGCTTAGAGTCAGGGTTAGCTCCCTGAACAGTAGGTACCCGACGCCGAGGCCGAGTAGGAACCCGCCGAAGCCTATCGCTCCCCTGTTACTCATATTTATTCGCCGCCGTTGAGACTCGCGGCGAGAGATAAAACCGTATCTGAAGGATGGAACAAGGGGAACGACGAAAGGGGATTCTGCGGCCCTTGGGTTCCCATCTAGGATTCTGTGTTAAAAGGGGAAAGGAGTGTGACCCATGTAGTTGGGGTCCGGTAACCCTAAGGGTTGCGTATGGGCTCGCCATAGGTGATCAGCGTTATGGTGCTCTTCACGTTGTCGAGGCGTCTTATCCTGTTGAAGACGACCTCCTTCACCTTCTCCATCGTCTCGGCCTCGACCTCAACTATGATGTCGTAGATGCCGTAGAGACTATAGATGTTCTTGATCTCCTTGGCGCCCTTCATCGCCTGGATGACCTCCGGCTCCTTCCCCAGCTCGGTGTTCAAGAGAACGTATGCCTTCAAGGTCCGTCGATAGCAACTTCGCTTCTGTACTATTTCAATCTCGCCATGCGTTCTAGGAATCAGAACGACTGTTCGCTTCCCTAGGATTAAGCTGGTGCGTTTAGCATCATATTACCGGAGTTGGACATGATGAGGAAGGGTCTTGCCAAACTGGTCCTCGTGCTGGGGTCGATGTGCCTACCGGTCACATTGATCCTCGTGTGGCAGATGATGCAAACGCTCTAGGAACGGGGAGTTCCTGGTACCTAATAAAAGGGGGAGGGTGGTAAACCATCGGAGCCGAAGATCAATCTCATCTACCTAAAGTGTCCTGAAAACGGTGCCATTCATCACGGATAATGCGCTAAAACGTGCAGGTAAACCACATTTACACGTAGCACCCCTACAATAGGGGCCGATTCTCAAGCTTCTCGTAGACGAGGGCTATGTCCCCAAGGCTCAGCCGCGCGACCCTTTCCTCGAGAATAGCCTCACCTAGGTCCACTTCCTCCAAGGCCCGCTTCGCGGCCTTCTTCGTCGACGGAAAACCCATCGACGAGGCGGATATCATAGCCTCCCTCAACGCGTTCCCCGTCTTCTTGTCCTCCTGATGGAATAGCTGCCTCATAACCACCTCAAACGGCTTCAGATCCCCCCTTGGCCTGAGGACCACGATGGAGGTCGCCGTCTTCGGTTCAGGATGATACGACTCCGGCTTGATCTCAGAGACTACTTCGATGTCGTAGAAGAGACGTGCTTCCAGGGTTAACTTAGTATAATCGGGTTCCCCCCGGTTGGCCGTGAGGGCTCGCGTCAATGTCGACGGGACAACTAGGAAAGCGACTCGAAACTTTAGCCTCTCCAGTCTGTGCAGGAGGGCCTCAGTTATGGCGTAAGGAGGGTTCGAGACCAGCACGTCAAAGCCTGGTAGATAGATCTTAAGCGCGTCGCCAAGAACCACCTCGACGTTTGCCGCGTTAGAGAACCTCTCCTTAAGGAGGGGAATGAATTTCTGGTTCTTCTCGACCACGATAACCTTAGAGGCACGAGCCACGAGCTCCGCGGTTATGTTGCCCGCTCCGGGGCCGATCTCCAGAACCGTATCGGTTGGCTTGATGCCGGATGCCTCGATGAGAGCGTTGATGGCCACGGGGTCGACGAGCTGCTGTTCATCGAGGGCGGCCTCCGCTGTCAACCCGAATCTGCCCAGGAGTTCGAGGGTTTGGTCTCTCAGCACCTTCTGCGCACCGGCTAGAGGAGGTATCTGGGCTCTCCTTTCACGCTCTTCACAAGCTCGCCTGCTGCCTCGACGTCCTCGTCCATCCCCTCGATGAGGAAGCGGACGCTCCCCTCGGCACCGGCTACTCCCCCCGCGCTGATAAGGGTCGCCTGTACGCCGCAGAGGACTTCGAGAGCCTCTATCTCGGTGAAGATGATGCCGGTGATGGGCCAGATGGTTGGTCCCTCGTTTTCGGGGTCCATGGTGAGCATGTGCAACTCATTCATGTCCTCGTAGACGAGCTTCTCGAGGCCGATGGGGATAACGAGTGTGATCTTCTTCCCGATGATAGTGCCGAGCACAGCGCCGACCGTGCCGCCGGTTCCGCCGGCGATAAGGACGCCCGCCATTTGCCCGACGTAGTCTAGGGCGTTAGCCCCCTTGATGTAGACGTCACCTTTGCCCATGTACTGGACGGCGTTGTACCTGTCGAGCTCCTTTGCGACTTCGCCCTTCCTGAAGACGACGTCGGGGATCGCCTCGCCCTGCTTCTCCTTCACCTTCTCAGGCACATCGGGCGTCGTGATGCCGCTCCTATACCTCCTGAGGTCGAACTTCTCCCCCCAGAGCTCTTGGAGGACGTAGGCGTTTGTGGTGCCGGTGGCCACGACGACCATTCCGCCCTCCATCGCCGTCTGGACCTCGGGCAGCGCCGCTACGCCCTTCGCGATCAACCTCTTCGACTCAGCCACAGTGAGGATAACTTGCTTCTTCATTGCTTTTCACTAGCACCGGGAGCCCCACGGATAAAAAGGGATTCCCGTGGGAACCCCTATAACGTCGACGAATGAGATATGCCTCGTCGAGAGATGTTCGAGGACCCAATCGGTAGAATAAACAGGAACCTCGAGGCGTGGGAGGCGGGACTCAGGGACCCGGAGGCAGCGCAGGGGAAGGTGATACATGACATGCTCGAAGGGTACTCCAATACCTCGTACGGGAGGAGCCACGGTGCCGCTGAAGTATCCTCCATCGATGAGTATAGAAAGAACTTCCCGGCGGTGGCCTATGCCGACCTCGAACCCTGGTTCGAGAGGATCCGAAACGAGGGTCACGAAGTATTCCTCAACGAAGAGCCCATCACGTGGGTCATGACTAGGGGGACAACAGGGCAGTCGAAGGTCATCCCTGTCACCCAGAAGCACCTACAGGACCTCATCAAGTGTGGGTCCAGGGGCGTCCTCAACTTCGCGATGCGAAACGGGGGGCTCCCTCTCCTTGCCGGAGGGGTCCTCAACCTCCAGTTTCCGAGCAACATGCGCGTCCTCACCCAGGGGGGCAAGGAGATCGTGTACGGATTCAGCTCAGGGACCTACGCGAAGCTGAACCCGATGATGGCTGGGTTCGGCCTAGTTCCGCGGCAGGAGGAGATAGACGCCCTCCAGACGGACCTCACCCCCAAGGGATGGGAGAAACGCTATGAGTTCATCTACCAGAAGGCGAAAGAGAGGGACGTAGTCAGCATCATCGGCGTAGCGCCCGTCCAGACCGGCTTCGCCAGATACGTCAAGAAGAGGCATGGCATCTATCCCCGGGACCTCTGGAGGCTCAAGGTAATCTACAGCACCAGCGTCGCCAAGATTCAGCAGAATTACGCGCCCAAGCTGAGGGCGATGTACGGCCAAGTGCCGGTCGTGGAGATGTACACCGCCACGGAGGGGGCCTTCGCCCAGCAGAGGGACGACCTACCCTACGTCTCCCCCAATTACGACGCCTACCTCTTCGAGGTCGAGACAGGCTCGGGTCTGAAGATGCTTCACGAGATGGGGCGAGGCGAGTGGGGGAAGATCATCATCTCGACAGCTATGCTACCCAGGTACCGCCAGGGTGACCTGATCGAGGCGATGGGAAAGAACTACTTCCGAGTCTTCGGCCGGGACAAATGGAACGTGGTGCTGGAGCACCGTCTCTGGCGGATGCTCGTCAGCTGGGCCCTCTAAGGGCGCGGGTGCCTGCTCTTACTCATGAATGCGTTGATGACGATCCATGCACCCACCAGGATGATTAGGAAGGCCCACCAGTCAGCTAGTCCCAGGTATGAGCCCACGCCTATCAATGCGACGATGGCTCCTCCGATTATCAGCCCACTCGAGGCGCGCCAGTTGCTCGTCTGGACGTAGAGCATGAGGCCGCGGAGGATCACTATGACGCCTAACCCCGCGAGGAACAAGTTCCACCAATGGTTGTCGAGTGTTGGGTAGTTCTGGCGGAGCAGGAAGGTGATGCCCAGCCAGAGGACGATGAGGCCGCCCATGACGGCACCCCACATGGCACCCGAGCCCTCATTCTTCTCGCCCTTCTCAGCCTTCTCCCCCCTCGTATCCTTCTCATTCTTCTCGTTCTTCTCCCCCTTTTCGCTCTTCTCATCGTGGGAGCGCCTGTAGACGACCTTGTCCTCAGGCTTCAAGCTCTGACCACAATAAGGACAGAAAACGGCGTCATCTTTGACCTCTTTACCGCACTTCGGGCAGTATGGCATAACTCTTCACTTGTTCAATCTGTGAGTTTTTGCCTCCGCTTAAAAGGGTATAGATTTTCTCCTCAGTTTCTGGTGATTCTTATCAGGGCGATTAGGGCGGTCCCGATAAGCATCAGGGTGCTGAGGATGAACCAGCCGATGTCGTAGCTCGTTGTGGCATCTTTCACGACGCCGAGGAGGAGCGGTAGTGCTAGGGCGCCGAGGCTAGCGAAGGTGTTGTGCACCCCAGAGAGGCTCCCGGCGGTCTCGGTGCCGAAGAGGCGTGGAATAATAGTGAAGGCGGGGCTCCGCACGAAGTTGATCAGCCACCCGAGCAGGAACGTGGCCACTAGGATGAAAGACCCACTGGGGAGAACCGTGAAGGCGTAGACGTTAACAGCGAGCAGCAGGAAGCTTCCCCCGAGGACCCTCTTCTCACCGACGAGGTCCGTCATAACGCCGCCCACTGGGTTTGAGACCATCCCAGCGATGTTAAACAAACTCATAGCGGTGCCCACGAGCAGCACGTCAAAGCCGAACTCCTCCTTCAGCATCAGTGGCAGCCAGGCGAGGAAGGTGTAGTAACTCCCGAGACGGATGAACTGGGCGACGGCGAGGACCCAGAAGCTCCTCTGCCTCAGCGCCACCAGGACCACCACCCGCGAGACCCCGCCCGACCTCACGCCGTCCTTCAAACAGAGATAGATTAACGCGGCAGAGGCGACTCCGGCCACACCCTGTATGATTATTGATGCCCGCCAACCGTAGACGAGGGCGAGGAGCGGGGATACCCAAGTGACTATTATCAGCCCTATGCTTCCGCCCACGTTCAGGAGGCCTAGGGCGGTGCCCCTCTCCCTCGACTCGTACCAGCCAGCGATGAGCCTCACCGAGGGGACGAAGACGCCTGCTCCCAGCAGCCCCGCGAGGAACCTCGATAGGGTGAGGCTCGTGAAGTCGTTGCCGAACCCGAACAGTACCGTTGCAGCGGAGACGCCCGCGATACTTACCGTCATCACCCTCTTACTGCCGAACCGGTCCGCCAGAAGCCCCCAAGGGATCTGACCAAGCGTGTAGCCGACGAAGTACGCCGACATGAGGGCCCCGCTCTCCGTGTAACTGAGGCCCAGCTCCCCTTTGATTGACGTGAGGACATAGCTGTAGGCGGAATTCATGATGCCCAGAACGGTCAGGGCGAGGAATCCGCCGAGCAGGACTAGTGGGTGCTTAAGCAGGCTTCTAAGCCTATCCAACGCCAACAATACGCTGAGACGGGAGTCCTACACCTGATAAGCTTTAGGAGAAAAACCGACACGGTTAGCGCTAGGTCTGATGAATTTGAAAAAGGGGTTTAGTAGCCTTACAGGACTACCGTCTTCATCTCGTCTGCCTTGAGCAGCCTCTGCCAGTTCGCCGTGACGGTGGTCTGGATCTCGTTGACCTCGACCTCTGTCATATGGCGGAAGCGTGACTGGGGCTTCAGGTACTCGCTGACGGGCTTCAGCTCCTTTGGCTTGTAGTTGAGCTTAAAGGTGGTACCATTCTCGATCTCGTAGAGTGGCCAGACGCCTGCCTGGACGCCGGCGCGTGCGAGTTCGACCGTCTTTGCTGGGTCGAAACGCCAGCCGACTGGGCACGGGGACTGGATGAGGATCAACCTGAAACCCTCGATGTCCTTGGCGTACTTGACCTTCTGCATGAGGTCCTCGGGGAAGGCTACAGAGGCAGTCGCGATGTATGGGACGTAGTGGGCCGCGAAGATCATCGGGATGTTCTTCTTGGGCTCGTTCTTTCCCCTGCTGTTCGGGCCGACTGGGTTCGTTGTGGTCTCCGCGTACTTCGGTGTACCACCACTTCTCTGGCCGCCCGTGTTCATGTAGGCCTCGTTGTCCTTCGTGATCACGAGGATGTTCTCGTTGCGCTCAGCGGCCGCCGATAGCCCTTGGAAGCCGATGTCGTATGTACCACCGTCTCCGAAGAAGCCGACCGCCTTGACGTCGGTCCTGCCCAGGGCCTTAAGGCCGCGGGAAGTCCCCGTCAGGGATGCGCCTCCGCCCTCGAAGACCGCACCCGCGCGCGGGTGCTTCGTGACGTGGTCTGGGCAGCACGGGATGCCGTGCCTGATGAGGTTGGGGCCTAGGACCTTGAAGGTGAGCCTCGCGGCCATGGCGGCACCGCAACCCTGGCAGGTGCTGCCAGGCGCTAGGATCATCTCTTCCATGGGGACCTGGGCTCTTGTCATTCTTTGCGTACTCATTTTTACATTACCTCCTAAACCCACTGGATGGGAGCCTCAGGCTTTCCACCCTTCGCTACCTTCAAGGTCTTCTCGCCAATCTTGTACATGTCGTCGATACGTACCTCCTTTCCGCTGAGTCCACCGATGAAGCCGATTATTGGGGTCTTCTTCGCCTCGTCGTAGAGGGTGCTCCTCATCTGGTGGTAGACTGGGCCCCACATGCCCGGCTGGCAACTGCGGTCGAAGATACCGATGGCTCCTACGCCCTTGGCGATCTCCTGGAAGTCCTTCCTCGGGAAGGGTATGAAGCTCCTAATCTTCACGAGTCCGACCTTCTTGCCGTCGGCCCACAGCTTGTCTATGGCCGCCATCGCAGTTCCGGCAATAGTACCCATCGCGGTGATGACGCAGTCAGCGCCCTCCACGCGATATGGTTCGATCATACCGTTACCGTATGTGCGGCCGAATTTCTTACCCCACTCGGCGAAGACCTCCTTGATTACGGTCTCACCGTTGAGCGCTGCCTCGTTGTGCATCTGCCATGGCTTCATGGGGTCGCCTTCACCCCAGCCAGCGCCGAAGGTCTTAGGATCGACCTCATCCGGTAGGATGCTTGGCATTGGCTTGTAGGGTGGGAGGAACTTGTCGATATCCTCCTGCGCAGGGATCTCGACGGGCTCAGCAGTGTAGCTAAGAACGTAGCCGTCGTAGCCCATCGCAACCGGGAGGCGGATCCTCTTGTCTTCGGCGATCTTGTACGCCATCACCGTTGTGTCGAGGATCTCCTGGGCGTTCTCCACGTATATGTGGAGCCAGCCCTGCCACTGCTGCGACATTAGGTCGCTGTGGTCAGGCTGCATGCTCTTCACGCCACGGTGGACGACAGCCATGACGAGAGGTAGCCTCTTGCTGGCTGTCTCCTGCATCGGGTGGTGCATGTAGAGGAGACCAGGGCCCGAGGTGCATGTGAAGCTGCGTGCGCCGACGGCCTCCGCCGCCTGGACGATGACCTGACTGCTCAGCTCACCCTCCGCGTTTACGAACTCGAATCCGGGCAGTTCACCCGAGGCGTGGATCTCCGAGAGGTACTCGGTGATCGTCGTCTGAGGTGTGATTGGGAAAACCGCGGCGACCTTTACGCGGGCTAGCTTACAGCCGACTGCTGTCGCCTTATTACCGACCATTACTTCGTATGACATTTCATTATCCTCCTTACGCGCCCTCGACCCGCTTCATCTCGATGGCCTTGACTGGGCACTCGTTTGCGCAGACACCGCAACCCTTGCAGGCGCGATCGACCATCGATGGCTTGTTGTTCGCCTTCCACTCCAGAGCGGCCTCAGGACAGAAGATCCAACACGTCTTGCAACCGATACACTTCTCCTCGTTCACGATGGGGTAGAAGACACGCCAGCTGCTGACATCCTTAAGGGTACCATACCCGCCGACGTTGAGGTCGACCTGTATCTTGGGGGCGACCCTGTTCTTCGCGGGGACCCAGGGAGAGACTTTCTCGTAGCTCTTCCTCACTGCAGCGATGTTCATATCGCCAAGCCTGCCGGGGAAGTACTTCTTAATGGCCTTCTCCACGGACTCGAGTTTCACTACGCCTGTTGCCTTGGCGAAAGCACCGAGTAGCGCAGTGTTCGTGATGGGTCTGCCAAGAGTCTCCAGCGCGATGCTGGTTGCGTCTACTGTAGCGATGTTGATATCGCCGGCTAGTTCACTCTTCTCGGGCGCGAACGGGACGTTAAGTAGAACCTGGCCATTTGGCTTCAGGTCATTAGCAACAGCCTGCTGCAGGCTGATCAGTGGGTCGAAGCAGAGGCTGATATTCGGATTATGTACCAGCTCCCTCTCCCTGACACGCACTTTGTCGATCCTGACATAGGCGGTAAGGGGTGCTCCGCGCCTCTCGGTGCCGTACATGGGGATGGCCTGACTGTACTGGCCTTCCTCATAGGCTGCCGTGGCGATTATCCTAGATGCGGTGACGGCCCCTTGGCCGCCTCTGCCGTGCAACCTTATCTCAATCACGGGTCATTTTCCCTCAGTGATTCGTTACCACTTTAACTCTTAACTGTTAAAAGAGTAACGATTCCGTAATGAGTCAACGAAGAAGGATTTAAAGTTTGACTCCAATTTCTTCATTTGATAAAAAAAACCGTCGTCAAACATCAAAATGTCAAAAATGAATATAAATACAGGATAAAAAGTTATAAATGTTCAGAAAAAGAATGATTGTTCAATCAATCAGCTCAAAACAAGCGCGTAGTATTTATTTGAATATCTTGGAAAATATGATAATTATCACTAAACCCTATTTCACAAAAGAAATCGAAAGAATATTATCCATTTACGTTGACAAATTCGCAAAGAAGAACTAGACTTGAAAGAGTGCTCTCCTCTTCACGTCTTTGGTTGAAGATTTAAATTAGGGTTTGTTAATGGTTTGTGGACCAAGCTTGATGGCGGAGAAAGAACAGGGCTTCCGCAAGATGCTGGAAAAGAGCATCGTAGAAAACATTCGCATTGAACACCCAGTCGTGCTGAAGGGACAATACGAGACAGCATATAGCCTATTGAAGGACGCCCTAGACACCGGAATAACGCCGTGCCTCATCGGGCCACCTGGAGTCGGGAAGAGCCTCCTCGCTCGCAAGGTCGCCGAGGATACAGCCCGAAGCTTCCACGAGGTCTTCTTCGACGAGAACGTGACCCCAAGCCGCCTCATCGGTAGCTTCGACCCCGCACTCGTCGTCCGCAGCGGCAGAAACATAAGCAGCTTCGAGCCGGGACCACTCATCCGCGCAATGGTTGAGGGCGGCCTCTTTGTCGCTCATGAGCTCAACCGCGCCACAGAGTTCTGCCAAAACAGCCTCATCGCTCCCCTTGAGGAGAGACACTACCACCTCTTTCCCCTCGGCATGGTGAAAGCACAGGAGAGTTTCGCCTTCGTCGCCACCCAGAATCCCATTGAGACCTCAGGAACCTACAGACTCAGTCGGGTCCTAGTCGACCGCATCGGCTGCTGGATTAGGCTCACCTACCCAAATAAGGAGACTGAGCTTGAGATTCTGAAGGAGAATACACCGGCCTTTAGCCTCCCGGTTAGCACCCTAGACAAAATCTATGAGCTTGTGAAGACCACTCGGGAGAGCTCTGTGCTTGAGATTCCCGCCTCGCCTAGAAGCGGCATCTACCTCACGCGGCTTGTTAACAAGTACATAGACCGTTTTGAGACGGAGGACGCCGCCATCAGGTTCTTCGCCCCCGCAGTGCTCGCCAAAGAGATGAAGGTCCGCAGCGAGGAGGGGAAAACTGTGGCGAAGGTCGTAGACGAGATAATAAAGAAGGTTCTTGGCTGAGATGTCCAACTCCTCTCTGGAGTATCCTTTCCACTACGCGAACTACTTCATACCCGAGTTTATAGAGCGGATGCGGAGGAGCAGGGAGGTGGTTGAGAAGCCGAGTCCCCGGCAGAGCATAAACATGGGGAAGATCTTGCTCCCCGGCTTTATGAGGAACGGTTGTCTGACATTCAGCGATCTACTCCGGGCCGCAGTCATTACGAGTCAAGTGGATAACCAGAAGATGGCGGAGAAGATCGCCCTGGATATCCTCACGAACGTCAATGAGTTCGAGGAGGAGCCTGAGGATGACATTGATGCTGATCAGCTCCTCAGCCTCCTGAGCAAAAAGAGCCAGGAGGTCTACGTCACACCACACGCTAAGGGGCTTGAGCAGAACATTGTTAACGACAACCCCAGCATTACGGGCCCAGATCAGTTCACAAAGTTCAAGAACAAGCCGGATATCGGGGTGGGTCCAGGAGAGGACCGGATTATCAAGTTCGGTGCCAAGACGTTCAAGGAGGAGCGGGACGAGAAGATGAGGAAGCTCCTCGCTCACCTCCTCAAGGAGAAGCTGCTGAAGTTAGGTCGCGAGTTGGAGAGGAAGGACGACTGGAGCCGCGTTGCCTCTGTCCGCCCGTTCCAACCAGGTGAAGACACCGACTCGATCGATGAGGACCGAAGCCTTGAGAACATCATGGACCTCGGCCGGAAGCTCGAGGAGATCAGGCCCGATGACTTCATGATGCTTAAGCGGAAGAAAAAGAACAGGAGCATCATCTACATACAGGACATCAGCAATACGATGTTCTACGACTTTGAAGGCATAAACTCGGTCAACTACAGCATCCTAAGCCTCATCCCCCTCATGTGGGGGCTACGTAACGACAAGTGGGGCCTCATCCTCTACGAGAGCAACAGCCACGTCATCAAGGATCTAAGCGACGAGATAGACATCGAGCCCATCCTGGAGCAGCTCTTGGACATGATCACAATGACGACGACACAGATGGAGTTTAGGTTCAGGGGTACCGTCGACGGTTCCACCTGGGGTGGCACGGTCCCGAATAAGAGCATACAGTGGGCCTATGACCAACTAAATGAGGCTTCGGAGCGCAGCGACCGGATCTGCTTCTACTTCAGCGACTTCGTCCTAACCGACCCGAGCAAGGAGGATGACGAGAACCGGCGGAACTACGAGGTAATCCGTAACATGCTTGAGGATGGTATTCGTGTATTTGCAGGGATCAGCCCCCTTGCCCACAAAGAGATATTCAGGCCATACACAGCCTCAGCTATCGACAAGCTCAGGAAGATGGGGGTGCCAATGGCTGATACCTACGTCCCGAGCCAATTCCTAGAAATAGCACACACATTCCTAGATGAGGTTTAGTTTCTAATCCTCTCTTAACCTGAGAACAATTAATTTCATTTGTCGTAGCGGTACCGCTAATGTTGCTCTCTGTTGATGTAAATAACCATTCATTTGTTTTTAGTTATTAGGGGGTTATTATCGGTTTGTTGCGAAATGGCATTTGAAGAGTCATAGTTTTGGGGATATTACACAGGCGAATCCGCCAAGTTGGCTCAGGCGTGTCGACGCAGGGTTATTTGGTTTTAAGATGGTGACAGTGGCGCCTAGGTTTCTGGCTATCTGTATGAGACTCTGGAATCGATGGTTTCTCCGGTTTCTCCTATCAAACTCTTCGGTTATCAGAACCGCGATTGGCTTTCTATCGATGTTCAGTGCAGCGGAGAGCTCTTCGACTGTGTACAGTACATTATCCTCTTTTAATGCTCTATCAAGAAGGTTGAGGAGTTTTCCGCTCGCTTCAACGGTCGCGTCTTGGACGGTTTTCTGCAGCTTGTTTGCTTTAATGAGTTGGATTACTTCGCTAGTGGTCCCTGCTTTTCCGGTCAGTTGCCTGATTGTGACTTTATCCATGAGCCACCTATGGTGCTTTGTTATGTGATCCAAGAGTCTGGAGGTGTGCTGGGTCCTTTCTTCCGATGTGACTATTATTCCGTTGAAGCCCTCTGGAAGTAGGTCCCTTATACTCTGCACTACGTCCTCGTGGAACTTGTAGGCGGATTTCTCGTCCTCCCCGCCTCTTATGATTTTTTTCGAGGGTTTCACTGACTCGCTATAGATGGTCCAAAAATGCGCTGCTTTATCGTCTAGGCCGATGAGCATCGCGGTCGGATATCCGCGTCGGCCTCGTCTCGGCATCATTATTGCCTCGGTTTGTAGCCAGTGAGGCGCTTGTGGTTTCCGCTGAATATTTTCTCGATGCCCTCATCGTCGATAAGGCCGTCCTTCTTGAGGCTCTGGATGGCGTTGTACTGTTCCTCGAGGATGTTGTAACGGAAGCCGCGTGGGAAGAAGGTAGAGTCGGTGCCGAATAATATCTTGTTCGGGCCCCCAGCTCGTATAGCGTGGCGGTAGACGTCCTTCAGGGTTAGATCCTGGGGGAGGTACTTCATCCAGACGTTGCTGCCGCTGCTATCCATGTAGACATTGTCTGCCTGGTACTGCATGAGGAGGACCTCGCGGAACCAGCCTGCGCCGAAGTGGGCTATCATGAAGTTTAGCTCGGGGAAGTCGCGGGCCGGGGTCTGGATGTCCATGGGGTTGCCACTGCGTAGGTCTGCGTCCCCGCCTATGCTGACGCCGAAGTGGCAGATGACGAGCATCTTGTGCTTTAGTGCCTCCTCGTATATCGGGTAGACCTGCTCGTCGTAGACGTGAATACCCCTCCAGTTACTCGGGTAGAGCTTTATCCCGTAGAAGCCGTCCTTCGCAGCTTTTCTGATTTTCTTGGGGGCCTCTGAGTCGGTTGGCTGGACATTGAGGTAGCCGAGGAAGTAGCCGGGGAACCTCCTCCGCGCCTCCATGAACTCGTCGTAGGTCTCCGGGCCTATCATGAAGCCGGCGCTGCTCACGCCATAGCGGTCGAGTTCGTCGGCCCACCTCTGGGCCGCGTCGAAGTTCTCGTTGGGTATCTCTATGCTCTTGATGTCCGTCCTCGTCTGGGTGCGCTGCTGGAAGCTGTTCATGCTGCGCCCCCGCTGGGACCATGCTTTGATGGATCCTGCAGTCATGAAGTGTGCGTGGGCGTCGATGACTTCTATGCCAAGCCTTGACTTCAAACCATCATGCTCCGATTAGGTTGCTTAGTCCTGGTTGGGGGATATCAAGCTTCTCGAATGGCTGCTCGCGGGAAGGTTGAAGAACAGCCTGGGTACTGGTATCTTCATGCTCTCCCTGAGTCCAAAGAAGGCGAGTAGGGCCCCAGCGTCGACGGTCTACGCTGTTGAGGGCGCGAAGGGGAACGATGGGTCACTCAACAGTTTGCTTGAGCTGATGGACGGCGACGGGCTCAAGTTCTACGAGGCGAAGTCGAAGGGCTTCTTGCAGGGCTCCTCCGGCCTGATTGCCTCCGACGACGTCGTTATTGTGAAGGTGAACAGCCAATGGGACGAATGCGGTATGACGAACACCGATCTCGTTAAAGCCCTAGTGGCTGCGGTTCTAGCCCACCCGGACGGGTTCAGGGGTGAGGTGGTTATCGCGGACAACGGGCAAGCGCAGTACGGGAGCTCGGGTCACGGAGGGAACCTAGACTACACCATCAACAACGCCATAGACAGGGGGCAGTCAGTGAAGCGCGTCGCTGACTCCTTCAGAGGGGCCGGGCAGGTCTCGACTTACCTATGGGACACAATCACGGAGAACGAAGTTGGGGAGTACTCGCAGGGGGACGACGAGGACGGCTACGTGCTCGCCGAGTCCGCGGACCCCATAACCATGGTGTTACCCAGCTACCCTAAGTTCAAGACCGCTCATGGAACACGTATCAGCTTCAAGAGGGGGGTATGGAACCTGGAGAGGAAGGTGTACGAGGGGGGCCGCCTTAAGGTCCTGAACACGCCCGTCTTAAAGTCCCACTTCATCTTCGGTGTCACGGGTGCCATGAAGCACTATATGGGCGTGCCCAGCGATAAGCTCACATCTACCAAGGGATACCGGACTCACCCTACTGTGGGGAAGGGCGGGATGGGTACACTCATGGCGGAGACCCGTATACCCACACTCAATATTATCGACGCTATCCATGTGAACTGTAAACCAGGGACAGGCCCTAAGACACCCTTCGGTGGGGCCACCTACGCAGGGATAATCGCTGCTAGCACAGACCCAGTCGCTATTGACTACTGGGCCTCAAAGAACATCCTCTGCAAACTAGGAAAAGAGGTCCACAAGACGGATGTCTCACTCTTCGACCCTGACAACAAGACTAGGGGATGGTTCGGCGACTGGTTGAGGCTGGCCGCGGCTGAGCTGAACGATGCTGGACACCCCTTCACATACGATGAGAGACGAATAACCGTGAAGGTGGCTGGGAAGGCCTCTTAGAGCCTCTCAGCAATCTCAGGGATCGTTAGTAATTCGGCGAGCCTAGTTATCGTATAGTCGGGAATCACCTCCTCGGCGTCGGGTTCCCTGATCCTTACCCACACCGCCTTCAAACCCACGGATTTCGCCCCCGCGATATCAGTCCTCAACAGATCTCCCACGTGGATGGCCTCCCCTGCCTTCGCCTCGAGGCCCTTCAACGCTAACTCAAAGGCCTCCCTCCTCGGCTTGCATATCCCGGTCTCGTCCGAGAAGACGGTCGCTGTAAAGTACCTCAGAATGCCGTCCTCGTCGAGTAGCTCCTTGATCTTTAACCCCGAGGTGACGCCCGTGTCGCTTATTATCCCGAGTTTGAAGCGCGTTGATAGCCTCGTGATAGTGTCAGCAGCGCTGTCTGTGAGGGACGGCGGGTCGTCCAAGATAATGTCTCCGAACTTGTCCATGACGGCCTTCCTGAGGTTCGGGCTAAGGGTGGCTTTAACCTCTCTGAGGATGTCGTCTAGGCGTTCTGTGAGTGGGTAGTGGCAGTACTCCTTCGCCCAGAGCTGGTCGTGCTTCCTCTGCGCGGAGGCGTAAGCCCTCTCGAGGTCTTCCTCGTAGACATGCTGCCCCTCGATGTCAAGGGCCTCGGCGAGGATGGTTAACCTCCTCTCAGTGAAACTCTTCTCGACGAGGAGGGTGTTCCAGAGGTCGAAGGTTATTGCCTTGATCATTTCGCCCTAGGTGATGCGGGTGGATGCACTAGATAAATGGATTCCTCACTCGCAGTGGGGGCAGAGCGCGCGTTGTCTTGTCCCTAAATTAAGATTGCTCTGACTCTACGCCGAGACGAATAATATTCTTGATCAAAACGGGGAGAAGACGCGCATAACCCCATGGACCTTTATAAACGCAGACAAAACGAATCCAAGCCCTCCACACAAACAAATCACGCTATACGCGGAGCAATATGGGGACAAGGTAGCTCGCGGAGATGAGGAAAGCCATTCATCAATACCCATCCTTCTCCCAAGGGATTCTGAGCGAGTAGCCTGAACAATGTCCCGGAATGGCCGGAAATGGCCGTTTTTACCATTAATTAAGGTAGTCTTTCTTCAGCTTCTCACCTGATCAGGGCTTAAATCTCCGTCTCGCTCGCGCGTAATGGTTGAATATAAAAGGGGGAATTTGGATTAACTCTGTTTAACATCCCCACAAATCTCTTAGAATACCTGTAAACAGAAACCTGGGACCCCCCACTAAGAACCCACCCAGAACATCATGGGCTAGACCAAGACCCAGTCACCCATACACCCCTGATCCGGGTCACACACACCTGAAGCAAGAAGTCCAAAACTCGAGGCGGAGAAAAAAACCCGATGACTCCGCCGCATCCCCACTCGAGAGTAACAATCAGCGTTCGGTGTGTGTGCGAATCGGAGCGTTTTTCGGGTCTCCCTTGTACCAGTAGCATAGTATAAGCAAAAAAAATACGTGGGTTGCCTCATTTCTTCGATTAGGTGTCTTGAGTCTAGGATGAATTGTGTTGTTGAGGCATCTTTGAGGGGGTGCTTCTTCTGTCGAGGGTTTTGTTTGTGTGAATTTCTATTGGTGGGTGTTTACCCAGAAAAGGAGGTTGCCACGAATCCTCAAGGTATTAATGGTGTTAGTGTTGTGTCTTAGTCCATTTTTTGGTGCGACCGCCGGGATTTGAACCCGGGTTACTGGCTTGGAAGGCCAGAATCCTAACCACTAGACTACAGTCGCCCGGGAAGAGAATTATGGGGGTTGTTAAAATGCTTAACCCTCGATGGGGACCAGGATCTCGGTCGTCCAGACCTCCTGGGCGTCCTCGTCGATAAAGCTACCCGTGCTGAGGCCGAATGTGTCGGGTTGGTAGACAGCCTCCATGCTGCAGAAATGGTGGGTGACGGGCTTGAGGCCGCGTTGTTCCAAGTGTTTCCGGAGCTCCTCGTAGTAGTGCTCGGCGGGGTGGCTGGCGCCTGAGTAGACTACGAAGCCCGCCCTGATCTCCGGCAGCTTCTTAGTCTTAAGGCCTGGGGCGTCCTTGTCGACGGGGACGAGTACCTCCCTCCTGCAGCCCTGAGAGTCCTTTGGGTCGTAGTAGATGATCATGGTGGGGTCGCTGACCTTGGCTCCCTTCTCATGGGCCTCTGCGTTGAGCTTCGCGAAGGCCTCGGCCTCGCTTTCGCCGGGCTTGAGCTCATGGTAGGCGACGAGCTGGTTCGTGAGGGTCTTGACGCCTATCTTTACTATCATCGGCTCCCTACAGGGGATGGAGGCTTAAAACCGTTATGCGTAGAGGTTTATCGGCTTCTCTAGGCGGCTTAGGAGGACTATGTTGCTCTCATATTGCTCGTCTATGATCTTGTAGTCCGTCTCTTCGGCGAGTTTGGCTCCGAAGGCTCGTATCTCCGCGTGACTCGCCATCTCCTCGTAAGCGAAGCGCCTCCTCGCGAAGCCGACGCTCATCGCCCCCTTAGGCTCGATGTAAGTTGGCTCCGCCCTCTCGGCGAGCTTGGCATAGCCGTGGATGTTCCCCATGTTCAGCTTCGGGACGAGTGTGTGCCGGAGGACGGTTGGGCATCTGAAACTCTTAAGGAGGTCGAGGGTCTCCATGACCTTTGCCCAGGCGTCGGGAACCATCGGGCGGCATGTCGTCTCATAGGTCTCCTCATCGGGGGCGCAGAGGCTGATGTATAGTTGGCTGGGCTCGGTTCCCAGGTTTCTGAGGGCCTCCGGGTCTGTGCCGTTTGTGACTATGAAGACGGTGCGGAACCCGTGGTTCTTGAAGCTCTGGACGAGGTCGCCGAGGTCGTTATATAGGGTGGGCTCCCCCTCTAGGCTTATCGCAGCGTGGACTGGGTCGAGTGCCTCCCTCAGAAACTGCTCGGAGACCTTGGGGTTACCCCCCCAGCCGTAGATGAGCTTCCGGTGGGCCGCAATCGCGCCCTCAACTATAGCATCGGGGTCGTCTCCTCCCCTTACGGGCTGGGTCTGCTCCCAGCCGACGCCGAGGGTCTCCGGCGTGGCGCGCCAGCAGAAGACGCAGCTCTGCGTGCAGTGGCCGAGGCTCGGCGTCATCTGTAGGCAACGATGTGTGGGGACGCCATAGAATCTCTGCTTGTAGCAGTGCTCAACTCCACCTGTACGTAGAGCCTTCCCCACCCAGGTGCACGTCTTCACGGCGCTGTGGCTCCCTACCAGCCTGTAGCGCTGCCTCACGTATCGGGATCTTAGCTCCTCGGGGACGCTCACAAGCCTAGACTCTGGAGAGGCTACTTATATCCGAGTCGAAACAGGCTTGAAGCCATGAAATCTAGAGCCAAGGCGTTCAGGAAGCTACTTGGGGGGGAGAAGCTGTTCATGAGGCCGTGCGCCTACGATGCGCTATCCGCTGTCCTCATCGAACAGGCGGGTTTCGAGGTTATTGGAACGACCGGTTATGGGATCGCCGCTTCCATCGTGGGGCAGCCGGACATCGGCCTAGTCGGCTACGCGGAGATGCTGGAGAGGAGCAGGACGATAGTGAACGCTGTCGGGCTGCCCGTCGACGTCGACGTGGACACCGGATACGGTAATGCGATGAATGTCTACTGGACGGTGCAGAACTTCTCACGCGTCGGCGCCGCTGGGGTGAGGATCGAGGATCAGGAGTGGCCGAAGCGCTGCGGCCACATGGCGGGGAAGAGCATCATCTCGGGCGACGAGATGCTCGGGAAGATCAGGGCCGCTGTGAAGGCGCGTGATGAAGAGGACCCAGACATGGTGATAGGCGCAAGGACCGACGCCAGGTCAATCATAAGTTTCGCGGAGACGGTGAAGAGGGCCGAGTCTTACGCCAAGGCCGGGGCGGATTACGTCTACGTCGAGGCCCCACAGAGCCTCGATGAGGTGGAGAAGCTGGTGAAGAAGATACCTGCACCACTCGCCTTCAACATCATCCCCGGGGGAAAGACCCCACCGTTTAAAATAGAGGACCTTGAGGCACGCGGTGTCAGGTATCTCAGCGTCCCGATGACATGCCTGTACCCCGCCGCTAAGGCTATGCAGGAGGCCCTCAAAGAACTACGCACGAGCCACGACCTTGACAAGATCGCCTCAATGGGAGTGAGCTGGGCGGAGTTCAACGAGATAGTAGGCCACACGCGGTGGAGGAGGCTTGAGCTAGAAACCCTCAGCGGGGCGGAGCTGGAGGCGAAGTACGGGACCTCGGACCTCGAAGAGATCACCCGGAAGGAGACCGAGGCCGCGAAGAAGTGGCGGAGGTAGCTACTTGGATTTAACCAGTAGCGCTGAGCCGCAACAGAGGGCGGCGAATAGAGCCATCGAGAGGATGCTCAGTGAGTAGGAGCCCGTCGAATCTAGTATAACACCGGCGAGAGGCTGCGTCGCGGCTATCCCAATGTTCCCGCATATTCCGAGGACGGCGAAGCCCACACCCGCCCTGCTCGGCCCGAGTATCTCAGAGGGCAGAGTCTGGATGGTGCCAGGCATCATTGCCGAGACGAGGCCGATGGCGACTATGCCCGCGATGAGTATGAGCCCAGAGGAGTACGCGGACGCCACCTCCGTAAGGCATAGTAGCGCCGCACCTGCCACTATGAACACCTTCCTCTTCCCAAGCCTGTCCGAGAGCGTCCCGTAGATCGGTACAGCGAAGAGCGATATCCAACTCAGCAGGCTCGCGTAGAAGCTCGCCTCGACGGGTGTAAAGCCCTTGTAGGTAGTCAGTAGTGTTGGGGCCCACGTGTTGAAGGAGAGGATGGCCCCGTTGAAGAAGAGCCAGATTATCCCCACCTTCCAGACCTCCGCGTTCTTAAACGCGGATAGGCCACTGAATCCGCCACTGCGGGTCGACATGGGGCCGTCCCTGACTATGAGGACGTAGATGGTCGTCGCGACAACGCCGATGGCGAGGCTCACGTAGAACGCAGAGCGCCAGCCGTAGGTCACGGCGAGTGTCCCCGCCGTCGGGAAGGCGACTATCGTGGCGAGGGGCATACTGATCGTGAAGATTCCCATCGCCCTGCCGAGTTCCTCCCTGCTGAACCATTGCGGCACGATGGCCGGCGTCACGATGAGTATCAGAGAGCCGCCGATTCCGAGGATGAGCCTAGCGATCAGCAGCGCCATGAATGAGTTCGCCGTCGCCGTCAGCAGAGAGCTTATCACCACGCAGACGAGGGCTACACCGCCCGTGACCCGGGCCCCGTACCTCTCCATGGCTATGCTCACTGGGATACTGAGTATAATCCCCGGGAGGAGGACGAAGGACATAAGGAGCCCTGCCTCCGCGTTGCTGACCCCGAACTCCTTCACTATCGCGGTCATTAGTGGCGGCACCACTTGGAACCCGAAGGCGTAGGCTACGAAGGCGAGGAGGGAGGATAGTAGCACTGCCCACTTGAGGCGCTGAGACACCGCGCCAGTGGTACCGACTGTCATGCCCTACCATCGACGCGTGAAAAATTAGAATCCTTCTAAGAGAATCGGGGTCAGAAGCCGTAGATCTTCCCGTACTTCTTGGCTAGGTAGGCGATGAAGGGCTTCACTGTCAGGTTTTCGCCGGTGACTTCCTTGACGAGGTCGGCGGGGTCGTATAGGTTGCCCTTCTGGTGGACGTTCTCCACGAGCCACCCCTTGACTGGCTGGAAGTTGCCCTTCTTCAGCTCCTTCTTCCACGTCGGGACGTCCCTCCTGAGCTTCTTGAGGAACATGCCGCCGTAGATGTTGCCGAGGGCGTAGCTGGGGAAGTAGCCGTATAGGCCGCTCGCCCAGTGGGTGTCCTGCATAACACCCTCGGAGTCGTTCTCGATCTCCACGCCGAGGTACTTATCATACTTCTCGTTCCAGGCGTGAGGCAGCTCCTCGACCTTGAGCTTGCCGGAGAATATGTCCCTCTCCATCTCGAAGCGTATGATTATGTGGAGCCCGTAGGTGACCTCGTCTGCCTCGATCCTGATCTTGCTAGGCTCGACGACGTTTACGGCCGCGACGAAGTCGGCGAGCTTGATGCCCCTCAGCGGCTTCCCGACGATCTTTTTGAGTCGGGGGAGCATGTAGCTGAGGAACTCGGGGCTGTGGCCCACCATGTTCTCGACGAATCGGCTCTGGCTCTCGTGTATGCCGAAGCTAGAGGCGCTGCCAATGGGCTGGTACATCCACGCCTGGGGGAGGTTCTGCTCGTAGAGGGCGTGCCCTCCCTCATGCATGACGCTGTAGAGGCTCGAGGACCACCTGTCCTCGTGGTAGTGGGTGGTTATGCGGACGTCGTCGTAGTAGCCGTTTGTGAAGGGGTGCTCCGTCTCGTCGAGGCGTCCGCCCGCGTTGGGGCTCTTCGTGTCGTATCCTATGAAGTCCATGGCGGCGTCGCTGATCTTCTTCTGCACCTCGATCGGTACGGAGCGGCTCAGGATGGAGGTGTCCGGCTTGAACCCCGACTTCTCCACGCTCTTCATCACGTCCATCAGGCCCAGGCGCATGGCGTCGAAGACCTTCGTGATCTTGTCCGCGGTCATCTTCGACTCGAAGGCGTCGATGAGGGCGTCGTAGGGCGTCTTTGTCCCCTTGACCTCCATGAGTATGTCCGCGGCCTTCTGGCGGAGCTCAATCATCTTCTTCAGCTCGGGCCTGAACATCTTATAGTCCTTCGCCGCCTTCGCCTTCTTCCAGACGCCGACGGCTATCGTCTGCTGCTTCGCCGTCTCAAAGACGAGGCTCTCGGGGAGCTTCGTCGCCTCATCGTATGCCTTGCGGGCGAGGTAGACGTTGCGCCTCTGGACCTGATCCATGTCGACGTAGCCGGGGTCCTTCTCGATGGACTCGATGGTCTTCCCGACGCGTGGGTCTGTGAGCATCTTGTGGCCCATGAGCTCGAGGAGGGCCATCTGCTGGCTGCGGAGGTTGAGGGCCTTCGGGGGCATCTTCGTCTCCATGTCCCAGCTGACCAGCGCTGTGGTCGAATTGAGGATGGCGAGCTCCTTCGACTCTCCGAGGAGCTCGTCGTACGACTTCTGCAAGTTCGTATTCATGGTGGAATATTTCTTGCGTGAGGCTTTATCCTTTTTCAAAAAAAGGTGTTACTTGAGGAGGAAGTCGTCGAGGTGGTCCTTCGCCTTCTCGCGCTTCGCCTGGAAGTCAACGAGGAAGGTCTTCACCATCTTGGCGAGGCGGGCCTTGCACTCCCCGCAGACGAGGGCGCCGGCACGGCACTCGGTCTCTATCTCCGCGAGCTTCGAGTCCTCCTCCTCGAAGAGATAAAAGTAGTAGGCGTAGATGTTGCATGCCTCGGGGCGGCCGCCGAGCTCCTTCTGAAGCTTGACCGTCTCCCTCCCCCCGTGAAGGCTGCCATCACCTTCTTCGCCGCTACCTCCGGCTTGTCCGATGTGAAGATAGCGGTCTCGGGCTGGCTCGCGCTCATCTTCCCCCCCTGGGCGAGCCCGGGGAGGAACTTGTTGTGTATCTGCGTCGGCTTGTAGTAGCCCATCTTCTCAGCTATGTCACGGGTCATGCGCCAGTAGGGGTCCTGGTCGATGGCGGCGGGAATTAGGCACCCCACGTTGCGCCCCTCCCTGTAGCTCTGCAGGAAGCAGGTCATCGCCTGGAGGGCGGGGTACCACGTTAGGCCGATATTGTCAGAGTCGGTGAAGCCGAAGACCGCCTTCACGGTGCTGAAGGTGATCCTCTTCGACACCTGAAGCCCCAGCTTGTATAGGTGGCTTATGTGCTCCGTGTCGCTGAAGATGTGGGTGAGCTCAGGGTTCATCCCGCAGGCGATGACATCTAAAGCGTTGTCGTACGTGTAGCCGATGGTCTGGTCGAGGGTCAGGTCGTCTCGGAGTAGGAACTTCTCGTCATCGGTCATCTGGAAGTAGAGGTGGGCGCCGTAGGCTTCTTGTAGGTACTTGCAGAAGAACCACGGGAGGAGGTGGCCGAGGTGTACGTGTCCGCTGGGGCCGCGGCCCGTGTAGAGGCCGACGGGGCGGCCTGCGTCGTACTCGTTCAGCCACCAGTCTAGGTCCCTGTGGCTGAAGAACACGTCGCGGCGGAGCTGCACGTGCATGAACCCCGCCTGTTTGGCTATCCGCTCCTTGAGCTCCTGGGTGAGTGGCTGCGTGCCGAAGCGCTCTATCAGCTTGGCGTAGTCGATCTCACCCGAGACCTCCCATGGCGTCACAACCATGTTGCCATTCTTGTTGTCTGTGCTCAAATCCTGTGCCTCCCGCCGGGCGCGGCGTATGAGCTATCCCTGTGGCCCGCTCGGTTTAGAAGGTTTCTGGGGATTAGGGTATCCTTTGTGCTATTCGCTAAGCTGAAATCCAGTCCAGCTGATACACGACCATCCCACGTCCCAGCCATCTATCGTTTAGACCGGATAAAAAGGTTGTTGACTAGGCTATCTTCTTCACCATGATCAGGCCGTCCATGTAGGAACCATTCCATTTGATGGCGTCGGGTATCCTGCCCGTGATCTTATAGCCGACCTTCTCGTAGACGTGGATTGCGCGTTTGTTCGCCTCGAACACCTCCAGGTCGACAACCTCGACGCCGAGGCGCCGGGACTGCTTCTCAGCTTCGAGCATCAACATCTGCCCTATACCGATGTCCCTGTAGCCGTCGAGGAGGCTGATCCCCAGGGAGCCCAGGTGGGCCAGGTAGCCCCTCTTCGGAGTTATCTCGCAGCTGCCGACTAGATGCCCGTCGACCTCGGCGACCACGGCCACCATCTTGTCCCTCTCAACGCCGTTGAGGAGTTGGCTAATATACCCAATCTCCGAGTCCCGTGTCTGCTTCTCGTTCATCATAATCATGGCCTTCTCCTCGACAAGGCTGTTGATGAAGTGCAGGCAGTCGTCCAAGTCGCCCCACTTTGGGGCGCGGAGCGTGACTGTTCTGCCGTCCCGCGCGGCGAAGATCCGGTAGATGGTGCCCTCCCTCATGGCTAATCACAATTCCCTAGCCCGGTGAGGGTATAAAATCTCAGGTCTACTTCATGATGTCGAGGAGTACCTGCTCCAGGGTCTTACCCGGGGGCGGGTTCTCGACTACCTCGCCCATCTTCTCTCCCGCCTTGTTGAGGACGACTATGAGGGGTATCTTGACGACGTTGAACTCCTCGACCTCGGGTGGACACGGCGGGATCGCCCACTTCCTCGTATTGCTCTTCGCGTCTCTCATCATGTGACCGAAGACCCTGACCTCGATCCCCGTGGCCTCGGAGAGCATGTAGAGGACGGGGACGTTCCTCATGCAGTCGGGGCACCACTCCGCGCTGAAGGCGATGATCGTGTAGTCTTTTGCCTTCTTCTTCAGATCCTTCACGACGGCGGCGTCGAGCTTGTACTCTGCGCGCCTCTTGTCGAAGGCGTCCTTCGCCTTGCTCGGGGTCGAGACGTAGTCGTGGACGGTCTCGGATCCCTTCCTGAGCTTCGCAATGTCACACTTCAACTTGGTTCATTAGACCGGTTGCTACTGGGGGTTTAAAGAGGTTTACCAAAAAAGGGGGATTTCAATTTTAAAAAAATATAGTCAGAACATATTGTCAGAGCCTATTGGACGGGTAAAAGGATCATTAGATCGCTCGGGTTCTCAGCTTCTCTACGTCTCAGATCCTCTAACATTACTCCTGATCTCTTTCTACCCCTGAAAACGCTAACCTGATCATAACCCGAATCATTCAGCAGATTCAACGCCTCCGAAATGTGGAAACACAGCGTGTTTACCGTGTGCGTGTCGCTTCCTACGGTGACCGTCTTTACGCCTGCGACTCTTGCCTCTCTCACGAAGTCGGAGACGGGGAAGAAGCTACCGCGCCGTGTCGCATACAGCTCGTGTTAACCTCGAATCCGACCCCGTGGCTGACCAACTTGTCGAATGAGTCGTAGACGATCGGGCCGAAGTCCTCGAACCTCAGTTGGGGGTAGCCCATCTGGGAAGGAACTTCTTGAAGTAGTCGGGGTATGCCATCACGTCGAATAGACCGCTTTCAATGGCTTGGTTCCAGACTCTTAAGTATTCCTGGATTGACTCTGAGAGTGGCCTGCCACTGAAGTATGTGAAGGCGTCCTCCTTTGTGGCCACGTTCAAGCCGTTGACTCGATGGACGCTCCCGAGAATGAAGTCGAATGGGTGCTCATTGAGCAGGTGCTCGATGTTGTGCTCCTCCTCTGGGAAGTAATCGACTTCTAGTCCGGTCTTGAGGGTGACGTTCGTCCCCTCCTGTGTGCTGTATATCTCCTCTAGATATTCCGGTATCTTGTTGGGCTGTATCCCGAATCCGATGTCGGGCCCCCCGGTTACGAGGTGCGTTGTAAAGGAGATCTCGGATAGTCCCTTAAGCTCCGCTGTTTTTACAGCGTCCCTTATGGACGTCGTCGATGCATCCGTGCTATGGCGATCATGCACGTGGTAATCAAATGCTCTTTCGTATTCACTCATCTTTATCCTAGGGCTTATAACGACAAACTTAGTTATATAGCCAAATTATTTGTTATATAGATAAGAAAGGTACTATATAGATTGTTAGCGGAGGACAAGCCTCTTACCGGTCGTAGCGTATGTGAGGGACTCAGCGATGTAGCTCGCGTGGTCCGCAATCCTCTCCAAATACCTGACGGTGAGGGTGTAGGCGATCATCGTCTTCGGGTCCGCCTTCTTCGCCTCGGCCAGGACAGATAGGTTGCTGATGTAGAGCTCATCTGTCTCCGCCTCGAGTCGGGAAAGCTCAAAGACGAGCTTCTCATCCATCTCCTGTATGAGCCTGATGGAGATGTCCACAGCCTCTATGGTCTTCTCCGCCATATCGTTGAGCTTGAGCTCCCCATCGAATGGGGGCCAGTCCTCAAGCCTGTTGAGGATGTCCGAGATGTCTAGGGCGTACCTGCTGAACCTCTCTATGTCATAAGCGATCTTGATGTATGCCTTGAGTGTGCGTAGGTCCCCTGCCATGGGCTGCTGCAGGGCTATGAGTTCCGTGGCACGGTCCTCAACCTCCTCGGCGAGTATGAGGATCGTGTTCGACCACGCCCTGACCTGGACCGAAACGTCCTCCTTCTTGGTGAACCCATCCATTGCGAGTTTTAGGGAGTCCTCTGTTAGCCTCCCCATCTTGATGACGAGGCTCTTGATCCTCGTTATGCCCTGATCAAGTGGTCTTGCCATAATGATCACCCGAACTTCCCGGTTATGTAGTTCTCCGTCAGCTCCTTCTGCGGGTTCTCGAAGACATCGCGAGTGTTCCCGAACTCTATCACCTCGCCGATGTACATGAAGGCTGTCATGTCGCTCACCCTAGCTGCCTGCTGCAGGTTGTGTGTCACGAGCACGACGGTGTAGTTCTCCTTGAGTTGCCTCATGAGTGTCTCTATCTTTGTTGTGGCGATCGGGTCGAGGGCGCTGCAGGGCTCGTCCATGAGTATTATCTCCGGCTCTATGGATAGCGCCCTGGCTATGCAGAGGCGCTGCTGCTGCCCCCCGGAGAGGCTGAAGGCGTGGTCCTTGAGCCTGTCCTTGACCTCCTCCCAGAGGGCGGCGCCCCTGAGGCTCTTCTCTACCAACGCGTCCAGCGCCTTGCCGCGTGCGGTCTTATGCACCTTGGGGCCGTAGGCGACGTTGTCGTAGATTGACATCGGGAAGGGGTTTGGCTTCTGGAATACCATACCGATCTTCCGCCTTAGGTCGTAGGGGTCGACGTCATCGGCGTAGATGTTCCCCCCGTCGAGGAGGACCTCCCCCTGGGTCCTGCAGCTGGGGATGATGTCATTCATTCTGTCGATCGATCGGAGCAGGGTGCTCTTCCCGCAGCCCGAGGGGCCCATGAAAGCGGTGACTATATTGCTCTTTATCGAGAGGTTGATGCCCTTTAGGACGTGCTTCTCCCCATACCATAGGTTGAAGTCCCTGAATTGGACCCGGTCAACCACCGAAGTTGCGTCAAAAGCCGCAGTATCCGATAAATCCGCCATCAATTTCGTCATCTTCCGTTGAGTTTCTTCAGGAAGTAGTTCCTGAGCAGGAGCGCCGAGACGCTCATCGAGAGGAATAGGGCGATCAGAACCAGCGCAGCGCCGTATGCGTGTTGTACGCCGCTTACCGCCTGTGTGGCGACTAGGTAAATGTACATAGGTAAGGAGCCGGTGGGGGCCTGGAGGGATGCTGGGACGAAGGCTTCGCTTCCGGAACCCGCGGTGAGCCATATTATCGCCGTCTCGCCGATGGCCTTCCCCATGCCGAGTAGCACGCCCGTTATTATCCCCGGAAGGGCCGCGGGAATCACCACCCTCAGGATCGTCTGCCACTTAGTCGCCCCAAGGGCGAGTGAGGCCTCTCTGAAATCCCTCGGCACGACCTTGATCGCCTCCTCGGAGGCCCTTATAGTCCAGGGGAGCATCATGATGCTAAGTGACAGCGCCCCCGCGAGTAGCGACGTCTTTAAATGAAGATCATATACGAGGAACTCGAGGCCGAAGAGGCCAATCACGATGGATGGGATGCCCGCGAGGGTCTCCGTGAAGAACCTGACGGTCTGCGTTATAACGTTGTTCTGTGCGTACTCAGAGAGGTATATCGCCGAGGCTATGCCGAGTGGTGCCCCGAATAGGGTCGATAGGGCCACGAGGTAGATGGAGCCTATTATCTGCGGGTATATGCCGCCCTGAACGAGCCTGTATGGGGGCTGCGTGAGGAAGTCCCAGCTCAGGGCGCCGGCACCGTTCAGGGCCACCCAGATGACTATGATAGGGAGGATGATTATGCTTAGGCCGCTGGCGGCGTATAGGAGGGCCTTGTAGTACCTCTCCTTCGTTACCTCGTTCATTCTCCTCCTATCACCTTCTTTCTTATCACGAACGTGGCGACGAAGTTGAGGGCCATGACTATGAAGAATAGGACGACGCCCATCGCGTAGAGGGCCTGCTGGTGCTGAGACCCCCAGGAGACGTAGCTAAACTCGATGGCGATCGTCGATGTCAGTGTCCTGACTTGGTCCAGGATCGATGTTGGGAAGAAGGGGATGTTCGGGTTACCGATGACCATCAGGATCGCCATGGTCTCGCCCAGGGCTCTGCCCACCCCGAGTATGAGGGAGGCCCTGATGCCCGACGAGGCGCTTGGGAGGAGGACGCTTCTCACGGTCTGCCAGCGCGTTGCACCGAGAGCGAGCGAGGCCTCGCGGTAGGAGGCGGGCACCGCCCTGAGGGCATCCTCCGATATCGTGAGTATGTTTGGTATGATCATGAGGGCGAGGACTATCCAGCCCGCTAGGATGCTCTCCCCGTTTCTCCCGCCGATGTTGTCCCTGATGAAGGGAACGATGACTATCACGCCGAAGAGGCCGATGACCACGGACGGGATTCCGACTATCACCTCTGCGGCGGACTTGATTATATTTCTGAGCCAGAACGGGGCGAACTCAGCAAGGAATATGGCGCTCGGTATCGCTATAGCGACTGCTATCACGACGGCGCCGGCCACAACTATTAGCGTACTGACGAGGGTCGGCAGTATCCCGAACAAATTCAAAGTGGGGTTCCATATCGTCCCGGCCAGAAAGTCCCAGTTGAGGGCCCCTATCCCTTCCCTGAGTAGATAGAATGTTATGAGGAAGACGACGATCGCGGAGATGGAGGCGCATACAAAGAGGCTCCTCCCCACCCAGTCGCTCTTTCTCATTTGACTAGTCAATATGACCATCTACAAAAATAGTTTTTGAAAATAGAGAAAAAGTAACTAATATATCGCTATATAGCCCAGGTCCACGACGATCTTCTGACCAGCTGGGCTTAGGAGGTAGTCAATGAATGCCTTCTCCAGAGCCGAGGGTTGACCGTTGGTGAAGATCCAGAGGACGCGCTGCACCGGGTACGCGCCGGAGTTCACGTTGGCTATGGTCGCCTCAACCCCCGCGAGCTTCAGGGCCTTGACGGATGAGTCCACGAAGCCGAGTGAGATGTACGCTACGCCGTATGGGTCGCCTGAAACGGCGGTCTTCATCTCGCCATTCGAGGGCTTCACAGAGGCCGTTGCGATGATCGTCCTCTTCCACTGGCCCGAGGACGGTCCCGTGGTCGGGGTCATGAAGTACTCGTTGAATGTACCAAGGGTGCCTGAGCCCGCCTCGCGCGTGTAGACGTTGATCGCGTGGTCTGGGCCACCGACATCCTTCCAGTTCGTTATCTCGCCCGAGAAGATCTTGGCCACCTGCTCGAAGGTGAGATCCGTGACCCCCGTTAGAGAGGGGTTGATCACGATGGCGACGCTGTCCTTGGCGATGCCAGTGACGACGAGCTTAGGGTACAGGAGGAACTCGCTCTCCGCTATCACTCGTGAGGCTTCTCCTATATCGACCTGGCCAGCGCCAGCCGCTTTAATACCCGCGCCGGAGCCGCCACCCGCGACGGAGACCTGTACCTGGGGGTTGAGCTTCATGAACTCGTTCGCCGCCTCCTGGCTGATTGGCTGTACCGTGGTGGAGCCTGAGATTGAGATCGAGCCCGAGAGCACCGGGTTCTGTAGGGCCTTGACCTGATCTTGTAGGGTCTTAATCTGAGTCTGTGAAGTTGTGAGATCCGTCTGGGCCTTGGCTAGTGCAGTCTGCGCCG
Source organism: Candidatus Bathyarchaeota archaeon (assembly GCA_963820555.1). Lineage (GTDB taxonomy): Archaea > Thermoproteota > Bathyarchaeia > TCS64 > TCS64 > UBA8941. Next base: position 76,690 of record CAWGAT010000029.1, read on the forward strand.
TGGCGAGGTCGGCCTGCGCCTTCTGTAGATCCGCTGGTGATGTCTTTTGCGCATCAGTAAGTTGCTTTGTAAGGCTATCTATCTGCGAGTTGTAGCTTATCGGGCCGGCCGCGAAATAACCGACGGCCGCGCCGACCACTAATCCGATTATTATAAAGGCTGTGAGCCTTGAACTGTTACTCATTTTTCCTTTTCTCCTAGTACAACTATAATACTAAGAGCAATATATAGATTATCTATGGAATATATAGATATACCATAGAAGTATTTTTATTATTGTTTCTATAAGGATTAATATAAAAAGAGAGTGACCCTATATTCCAATAAATAAAAAAATCGGTGGGAAAAAACAATTGTCGACCAACGATCAGATGGAAGAGCTCCGAAAGATACAGGTGACGGGCGGCTCGACATACATTATCTCCCTACCAAAGAACTGGGTCGACCAGATGGGCCTCAAGAGGGGCAGCGTTGTTAGTATCAATCAGCGCGACGACAGGTCACTAACCATCCAGCCCAAAGGGTCTGGTATCACCTGAGAGGGTCAAGAAAGTCATCATCACGATAAACCAGGGCGAGAAGCCGGAGAGCGTCGTCCGCCGCCTCGTCTCCTCCTACATCAACGGCTACAACATCATACAGGTACGCTCCACCGAGAAGAGGATCGACCTCGAGACCCGCTTCGCCATAAAGGACTTCGTCCGAAAGAAGCTCGTCGGGACCGAGATTCTCAGCGACCTTCCAAACGAGCTCACACTCCAGATCCTCCTCAGCTACGCGGAGCTATCTGTAAAGGATGCACTCCGACGGATGTCAATCATCGCCGCCTCCATGCACAGGGACGCCGTACAGACCCTTAAGTACGGACAACCCCCGTATAGCCAAGGAGGTCGTCAACATGGACGACGAGGTTGACCGCTTCAGCTTCTACGTGATAAGGCTCCTTAACGTCGCGGTAATGGACGCACACGTGCTTAAGGAGAGCGGGATAGGGACGCCACGGCAGTGCCTCGGCTACCGACTCATAACGAAGTCGGTGGAGCGCATGGCGGACCACGCTACAAACATTGCCGAAAACCGCCTCGCCCTTCACCTCGTCCCCATAAACGAGGAGATACTCGAGGAGCTCAACAGGATAAGCCAGTCCGCCCTCAAGGTATTCGAGGCCGCTATGGAGGCCCTCTTCGACGAGGAGTACGTGGAGGCTGACTCGGTCATGGAGGCAGCGGAGGAGACCCGAGGGATGGAGGACGAGGTCATCCACAAGATAGTCAAGCTCGCCCCCGTCGAGGATGTCCCTCAGCTCAGACTCATCGTCGAGAGCATCATGAGGACATCGGAGTATGGCGCGGACATTGCAGAGTCCGTCCTGAACATGACGGTGAGTGACGCCGTATCGGAAGCCTAAAGCTTCTATATAATACCCGATTTCACTATATACTACATCGATCAGGTATATAGCCTACCCACTCGCTACCATGCACGAGGTAAAAAAGATGAGCGCAGTAGAGCTGATGTGGTATAGAGAAGCCGTCATGAGACGGGAAAACATAGACGAGAAGGACCTCCCGGATGCCGAGAAGGAGAAGCGGGTAGAAGAAGCCCGTAGGGAGAAGAGTAGCACGCAGAAATGAGCCGTTCCTAGCCAATTTTTGCACCACAACACTTCATATTCGTCTTACCCGCATCGTTTTTAAGTACAACCACCCCCCGCCTAATACGGCTCAGGGATCGTAGTCTAGCTTGGTATGATACGCGGTTCGGGACCGCGTGATCCCCGGTTCAAATCCGGGCAATCCCACCACTCAAGCCATTATTCCTCCCCCTCGTAAATGTTATACCCGCCACCAACCGCCAACTATTCGATAATTATGATTCTCCTACCGGAAGAGGACAGGAAGACACTGAGGAAGATGGAGGGCGAAGTCTCCAAGGAGACCATGCAGGGGAACTTCGACGAGCTGATGCAGTACCCGCCCCTCCACTCGGGGAGCCCCGAGGAGGAGCAGGCCATACAGGTGCTTAGGAGGAAACTGGAGGAGTACGGGCTCGAGCCGAAGGTTCTCCGCTACGAGGCGTATATCACGGACCCGAAGACTGCGCCGGCTCACCGTCACGGCGCCCCAGATCATGGAAGTACAGACCACCCCCTACAGGCAGGCTGGTTCCACGTCGCCCGAGGGCTTTGAGGCCGAGGTCATCTACGTTCCCCCTGACATGATCGGGTACCAGGAGTGCCGGGGCAAGATCGTGCTCTGCGAGCAGAAGACTAGCGGGGACTGGATGGGGCTCCAGGGAAAGCTGCTGCTCCAGCTGCAGGAGATGGGCGTCGCGGGCCTCATTGTCATCGAGCAGGACGACTTCATGCCCACCGTCTGCCACCAGAGGGCGGACTTCAGCGTCTCGGGGAACCCGACGCCCGACAACTTCCACCTCATACCCAAAATACCCGCCATACTCCACATCAGCAACAGGGACGGGGCGAAGCTCCGTAAGATGGCACAGTCCGGTGGGATGAGAGCCCATATAATCAGCTTCGCCGAGACCCGGTGGAAGAGGCTCCCCCTCCTAGTGACGGAGATCAAGGGGAGGAAGGAGCCGGAGAAGTTCGTACTCGTCAACGGTCACGTCGACACGCCACCGTACTGCCTCGGCGCCACCGACAACATAAGCGGCGACACCGCCATCCTCGAGGTCGCCCGCGTACTCAACAAGCACAAGGAGAAGCTGCGCAGGAGCGTCCGCATAGCCTACTGGACGGGACACGAGATCGGGAAGTACGCCGGCTCCACGTGGTACAACGATGCATTCTGGCACGACCTCCGCTACAACTGTGTGGCGAGCTATAACATCGACTCCCCCGGCGTCCAAGGGGCGACGACTGTACGCGAGGCGCCGTACAGCGAGGTCCTCGACGCGGTGCTGGAGAGCGTTAAGGATGCCACGGGGATAGTTGTGGAGCACTACCGGTGGCCCACGAGGGCGGGGGACGGCAGCTTCTGGGGGACAGGGCTCCCACACGTCAGCGTCACGACGAGCCGCCCCAAGGAGACCTACGACCCACACGTCAACTACTCGGGCGGCGGCTGGTGGTGGCACACTCCTTACGAGACCCACGATAAGATGGACATCGACATACTCGTCACCGATGTCAAGATCGAGCTCAACCTCATCTGGCGCCTCGCCAACTGCCCCGTCATCCCCTTCAACTACACACAGTACGCCGAGAGGATGATCAAGATCCTCGAGGACATGCAGGGGAAGTCGGAGAAGATCAGCGGATTCTACAACCTCTACCACCTCATCGACGAGGCGAAGGAGCTGAGGACGCTGGCGGAGAAGCTGGAGGCGACGGCGAAGAAGGTTTCGAAGGAGGGGGACCCGGCGAAGGTCGCCGAGCTGAACGACTGCCTCATGTGGGTGGGACGCAACGTCAACCCCGTCTCTCACAGCGACGCCGACATAGCGAACCAAGTGACCATGGAGACCTTCGGGGCCCAGCCATTCCCCCGAATAAGCGAGATCACGGAGCTCGCCTCCATGACCCTCCACCAGTCGCCGGAGTTCAAGTTCCTCTACACGAAGCTCGTGAGGGAGAGGAACCTCGTGGAGGACGGCTTCTACCAGGCGAACGAGCTCATCAAGGCGACGCTGGGAAAGCTTTAGAACCGGTGTCGCCGATGCCTGGGTCCCCTCCCCCCTTCCGAGTCGGGCTAATGGTCACGGAGCAGTGCGACGTAGAGTGCGGGCACTGCTGGTTCGGCTGCGCTCCGGGCAGGGGCGCGACAATGTCCCGATACGACGCGGAGAACTACATAGACAAGGCCGCGCAGGTCCCCTCAATCGAGTGGGTGAGCCTCACGGGGGGCGAGCCTATGTTACACTCGAGCCTTATCGAGGGTCTCGTCGCCTACGCCTCGGGGAGGGGCCTACGGACGGAGCTAGTCACAAATTGCTCATGGGCGAGTTTCGTCGGAGAGGGCCACGGGCACGCTAAGGCGGCTGAGTGACGCCGGTCTGGATGTCTTGAACATGAGCGCCGACGACTTCCACCAGGCCGTGATCCCCTTCGAGAGGGTACGTAACTGCTACGAGGCCGCGAAGCGGCTGGGGATCAAGATGGTTGTTATGACAGCCCTGAAGAGGTCGAGCCGGATCGATCTGGCTGAGGTCTCACGGCTGCTCGGGGAGGAGGTGGCGCGGCCTAGCGGCTCTGATCCCCCTCAGGGCTCGGTTATCGGTTTGGAGTCCGGATTCATCCCCGTGGGGAGAGGGGCGAACATCCCCTCAAGTGAGTGGCGCCTCGACGACTCACCCCTCATGGGTGGCTGCGAGGACGTCCTCAGGGACATCGGGGTTAGGCCGGCGGCGAGGTGATGCCCTGCTGCTCAGCCTCCGCCACCCTTCCCGGCTTTGGTATAGGAAACCTCTCCGACTTGGACCTGGAAGACCTGCTCGAGGAGGCGTGGCGGAGCGAGGTCTTCCAAGTTCTGAGGGATAAAGGACCCATGGGTCTCACGGAAACACACCCGAGCGGCGTCTATGTGAACAAGTGCCACCTTTGCAGCGAGGCACTGAAGCCGATCCTCACATCAATGTAATAGGATCTGTTTCAGTGGGTCCTAGTCTTCATTAGCCCATCGATAGCCTCGTTGAAGTGCGCGGTTGCGCACAGCTCCTCGATGTCGTAGTTCCAAGTGGAGTTTTTAGCGATATGCGTCCTCAGAATTGTGTAATATTGCTTGTTTTCTTGGTTGTTAAAAGCCTGGGTAGCTCTTTGCCCCATGTTTCTACTTTTGGAACTCAGATATGTATACCTAACCGAATTGAGGGGTCGTTAACCAGCGTTCAGCTCCCTTAGGAACCCGACCTTGCCTAGGTAGGTGCCGTCTAGGAGGTAGACCTCGAAGTCGTCGGTTTTTATGGCGTTTCTCCTGAGCATCGGGCCGAGGAGGCTCTGGGGGGCCTCGCCGTTTACGGGTAGGCCGCCGAGGAGGTCGTTGAAGGTGGGCATTAGGATCATCTCGGGGCAGCCCAGCTCCGCCTTGTAGTGTTCGTTGAAGGCGGCGACGGGGTCCCCTTCGTACTTCACCGCGTCCTGCTCGAGGAACGCCTTTGCCAGCCTCCCCGGCTCTGCGACGCCCTTGACCCACGCCCGCTGCGTCATCCTGATGCCGAGCGGGGTGCGCAGCAGTACAGTGGGGTGGTTGTGTCCCGCGACGAGGAGGTCGGCCTCGAGGGCCTTGGGCTTCGGCCAGGCGTGGCCGTGGAATATGGCTATCTTGTAATCGTCGCCCAAGATTATGCCCTTGCTGCTGTGTATCTCGACGTCCTTCGTAGCTAGGTCTTGAATGTTCCCGTCGTGGTTTCCCCTCGTCACGTCGATGCGGGGGACCTCCGTGAGTAGGACCTCGAAGAGGGTGGGCAGCTCTCTCTTCTCCTGGAAGCTGGTCACCGGTACGCCGTGCTTGACGTCCCCGGCGATAACGAGCCTGTCGGGTTTATACTCCTTGCACAACGCCAAAAGTTCACCCTGTATCCTCTCCGTCTGGTAGGGGATGTTGACGCCCGCCTTACTGAGCTCGTACTCGAGCCCGATATGGAGGTCGGCGACTATGAGTATCCTCTCGCCGATGTCTGCCAGCAGCGCGGGCCAGGGCGTGAGGAGGCGTATCAAGGCTCCTTGAAACTCCCTTCTCCGCCGGATTTAAACCGGTTCCCCTCCGCAACGGTCAAAAAAGGAGGCGCGTAGTCTACGGTGAATGCCCTTGGTGACCGAGGAACGGCTCATACTGGAGCGCGTGCTGGATGAGGTGCGCACCGAGAAGCAGCTGAGCCGCTCGAACTGGGAGAGGCTGCGGGGGACCTTCGGCTACCGCTTTGACAGGGCGTGGAGGCTCGTCCAGGAGAATCGGGTGAAGAGGTACACGTTCCACCCCTCGGGGAGGGTCGTGTGGGTCGTTGTGGGGCAGGGCGGCGAGTACCAGATCTATCCCAACGCGGGGTACTGCGGATGCGACGACTTCTACTTCCGCGTCGTAGATGGAGAGGCTGGTCTCTGCTACCACCTCCTCGGCCAGAGGCTCGCTGAGGCCTTGGGGAGCTATGATCTCGTGGAGGAGGAGGATGAGGCGTATCGCCTCCTCACTGGGGAGTGGCGGGCGCAGATACGCTCCGAGGAAGACTAAGCCTAAATACTCTTACCAATCACTCTTAGGCGATATGGACATCAGTACATTCTACACGTTGCTGTACGACCTGTCGTGGATACTGGCCTTAGCGGCGGCTGGTCTGGGCTTCGTCTACGTCTTCCTCAAGCCCGAGGAAAAGTGAGCGCACTTTTATTAGCGCCTACTCGAATGGTAGGGCGTTACAGATATGTCCGCCACTGAGGATGTTATAAAGCGAATCCTTGCTGTCAAGCCGAATCTAACGAGAGAGGCAGTCGAGCGCCTCATCCAGGAGGAGAAGGCGAAGGCCGCCGGCTTACTCACGGACGAGGCTGCGGCCCACTTGGTGGCTTCCAATCTTGGCATGGACGGGGCGGGCGAGCGGATAGAGGCCAAGCTCAAGATAGGTGCGCTCACCTCAGGGCTCAACGACGTGAGCCTCTCGGGCAGGGTGCTTCACATCTTCCCCCCGAGGACGTTCCAGCGGGCCGATGGGCGCCAAGGTAAGGTCCTCAGGATGCTGATAGGGGACGCTACGGGCATCGTCGCTGTCGTTTTCTGGGACGATAAGGCCGACCACATAGTGGCGAGCAAGGTGACCCGCGGGAAGATCATAAGGGTCCTCCACGGGTACAGTCGGGAGAGGCAGGGCACAGGCGAGGTCGAGGTCAACGTCGGGAACCGGGGTAGCGTCTACATGGAGCCCCTTGACGTCGTCGACTCCGAGTTCCCCCAGATGGACTCGTTCTTCAAGACACCGGGGCAGATCAGCGCGACTGGTGCGGTCAACGTTGAGGGCGTCATCATGGGCAGGTCACCGCCCTCGACCTTTACACGGAGGGACGGCACTGAGGGGAAGGTCGCCCGCCTCACCCTAGAGGAGGGGGGCAGACAGATCACAGCGGTTCTATGGGACGAGAAGGTTGACGAGGTTGGCAAGCTTGGTGACGGTACGAGGGTCAGGATCATAGGCGCTAACTCCAAGGTCCGCCAGGGGGGCGGCTTCGAGGTTCACCTCAACAGGAGCAGCGAGGTCGAGGTGCTGGAGGAGGGTGTCCTCCCCCGTGAGCCCCTTAGCCAGTGGTCGAAGATTGGTGAACTCAGAGACGGGATGCGTAGCGTAAGCGTCGCCGGGAGGGTCACGAGCGTTGGCGAGCCCCGCGAGTTCATCCGAAAGGACGGGACGAAGGGGCGAGTAGCCTCCGTCGTCATTGAGGACGAGACGGGTGTCATAAGGCTCAGCCTCTGGGACGACGACGTAAACGCGCTCAGCGACATGCCCGTGGGCACGGTCGTCGCCGTCGAGAACGGCTACACACGCGCCGGATACGGCAACTCGACAGACCTCAACGTCGGTCGTCTCGGTACCATGAAGATCAACCCCGTCGACGTCCACGTAGAGACCATCGACGCTGCTGACCGCGTCACCCAGATCAAGGACCTCCAGGAGGGGCAGAAGAACATCACTGTCGAGGGGCAGCTACTCGACGACCCGATAAGCCGCGAGGTAAACACGATGAGGGGCCCAACGAATGTGGTTAGCTTCCGAGTCGACGACGGCACCGGGGAGGCCAGGATCAGCCTCTGGAGAGAACATGGCAAGGCCGTGGAGGGTCTAACAGCCGGCGCTCGCATCAGGCTGGAAAATTGCAACATCCGCGAGCCATTTGACGGGCTCATGCAGGTGACTAGCACCCAGTTCACGAGGATCACGGTCCTGAAGAGGTAATAATAGGGGAACCCGAAATCAGCCAATATTGTAATGGAAACCCATTACGTTCTCACGATAACATGTATATTGAGCTTCAGAACAGAGTAAGAGGATGGACCTAATAGGCTCAGTTGAGGTCATCATAGTATTCAGCTTGATCATCGTTCTGCCTCTAATCTATATTCGAATCAGAGGTAACAGTGATAGTAGCCGCCAATATCAGGAGCGGCCGAGTCAGCGCTGGAAGGACACCGTCTCTTATCGGGAAGGGGAAGAGTATCTCAAAGTTATGCGTCATGATAAGGAACCGGAGATAGACGAAAAGAAAAAAGAATGATAGAATATTTGTGTGCGTAGAGTGTGTACATGGAAAACATTTTTCTTTATCAGTTTTGACATGTGCTAGCCAGATTACTTCTAGGACTTCTCCGCGGCGCTGGCGCGCCGAGCCCATTTAATAACAAGTGTCACGGCAGGCGGGAGATCATTAAAATTAAGGCTTTCGGATGACCGCGACAAAATAGCTCGAAGAATACGTAGATTCATGAGTTAAAGCGGGATTTTTTTTCCAAAACTCACAATACTTCTCATATCAAATAAGCCGTTTATTCGTTGCCTCATATTATATTACCCGCATCTGTAGCTGGCTAATTATATCTCGCCATGGGACATATGGAAAAATCATGGGTTTTGCATCAGTGGCTGGGTATCGCGTAATATCTATTAACCGACCAACGGGGGGTGACGCTAAGCTGGGTCTACACCTACGTTGACCCAGCGGCTACTTCCTAGCTTTCTCCACTGTACCGATGCTCTCGTCGAGGACGTCGAGACTCTTATCCACGAGGTCCTGCGTGATGATGAGCGGCGGCATTAAGCGTATAACGCTCTTGCCACAGTTGACAAGAGCGATCCCCTTCCTAAAACACTCCATCATCACATCCTCAGTCTCCTGAGCTGCGGGAACCTTACTCCTCTTATCCTTCACTAGCTCGAGCCCACACATGAGACCAAGGCCGCGGACGTCGCCGACCATCGGGTGGCTCTCCTTCATCTCGTTGAGCCTCTTCATTATATGAGCACCTTGCTTCTGGCCGTTCTCAAGCATCTTCTCCTCCTTCATCGTCTTTATGACGGCGGATGCAGCCGCGCAAGCGACGGGATTGCCACCGAATGTGGAAGCGTGGCTCCCCGGCGTCCAATCCTGGAGGTCCGCGCGGCTAGCCATGACGCCGAGCGGGAGGCCCGCGGCGATGCCCTTCGCAATGGTGACGATGTCCGGGACAACGTCAAAGTGCTCTATGGCGAACCATTTGCCGGTTCTACCCATCCCGCTTTGGACCTCGTCCACGGCGAGGAGGATGCCGTACTTGTCTAGGAGCTTCTTGAGTTTCTTGAAGTAGCCCTGGGGCGGCACGACGTATCCGCCCTCCCCCTGAACGGCTTCGGCGATGAGCATCGCCACCTCATCCGGGGGCACGAACTTGTTGAAGAGGTACTCCTCAATGTAGTCGACGCAGTAGTGGTCGCAGCTCGGGCACTCGAGGTTGAATGGGCAGCGGTAGCAGTAGGGGTAGAATATGTGCTCGACGCCGGGCACGAGAGGCGCGAAGTATCGGCGCTGCGCCGGCTTCGACGCGGTTAGACTCACTGCCCCCATCGTCCTGCCGTGGAAGCTGCTGATGTAGGCGAGGATGTACTGGCGCTTCGAGTGCCAGCGGGCGAGCTTCATCGCTGCCTCGTTTGCCTCCGCGCCGCTGTTACCGTAGAAGAACTTCTTTTTATGCGTTCCTGGCACGATCTCGTGGAGCTGCTCTCCAAGGTCGATGTAGTTTTCGTAGAAGAAGTCGGTGTAGCTGTAGCTGAGGAACTTGTCCACTTGCTCGTGGATGGCTTTGAGAACCTTTGGGTTGCTGTGGCCGACGTTCGTTACTGCGAGGCCGGAATTCATGTCTATGAACTCGTTTCCGTCTACGTCGGTTACTATGCAGCCCTTCGCCTCCTTAACGACTAGGGGGTAAGCCCTGCCGAAGGAAGGAGAGATGTACCTCTCGTCCCGGGCGACTATCTTCTTCGCCTTGGGGCCGGGAGGCGTGACGATTATCTTCGGGTAACTCAAACCTCTTCACCCTCTGCGAGGTCTAGTCTGTCCCACCTAGGATAAAAGGAGTGAAGGTTTACCCTACTTGGGAGTAATTGCTATCTCTATAGTCGATACGTTTCCCTCGGTGCTCGCCCGAGCGTCGGTGCCTATGTTAATGGACTCAATATGTGCGTCGCGTACGAATACTCTGCGAAGCATTTCCGCGGTGTCGACGGCGTTGGCTATGTTTCTCCCTCTCGCCCTCAGCACCACGCCCGGGACACCCTCGTTGAACAAGGTGAGGCAGGCAACAACATAGTTCATTGTCGGCTTTGCTCCGACTATGACGTAGTTGCCCCGCTCCGGTGGGTCACCGATCAAGGAGATATCCGCGTAGGGACGCGGGCGTGAATTTAAATGTAGTCAGAGGAGTAGTGCGGCAGCGGCAGCGGCCACGAAGCTGAGGGGGAGGACCGTGGCGGCCGTCCTGATGAAGACCCGGAAGCTCGTTTTAACCACGTTCCTGAGGACTTCAATGCCCTTCACCCCGATGATGGGCACGTCGTCTACGGTGGCCCTCGCGAATGAGACCTCAGCCGGGGACAGCTCCGTCCTCTTCAAAGCTTCCTCGACATATTGGAGCACCCTCCCGTGCTCCATCGCCTCGCCGGCGGGGTGGTACCCCCTATCCGTGGCGCCGATGGCGTTCACTATATGTGTGTCTGAGGACATCACCTCGGCCTCCACGAAGCCTAGCGATGACACGTGACCCAGAACCTCCTCTCTGAACCCCTGAATGATGTTGTTGCTGTCGATTACAATGTAGGCGTTCCTCCCCGCCTGAGTCTCTATAACGAGTGCTCCGATCCCGCAGGGACCCATCCCCTCGTCGGGACCCCACTCCGACGGCTTAATGCGGGAGATGCCCGCCTTAAATGGCCCGACTCTTACTTTTTGGGCCTTGCTCATGGCCTCCTCGGCTGCGATGACTAGATTTACTTCATCGGTCTCGCTTAAGAAGTCATCATCGTCGAGGCAGTTATGTGCATCTACAATAACGGCCGTCAATCCCTGTTTCGAGGATGCCTCCCTGACCCGGTCTTTAACCATGTCTGGGATGTCGTCGTGGCTCTTCGGGCTTAGGGTTAAGGTGAGGAGTGCCAATGAGCCGAATATTTGACACGATGCCTTGGCCCCGGAGACCTCCGCCCTCACCATTGGTGTGCAGAACCCCGACTTGGTCGAGCTTGAGGACTCATTAAGGGCTACTATGATCCTCTCCATGTCTCTACTCCTCGCCATGTCCCTCTCGTGGCTTGATATGCCGTGTACGACAAGGGTTTCACAGGGCATCCCATCTGTTATGACAGCGCTGAGACAGCTGCTACCGACGTTCCTGAAGGGGCCGGGGTGAATGTAGGGCGCCACGAGGTTGCCTAGACACCGGCCCGAGGAGGAGAAGGAAAGCTTGTCGACCTCGAGCCTCACCGACTCCGATATCGTTGCGAGCTGATCCTCAAGCGGCTCGTTGTGTTGCTCCGCCCAGGCGTAAACGAAGCCCTTGAACAGCGGTATTATTCTGATTGGGCCGAAGCTCCTCCTGCTCAACCTGATGAGCAGTATCGCTGGGCCGAGAAGAATTAGGGCGAGAACGATTAAGAGGACCGTGGGGGTCACCTGCCAGATCTGTGGTAGGAGGAGGTAGGTCCCCGTCATCATCAAGAGAGGCTGGAGCGCAATCGCCATGACCGTCTTAGCAGGGCTGCGTGTCGAAAACACTAAGAAGACGAGGGCTCTGATCCCCGCGGATGAGTAGACCGTCAGCAGGATCCCACGTAGGAGCACATCCGACCTTCCTGTGAAGCCTGATAATATACCCAACACGGTGAGCAGGAAGCCCCCCGCTAGGCACCAAACGAAGGAGACTATGCTTATCCTTCGAGGATTCAGGAGGGGGTCTCCCCTGTAGAGAGTATCCGTTATGAGGTCGGAGGCGATCACCGGCGCTGCGATTGCTAGTATACCGAATATAAGCCCCTGTAATAACCCCGTCATACCCAACGCTAGACCGAACGACAGGGCGCCAGTTATTCCCATAATCACGAGGGTGAAGGAGACCATAGTGAGGCGGGAGGGGAAAGTGAAGAGGTATGAGTAGTAATCGATTATGTTGCCAATGGCTTCCCTGCTTGACGACAGAGTTGACCCTACCTAGTTGATGGGAGGTATACTCGGTGGGGTTAAAAGGCTTTAACGGGTTAACCGATTAGACCGGCGAAGAACACCCTCGCCACGATGACGACGGCAATTAATACGAAGGCGCCGCCGACGACGAACTCCGGCCTCACCTTCGGGCCATTCGTTTCGTCTTGGAAGAACCTCATGAGCCCAGCGCTACTCTGCGGCATCCCGGGTGCCTGGTCCTTCTTCTTTTTTCCACTCATTGATGGTCCATCCAGATACAGGCAGTTCCCCCTAAAAGGGTTACTGTGCCGGTTTCCTCTCCGTTCCACCTCTCATGAAGTCGGTGAGGCTGAATTGCTTCGACAGCTCCTCGGGGGCGGCCTCCTCGACGAATATTTGGCTAAGCTCCAATTGGACGAGCTCGAGGCGGTCCACATAGTATTCGTCCAAGCCGTACTTCTTCACCATGTCGAGGGCGGGCTGTAGGTACTTCTCTATGCCCCCCTTGTGGACCGTCATCTGGATGGGTCCGCCGCAGCGCTGGCACTTCCCAGCCAGCGGAGGGCGCCTGTACTTCCTGTTACACTTCGTGCATCGGAATGTCTGGCTCGTGAAGGCGCGGAGGTTACCTACGATGTCCTTCATGAAGTGGCTGTTGAGGATCTTGAGGGCTACTTGCTTCGAGTCGACGGCTCGGAGCTTTGACGCCAGCTCCAGCTGGCTATCAAGCTTATCCACCATCGTAGTGAGGGTGTTGTAGGCTCCGTGGAAGCTGCCGAGGTTTATGTCGCTGCAATCCTCGGTGTAGCTGAATCCCTGGAACTGGGCTTCGGTGCCTAGCCGGGCTCCTATGGTGTCGACGAGGGCCCCGTACTGGCCGCTTCCCGCCCCCTCCGCGCAGAGGCGGTAGAACTCGGGCGGGTAGCTCTCGTTCACATCAACGTTATGGGCCTCCTTGTCGACCTCGCTGGGGTTGAGGATGGGGATGACGAACAGTGGTGCGTCCATCTGACCACCGCTCTGCTGCGGGAGGTAGGTCTTGCTGAAGTTGAGGAGTGGGTCGAGGGCGAGCATCACTGCGTCCTCGTCTCCGTCGCAGTTCCTGCGCTTCGCTGCGTGCCAAAGCGGGTGGGCGTACTGATTTCGAACTTTAGTGAAGCCCACGAGTCGCCCCGATATAGCGGCGGACGTGTGCGGTGCGAGTCCTAGTAGGAGGCAGCCGACCAGATCGCCACGGCTCTTCGCGTTGTAGAAGGGCTTCATCCCGTAGAAGTCGCGGAGCTGGTCGTCTAGAAACTTGGACACCTTGAGGAGATAGTCCCCACAGTCCTCCGGGAGGATCACGTCCTGCACCTTGAGCTCAAGCATCTGCTCCGCGTCCACGAGTGGTTCGCTGTGGGTGTCGAGGGTGTAGCCTAGGCCTCGAAGTGCCTCCACCTGGACGCCGACCTCGCTCGGCTTGAAGTGTGTGAGGGGGATGTCTGTGAGGTCGAATCGGAGGGTCCCGTCCTTAAAGACGCTGAGGTCGTAACGGGCCCTGAGGATGCCCTTGGCGAGGTGCTCCGGTGTCCGGGTCTTGTTCATGAGTTTTTTGACGCACTTCACGCGTGTCGGGAGTTGCCCACCTATCATCTTCCGGGCACCCTCCAACTCGTCCTTGAGATCTACGTCTACGCTCGTGTATGATACTATCTCGGATCGGCACTGTGGGCAACGCTCACCCTCGAATCTGAGGCCGCAGCGGCTGCATCGGCGTATCTCCTTCGTCTCGCCTCCGCAGTTCTGGCAAACAGTGGTCGACCCGATCTCCCCGCAGGTGAGGCACTGGCGCTGGGATAGCTCCACCTTAACCGTCTTCCCCTTCTCCGCCTTGAGGATGTCGCGCTGTGGCCCCCCCGCTTCCCCAACGGGATAGAGGCTGTGAACGTAAGGGGCCATCCTGCGCTCCTTCGCCTTCTCGGGACGCCCCATGCGCGCCCCAACGAAAACTCCAGCCTTCTCCCTCACTGGGAAGCCGGCGAGGAAGTTCACCACCTCTAGCGGCTTCTCCCCCTTTATCTCGGTGTACCTCTGGCTGAGGCCGAGGGTTCTTGGCGACGACGCGGGCGTCCTCGCCCAAATCAAGGCGACCCCCCCTGACCCTGTGGGGAAGGAGCAGCTTCTCCAGCGCAGATTTAACGTCCGGGAGGTTGGGGAACTCCGTCGAGTCTGGGCTATACTCGGATGCTAGGGTGTTCCTTAGAGAGATGATCTCGTCCCTCGTGAGGGCGGACCAGTGGTAGTTCCAGCGGGGGTGGATCGGTACATCCATCGAGGTCAGAGCAAGGACCTCGTCGACTGTAGGCCTGTTAAGTGGACTAGCCCTCAGGTATCCTATCCTCTCAGCGAGGAGCCCAGTGAGGCTCACTGCGGCATCATCTCCGACGCGTGTGCAGGCCGCCCTGAGGTCCTGAACCCACTGGTTCTCGTCATAGCCGCTGGGGAGGAGGGCCTTGTTGTTCTGGATGAAGTCTCCAGCGTTACTGAGGTAGTCGCCGAGGAAGAGTATCCGTTCCACACTTGGTAGGAGCTTCTCCGCCTCGGCCTCAGTCTCGACACGCTGCACTGAGCCGTCCTTGAGCCTCACGACGGGGGGCTCTATCGAGTCCACGGGGCATGTGGCGGCGGATTTCCCGGGGAGTTCTGTGCGCATCTGGACTCCCGTGACTAGGAACTTGTTGAGGATGACCATGGTGGCTGGGTGGACGCCACTGGCGGCGAGGCCGGTGTTTCGGGCACGCCCATATCGGAGGCGGAACCCGCCCACTGCGCCTGGGAAGCTGAAGACGGGGCGACCGACGATTATCTCGTCCATGAAGGCGGCGGTGGGCTCAGCTTTCGCCTCCCCTTCACCCTTCTTCTTCTTACCCATCTTCAGGAGCCACTCCCAGCCGGTGACGCCGAGATTGTCGCAGGCCCCGTGTAGCTTGCGGGCGCGGCCCACTATACCATCCACGACCACAATGAGGGCTCCTCCTCGCAACCTGTTAGTCTCTATCCCAGCGACGTCCCGGTAGTTGCTCACCTCGTAAGGGTCGGTAGCAACCCCCGTGGCCTCGACCGGTATCTGGCGGATAGCCACCTCTAGGTCCTCGTCGGTGACGTGGTACTGGAAGCGACGGACGGTTCGCTCGTAGAGGCGAACCTCCTCGATGAATCGCTGCACCTGGTTCTCGCTCGGCTGGAACTTCTCTAAGCCGAGGCGCTTCCTGCACGTGGTCGGCGACGACGAGAGTCATGGCCTGGGCGGTGCCACCGGCGGGGCGAATGGGGCCCGCGAAGTAGAGGCTGAGGTACTGGGTGCGGTCGGGGTTGACCTTTATGACTATCTTCGGGAGGCCCTCGATGGGGGCGACGGTTACGCCCTCCGTCATTATGGCGAGGGCGGTCCTGATGGCTTGGTCGGCGGCCTTCTCCCTCTCGAAGCTGCCGAATCGGCCGAGGGTGATCTCCTCCGCTATCTTGAAGGCCATCTCCCTGCGGTCCATGCCCTCGAGCTCCCTCATCCGGGCAGTGAGACCGGGGGGGCCGAGCATCTTCTCGACACGCTCGGCGATGTCGTGGGTGATCTGCACCTCGACTTCCTTGGATGCGTCGAGGCCCTTCGCCCTTGCCTCGCCCGCGACCTCGTATAGCTTGGCCAGCTTCGCCTCTAGCTCGTCGAAGTATGCCCTGTACTCTGGTGTCATGCGGAGCTGGCTCAAATCAAGAAGGTATGGTGCGGAGGTGGATAATTAGGCTTGGGCCTTAAGGGCGGAGGTGATCTCTCGTATGCGCTCGGTGACTTTGCTCTCCTCCTCAACAAGGGTGCCGGTAACGATGATCTGGGCACCCGCCATCTTCGCAGCGACGGCGGCCTTCGCGTCCCGTGATCCCTCCCCCGACGACAAGGGTGCCCCTGCAATACTTACGGACAGCGCCGATCATCTGGGGCGTAGACTGGCTGGGGTGCGCCGGAGCCCGCCTCTAGGTAGATGTAGCGCATTCCTAGGAGTTCGGCCGCTGATGCGTAGGCGACGGCGAGTTCGGGGCGGTCGTATGGGACGACACGTGCTTGGCCGACGTAGCCAGCTGCTCCGCCGTAGCCGACGATTATATAGCCCATCGGCATGGTCTCTAAGCCAAGCTTCTTCACCATGGGAGCGCCGATTGCCTGGCTGTCTATAAGGTAGTAGGTGTTGGCGCTGTTGAGGAGGCTCATGAACCAGATGGCGTCGGCTGCGCCGGTGATGCTGGCGATGTTGTTTGGGAAGATGATGACAGGGAGCTTTACAGCGGCCTTGATCCTCTTGACGGCGTCCTCCATCTCGACACCTGAAGCGACGGTGCTACCGCCCACCATTATGGCGGCGGTGCCACCTGCTTCAGCATCTTTGGCGATAGCGGCGCAGTCGTAGCCCGACTTCTTCTCGGGGTCGAGGAGGGTCATGTGTATGCAGCCCTCCGCCCTGATCCTGTCTTGGATGAGCTGCTCTACGCGGTTAGCCAACCTTCTGTGTCGCCCCCTCCTCGTAGTACTTGTCGACGAACGTGCTGTAGGCGTCGACGGGGGCGGTGTTGGGCTCTATGGTTATGCGTCCATGGAGGCCGCATGCGCTGCAGCGGATGCCGGCGAGGTTGTTCTTGGGGTCGATGGTGACTTTGATGGAGTTCTTGGCGCAGTTGGGGCAGAGGAACAGCTCGGGCAGCGTCTTCCTTATGATCTTTTCTTCCTTCTTCCTTCTTCTTCCCATGGACGTGTCTCCGTTTAGCGTTAACGTAGGGGCTCAGCTTAGTCTTAAGATTGCCGGAGGGAGGCGTTTGTGCTCGTTGGCGGCTATCCTCGCTATGATCCCCTCGACGTTGGGTTGGTCGACCCCCGTCTCCGATGCTATCTGGGCCGGTGCCCAACCCTTGAGGTGGGTGTGGACTATGAGGTCGAGGTTGTCGTAGGGGAGCCCGAGGTCCTTCTCAGTGTCTTGCCCAGGCCAGAGGCGGGCCGAGGCAGGCTTCTCTGTTATGCTCGTGGGGACGCCTAGGTACCTGCCTAGGGCCCGGATCTGGCACTTGTAGAGGTCCGCGAATGGCATGATATCCACTCCGCCGTCTCCATACTTCGTGTAGTAGCCGAGGTAGAGCTCAGTTTTGTTCGACGTGCCCATCACCATTGCCCTCCGGGTGTTGGCGTAATAGTAGGTGAGTAACATCCTGAGGCGGGCCTTAATGTTGCCGTAGGCTACCCTGTCGGATGGGTCAAATCCGGGAATGTTTTCGCGAATCACATGTAACATTGGCGTGATTTCCACATGCTCACACGTGACTCCGACCGTCTCACAGAGGCGCATCACATCGTCCACGTCGCCGTTTGGTGTGATATCACGCTCCGGAAGGGTCAACGCTGTGACTTTTTCGGGTCCTAGAGCTCTTAGTTGTGGCGGCTAGAGCCGTAGCTGAGTCTATCCCACCGCTTACCGCCACTATGCCCCGTTTAATCCGGCTGATTTTATCGTTTTTTGTATAAATTCTATGACTCTTTCACTGGTTTTCTTCGGGTCGATTCTTAGTTGGTCGATGGTTATCATTAGTCTCTTATGTGATTAGGGGGATTAAATCGTTTCTTTATATATTTTTTTGATAAATTTTAGCTATTTATGCCATATATTATGTTAGTTGACCTAGATATCAAATGTTTGAGCACATGTTACATTAAAAATGGCTCGATTAGAGACGAAATCAAAAGGTTGATACGGCATACAGTTTTGTATACAATGGTATCATTTAGTGATACCAATATTTAGAGAGAGTGAAAATATGGAGTCCACTGAAGAGACGCAGAAAATGATTCAAAAAGCATTTCAAGACCCAATAACTGACTTGTTATTAAAAAATAGCAATTTAACGAGGACTCAATTCGAAACACTTATGATTGACCTTTTAATCGATGTAATGTCTGATGAAAAGGTTCCATTTAAAGATAAGACCTTATTTAGAACCCATAAGGTCAGTCGGGGCTCGTTTAGCCGTACATTAGGTCAGGCTAGGCACCGAGTGATATCTTCAATTTTCACTATAGTGTTACTTAGCTATGTTGGGGTCTACGATGCCAAGCCCTTCGAGGAGTACCAAAATCTCTCTGAAAAATTGAGAGAATATCTCTCTGAGATCGAAAAGTCGGGCGGTAAGCAGTCGTCAGCTCTACTGAGACGAATTGAAGAGGAGTTGACCATGGGGATCGAGTCGCTGTCACATCCGACGAAACTCAAGGCGGTGTGATATCACATTAAATCACAGATGCTAAAGCGATACAAGATTGGCCTAAGGATGATCCCCCGTCTCCTAATGGAGTTTTAATATTTGTCAACACATTTAATTCACTGTTTTTCTATGTTTTTTATGATTTGTTGCGAGATGTATCTATTGACTAACACGCCACCTGAAAGGACAACGGTTCGGATGTGTTCAGCATCAGCTACCTCAATAGCTATATTAGATATGCCTTCCGCTAAATATTTCTGAGTAAAAGCCGCAATATCGCCTTTTTTAAGGCTATTTTTGTTATCTATTAGATATTTAAGCATATTTGCAGTTTTTAACTCGTAGATATTCCTTTTATTCTCTATTTTAATCGGGTACTTGATTGTATCTGGGTTCCCTTTCTCTGCAAGGGACTCGAGTCTCATGGCGGGCTCGCCTTCGTAAGTTCTGTAATAGGTTAAGCCGAGTAAAGATGCTACCGAGTCGAGCAGTCTACCGGAACTTGAAGTTTTCAGAACGTTTCGTGCCCTTGATTGTTTAATAATCAGGTCGCGTTCAACGAAACCGTTAGGTAACGCTTCCTCTATGTGATTCTCTGTGATATCACGTAACTCATCTTCGCTAATGATCGTGGAAAGAGCCGAGATTAGCATCCTATAGGGGTATAGTGCACATAGATCTCCCCCAGGCATGGGTAGATATTCAAGCTGACCCGCCCGTTTATAGTCAAAATAGGTCGAAATTAGCACTTCTCCGCCCCAGATCGCGCCGTCCGGCCCATATCCAGCTCCATCTAAGGCTATTCCGACGACGCTCTCATCCGGTTTTACGCCATTTTCTGCGCAAACCGACACTATGTGGGCGTGATGGTGCTGTGATTTTGTGATTTCTACGCCCGTCTCCTGTGATATCACCTCCGCCAACTGTGATGTCATGTAACCCGGGTGCTGGTCACAGGCTATCACATCCGGGTTACGTGTGATTCTGAGGAGGTCACGCATGCCGTAGATTGCATTTTTCTCGTATTCCAGAGTCTCTAGGTTGGTTACATCCCCGAGGTACTGGGTCTGATAGCATCTCCCGTCGAGGGTAACCGAGGCGGCGTTGCTCTGTTCCGTCCCAACGGCGAAGGATATGCCCTTTTTAAGGGATATTTCGACGGGGTCGGGCACGTATCCGCGTGATCTCCTTATGAATGCCACCCGCCCATCGTTAATTCGCATGAGGGAGTCGTCGCACCTGTTCACGATCTCCCTGTTGTGAACGAGGAAATAGTCGGCTACGCCGTCTAAATCACGAAGGGCGGCCTCGTTCGTTATGGCCATGGGTAGCCCAGACTTGTTCCCGCTAGTCATGACGAGGGCGGGCGCACCAAGCCTCTTGAAAAGCATTACCTGTATGCCCGTGTAGGGGAGCATCACGCCTACCCTGCTGAGCCCCGGCGCGACGAGGTCGGAGATCACTCCACCCCTCCTCTTGACGAGTACTATGGGCTTCTGCCAAGAGGTGAGTGCCCTCGACTCGAAGATGTCGGGGGAGGTGAAGCTCTTCACAGCTGCAAAGTCGGGTGCCATAAGGGCGAATGGCTGGTATGGCCTATTCTTCCGAGTCCTCAGCTTTTCGACTGGGTCATCTTCCGTAGCAAGGGCTGCGAGATGGAACCCACCGATCCCCTTGATCGCGACTATACTCCCCTCTCTCAGCAGCTTCGCCGCCTCAACGAATACATCGCTGACCCTGATCTCCGCCCCAGAGGCGTCCAGAAGGCTCATCTTGGGGCCGCAGATGCTACACGTTATCCCCTGGGCGTCGAATCGCCTGTCTAGGGGGTTCTTGTAGTCGTCTCTGGCAGTGCCTGCACATGGGGAAGGCGTCCATGTGGGTCCTCTCCCTGTCGTAGGGTAGGGACCTGACCCCGGTGAACCTCGGGCCGCACCAGGCGCATGCCGTGAAGGGGTACTCGAACCAGCGCCCCTTTGCATCCTCCATGTCCCTGAGGCAATCAGGGCAAATCCCGATGTCAGGGGGGAAGATACCCGAGGCGGTCTCCCTACCGCTCCGGCTCCTGTCGATTACGAACTCCTTGAACCTATCCCTGTAGGGCCTGTAAGAGGAGTGTATCCCGGTGATCTCGGATACGGGTGGTGCCTCGGCTTGTATTGATTTGACGAATGCTTCTACGCTCTCGGTTGGGCCCTCGACGACGGCTTCTACCCCGGCGTCCCCGAGGTTTATGACGTAGCCCCTGAGCCCGTGGCGGACCGCCAGACGGTAGATGAAGGGGCGGAAGCCCACGCCCTGCACCCTGCCGGTCACGTGGACCTCAGCCTCTACGCTGCCCGGGGAGCCCAAGCCGATTCACAGCTATGAGGCGAGACGATTATTAAACGATGAGTCTCAGACTCCCCCACGCGGTGAGAGCAACCAAAGGATAAAAAAGCCAGACCAGTGACATTCACATGAGAGCATCAGACGGCGATACCTTGGATCTCACAATAACCGCGGCCGCCCTATTACTAGTCACGGTAGCCGCCTCCATCATCTTCTACCGCAAGATAAAGGAGGCCACAACCGAGTACAACGGGGCCAAGGAGTTCGTCCACAACATAACCTTCGGATTCACCCGCCAGGTCAACCGCCTACAGCAGGACATGGCCAAGGCCGAGAACGAGGCCACTACGGCTAAGATAGTCGCCTCGGAGGCACTGAAAAACAGCGGCGAGGCGAAGGAGGCGACACTCAAGGGACTGGAGGCTGTGAAGACCATCCAGAGCCGCGTCGACTCCACCGAGTCCGAGGTCGAGTCCATCAGGAAGGAGGTCCAGAAGCTCGCTGCTGCACCGAAGCAGCGCGTCGTCGTCCGCCAGGACATAACGGCTCCCATCCCCGTCCAGCAGGGCAACGTCCTCATGCAGCTGACGGAGACGGAGCTTAGCGCCCTGAAGAAGATCGCCGAGCTGGGGGAGGGGACGGTCCCCGAGATCAAGGAGCATCTCGGCACGACCCGCGAGCACACGGCGCGCACTCTCAAGAAGCTCTACGAGTCCGGCTTCGTCGACCGCAGCACGAATGCAATGCCCTACCGCTACAGCGTCCGAAAGGAGATACGCGACCTTATCCAGCAGCAGCTGGAGCAGAAACCAACGCTATAGAAACCCTTCACCTTCGAGGACGCTTGAGAATAAACAAATCATTACATTTCCGAGGTCTTAATAATTACAATAATGACCATTCCTAATGGTCAACTAAAATGGAGAAGCTGAGCGGGGTAATCCCCCCCATGACGACCCCCTTCACCAAGAACGATGAAGTCGACTACAAGCTCCTGAAGGCCGACGCCAAGTACCTGATTGAGAAGGCGAAGGTCCACGGATTAGCCGTCGGAGGAAGTACCGGTGAGGGACACACATTAACAACCGAGGAACTTAGGGCGTCCCTCGAGGTCGTGACGAAGGAGGCGAAGGGCAGGGTCCCCGTCATCGCCGGAGTCATCGTCGACAGCACGAAGCAGGCAATCGAGCGCTGTAAGGCTCTCGACGGCTTGGATATCGCCGCGCTCCAGGTGACGCCCGTCCACTACCTCTTCAAGCCCGACGACGAGGCGATGTACAAGCACTTCAAAACCATATCCGAGGCCGTTAAGCGCCCCATCCTCATCTACAACGTTATCCCTTGGAGCTACTGCTCACCGCAGCTCCTCACCAAGATCATAACAGAGGTCCCCGGCGTAGTCGGCGTCAAGCAGAGCGCTAGCGACATAAAGCTCCTCGCGAACCTCATCCTCCGCCTGAACGGGAGGGGACTCATCTTCAGCGCCGTTGACGCGCTCCTCTACCCGAGCTTCGCTCTCGGCGCCAACGGCACCATCTCCGCTATCCCGACTGCGGTCCCCGAGGTCGTCGTCGACCTCTGGAACCAAGTCCAGGCGGGGGACCACGTCAAAGCCCGTAAGACCCATGAGAGGCTCCTCACGATATGGAACACCCTCGACGCCGACAACCTGCCAGCCAACACGAAGACCGCGATGGAACTCCAGGGCAGGAAGGCCGGATTACCACGCCCACCCATGCCGCCGAGTAGCGAAGCCCAGAAGGCAGCTATAAAGAAGGCCCTTAAGGACACGGGAGTAATAAAGTAGACAAACTCCCCCCAACGTCTGAAAAAAAGGGAGGCCATCCGAGCCCAAATCAAGTCTCTCCCAGTCGGGGAAGCCTAAAAAACGCGCCGATTATCCCCGATAATATACCAAAACGTGTATTTAAGCCACTCATCAATCCAAGATCGAGAACGAAACCGTCGTCACTATCCGCCACAAGATCACGGCCGAAAAAGGCTCCAAATCCGAAAAGCGATGAAAACAAGCGGAATCGCGACGGCGGCGAAGACACCCCCTCCCCCCAACCCATGCACGCAAGCAGAGAGAGACACGAAAAACTATTTTCCCCGTTATCGCGTGTAGCACCCCATTAGCCGAGCAGGCTTTATACCCCTCAACCCCACCACAGATACGAAATGAAGACCAACAGCGTAGACAAGGCACCAAGAATGAGCCCCGCCAAGGGCGTAGAGATCATAATCCTCGGCAGCAGCGAGAAGGTAATGCTCACCCACATCATCGCCCAACCAGGCGCAATCGTCCCCGACCACAAACACCCCCACGACCAGATAGGCACCTGCATCAAAGGCGAGGGCGTCCTCACCTCCGGCGGAAAGAAGTTCAAGACCGTCCCAGGCGCAAGCTGGTACATCCCAGGAGGCGAGAGCCACGACTGGGTCAACACCAGCAAGGGCGAGACCATCCTCATAGAGACCTTCGCCCCTCCACGCGAAGACTACCTGGCCAAGGCCAAGTAAATGAGAGTGAACCACCCCCCTTGAGCGAGCGGACGCCCCAGTTCCTACAGCGCATAATCGAGGCAGGCTACCAACTCAGCCCGGACGCCTACGCCTACCTCATGGGGCTACCCGCTGAAACCGCAGACACACTATCCCATAAAGCAGTCATCAAGGCAGACTCCTCACCCCAGCCACTCTTCGTCCTCGACAAGGGCTACCTGCTCACATTCGTCGAGACCCCACGACCTGAGCCGCTCCCCCAGAAGAACCGCCCAATACCCGCTAGGGACAAGGGCGCGCCTCTCAAAGTCCTTGAGGAGGAGCCCGCCCAGCCCGCCAGCGACGCCGAGGGTTTCCTGCAGTACTTCCAGAGCCGATACGACCGCCTCGAGACCATCCTCAAGCGCCGCGTCGACGTAAAGGACGCTATATCAATAGAGCAAGCACTCAAGCTCCCAATCAAGACCAAACTTAAGACTACAGGCATCGTCGCCGAGAAACGCACCACGAGGCAACAAGCTCTTCATCGAGCTCGAGGACCGCCATTCTACCATCAGCGTCATGGCCAGCGACGAGGAGACAGTCCGCCACGGCCTCGAACTCCAAGAGGACCAGGTCATCGCCGTCGACGCCGTCAAGTACACAGACGACTTACTCATCGCAAACGACTGGATATGGCCCGACGTTCCTAACAACACCCCCCGCCGAAGCCCCGAGCCATTATACGCCGCCCTCCTCGCAGACGTCCACGTCGGCTCAAAATACTTCAGAGGCGACCTCTTCGACAAGTTCATAGACTGGATGAACCTCGAACTCGGCCCACCCCAGAGCAGGGACGCCGCGGCACGCGTCAAGTACGTTGTTATCGCTGGCGACCTCGTCGACGGCGTCGGCATCTACCCCGAGCAACTAGAAGAACTCACAATATCCGACATCCGCGAGCAGTACCGGGTGGCCGCGGAGCTTCTCAAACAGCTACCCGACTACGTCGAGATCGTCGTCACCCCCGGCAACCACGACGCCACCCGCCACAGCATGCCCCAGCCCCCCATACCCAAGGAGTACGCTAAGGAGCTACACGAGGATCCACGTGTCAAGATGCTCCCCAGTCCATGTAGACTCAACCTAAACGGCGTTGAGACTTCTCGTCGAGCACGGCAAGGGGATGGACGATATACTCAGCAGCACACCTGGCTACGAGTTCCACCACCCCATTAAGGCGATGGAGCTCCTTTTCAGGTGCCGCCACTTCGCCCCCCGATATGGGCAGAGCACCCCCATAGCCCCGGAGCGCACCGACAGGCTCGTCATAGGTAGCATACCCGACGCCATGCTCATGGGCCACGTCCACATCAATGAGACTAAAGCGCTACAAGGGCGTCACCCTCGTCTCCGCTGGCTCATGGCAGGACCAGACCCCCTTCCAGAAGCGTATGCAGATAGAACCCACAACCGGCGTCGCCACAATATTCGACCTGCAGACCCACCAGACACTCGACCTCGACTTCAAGCGCTTCTAGTGAGGCCACGCGCCAAGATCCCCGCGACCCTTAACGGCTCCGGTGCCCTCGTCAAAGACGCCGAGGACCTAAGCACCTCCTCACACCAATCCTTCGACTCCCCCACCACCTCGAAGAACACAGGCGGATAACCCGTCCTCGTCACGAGGCTGTAAACTTCCCCCAGCTTCGCGATCGGAGCCCACCTCTCAGCCCAATCAGAGAAGTGAGCCCTTAACGCTGCCAATACTGAGGCACTATCGGGCTTCTCCCCCGAATAAACGATCACTGGGACACCGAGGTCCTCGTGCAATCTCACTGGATCCATTATGTTGAACCCGGCGAAGGAAACGCCACCAAGGATCAACGCATCGCAGCGGATGTTTACAAGCATCCCAAGCAGCACATCTGTGGCGTCCCGCCCGTCGACGGCTACTTTGCCCAGCCTCACCGATTCTACTCTGTCCTCTACCATCAAGACGGCGCAGAGAAGAGTGGACTGCCCAGGCTGGAAGGCCCTAAAACCGCCGTCCTCCACCCCCACGAGGCTGAGAGAACTCAATACTTCTCGAGCTTACCCTTGATCTGGCACTTAATAAGGAACTGTGGATAGGACTTCTTCGGCACCTTGACCTCGCCGCTCAGGATGACTATCTTCTCGATCCCTCTGAGTGCCTCCGAGTCAACATCCTTCTCAAAGACGAGGGTACCACTACTCTCAATCCTGAACGGACCCATGTCCCTACTGATGTCGAGGACATCATTCTTCGACAATGTGACCTCACCCTCGTCCTCAACAGTGAGGACGAAGCTTCCCCCAGTCTGAACCACTCCAACACCTGCGGTGGGGGAACTCACATTCTCGGCTAGGTCACCGTCGATGTACGCCTTCAGGGCGGAGTTCACCAGGTCGCTGACGCGCTTACCGTCCTTCTTCGCCATTGAGAATACCTCGTTGTAAAGCCCCGTATCGAGACCCCTGATGGCGACAGTTTTGCGTGTCATGTTTACGGTGCGACCTGATAACTTGTTTACATGTTTACTTGTTAACAAGTAATCTTATAAGCTTATCGCGGAAGTTCTTCTTTCACCGACGACAGGCGGATTATGGAGACGACTATTATGGCTCGAGTGGTGCCCCTGAGAGATGCGTTAAACGGCGATAAAAGTCGATCGGTCAACAGGATCACCCCTAAGGAGACGAACTTCGTCAAATACACACAGATCTTCCGCCAACTACTACTACTCAATGAGAAGAACGACCTCGCCACCACTCTGAAGAACATACAGGAGTTACTCAACTTCAGCGAGAACATATTCAGCTCTCCCGCTGTGGCGGAGACCTTCCTCTACTTCTGTCTACACGGGGCAGCGACAGCCTGGGTGCTCCAGACTGAGCTCAACCAGCCCGAGGCCACGGTCTACAGGACTCTGAAGAGGCTCAGGGCAGTTGGCCTAATAGGCCCCGCCCTCAAGGTCTCAAAGGTCCAGTCGAGTAAAGGAGGCCCACGCCCAACCATCTGGGCGCTGGAGAGTGCGAGTGGGGACGAGATCGCCGCGGCATTGAAACACCATTACAGGACCCTAAGTCCCAAGTACCGCGTCGCTGAGGAGGTCGCGCAGACCATCCTCGATCAGTACGTCAAGAAGGGGCGTGAGGAGATCACCTACAGGGACCTACTCGACCAGATAAAGGAGATGCGGATACCCTTCAAGGCCCCCGACATCGCAGATCTCGCGGCCCAATACCTCGTCGAGAAGGGTGTAAAGGTCTGGCGCTAAGCTAGACTGTAGCGTAGTAGGCCGTCTTCGTTTGATTCTCTAATTTCGCCCTTATTCCTCAGGTAGACTGAGGTGGGCGTAGGTCTCAGCGGCGGCCATCCTCTTAGTCCAGAAGTCCATAAGCGGCCACGGACGGCTGTCCCAGTGGATGGCACTGGCAACATCGAAGACCGTGCTTTTCCCGCTTTTCAAGGCCAAGTTAACCTCCCCTAGGCGGGCTTCGTGGTGTTTAAAGAGCTGTGCAACGCGGCTGCGGAGGTCGGTAAAGTTCGCCTCGTGACCCGGTAGGATGAGATCCACGGGTAGATCCTTGACCTTGTTCAAGCTGTTTAGGTAGTCTCCAAGTGGATCCCTCTTTTCCCAGGTGTGGAGGCTGACATGGCTAGTGATCTTCGGCAGGACGTGGTCGCCGCTGAAGAGGATTCGCCTATCCGCGTCGTGGAGGCAGATGTGCTCAGCAGCGTGGCCTGGGGTCCAGATCACCTTCAGCTTCATGCCTGCGAGGTCGAGTGTGTCACCGTCCTCGAGGAGCTTATCGAGTCTCAGCGGTTCAGGGTCTTCCCTGAAGGCATGCTCGAAGCGGCTGAGGAACTGTTGGAAGGAGCCGCCGCCCATGAGTTGGAGTTCCTCCGAGGTGTTTCTGTACATCTCCTTGTAGATCCTGATCTGCTCCTGTTGGCGCTCCTCGGCGACACGGTGGGCGAGGGTCTCAACATCCACGCTCTGCCTTATGTACTCGATGAGTCCGACGTGGTCGTTGTGCATGTGGGTGATGATAATCCTCTCTAGGTCCTTGACGCGTGTCCCCTGTTCGCTGAGCTGTTTCTCCAGGGCGTTGAAGGAGCCCCAGTCGGGTATGCCCGCGTCTATGAGGGTCTTCGACTCCTTGAGGAAGTATGAGTAGGTGTAGCCTAGGGGGTTGTGCCTCATCGGAACCTTGAATTGGTGGACGCCGTCGGCGACCTGCATCTGAGCCACTCCCGCTAAGAGGAATCGCTTAGACTTAAAGCGTTGGGGAGAACCAGAGCTCAGGCGTAGTGCTAATCCCCAGCGCTAAGAATGTGCTATTAGGCGTTTGCTTATGTCTCTGATTGCCTAATCTGTTGATGATGGGCGAAGCAATATATTCGATGCTTCTTAGGCAGAGAACATGAAGCCCCGCAGACGAGGCCCCGACGGAGGATTATAGATGGATTACGCTATCAAGGTCGATGGCCTGACTAAGAAGTTCAAGGACGTAATCGCTGTTGACCACATCTCCTTCGAAGTGGAGCACGGGGAGCTCTTCGGCCTCCTAGGGCCGAACGGGGCTGGAAAAACCACTACGATAAACATGCTCTGCACTCTCCTCAAGCCGACCTCGGGGTATGCCGAGGTAGCGGGGTACGACGTTACGAAGAAGAGAGATATGGTTAGGAACAACATAGGCATCGTCTTCCAGGAAACCGCCCTCGACGAGAGGCTGACGGGTCGAGAGAACCTCGACTTCCACTCAGTCATGTATGGTATACCCACGGATGTGAGGCGCAGGAGAATAGACGAGGTTCTGGACCTCGTCGAGCTTAAGGACAAGGCGAATGTCCTCGTCGAGAAGTACTCGGGTGGAATGAAGAGGCGCCTCGAGATAGCCAGGGGCCTAATTCACAGACCGAAGGTCCTATTCCTGGATGAGCCTTCCTTAGGCCTCGACGCCCAGACGAGGCGGAACATATGGGAGTACATTAAGAAGCTGAACGAGGAAGACGTAACCATCATCCTTACGACCCATTACATGGAGGAGGCGGATTACCTCTGCGACAGGGTCGCGATAGTGGATCATGGTAGAATCGTCGCCATCGACACACCGGTTAACCTCAAGGACGCCCTCGGAGGCGACGTCCTCACTCTGGAGATCGTCGATGACGCCGATACGGGTCTTGAGGAGCAGCTCAGGACAATGGATTGGGTCGTTGGGGTAGACAGGCGCAAAGGGGCCATCGAGCTAAGGGTCAGGAACGCCGACCAGCATCTCCCAGAGGTCTTCACCGAGGCCGAGAAAAGGGGTGTAACAATCACTTCGGTCCACCTCAGAAAACCGAGTCTCGAGGACGTCTATCTGAAGTTCACCGGGAGAAAGATACGGGAGCCGGAGGCTGGCCAAGGCACACTCGGCGGCGCCTCTGGGGGCGGGGAGGGGAATAAATGAGGGGCGTCAACCTGAAAGCCGTCTACATCCTCTGGCTCAGGGAGATGAAGACCTTCTACAGGGCGAAGTCCCGAATAGTGGGCACTGTCGTGACCCCTCTATTCCTCCTCGCCTTCCTAGGCTTCGGGTTCGCTGGAGCAATCCTCCCCGGAGTACCCACTGGGGTGGATTACCTCGAATATCTCACCCCCGGGATAATCGGGATGACGATGATCTTCACCTCGATGTTCACAGGGTTGTCGGTGCTTTGGGACAGGCGCTACGGTTTCCTCAAGGAGATAATGGTTACGCCTGTGAGTAGGATGACGATTGTGCTGGGCCGAATAGCTGGTGGATTAACAACTTCGATGATGGAGGGGCTATCCATCCTAGCGATTTCGTTGTTTCTCGGCTTCAAGTTGAGCGGCATAATCGATTTGATACTAACACTCGTATTCATGCTGCTGATCTCGGTCTCCTTCATTGGACTTGGGTTGGCTATAGCCTCACTCCTGAAGGATGAGCAGGGGTTCGGGTTGATAATGAACTTCATAATCTCGCCACTGCTATTCCTCTCTGGTATCTTCTACCCCGTCGAGAATCTGCCGATAGCTCTTCGAGTGGCCTCTTACCTCAACCCCTTAACATACGGCGTGGACGGTTTGCGGGGGGCACTCATCGGCGTCTCTTTCCTGCCATGGATCCTCAACCTCGCTATCTTGACAGGATTCTGCGTTGGGATCGTCCTACTGGGCACTTTCCTATTCGAGAAGAACGAGGCAGTTTGATCGGCTAGACAAGAGCCAAAACGTTTTCATTGCATCGAGCTTAGGGATTCTGCCACTCGAATCTCGGGAGGTCCAACCAATTAGGACCGTGCGTGGGTATCCCCTCATTGATGAGGATCTTCGACTTTTAGGACGTTGTGCGCGTGGTGCCGTAAAGCGTCTTTTAAATGAATGGTTGCGCCCAGATACCTAGTTCCTCTTGCTCCTGTAAGTGTAGATGAGCAGAAATAGCGCCACTATCCCCGCTACACCCATCGTCGTCCAGACGACGTTGAAGTTGTACCTGTCGATCAGGAAGCCTAGGAGCATCGACCAGAGAGCGCTGACACCCGCACCAACCGCGAAGAACAGACCAGTGAGTATGTCGCGTTCGTTGGGGCCCGCCACACTCATCAGGTGAGCCTGCATGAGCGAGGTCAGGGAAAAGGTTGTCAGCGAGAGCAAGAATAGGTTCGGGATTATCAGCAGGCTGAATGTAGTGTAAAGGCTCAAGGATAATATCATCAACGTAGTGATGGTCAATGAGATCATCGCTATCTTGAGGTAACCCCTCTTCTCAGCCACCCTACCAAGGTAGATCGTACCGATGACGCCGCCTATCGTCCCGAGAGCGCTGACGATGCCAGCCGCGAGTATCGGCTGACCCAACCCCTTTGGGCTCTGGAGAAACAGAGGGACCCAAGTGTTGAGCACTCCGAGCCCCGTGCCACCGGAGACGAAGCCGTAAGCGAGGAGGATCGCGATAGCGCCAGGGACCTTCAGTGATGCCTTCAAATCTTGGCCTAGGTTTCTATCTTTGCGGTCGATCTGAATTACGCCGGCCGCTGGTTCCTTCTTAAGCACTACAAGGATGAGTATACCTGTGCAGATGGGTATCAAGCCGAGAACGAAGAAAGCAGATTGATAGCCGTAGAGGAAAGCCACTCCTGATAGTAGTAGGGGGCTTATGATGTTGCCCACGTACCCGAGGCCGAAGAAGACTGAGAGGGCGGAGCCAATCCCCCTTTTCTGGTATTTTTCCGTTATTATTGATGTGCTCATAGGGTGCTGCCCCGCTTGGCCTATTCCCGATGTGGAGGTGCCACCTAGGACGAGGGCGAACCGGTCAGCGGCTCCGGTGAAAACGCACCCGAGGCCCATCAGGATGTTGGAGCCGCCTAGGAGGACTCGCCTCGAGATCCTGCGGCTCAGTATACTGTACAAGAGGGGGAGGATCCCTAGGACGTTCAGGAGCCCTGTCATTACTCCAATCTGCGTGTAGTCGAGTTTCAGGGCGTTGATCATACTCTGGTTGAGTATTCCGGCGCCTTGGAAGAAGTGTTGAGATGTATGGGAGATCGTGACCGCCCCGAGCACCTGCTTATCTGACAGGCCTGAGTTCTCTTTGTCTTCCCCCATAATGTTGAATCGCCTAAACAGATTCAGGGCGGGGCAGCTTGCGTTTAAAGCTACTCTTTCTGCTTGGGACCGCTACGGACGGTGCTCGATTCTAAGGCCTTGCTACGGCTGTAAACTACCTTTCCACCGACGATTGTCATCTCGACGGCTATGCTACGCATCCCGCTCTCGTCTACCTTGTACGGGTCTGCTGAGAGCACCGTAAAGTCGGCGAGTTTCCCCTCTTCTATAGTTCCTTTGCGGACTTCGTCGAATCCGACGTACGCCGCGTTGACGGTGTACATGCGGATTGCCTGGTCGATGGTTACACGCTCCCCGGCTGTGATGATCTTACCGGTGTTCTCCGATTGGCGTGTGACAGCAGACCAGATGCCCTTCAGAGGGTTACAGTAGGTGAGGGGGCAGTCGGAGCTACCGCTCACGATTATGCCTTCATCAAGCATCGACTTTATGGGGTAAGTGTATCTCATCCGCTTCTCCCCTAGGGAAGATTCGAAGCCGTCCCCATTCCGGGTGACAAGCTCCGGCTGGGTGGAGACCACGACGCCTAATTTCTTTGCCTTATCCCTGAGCGCCTTCGGGACTATGCTACCGTGCTCGATTCGGTGCCTATGGTTGGCCCTCGGAGTGTCCCTCAGGGCTGTCTCATATGCGTTCAGCACCGCCTCGATAGCGCGGTCACCGACTGCGTGTACCGCTATCTGCATACCTGCCCTGTTCGCGTCGAGGATCTGCTTCGAGAAGACCTTCTCATCGTTCAAGATGCCCACGTTATCGGGCTCACCCTCGAAGTGCTCCTTCATTGCTGCTGTCCTTGCGATGAGGGAACCGTCACTGAATATCTTGATCGCCCCGATCTTTAACATGTCGTCTCCGAGCCCCGAGCCGATACCCACCTGAAGGATGTTGGGGAGGAGCTCAACTTTCGGCAGAAGAGTCACTCTTAGGGGTAACTTGCCCTCAGCGGCGAGTTCCTGTGTGACTTTAATCTCGTCGTGGTCAGCGGAGGGGACGTGGATGGCTGTTAGGCCGTACTCGACGGCTCGCCCGACGCCAATCAGTATCGCCTCCTTGAGGGTGGCAAGGTCTGGCCGGGGACGAACCCCGTTCAGACCTACAGGAGCCATGAACCTCGCATTGGACCTCAGGAACCCGGTCGGCTCCCCCTTTGCGTCAACAACTATCCATCCGCCAGCTGGCGGCTTCGTGTTTCTATTGATGCCGGATGCTTGAAGGCCTCTGGTGTTGAGGAGCGTAGCATGGCAGGAGAAGTGGTGTAGGTAGACGGGGTTATCTGGGGAGACGTCGTCGATGTCCCATCGGGTCAGGAGGCGCCTCTCCTTGAGGAGGCTCTCGTTCCAACCTCGCCCCATGACCCACTCCCCCTTATAAGTCCCCTTCACCCTCTCCATGAGGAGACTCCTGACCTCCTCCACTGATGTCGCTTCCTCGAGGTTTAGGGTCCTCAGAGTCAACCCGAAGTCGTCGAGGTGGACGTGGGTGTCGATGAACCCTGGTAGGACGGTCTTCCCATCGAGGTCCAGTACCTTCGTGTCTCTCCCCATGTCCTTCTTCACCTCACTGCTCGAGCCTACTTGAGCTATCAACCCGTATTTCACAGCGACCGCCTCGACCCGAGGCGTCGTCTTGTTCAGCGTCAGTACGTTTCCATTCGTGAGTACAAGGTCAGGATACATGTGGCCCCACTCGGTTACTGTGCTGTGCCACGCGCTATTAATAATGACTAAAACGGAGTATTAGGTCGACTACTCTTCTCTTGGATATCGGGGCGACTGAAGAATAAAGCTCGTTGAGGGATCCTCTAAAATAAGACAAATCGCTTTTCATTATTCAATTGAGTTTAAAATAACGACTTTCTAGATAATTTTCTTCTAAAAAAGCGCCTTTTTTAGAAACTTGTTACTTCCGGTAAACTTTATTACAGAGGACTCCCGACCATTGAAGAATAATCGCAGGCCCTAATCTTGACGTTGGAGAGAGAGTTTCTAGGATACGCCAAAGGCCTAACAACAGGTACGTACCCCACGGAGTCTCGGCTGACAAACGGAGCTTTTTGGCCTATGTAATCGGTTTCAAGAGATGAAGTGATGTGAGTGTTGCTAAGCCGATCCTTGAGTATGTGAAGAACCTCAAAGTAACAGCTCGATATGCAGAGGTCCATAAAGGCCTTCAAGATAGTGGCGAAGTACAACAAGCCCTACTTGCCCTTCTTGGGGCTAATTGTCCTTCTCTCCGTTGCGCGTTCCTACCTCTTCACACTAGAGCCTCTGTACACTGCTCAAATAATTGACAAGGTAATCGTCGCGAACGACTATGACCTGCTCATGGGTTTGCTGATCAGGATATTCCTAGCGGTCACTGGTTTCGGGATACTGAACTTCGCAATCATCTTTCTGAATGGTTACACATCAAAGAGCATAATCAGGGATATTCGCGCCGATTATTATCGGTCTCTCCAGGAGAAGTCGTTCGAGTTCCATGACGCGGCTGCAGTTGGAGACCTGATCTCGAGAGCGACGATGGATCTTCAGCCCCTCGACATGTTCCTTGGTCAGGCGGTGGGGGTTGTCTGCGATGCAGTATTCACAGCCATCGCGGTGTTCCTCGTCATGTTCTCGATCAACCAGACGATGAGTCTCATCGCCGTCGTGCCCATAATCATCGTGTTCTACCTCAACGTTGGCCTTTTCACAAGGACGATGCCCCTCTTCAGGAGGATGCAGATGATTCTGGGGAGGTTAGGTGCCTACATCCAGCAGGATATCATCGGGATGAAGAATGTCCGCATATTCCAGAGAGAGGAGGAGATGGAGGATGGCTTCAAGCAGGTCGAGGAGAAGTACGTCGAGACAGCGGTCACCGCAGGAAGGATACAGTCCATATACACACCGGCGGCCGAGGCTGGCCTATCCATCGGTGTGACCCTCATCTACATCTACGGAGCTAACCTCATAGTCGCTCCCAGCTGCTCTTCTCACAATCGGAGACCTCATACTCTTCACAAGGTACATGCGCAGGCTCACGATGCCTCTAAAGAACCTGAGCATGGTCATCGGGCAGTGGGTCAACGCCTCCGCGGGCTTCGAGCGCGTAAACGACATGATGGAGGCCCCCGTTGCGGTGAAGGATCTACCCGATGCGGAGGATCACAAGATAGAGCGTGGGGAGATCGTCTTCAAGGACGTGAGCTTCGGGTACACCCCTAACACTCTCGTCCTCAAGAAGGTGAACGTTGACGTGAAGCCTGGTGAGAAGATAGCCATACTCGGCGCTACGGGGTCTGGGAAGACGACTCTGATCTATCTGGTGCCAAGGTTCTATGATATAACCTCAGGTAGCCTCACCATCGATGGGCGGGACATCAAGAGCTACAAGCTTGCTTCTCTCAGGAAGCAGATCGGCCTCGTGTTGCAGGACGTCTTCCTCTTCTCCGGGACAATCAGGGACAACATCTCGTTCGGTAACCCGAATGCGTCAAATGATGACGTGATTAAGGCGGCGAAGCTAGCCCAGATCCACGACTTCGTTGAAAGCCTCCCCGAGAAGTACGACACAATAATCGGGGAACGCGGAGTCACCCTGTCGGGTGGGCAGAAGCAGAGGGTTACAATCGCCCGTGCATTGCTCACGGACCCGAAGATACTGATACTGGACGACTCGCTTTCCTTCGTCGACGCGAAGACGGAGCATGAGATCCAGCAGGCCATAGATGAGGCGATGAAGGGGAGGACGACCCTCATGATCGCCCAGCGGTTATCCACTATCAAGAACGCGGATCGGATAATCGTACTCGACAACGGTGAGATCGTGGAGCTTGGTAACCACATCGAACTGATGGCGATGAACGGGATCTACAAGAGGATCTATGAGACGCAGTTTCTGGAGAAGGCTCCTGAGGAGATCCTCGGCGGGAGGGTGATGTAAATGTCGCGTGAATTCAGCGATTTCTCGACGAAGACGGAGGAGGCCCGGAAGAGGACGCTCTCAGACACGGACCTGATTAGGAGGCTATACAACTACGCTGAGGGCTTCAGAAGGAACTTCCTCATCGGCGTGGCGTCGATTGTCCTGACCGCTGTGACCTCTCTCGCCATACCCTACCTCCACCTAGTGGTGATTGACGACATCATCACACCCAAGAACCTCTCGGGATTCATGTGGTGGATCCCCATCTTCCTATTCGTCACTGCGGCCCACTATTTGGTGCAGTACACTCAGATCTTCCAGATGAGGATAGTCGGGGAGAACGTCGTCGCGAAAATGAGAGACCAGATGATCAGGAAGCTCCAGCAGATCTCTCTAAGGTATTTCTCGGAGGGGGAGCTGGGGAGGATCCTGTCGAGGCCAGTGAACGACGCGAACCTTGTTCGCATATTCGTCAGGCAGGGACTCGCGCAGATCGTACTTGACGTATCGTCGATAGTCGGCTCTCTCCTGATCATCTTCTTCATCAACTCTAAGTTGGCGCTGATCGCTGTATCGATTGTCCCGTTTGCTGTAATAGTTGCTTGGACTCTTGGGAAGATATCGAGGAAGTACTACCGTAGGGTTCTCATGTATACCTCCGGTATGGTCGCGAAGATCCAGGAGAACCTTTCAGGCATCAAGGTAATCAAGGCCTTCACGCAGGAGGATAGGACGACCAAGGGCTTCCTGGAGACCCAGGACAAGGTATACAATACACAGATACGCACAGTAGCAATCTCTAGTTCCTACCAACCCGTCCTTTTGATAATGAGGATCATCGGGACGATTTTGATCCTATACTTTGGCGCAGTGATGGCGATGTCTGGCGAGATCACGATCGGTATACTAGTTGCTTTCACAGAGTACCAGTTCCAGTACTTCCAACCTCTCCTCGACCTCATCACTCAGTGGGATCAGTACCAGTCGTCGATGTCGGCCATCGAGAGGATGTTTGACCTCATCGACACGACGGTTGAGGTACAGGAGCCCTCCGAGGAGACGGCGGTCAAGATCGAGAAGATCGATGAGGTCAAGTTCGACGATGTGACCTTCGGGTACGACAGGAACATTCCAGTGCTCAAGAACATCTCCTTCACCCTCTCGAAGGGGAAGAAGATGGCCTTCGTCGGTCCCACTGGGGCGGGTAAGAGCACGATAATTAACCTGATCTCTAAGTTCTACATGCCTCTTGGCGGTGAGGTGCTCATCAACGGGCACAACATGAAGGATATCACCACCGAGTCTCTGCGCGCCCGCATGAGCATAGTGCTCCAAGACTCGTTCCTCTTCCCGATGAGCGTCAGGGACAACATCAGGTTCGGTAAACCGGAGGAGAGTGACGATGACGTCGTGGAAGCCGCTAAGTCGGTCGGAGCCCACGACTTCATTATGAAGCTCCCCGGCGGGTACGATTACATCCTGAAGGAGGGGTCTAGCAACATCTCCATCGGGCAGAGGCAGCTCATCAGCTTCGCTAGAACTCTGCTTATGAACCCAGACCTCCTCATACTCGACGAGGCCACCTCCAGCATCGACCCGTACACGGAGCTAGTCATCCAGAACGCGCTGAAGGCCCTCCTTGAGAACAGGATGTCGATCATTATCGCCCACAGGTTGTCGACGATCAGGCTCTGTGACGAGATATTGGTGATCGATCACGGTGTGGTTGTTGAGCGTGGTTCCCACTTCGACCTGATGGTGAGCGGCGGGTTATACTCGTCGTTCTACAAGATGCAGTTCAAGGAAGAGAGCGGAATAGCAGGGGATTCGGCCTCTGTAGAGGCTCGCCCGAGAGTCACCTAGACCATTTTTTAGCGATACTGGAGCGAGAGGAGGCGATCCTTCTCATCGTATCCAACTATTTCCGAGCCATCTGCGCGCTTCTGCCCTATGCAGCGCGCCGTCTCCGCGTAACCCTTTGAGAGCTTGTACTCGGGCGTCATCGTGAACCTCGTCGGAAGGCTACTAGTCCCCCTCTGCTCGAGGCCGTGGGCGAGTTCCTCTATCTTGCTCTTTGGGGCGGTGAAGATCATCTCGTCGTCTTGGGCGCCCGCGTATCCCCTGTCTCCCCTGCAGGGGACTGCGACCTGACATTCATCTTTCAGGAGGCTTGGTACGACTGAGTAGACGCAGGCGGAGTGGCCACCGAGGACGGTTGTGATGTCCCTTCCATCCTTGTAGGCTATGCCGAGTAGGAGTTTTAGGAGCTGGGCGGAGTTGCAGTAGATCACGGCAACGTCGGGCTCGAATGTTGCTGTCTTCAACGGCGCGGAGACTATGCCGATGTTCTCACCTGTTTTTAGCCTCGGTACCTCGCGCGCCCAGTTAGCACCAGCCTCGAGTGATGCGACTCCATCTGGGTAGCGTGTTTCGCCGGCTAGGAAATTGCTGGGGGGCTCGGCGAGGCCGAAGCCTATGACTGGCTCGGGGCACCACATATCATCGAAAAGCTGGGCGACGGTTTTACCGAACTTCCGGGACAGGGAGAAGCATTGACAGGTCGACATGCATACTCCGTAGTCGCGTTTTGGTCTCTCGGCTCCTTCCGGTACCTCTTCGGTGGTTCTCAGCATCTTTATCGCGATGGGGTAGCTGGCGGGGCGTATCTGCTCCTCTATGCGTCTACCGTATTCGTTGTAGGGGTTCAATTTGAGCACTGTATTGGTGATCATGGTCCGGCCGGTAAAATCTTTGTCACGTTTAGCTGGGTGGGGGGATCCACCACTCGGATCCGGGCCGATCAACCCACTCTGGCCATCGCAGCCCCACCGGTGGCTTGAGGCCGGAAGGCATCAGGGGTTTTTCCCAGTGCTCCGCGCGCCTCTTGTCGAACTCCGTCTTCGCCGCCTTCAGAGCCTCGGGCCTCTTTATGAGGTCGATGGCGCTTGCAGCGAGTACTGTTGCGGCGGTTTCGCCCATCCGGTGTGTCGCCCCCATCCCGCATAGTGCGGACTCCACCCAGCGAGGGTATCTGAATCCAGGTGTCATCGCCTTGCTAACGTAGAGGCGGGCCGTCGGGGCGTGCCAGGTGAACTCGTTGACGTCGTCGGCTGGGTGGAAGGATCCGTACGCCTTCTCTGGCTCGACTATCGAGATGTCGTAGGGCTGCTCGGTCTCCTTTATGCCGAGGTTCCTCTGGATCTCTCTCGCGAAGGCCTTGTCTTCATCCGTGTACCTGTTGGGGCCGTGCGCTTTGAGGTTGGCTAGGACGAGTTTTGTCATCGTCGTGTTTGGTAGGCCCGTCCTCACGGCGGTTATCAGGCGGGGCTTCACACTGCAGTCGGCCGCTATGGCGGCTCCTTGGGCGCAGCGCTCTATGACCTTTCTGATAGCGTCCTGGTCGGGTAGGTTGTCTGTCCTCCAGGCGTAGACGAGCTGACTAAACTCGGGTGTGCTGACCGTGCATTGGCCGCCGGTCATGACGAACTCGTTTATGCTTCCGCCACGGCGCATGAGGGCGGGCATGTGCTCCTTCATGGTGTTGACGTTGTTGTACATGATGACGGCGGCGTCGAGGGCGCCGGGGTAGCTAACGTCTCCGCTCTGGCCGCCGGAGGCGGATTCGACCTTGAACTCGAAGACCATGCTCATGTATGTGAGGGGCCAGACGTCGCCGAGGACGCTGGTTGGGCCGCCGGGGTGCCAGGCGAGGAGGGCGTCCATGCCCTCGAAGAGGCCGTCGCGGGCCATGAAGGGCTTCCCGACGCAGAGCTTCTCCGCGGGTGTCCCAAGCAGCTTGATCTTGACTGGTAGCTTGTGATGCTCGGCTGTCTCCTTCAGTGCGACGGCGGCGAAGCAGGAGGCGACGCCTAGCATGTTGTGGGCGTCTGTGAATCCGGCGCCGTAGGGTACGGCGGGCTCGTCCCAGGGGACGACCTTCTGGCTGTGGCCGGGTGTGGCGTCGTACTCGGCGAAGAAGCCTATGACTGGGCCTTTCTCTCCCCACTCTGATTTGAATGCGGTCGGCATATCTGAGACGCCGGCCTCGACGTCGAAGCCGTTTCTCCTCATGTAATCCACAAGCAGCTTAGACGACTTGTACTCGCGTAGCCCAGGCTCGGCGTACGAGAAGATCTTATTCCCCATCTCAGCCAGTTCAGCTGCGTTGTCCTCGACCCACTTCTCCGCTGTAGCCTTCTCTCCACTCCAGCTGCTCATGTGATGCCCCGAACCGAAGCGGGGTCTCAGCGATTAAAAACCTTGGATTGGCTCTCGCGTTAACACGTCCTCTTCCTCGGTCTCCAGCCATTTCCTCAGCCTCCTCCGGTCTAGGTCGGTGAGTATGAATCGGGGCATTTTTCGAGCCCCTTCTGTAAGTGGTAGCATATTATAAGCAAAAAAGGGGCTCATGATTTCTCACTGATCCTTGTGTGCGTCACTCTCGGTATTGATCAAGGTGGGGCGGTTTACAGCGACGGGGGGTCCGTTCGGATCGCTGATGTAGTTTCGTGTTATGAATACTCGCCCTTGCAAGGTTGTTGGCTAGAGCGAGGGGTCTTGGCAGACCCTCTCCAGTCCAGAATCCTCTGACCACAGAAACCGCCGTTTCTAAGGAGATCATGTGGCCCACAGACACCATGAGCGGTGGCTTTCCGTCGAGCCTCACCCCGACACAGGTGTCATCGAGGATGATTTCAGCCTCCCCATCTCTTTGTTTGCCTATCTCACCGATTAATAGTTGCTTCGAGACGCCTATCGTTGGTTTTTCAAGTTTCAAGCCAAGTTGAGATGCGAGGCCCAGCCGCCTAGGGTGAGCAACACCGTGTGCGTTGACGATGAGTATGTCGAAGTCGAGTCCCCGGACGGCCGCTGAGAGAGCGGGGCCCTCTCTCCAGTAGAAGTAGCTAGGTATGTAAGGGAAGTTCGTCTCAACTTTAGCTGAACCCTTCGACACTACGCGGCCGGACTGATCTACTACGATACAAGCAGAGTAGACGTTGTCCTCTTCATAGGCGGCGTCTACCCCCGCGACCTTTTTCCACGAGGTGATTACATCTCGCTCGACGACGAGCTTAGCCATCTCCATCTGTTTCTCGGCGAGTCTAAGGAGGGGCCTATCGGTCTGGAAAGAAGAAAATGGGTTAGGTGATTCTTTCACCTTATCCGCGTATTCCTTAAAATCAGTGCGACAAAGGGCCTCATGGATTGCGTTGGAAGAGGCTTCGTCACCCAAAGCTATTGCGAGTTCCGATATAGTTGTATGAGCGTCGCTTGGGACCTGTTGCAGTAGCCGCCGGAGCTCGGCGTAGAAGTTCAGACCCCTTCCCCCGATTTTCAGCTCCTGAGTCCCCTAGCCACCTCGGAGAGGAAGTAACCGCTGTCCTTTATCGTCCTTATCTGAGTCTCGTAGTCGACGCGAATAACGCCGAAGCGTTTACTGTAGCCGTAGGCCCATTCGAAGTTGTCCAGTGTGCTCCAAGCGAAGTACCCTCGTAGGGGAACGCCCTCCTTCATCGCTCTGTGGGCCTGCTTGATGTGCTCTCTTAGATAGTGAATACGCTTATCATCGTGGACTTTGCCGTCTGGGGAGACGTTGTCGGGGAAGGCTGCGCCGTTCTCCGTGACGTATATGCTTGGGACCGGGTAGTTGGAGTGGATCCATTTGAGTATCTTGTAGATCCCCTCGGGGTGGACTTCCCAGCCCATGTCCGTGTACTCTCCCGGGGGGTTCACCCTCTTCATGTTGACGGGGGGCAGGTCGGTGCCAGCCGCGACGACGCTCCTCCTGTAGTTGTTTACGCCTAGGTAGTCGATGTGCTCCTGTATCTGCTCCATGTCGCCTGGTATGACCTCAGGTGCGTCGCATCCGTATAGCTTCGTCATCTCCGAGGGGTAGCCCTCTCTGTAGAGGGCGTCCATGTACCACCTGTTCTGGCAGAGTTCCCACCTATGCGCGGCGGCGACGTCCTCGGGGCGATCGCTGGCGGGCTCCACCATGTTGAGGTGGAGGACTATGCCGATCTCTGCGTTGGTTGTATTGTCTCTGAGGGCCCTGACTGCTGCTCCGTGGGCGAGGAGGGCGTTGTGGCTGGCCTTCAGGGCTGCGTCGTTGCCGAGTCTTAGCCCGGGGGCGTCCTCGCCGGTGACGTAGCCTTGCCAAGCCAGTTCCCAGGGCTCGTTGAAGGTGGCCCAGTGCTTGACTCTGTTGCCGAGCTCGACGCTCACCGCGTCTGCGTATTCTTCGAAGTCGTCTACGATGCCTCGCCTTAGCCAGCCGCCCTCGTCCTGGAGGGCCTGGGGGAGGTCAAAGTGGTAGAGGGTGACGAAGGGGGTGATCCCCGCATCTATTAGGGCGTCGACGAGGTTGCTGTAGAATTGGAGCCCCTTGTTGTTTATCTTCCCCCTGCCCTTGGGGAGGATCCTCGGCCACGATATGCTGAACCTGTAGGCGTTTACGCCTAGACGTTTCATGAGTTCGACGTCCTCCTCGTAGCGGTGGTAGTGGTCGCAGGCCTTGTCTCCGTTTGTCGCGTCCTCGATCTTGCCGGGGGTGTGGCTGAAGGTGTCCCAGATGCTTGGGCCTCGACCGTCTTCGGCGACCGCGCCCTCTATCTGGTATGAGGCGCTCGCGGTGCCTAGGAGGAATCCACGCGGGAAGTATAGCCGGGAGGTTTCCATGGTTAGATCTTGGAGCGGCGCTTTAATGTAGTTGCCCTGAGGAGGTGCGAGGATTAACCTCGCTGATTAATAAATTACCCGTGCGTTGATCTGATCGTGATTTCATGGTAGACGAGAGACGAGTTGAAGAGACTCTCGACCCTGAGGACTGGGATGAGCTGAAGGTGCTCGGCCACAAGATGGTGGATGACATGATAGACCACCTTGCTACGGTGAGGCAGAGACCACCCGTAATGCTGATCAATGAGCAGACCGCTGCGGCCTTCATGAAGCCCCTGCCGATGGAGCCTGAGGGGATCGATAAGGCCTATGGTGACTTCAAGGAGGGTGTTTTGAAGACCCATATGGGGCTGAACACTCATCCGCGGTTCTGGGGTTGGGTGGTGGGCACGGGTACAGCTCAGGGGGCGCTGGCTGAGATGCTGGCGACGGGCATCAACTTCAACATGCCTGGTGGCCCGTTTGCTCCTGTTCTGATGGAGACGCAGGTCCTCGAGTGGTTCAAGGGGATCTTCGGGTTCCCGAAGGGGGCGAGCGGGCTCCTCGTTGGGGGTGGCTCCGAGGCTAACCTCCTCGGCTTAGCCGTCGCCCGAAACACTAAGGCCGGGTTCGATGTCAGGAAGCTGGGTCAGGGGGCTGCGCCGAGGAGGATGGTCCTCTACGGCTCGACGGAGACTCACGTCTGCATCGATAAGGGTGTGCAGCTGCTTGGACTCGGGGAGGAGAACTTCAGGAAGATACCCGTCGACGACGATTATCGCGTCAAGGTGGATGCTGCTAGAGGAGGAGATAAGGAAGGATAAGGCGGCGGGGCTTCAGCCATTCTGCGTCATTGGTAACGCGGGGACGACGAACACCGGCTCATTCGATGACTTGGAGGCTCTGGCGGACATCTGTCAGAGGGAAGGTCTTTGGTTCCACGTCGACGGCGCATTCGGCGCTTGGGCGGCGATAGGCAGCAGCTACTAAGCCGCTGGTTAAGGGCATCGACAGAGCTGACTCGCTCGCCTTCGACCTCCACAAGTGGATGTACATGCCCTTCGACGTTGCCTGCACCCTGATCAGGCGTGAGGAGGACCACTACAAGACCTTCGCTGAGCACCCGGACTACTTCGGCAACTCCGCGACGATGAAGCTGAGGACCGATTATGGTCTTCAGGTTAGCAGGTACTTCCGCAGCCTCAAGGTTTGGATGGGTTTGAAGGAGCATGGGTTGAACAAGTATGGGCGGTTGGTCCAGCAGAACTGCGAACAAGCCCAATACTTTGCGGGGTTGGTTAGGGCGACT
The DNA here is from genome assembly GCA_963820555.1 of Candidatus Bathyarchaeota archaeon. Lineage (GTDB taxonomy): Archaea > Thermoproteota > Bathyarchaeia > TCS64 > TCS64 > UBA8941. Next base: position 119,471 of record CAWGAT010000029.1, read on the forward strand.
CCTGAGCTTGAGCTCCTCGCGCCCGTGGCCTCTAACGTGGTCTGTTTCAGGTATCAGGGTACCTGGGCTGCCCGATGAGGCGCTGAATGAGTTGAACTCGAAGATACCGATGATGCTCATGGGGATGGGCGCCGCGATGATCTCCGACACGAAGCTGAAGGGAAAACTTGCCTTGAGGGTATGCGTCGTTAATCATCGGAGTAGGCGTGAGGACTTTGACCTCCTCGTGGGAAAGGTCAAAGAGGCTGGGGCAGGGATGCTTCAGAAGATGGGGAAAAGCTGAGCGGCGCGTTCTCTACCTAATTTCTATTTTCGACTCCTGTGGCTAGGAAGGGGATTCCCAGTAGGTGGGAAGGAAATTCCTCGTGGGTAGGAAGGAATTCCCAGTAGCTAGGCAAGGCGTTTTTCCACTTTTCCAGATATGCGTACTTCTCGGAAGACGCTTACGGTGTCGCGAGTAACGTATGTAAACTAGGCTTCCCCTGCAGAATCGGTTACTATGGTGAAGTTCAACGGAGTGAATCACCTCGCCCTCGTTACGGGTGATATGAACGCGACAATCAGGTTTTGGAGGGATCTTCTCGGCATGAGGCTTGTAGCTGGCTTGGGGTCCCCCGGCTACAGGCACTATTTCTTCGAACTGTCTGAGACTGATCTCGTGGCCTTCTTCGAGTGGCCCGGTGTGAAGCCACTCGTGGAGAAGGAGCATGGTAGGCCGGTGAAGGGGCCTTTCGGGTTCGACCACGTCTCCTTCGGTGTGGAGTCCGAGAACGACCTCTGGGCTCTGAAGGATAAGATAGCGGCTGCGGGGCTGTGGGTGTCGGAGGTGATTGACCACGGCTTCATACACTCAATCTACGCGTACGACCCGAATGGTATACCTATCGAGTTCAGTTATAACGTAGAGGAGGTCGACGTGAGGAAGACCCCGGCCATGAAGGACATTAGGCCGGTCCAGTATGCGAACGAGGGCCCCGAACCAGTGCAGGGAAAATGGTCGGAGGTTAGTAGAGCCACCCCTAAGGCTGAGTGGGTTGTATATCCGGGGGCGGGTAGCGAGCTCTATCACTTCCTCAAACAGGAGACTGAGAGGAGAAAGCGTTAGACATCCTCTTACAGCGTCGAGTGCGGACCCTGAGTTCAGTGCGTCGATTATTTCCAGTTCGTTTGTTTGATTTAAGGAGCGGTACTTAGGGTTACGCCGCCCACTCCGAGGTCGAGTGTGAGTTCGATTTTTGGCCCCGAGGCGGTGTTGTATGCTTCTGTGCGGTACTCTGAGTCACCGAAGCCCCCTCCGCTTCTGTAGAAGCTGCCCCAGGCCCGTACACCAGATAGGCCTCTGATACTCGCTCTCGCCGGGACGCCTTCGCGTATCGTAACTGTTACGGCCCCGACGCCGCTGCTTACGTTCACATGTGCATCCCTCTGGAGCTTCTCACCTGAGAAGTTGAGGTCGATGCTACCCACTGCTCCTCTGACCTTCATCTGTTCCATGTTCGCGTCCAGGAGACCCTCGATGCTGAGTTCACCTGCCCCAGCTTGGACCTCTAAGTTTCTCATGACGCTTGGATTTCGTTTCTTGAAGGAGACGCGGTTTACACCCGCACCGGTCTCGAGGAGTATGGTCGTTATTGGAAGGCCTCCGAGGTTCCATGTGGCTCTACCGACGCCCGCTCTCACGTCGAGGTCAAAGGGCTTCGCATCGCCGACTTTTAGGTTCCATCTATTAAAGGGGTTGGTGTGTATGTAGGTGAGGGGTTCTTGTCGCTGCTCTATTCTGACGGTGCCCCCAGTCGTTGTTATCCATGGTCTCCACTCTGGTATATCATACTCTATTGTTCCCTCGACGAATTTCCCGGCTCCTGGTCCAACCTCTATTTTTCCTGCTGCGCTGACCATGATTTCAAGCCTAGTCGAATCCCCCTGAGGGTAGTCTACTTCTATTTTCTCAACGAGGCCTTGGGTGTTGACTTGGGCTGACGCGACGGGTGTACCGCACCTCTGACAGAACCTTGCGTCCTCGGCGAGTTCCTTGCCACAATTAGCGCAGTATGGCATGTGTTTCTCCTCTACAATCTGTTGGAATGCTTAGTCTATAAATCAAGCTCGGTGGAGTTCTCTCATGTAACACTTACATTTGAGAAAAAGTTGAATATAAAGTTAGAAAAAAGAAGTTTTATCGATTATGATAATTTATTGCCACATTCGCTACAGAACCTTGCCCCAGCCTGGTTCTCTGTGCCGCACTTCGGACACTTCACCAGCGAGAGAGGTGCACCACAGTTATTGCAGAACTTACCTGTTCCTGCGGGCTTCCCGCACTTCGGGCAGATCGTCTGTTTGCTCTCTATCTCACCTGTGAAGACTTGGGTGTTCTTCGCCTTCTCCCAGACCTGCTCGGTCTGAGCCTGAGACTTGGCTGCCGCGATCTCGACGTTGAGGCGGGGGGCATCCTCCACGCAGAGGCCCTCCTGCTCGTTCCAGTCGGATTCACAGACATATTTGTGACACTTCGGGCACCTGTGGAAGTTAGGCATAGCTTCGTTCTGGGCTAGCTTGAAGGCCTCTTCGTGCTCCTTTTGCCACTCGGGGGTCATCCCCTCAAACCTCTGGGAGAGAACACTTGCCCCTTGGCTGCCCGCGTAACTAAACCCTCCGAGACGCCCACTCAATGAGCCGGCCACACTCGCGGCTGAACTCAATCCTCGCAGGAACCCCGCCTTCTTGTGAGTCTTCGACTCGATGAACTTCGTCTTGTAACCGTCGCCGCAGACGTCACATTTGAACGTGAATTGGAATCCCGCTTCGGTGCTGTCGTCCTCGTAGTTTCGGGTAAATGGTTGAAGTCCCATTAGAAACCCTCCTGCTTATTCAATGGCTTACCACATTTAATACATTTATCACCGATTGGCGGTTGCTCAGTCTTACACTTCGGGCAGACCACCGTCAAGCGGGTGCCACACTTTTCGCAGTAATCACCAAAGAAAGTTGTGTTTCCGCAATGTGGACACTTGATCTGGAGAGACAACCCGCAGGAGGGGCAGCTAACCCAGCCCTTCTCGATGGGGGCGTGGCATCTGGGACATATCATTGGCCCAAGCGGGTTAACCTTCCCACATACAGGGCAAACCTTCGAGTTGGGAGGGATGAGAGAGTCGCAGTATCGACAGGGATGTTTGTACCCTATCATTTTAATCACATCTAAATGATGTATATCAGCCGCCTTTTTCACACTTTACCTCATTGACCCTTATCTGTAGTCTTGCTCCATTTCGCTGCGTCGTCGATGGTCGATACGTTAAACCTCAGCACATCCTGGACCTCGCTCTTCCATTGATCCGGAGAGATGTGAGACACCCTTCCAATGAACAACTCCCTAAGCATCTTGAGTGCCTGCAACCTCTTTACGGCGAAGAGGTACCTCTGATACTTTGGCTCGAGCAACCTCTCCTCTGATAGATAGACGGGTTCACGTCTGAAGTTAATCTCAATCATCGCACGGTTAATGGATCTGATGACCTCGTCGCACCTCCTATTCAGATCATCTAGGCCTAGTGGATTCCTATAGATTTCCCTCCTGGTAACTCTGAAGAAGTATGTCGCCCTCCCCGTTCCCTCGGAGGATGAAGCCTCCATAGCAATTGCGTTACCTGGAACCCCTGGGTCCGTACCGTAGATGGGGATCAGAAACCAGAGGTACTGACTCTCCCCCCGTTCAGTCAACCCCTCTTTGACGCCTATACAGATCCTATCCTTCCTAGAGAGGTCTTTCAGGTAAGCATACTCTTCATCCATCGCCAGAGACGATAACCTCTTCTCAAGCTGAGGCCAGATAGTTTGAGAGATTGACTCGATGTCGAGCTTCCTCGCTGCTCGTCCCTCCTTCATGAGTCGTGCTGCTCTCCTGATCTCTGTGGGATCGGAGGTGGGTAGCAGCTTCATTAGCGAGGTGACAACCTTCTGCTGCAGAGCAGTATTCGCATCTGACAAAGCTTTAGTGAACGGATCGAATAGCCGCCCCATCTGCGTCACAGTGAATCTGTCCCCGAATTCTGTCACGAGATTGACTTGGTAGTCATTAACTGTGAATTCAACGATGTCGCTTAAGGGGATACGAATTGGGTCACGCATATCTGGGAGAATAGCTAACGCGGTCTCGTAGATCCTTAGTTCGCATTCACCGTTTTGTGTACCTTTCCCCGTCGCATCCACAAGTGAGTAAACACACCTCGCCGTTGGCTGACGCATTTTTTCATTTATGAGCATGTCCCTGAGGATCAGTTCGTTCCGTAGTTTCACTAGGTTCCTTAGGAAATCCTCGTATCGAAGACCGATGTTAAAGAGGACTAATTTCTCCTTCGTGCTGAAGGATATTGAAATCTTATAGTCCTCTCCGTGGAATTCATCGATACTCCGGTACGAAAACGAGAGAACGTCTCCGAACCTCGGCAGAATAGTGAGGTTATCAGTATAGAGTTGTGCTGTCCCCTCGCCAGTCGATATTGATACGTCAACCTGATTTCTTAGAGAATATGAGGCTGAGGCCTCCATGGTCAATTCGTTTTGCCCCTCTTCTTCATATTCGTCTTCGCCCCCGCCTCCCCGGTTCCTTTCGTTACCAACCTCTTCGGGCATAATCGTCACTGATTGTAATCTGATAATAGAATATTATAACTATGAACTTTGAGTCATTGAGTTTATCTTCTGTCATTATGCGAACTCGGGGCAGAAACACTGAGGTGCTGAATTCCGGGTTTCAGATGATATTCACTTAATGAGGCTACTTTGTCTCAATTTTCCAGGTGGTGCCCTCGGCATTGTCTGCGAGGGTGACGCCTAGGGAGGTTAGTCGGTTCCTGATCTCGTCGGCGCTCTTGAAGTTCTTCTCCTTTCTGTACTGGTTTCGGAGGTCGATCAGTGTTTTTATGAGGTCCTCTGTGAGTTTGCCTGTTCCTCCTCCACGTTTCTCGAAGATGCCGAGGGCGTCAAGGAGGCTACTGTAGGTCATGTGTACCCGGAGGGTTACACCTTTGTTGGGAGTGGCCGTGAGGTATTCGTTTATGACTCCGCTCATGGCGTGTAGGGCATCGATGGCGGTGTGGCTGTCAAGATCGTCGTCCATGGCGGCCTCGAATGATGCTCGATGCTTTGCGACCTCGTCGAGGAGCTTGCGCTCACGTGGGCCGAGGTCGAGGTTGGTGTCGGGTGCTTTCTGGGCGGCTTCTAGGAGATCAAGGGTGTTTTCCAGCTTCTTCGCTGAGCCCTCGGCGCTCTTCATGGCGTCGTCGGTGTAGTCGAGGGGGCGGCGGTAGTGGGTGCCCAGGTAGAAGTAGCGTAAGGCGTTAGGGTTGTACTTGGCTAGGACCTCGTCGAAGTCTATGTAGTTGCCTAGGCTCTTGCTCATCTTCTTACCGTTGATCATGAGGTGGCGGATGTGGACCCAGTATCGGACGAACTGTTTGCTGGTGAGGGTCTCGCTCTGTGCTATCTCGTTCGTGTGATGGGGGAAGACGAGGTCCTCGCCTCCGGCGTGGATGTCGAGGGTGTCGCCGAGGAGGTCGCGGGTCATGACGCTGCACTCTATGTGCCAACCGGGGCGACCTTTACCCCATGGGCTGTCCCAGGCAAGACCTGGCTCCGATTCGCTACGCTTCAGTTCGTCGGGTGTGCTCCTTTTCCATAGGGCGAAGTCCTGCGCGTTCTCCTTGTCGTACTCGTCCTTGGACATTCGTTCAGTTGTTTGAGCCTGGGCGAGGTCCATTCCGCTGAGGCGGCCGTAATGCGGGTACTTGTCTATGTCGAAGTAGACGCCATCCTCCGCGACGTAAGCTGCACCTTTATCGAGGAGGGCTTGGATGAAGATGATCATCTGGGGGATGTATTCGGTGGCGCGTGGGTTGGCTGTGGCTCTGCGGATGTTGAGTAGGTCTAGGCCGCGGAGGAAGCTGCGGGTGTAGCGTTGGGTGAACTGCTTGATGGGTTCGCCCGCCTTGGCCGAGTCACGGATGGTCTTGTCGTCGATGTCTGTGACGTTCATGATCATGGTTACGTCGTAGCCGCGGTACTCGAGCCAGCGGCGGAGGAGGTCGGCGGAGACGAAGCTCCTGAAGTTTCCTATGTGTGGGTCACCGTAGACGGTTGGCCCGCAGGCGTACATCTTGACCTTTCCTGGCTCCAGCGGCTCGAAGGGGCGCTTCGAGCGGGTCATCGTGTCGTATAACTGTATCTGGCCTATGGTCACATTCTGTTCCTCCAGAATTCTTGCTCCGCTAGGTGGGGCACTCTCTCTAGGCTTGGACTATCTGACACAATAGTCTCATTCTTCCCTTTCTAGCTGGTTGAGGTTGGTTGGGGATGTTTATAAGGGTTGAGGGGCAGGACTGGGTAGTGTAGGGTCCTTCTGCTAACCGTTTTAAATGGTCGATGAGGCGTTTTAGCCCGTTTTTTTGTTCTGATGATTTGGATCTAGTTAATACTTTTAAAATAATTCACACAATCATTATTTCGTGAATACGAGCAAACGATCATCAAATTTTCGACTTATCAACCCTAGGTCCTTCGCTTCAGCTAATTTGATGACAACATCATAATTAACGTGCATCGGGAACACTGTCACTATTCCACCGACTCTGAGAACTCTCCTTATCTCCCCGAATAGCAAGTCTCTGTTGGATACTTCCTGGAGAACATCTATTAGCAGGACGTGGTCGATTGAATTGTCATCTAGCTTTATCTTTTCATTCGCTGAGGAGGTTAGTATCTTAATGTTTTTGAAACCCCCTTTTTCGGCTATTATTCTCAGCTTGTTTAAGGCTCTTTCATCGATGTCGAGGGCGTAGACTGTACCGGTTTCACCTACTAGGGTTGCGGAGGGAATCGTGAAGGTGCCTGAGCCGCAGCCTACGTCTAGGACGGTTTGTCCTTCTCGTATCCCGATCTCCTTTAGGCAGGTGACGTGAGTTGCGGGATAGCCAATCCTTAAACCTCATTTCCCCGAGGTGGAGCAGGAAGCCAAAGTGCTTACCTAAATGACTCATGAATAATCAGATCAGCTATTTTATCATCTTAATTAAGGCCACTAGTGACCTAAGTGTTGGTATACGTTTGCGCACGACCTTTGAATTATCGCGGGGTTCATGCATTAGTTTCTTGTTCAGTTATTGTCTTAAGCCACTCGCGCTGAGCCCACAACACGCAGCCACCGGAGGTCTCAGGCAGCTGTGGGTGCTTCTCTCGGATCTTCTTTAAGAAATCTGATCTTAATGCTTCCCTAAGGGGTGTCTTCGTCAGGTTCGTATCTGAATAAGGTATGAATGGGCAGGGCTCAACGTTGCCCACCGCGTTAATGTGTACGAATCCTCTCCCCGCGGCCAGGCAGCCCCCCACATCCTCCTCGTCGCCCGGGAGGTTCAGGAACACCGCCTTATACTCGGCCCGGAGATTTTCTCTAACCCTCCTCATCTCTTCTCTCTGCTGCGGTGTGACGACCCAGGATTCGGTTCCCGCCATCACCGGTGTGTATTCGTCGAAGATGAAGAGTCTGCAGCCCTGCCGGTATAGCTCACCCACGAAACTAGAATCCGTGACGACTGGGAAGTTGTTGCAGGTGACCGTGATGGATGTCCCCCAGAAGAGGTGTTTCTCTTTCATCGCTCTAAAGGTGCCCCCGAGGCGCTCGTAGACTCCTGCGCCTCGGCGCTCATCGGTCTCGGCCCGGTGGCCCTCGAGGCTGATGAGGGGGACTAGGTTCTTAGTCTTTTTAATCCTCTTGAGTAGGGCCTCGTTAAGGAGGGTCCCGTTTGTGAACATTATGAACATTATGTGCTGGTTCTCTTCGACTATGTTGAGGATCTCGGGCCTCACCAGGGGTTCGCCTCCGCTGATGACCATGAATGATACTCCGAGTTCGTCGGCTTCCCGTATGATTCGCCGTAGTTCCGGCTCGGGTAGCTCCTCTGCTGTGGGTTTTCGGAGTGCGTTGTTGAAGCATCCCTTGCAGAGTAGGTTGCATCTGTTTGTGATGCTGAAGATCATGATGGGTGGGACGTGGAGGCCCTCCTCCTCTAGGTGGGTTCTCTTCTGAGCTGCTTTTCTTTGCCATCCTAGTGTTTTTATGTAGAACTTGGCGGTTGATGGGCTTGTTAGTGCGGCCTTGAGCATGTCGGCGAAGAATATTCTGAGGGACTCGTTGAGCTGTTTGTCGAAGAGGAGCCCGTCTGATTTGGGTTTTTGTGTTGAGGTCTCTTGGATGGTACTCATCAATTACCAGTCTCCTAAATCTATTTGTCAAGGGACCACTCATTCGCGCCCTTTAAGGATTGATTACATGTTTGACATTATCTATATAGTTAATTCCTTATCTATAGATTACGTCAGTTTTCTATATAAATGCGGAGGACTCTTCCTATTTCGGTAAGGGAATGTCTCAAAGAAATCAGACTGATAGATTATCACATTCATGAAAAGCACAGCGGTGATGCGCGGCAGACCACTGTGAAAAATATTGTTGAGGCCGCGGAGCGTAGAGGGGTCGAGGAGCTCGCATTTACGACGCATTACATCTCAGCTGGCCCCTCTAAGGGGTTCGGGGTCAAGCTCGGGGAGATGAGCGAGTATCTAAACAGCATCTACGAGGCGCAGGAGGGGACTCCGGTGGTCCTGAGGGCTGGGCTCGAGGTTGATTACTTCCCCGAGGAGGAGCAGCACCTCTCCGAGTTGCTCTCCGAGTATCCGTTTGACTTCATTCTCGGCAGCGTCCACACCGTGAATGGGTTGGAGATAGCGTCGGGGCGGGATGCGGAGGCCTTCTACAGGGGGAGGAGTGTCTCGGAGGCGGTTGTCGAGTACTTCAGGGTGTGGAAGATGGCTATTGAGAGTGGTCTCTTCGACGTTATGGCGCATCCCGATTACTTTAAGAAGTATCTGCGCTTCGCGAGGCCGGAGCAGCTTGCGTGGAGTGACGTGGAGGATGTTGCTCTGGAGTCGATCGACTCGCTTGCTGGGTTATGGCGTCGGATTTGAGGTTAACACGTCATGTCTGAGGCACGGGGCCGGGGAGTTCTTCCCCCTTTACGAGTTCATCGAGGCGGCGCATGATGCGGGTGTAGGGACCGTGACGGTGGGTAGTGACACTCATGTGCCGGAGACGTTGGGGTTCAGGATCGAGGAGGCCCTGAGGACTCTGCACCGTGCAGGTTATGGGTCAGTGAGTCTCTTCAGGGGGCGTAGGGAGCACCGGGTGGCCATCGACGAGATGGTTGATCTCATGGTTCCACCCTTTGAGGGGCTCCAAGTCAGGGTCTAGGGGGTTCTTGATGGGTCCAGGACCCTTGTTTCAGCCCTCTGATTGACTGGATAGGCTCATGCGCTTCGCCTGGGTTATATTGTTGCCTGAGGATGTTTCGGAGGGTTGGGGGTCTGATATTTCCTCCGTTGAGGATGAGATCTATCTTCTCACATTTGAGCTGTGTCAGAGCTTGATGGCGGAAACTAAGGGTACCGCCCCCAATTGAGATCGTGTGGATGTTCTCGAAGTAGAGTCTGAAGGCATGTTTAATCTCACTTGTTCGTGTTAGCTTGTGTGTCAGCTGTTGGGTATTGTCGGTTAACGTTAGTGGGTGAGGCGTTTGAGCTGGTCGCTGAGCCGTCTGCGACCGGTTTCTGCTGTTACTTCGCTTCGCGTGGCTTCGATGACGGCTCGGGTGATGTCGAGTTTGCGTCTGAGTCCCTTGAGGAGGCTGGCGTCCTCCATGGCGACTAGGTGGAGGTAGATCTGCTCCATTCGGTTGAGGTGTTGTTCGGCTTTCTCCATGTCGCCGGTTCTTAGAGCGTCGAGGGCCTCTCGGCGGAGCTCGCCCGGGACGTCGCCTAGGCCGAGGAGATATCGGGTTGGCGTGGCGGCGGCTTGTTCCAGTGTGGGGTAGGTGTCTTTGGCGAGGAGGTTGTGGAATATGGTCGCCTCGGCGTGTTCCTCGTGGGCGGCCTCGACTTCCTCGTACTGGTCGAGTTCGGGGTGGGCTCGGATGTGGGGTTGTGTCTCATCGAGGAGGCGGCGGGCCTCGGTGAGGTTGGCCTCGGCGCGCTCGGGTTGGTTGTTGTGGTCGAGGAGGATGGCCTGCTTGCTTAGCTGGCGCGCCTTGCGTGCCCTGGCGAGGGCCTCGTCTCTCGCGTTCTCGCGGTCCTGGAGCTCGTCGGTGGCTTCATTGATGATTTGTTGGAGCGTCTTCTCATCGGATGACATGGGTGTTTCTTGTGTCCCCGGCTATAAATCCGCTAAGTCTTTCTTTGATGGTCGTTTTAAGTATCTCGATTAGATACTTTTCTGGAGTTTATGAATCGCTATGTGCCCGTAGTTTGTTTAAATTTGAATAATCCCGTTGCGAACATCAAACAATGAGTGAGAGGGCTCTATAAACTCTCTTAAATGCAATTAAAGAGATGGAGGATTCGTCAGCTCCTACTCTATTAGTCGCTCCGGTGGCTGGTTAATTATTCCTCACCACGGATCATATGGAAAAAACATGGGTTTTGCACCTTTGGCTGCGAATCACGTTATCCACTTGTCGAACCATCTCCAAAAGGGGAAGCACATACAAGGGTAAACCGATACATCCCCGCACCCTGCACTAATTGTAGAGGACTGTCGATGGGTTGCCCGAGCGATTCCTGTGGGCGTGTATAGAATTTCATGAAGCGTGGAATTCCTAGTGGGG
>CAWGAT010000030.1:0-68931 GCA_963820555.1 Candidatus Bathyarchaeota archaeon
ACAATTTTGATGAATTGTGCGCACACGTGCGAACATTTTCCCTTGGTGCGTTGTGTCTTTTTTTGTTTCTATTGCTGCTTTTAATATAGCTAAGACAAAAATGAGTGTTGAAAAACTGCACTGTGGTGCTGCATCAACTCTTCCCTTGTTCAGTCCCAAGGGCCAAAGTGAAAAATAAATACGTATTATTCAGTTTCAATTATTAAATGATATAATTGATTTATTAAAATTAATAAACATACCAAGTGACCCAATTTATACTAAAAATGAATATTTAATTATCAACCCCTCAAATATGGAAAAAAATAAACAATATTTTGTTAACTTTGATAATAAACTAAATTTATACAGATATTAAAATATGATGGAATAATTGAATCTGTACCAAATGATAGTGGATTAAAAATGGGTCAAAGAGAAAAAGGGCCAGTAATAACTGTAGGGAGTAAAAAATATGTTAAGGTATTAGTTACAGATACGCCAACTTTTGAAGCATGTCAAGGCAAAGAAGTTGAGGAATGGAGTTGGAAGCAAGCAAAGAATATAAAATATGTTGTACATGTTGACTAACTTTGGGAAAAATAGATAAAAAAAAGAATATCTTGAATAACTTTTTTTCTAAAATATTTTAGACCCGCGCAACGGACAAGCACTCACTAGGAGAAAGCATTCAGTCTGTTCTTAATTATTTCAGCTAAATGCTTTCTCCTAGTGAGTGCTTGTCCGTTGCGCGCGTCTAAAATATTTGAAAAAATCTAAAGTTATTCAAGATATTCTTTTTTTTATCTATTTTTCCGAAGTTATCAACATGTACAACATATTTTATATTCTTTGCTTGTTTCCAACTCCATTCCTCAACTTCTTTGCCTTGACATGCTTCAAAAGTTCGCGTATCTGTAACTGATACCTTAACATATTTTTTACTCCCTACAGTTATTACTGGCCATTTTTCTCTTTGACCCATTTTTAATCCACTATCCTTTCATACGATTCAATTATTCCATCATCCTTTAATACTATTATAAATTCATTATCATCAAAGTTAACAAAATATTGTTTATTTTTTTCCATATTTGAGGGGTTGATAATTAAATATTCATTTTTAGTATAAATTGGGTCACTTGGTATGTTTATTAATTTTAATAAATCAATTATATCATTTAATAATTGAAACTGAATAATACGTATTTATTTTTCACTTTAGCGGTTTTTGGGACTGAACAAGGGAAGAGTTAGAGGAAGCACAGTGTAGTTTCTGACAATCATTTTTGTCTTAGCTGTATTATGCGCGGCGATCAAAACAGAAAAAGACACAACGCACCAAGGGAAAATGTTCGCACGTGTGCGCACAATTCATCAAAATTGTTACCTTATATGCGCGCCAGCGTGTTGCTAAATTCCTGGGGTTAACATTTCCGTGTAACAAATATCCCTGTTTCGTTTAGATTCAGGTGAAGATGGAGAAGCGTGAGGATGTAGCCTCCATCCTCTCCCAGCTTGACCTACACGACATAGAGGAGACCATCTCAGAACCATACCACACAGCCGGGCCGGGCAGGCCACCCAGGAGCCCACTCGGGATCTTCAAGGCGTTGATGGTTAAGCAGCTGAGAAGCATCCCCAGCGACAGGGAGCTATACAGGCGCCTCTGGAACGACGAGGCGCTGAGAGAGATCTGCGACATAGAGGAACATGAGAAGCCCTACCACCCGTCCCAGCTAACCAGGTTCAGGAACAGGGTAGGCCCCGAAAGGCTTGAGGGTATAATGAACAGCCTCCTGGAGGAGCTCGTGGAGGGCGGCCTCGTCAAAGGTGAGAGGCTGGCCCTGGACGCCACCTTCATCAAGGCGTGGAGCAGGCGTGACCCGGCGGACGACAGCCAAGGCCTCTCTGACCCTGAGGCCCGGGTGGGCAGGGACGGCAAATCCTATGACCTGGGCTACAAGGCCCACGTCGCTGTGGACGCCGACTCAGATATACCTGTGGCGGTGGTGTCGGCGTCTGCTAACGAGAACGAGAAGAAGCACGCCGAGGAGCTCCTGGATAAGGCGTCCCTGGTCGTTGAAGGGTTCAAGAGTGTTGTGGTGACTCCCAGTACAGCAGTAAACGTGTTAGAGACTGTATCGTGGAGCATGGGGCATTGCCTGTGATTCCTTACATGTCTAATCAGAGGTGTGGTGGGGAGGTGCTCAGGGTTGACAGGTTCTTCAGGGTCAGTGGGCCGGCTGAGGAGAGGAGGATCTACGGGTTGGGGAGGGCCTCTGTGGAGAGGGTGAACTCTAGGCTCGAGTTGGTTGGTTTGGGTGACTTTAAGCTTAGAGGGCTGAGGAACGTCGCGTTCCATGTCCTGCTCTGTATGATCGCGTTGTTGTTGGTGGCTGTGGCGGCTCTTAGGCTCGGTAGGCCCTGGAAGGCTAGGTCGGTGTTGTCATTCTGGTGGTGAGGGAGTTGATTTAAAGATGTAATTTAGCAACACGCTGACGTATTTATTCTTCACCTTAGCGGTTTTTGGGACTGAACAATGGAAGAGTAGAGGAAGCACAGCGTAGTTTCTGACAATCATTTTTGTCTTAGCTGTATTATGCGCGGCGATCAAAACAGAAAAAGACACAACGCACCAAGGGAAAATGTTCGCACGTGTGCGCACAATTCATCAAAATTGTTACCTTATATGCGCGCGCACAAATGGTAACAACCTAACATCTTTAATCATTTCATGCGTTTAGAGCCCGAGGTTAAACTGAGATAGCCTCCAAAAAGAAAATGAGGCGTAAACATCAAGAGCGTGACTTGTGATTCATATAATAACGCATACATCATAATATAGAAAACGAAGAACAATAAGACGAGATGCCATCGTTTATAATTAATTAAAGAATTGGTTAGCGGACCACTCGTAAGGGTGGAGAATAAACTACTATCCTTCCTCGGTGGTTCAAATCCCGGTGGAAATGGACAAGCGTCCCAAATGAAGCGGATTTCCTTTCAAGCAACCTTCGAACCTCCAAAGTATTTTGAGAAGATTTTTAATGCCAGCTGAGTCGGTGGCAGATCCCAATCCTCCTTCGTCAACTCAATGCCTCTCTCAGACGCCTCAGCCTCAAGGAACTTCCTGCAGCCCTTCTCCTCAGAGCACGAGCCGCAGTCTCCTTCATGCATGTACCAGACCCTAAGACCGTTGACACGTGACATACTAACTAAAACTGGCATCTTATGCACGGGACTGTAAGCCTCCATTATGCCATCAACGAGGTTAATGTTCCTCACCTCGAGATTATTGGAGACCGCCGCCTCTTTGAAGGCTCTTTCAATCTTAGTGTCAATGACATCAAATGCTCTATTTGATGCCTGTCGGGTGAAGCCTAGGAGTCTACCTATCTCCGCCTGAGTCTTTTTTTGTCTCCTCAGGTCCCAGATGCCTATTTCCCTCACTGTAAGGTACGCTGTCGAGAAGGTCATGGTCAAGTTAATCTACATTAGTTTACCCTTTTAAAGGTTTAATGTAGAGAACACGTTAGGGGTCGCTACTGTTAGTTCTACGTATACGTTAAATACGTAAACTAATATACGTTAACGTTAAATACGTAAACTAAGATACGTTTACTCGTGCGCGGTGAGATGATGAGTTCCCAGGATGTCCCTAAGGAAGAACCCAAAGTGAGCATGAGAGGCTGGTGAAACGATGAGGGAACGTACCCTTTCGGTTATGATAGTTTTAGTAGGAATCATTGGCGTGGTAATAGCTGGATTTAGTTACAATGTGTATAGTGCACGTGCTATCCAGGGTCTACACGATAGATATAATGCAGTTATTGAGGTTCATGTCACGATTCCTCCAGCTTCACCTTCATCGTTAGGTCAGGGTAAGAGTACTGAATTGTGGACTGTGAATTCTACAGGCATTGATTTTGGAACTGTTGGGGCGGGTCAGAAATCTGCTTCTAAATCTGTCGTAGTAACTTATACAACGTTAGATACAATACCTTCCCCAGATAGTATGATGATGTTTGTTACCACAGATCTTTCAACTCCTGGCGTACATTTGATTAATGGTAATTCACAGGTTATACGTAATGGAACAATATATCAATATCCTTTTGCCGTTAATAATGACAATAGCGTGACATTGTTATTCCGAGTCGAGGTAGATCCAAATACGGATGGTGCAGATATAAACTTCCATATTGTGGTTTCGCATGATTATAGTGGTGGGTTTGCAACCTTCTCTACCTCATAAAAATAGAGTAAGAGAACAAGATAGTAGATCTTAATCACCTATTTTTACCATTTTTCACCCCTCTTTCGAGGGGACTCGATTATGTACCAATATAGAAAGGTCTACCCTATTATGATGTAACATTCTATAACTGCGCTAGTCTTTTTCCTGTGACATCTTCGCGCTCCTATGAGAAACGTCTCAGGAAACATGGTGCCTAGCCCATTTACTATTCTTGGCCAGCAACGTAGATACCTGAACCCCAGCGCGGGCACCTTCCGGTACTTATAGTTTTATGTCGTCTTTTCAGGTAATTTTTAGCGAAGGATTGGGTACCGCGACAAAATTCTCACTCCTCTGCCTCGCGCGTTAGAGAGGCACACTATAATTCTCCAGTTCCTCAAGAAGTGCCATTAAAGTATTTTTAGGGTTTATTCACCGCTTCCATAGTACAATACATTTTAACTAAACGCTCAACATGCAGATGCCGATAGTTTAAAGATACCTCATACCATCAGCGGCTACCTCGAGGATGCTAACCTTCAGGCCCTGGCCGCCAAGGAGAAGTATCCTGAGGGTGAAAGTGTAGGCATTCTGCTCCTCTCCTTCGAGGAGGATGCGTTGATCGTCCCCGAAATGGAAAAATATCTGCCCCTGTATGACTGCGTGATGTTCAGGGATTCAGCCACATAGGTCTAAAGATGATTGATTATTTCATCGGTAGCCCTCAGGCGAGCCACCTAAAGGTCTTCACCCCATCAGCTCAGCCCTTCAGGTCATCGATTATTGAGGGGTTGAAGGATAGGTACCCCAGCGGTGCAAGCTACTTGGATGAGCAGGGCGCTTATCTCTATGATAGTGCTTGGGCGATGGCTACCTCTGTGCTGGAGACGAGGTCTGTTAACGCTTCAGTGGTCGCGGGTGGTTTCCCCGATGTGTGTGGTAGGCTTTATGGTGCGAGTGGTTGGTGTAGGCTGGATCAAAGTGGCGATAGGGCACCACTGCCATTAGATGTCTGGTTCTACTCGCAGAACTCCAGATTATACACTGGGATGTACACTCCTGATACGGATACGATGAAGTGGCAAACGGGTTAACCGTGGATCACGCTCGCATGCGATCGTATACTTCTTTGAGCCCCCCTGGTTGGATGTAGAGGGTGAGACTGAGTATGATGAGGGGTATTATCCATTGGTAGTCGCCGGTGTACTCGCCGTAAGTTATAGATAATGTGTATTCTGCAACCGCCTGCAATGGAGCGATGAGGAATGCACCGACTATGGCCCATGTCGTGGAGCCGAGGCCACCGAGTATGCTGGAGGCCATGATGACGGTGAACAGGGTGCAGCAACCTATGTAGGAGTCGCCGGTGAAGTATAGAGGGTAGATGGCGCCGGCGACGCCAACTAGGCCGCCGGCTATGAACCAGGCTAAAGTCTGGATTCTGTAAGGGTCTACACCACAGTCCATGGCGAGCTCCCTGTTCTCCGATGAGCCCCTGATGGCAGCCCCGATGCGCGTCCCCTCGAGCATCCTCCTGAGAAGCAGGGTGGAGGCGATGGCTGCAAGCGGGGCCACGAGGATCACTCCCTGTACGTTGAGGAGCTGGAAGTCGTAGCCACTTAGCAAGAAGGCCGAAGCATACAGGCCTCTGTAAGTTATCAGCCAGAAAACTAGAATTCCAGCGACTGCGCCTAATAACAGCCCTGAGCCGATGGTAGAGAGTGCGAGCCTAACATCATCTGCACCCCTCCTCTGGAGGGTTTTTACTACGAGCCAGTAGAATGTGGCAGCCACTATCCCACCTATGAGGAAGCCCGTGGGCACCCCGGCGTAGGGTGTGATGCCGAGGAATTGTGTCGATATGTATGCTGAGTAGACGCCGAAGCCCATGAACGATCCAGTGTATAGGTTTGGGAAATCTGAGGCCACATGTATGAGTGTGAAGGCGGTGCTGATCAATGCCACCGTGGATGCGTACACGATCACGGCCCCAGGCGAGTCGAAGAATAGATACAATTCACTGGTATTCTACCGTATTATCCTGATTTAACACTGGCTACGAAAGAGGTTGTAGGGATATACGCGTGCGCAACCTTTTTTTACCCTCCCCCTGATTTTCCACGATAACTACTGACCTCCTAGATGCCTTATGAGAGAAGTTTTACTGATCACCATCACCGAAACCATCACCAAGAGAATAATTATCACGGTTGCTAACAGTTCAGACTCCAGCCTCGTTGAAAGCCTAACTCCAATCTCAATTGGTGTATCGCTGAGAAGCCCAACCTCAACACTGTATACTTCTCCCTCGTAATCCGTACTCAACAGGTACTTAGAGGTCATGTTGAAGGACCTGGTTCCACTCGCGTCAAACTTGTCGGTGAAGGTAAGGTTGAAGACAGCGGATCCGGTCTCGTCGGTCACACCTTCCCAAATAGTATGATTAGCATCAACCAATCTCAGAGAGACATTCCTAAGAGGTTCGCCTCCACTGTAAACTCTCACAATGTAGCTCCTGGAGACCAGTTGACCTGGCCCAAATCTTTCATCAAGAGACGATATAGGACCGAATCTCAGACCACCTGAGATGCTCAACTCATCCTTCTCCGCTACAATCGGCCAGAGAGTAAAACTCCCCGTGAAGAAACAATCATCGAACTTTATACTCGTCGACCTCGATGGGACCAGGTCCAGAACCGTGAATGCAACGCTCAAATTACCCACATCTGTTCTAGTGAAATTGATCTCCCCTCTCTCAGGGGTCCACCATCGGTGATTAACGTAGCCGTTTTCGACGGTCGAATCAGCTATACTGACTTTCATCGTTTTTTTACAGGTCAGAAGCAGAGTGGATACCCTGGTGTTTGACACGGTGAGGTCGAGGTCCCCAGGAGAGTAACCCAGTAAGTAGACAATGTTGGAACCTGAAACGGTGGAGTGGGAGTTCATGCCAGCCTCCAACAACCAAACAGTGCTATCTGTGGCCGAAAGCGTTCCACCATAATAAGCCAAAATCTTCAACTTCGAGTTGATTAACTCGGTTTCACAGTATGCCAGATTCAGCCACACATTATTGATTGATGAGTTAACGAACAGGTCTCCAGATTGAGTGACGGTACTCGGGTAAAACTCACCCGAATCCCATCTCTCATGGAAACCCTCCAGAGGCGCTGACATCGTTATTGAACTATTGTATCTCGATAAATTATACATCCTGACATCTGACCTTATCAATGAGGACTTTATGGAGGAGGCGCCTTCGTAGTAGTAGACGACTTTTGAGTCCTCCAATATAAGTGTCGAATTCTCATAGACGCTAACTTTTCCGACTTTACTATTCGCCACGTGGATGATTGATTTATCAACTCCTGTGATTGAGTGCCCCTCATGGAATTCTGCTAGCAGGTTCTCAAAGGTGTAATCCTCTATTCCAAAGTGTAAGCTAGACCTTGGCGGAACTCCTGTGTATGTTACTCCACTCAGGCTCAGTTTGCTGTCCCCGTAACATATGATGCCCATGTCGTCTGTGCAGTCTAGACTCGTGTTCACCGCAACCAATCTTGAGGTCCCGTTGAGGTAAATGCTACCTCCGGAGTGGTAATTTAAGCGTAGGTCTTTTTTCAGCAATAATGAGCAGTTGTTGAAGAACAGTGAGGCTCTGTCCTGTAGCGTTATGTCACCTCTGAGCTTGGTTGGTATACTTGGGTCAACGATTAACCTGATGCTGCAGTTATTGAATATGAGGGTCGCGTCATCTGTTAGCTCGATCCATCCAATCACCGTGACGTTAGCGTTGGTTATGCTTGTTTTAGTTGTTCCAGATAGGCTGATTCCGTCTGGGTACTTTGCTGGCTCTCTACCGCCGGTAATTGCTTGAGTAGTTATGATCGCTGGGCTGATTGTTACAGTAAGGATCGTTATAATGAGAAGGGCTTTGAGAGAAGGACATAGCACGAGTGAATCAATACTCCTTTGTATAAAAAATCACGGCGTGAATGCTTGCCTGTGAATAAGCTCCAACAAGCGCCGCGTTGGTCATCTATGCTTAACCCGCGCGCGAGATTCGAGTACCAGTGAGGGCGTCTCCGGGGAAACGGGCATGCATCTTTTATGCGGATATTTTCATTATTAATCAAGATTCCCATGCCCCTTTCTCATTCTTTCAGTTAGATACAAAATGGCAATACCCATCGCGAAAATAACAGATACAACCTCAACGAACCACCCCTGAGCCCACATCGGCTTCTCCTGCTCCAATGGGAAAGACAAAATCACCGGTGTATCTCCAGTAAACCTAAGGGGCACCTCCTTATCCCCCGAGACACCCGACGCCACAAGCCTGAGGGTGTCGGAAAAATTAGGCGAAACCTCAGTTAGAACACTCACTTTCTGATAAAACGTAACGTCTACGTTAGCTCTACCATTACCATCAGTCCTTCCCGACCATAGAAGATCGCCTGTCTCATTATACAACCTGAGATCGATGCCCACAGCAGCCCTGTCACCGTTCAGGACCTGAATCGGGTAACTACGCTTGACCTGACAGTTCCCCCATAATACAGGCACAGATGCAGTCTCGTTCTCCACCGTCAAGTCACCGGTCAAGGAGCAGTTGAAGTCGTGGCCAGTGATACGACCCGTCTTCACCTGGGTTAAGTTCACGTTGCCATGGTTATGGTGGAGGAAGAGATCAGCGATTCTGCTCCTCGACACCTGGTAGTCCCCATCTATGATGTTAAGCATCCCGATGCGGCACCCCTCTATGATGCCCCCTCCCCCAATCGCGAGGCTGGGTATGGAGCTGTTCACGACCTTCACCCGACCCCATAAATCGTAGGCGTAGTCTAGGTCGTTGGAGTTGGTTATCTCTAGGTAAGAACCCTCCGACATGATCGTTAGCCCAGACACCTCGCTTCTCGTCAGGGTTATGTTGAAGCCCTTGCCTCCGGGGGCGAGGTCCCTGAAGCTGTTCCAGCTCTCGTAGTGGCCGCTGGTTGGCTTGTCTACGATGATTGTGGAGTTCAGGTAGAAGGTGTTTAGGGCAATGATCGAGGAGTCTGTGGCGTCTAGTTTGAGCTTACCGATCTTAATTGGTGTGTATGACCCGTTGTCGTAGGTGTCGGGGATGATCTGGTCCACTTTACAGGCGTTAAGGTTGATACTAGAGTTCTCACCCATCATGAGCGCGTCTAATTCGGCCTTCTCGAAGGAGAAACTCGTGTTGTCGTATCCGAAGAACGAGATACTCGTCACGTTTGAATCAGTGACGTGGCAGGTGCTGCTGTTATAAAATCCTAATTGAATGGTGTAAGACTGCAAGCTGTATACTGTTGAGTTATCGGCTTGGAGCTCGGACTCGTCCATGAACATCATATTATAGCTGTTTGGGACGGGATCGGTTGGTACCCAGCCGGTTTTCTGCTTTAGATTGATGTCAGCGTTTTTGAGTATTAGTTTAGCGTGGTCCTTGACAAGTACACTGCCCTGTATGGAGTAGGAGCAGTTCTCTATGAGTAGAACTTGGTCTCCCTGTAGTATGAGGTCACCGTTCCAGGTCCTGACCTCCTTATACTTGGGCACCCATGGAACGGTGTTGCTATAGAGAGGGTATTGCTTGCCTTGTGGTATTGTGGCGTTCCATATAGGCGGGCTCGTCTGGAGATGTACTATTGATGGGGGCGCTAGAGATAAGCCAAAGATGAACATGATCCCGGCTACAAGAAGGGCTGACGCGACGAATCGTGGGTCGGTGAATATGGACGCTGAGATCTGGGGGAACCTTCCCCTTCCGGGGAGATCTACTCTAGGTGGGAAGGGGCAAGCTTCGTCTACATCTAATCGCTTTCTCTTAGACCTGCTGAAGACCACCCACCCCCCGTTTTCTCTTAAAGAAAACGTATGCTACTGTAACTATGATCATCAACCCACCAGTGATTAGCAGCGAGTATCTGTTGCCCCAGATCGGTGTCTCAGGTTGCTTTTCAAAGCTAAATACTATAGGAGTTTCCGACTCCGCAGTAACATTCCTGACTTGCTGCTGATCACCCGACGTCGCAGTAAGAGTCAAGGTAGCGGTCATATTATCGTTATCCAAGATCAACCGACCAAAGGGCTTCCACAGACTATAGTAAGTCAAATCGAATGAAGCCTGACCCGATGCATCCGTCTTACCAGACCACACCTTATCGTTACCTCTTCTAAGGGTGAGGGTTATATCCCTCATCGCCACCCCGCTGGCTTCTGAGAATACTTGATAACTTCGATTCAACCGACTATTAGGTAAAGGGTGGGGAAGGAAATTATCCCTCTCTTCGAGGATCTTTAAACCGCCAATTATTGTGGCATTTATGTTGTATCCAAAGAGATTAAGATTAGCCATTAACCCCTCGCATTTGACGAGTCCCGTGAGATCGGAGAAGTCGAGAACATTTGTAAGAGAATCTCTAAGTAAGGCATTTGAGTCGCCTAAGATGCCGATGCCGTAGAACACTGAGTCATCCACCGAGGAGGTACAGTTCTCAAGCTGAAGAATCGGGAATGAGCAATTCACTACATTAGCAGGTCCATTAACTACTTCGAGATAGTTTAAGTCCTTGTTGTTCTCCACTGTGACAGTTGAATTGTTGGTACATAACAGCACCGTACCTAAACTAGAGTTAACTAGCGATACATTGAACCACCGACCACCACTGCAGAACGCAGAGGGGCTCCAATTGGAGCCCTTCGTTACTGATCCGTTGACTACGATCCTCGATCCCAGCGCCCTAACCGAGAGTTGCTTAAGGGCTGAGTTGATCACATCGACCCTAGTGTTCATCCACGGGAACACGCGCCCTACAGCGTTCATCCATGGATAAGATGGGTCAATACCCCAGATCTGACCGCCAGGCCCCACTATGTCAACGTCACTATTCTTGATGCTGCACGATGCGTTCGAGGCAACGTATACTGCTCCCGCAGTCGAGTGATCGATCTGAATCCTCGACCTATCATCGCAATTGAAATCCACGAACGTGACATTCGAGTAACTTACGATGGCGACGCTATCCCTTAGTAGAATAACCGTACATCCATACCCAATCGTGGGACACACTATACTTGAATTGTATACAATGAGGGTTGAGGTATCGGTGAAGTTTAAGTCACCATATGGGGGAAACGAGGAGTGCTTGTGAACCCAAAGCTCAGAGTTCCTGAGTACCAGGCTTGAGTTGCCTGATGCTCGGAGATCCCCGTTAAGGATGTATGTGCAGTTCTCTATCAGGTACTCTTCTCCTCCTTCGAGGGTCAGGTCTCCTTGGTGTACAACCTGTTTAGGATAGGTGGGCACCCATCCAGGTAGTTCTGGGAAGTAGGAAGTCTTGTACTGAGGGATGGTGCTATTCCAGGTTTTCGGCTCTTTGAGGGACGTGAAGGGTATTGGTGGCGTGATTAGCAGTCCGGATACGAGGAGTATTGCCCCGATGCTGAGTATTGGGGCGATGACTCTCCAATCGACGGCGAGGACGTTACTCAGTATGATCCCTAAACCACTTTTCCTTGGAATGTCAATACCAGGTGGGAAGGGGCAGGCATCTTCTATGTCTTTTTCATTCCCCGTCATCGTCTTAGGCTCCTATATATCTGCCAAAAACCCTCAATGCTAATTGAGTCGGGGCTTGGCTTAGAATCCTCAGTACTGAGATCTATGCCCCTCTCAGCAGCCTCCTTCTCTAAGAATGTCCTACAACCCTTCTCGTGTTGGTATATCCCGCACTCGCCCTCATGCATGTACCAGATTTTCAGGCCATTGGCTCTGGACAGACTCACGAAAACTGTGACCTTGTGAACGGGGCTGTAAGCCTCCATGATCCCATCAACGAGATTCACCTTTCTTACATAGAGTCCGTTCGTAGAGGCCGCTTCCTCGAAAGCCTTCTCAACCTTGATATTTATAAGTTCCAGGGCGTGGTGTGAGGCCTGCCTGCTGAACCCCATCAGCCTCCCGATCTCTGACTGGGAGTTCTTTCTTCTCCTCAGGTCCCAGACGCTTGTTTCTCTGGGTGTTAGGTAGGCTGTGGAGAAGCTCATATGTCAACTTATATCAGTTGACGTATTTAACGGCTTTCTTTGGCAAGTCGAGTTCGCGCGTAAGACTATGGCCCCTAAATCCAAACCCATGGACGACGATTAACTAAGATTAATACCTGTCGCATGTTGCACCGAAGAAAATAGGTTCACCCGCTCGAGCATATGTACTCCTTTTATAAATATGTCTCTTCAAAAAAAGCTAAATAAAGATACTCAACCAATTAAATAGCAGTGCGCAGCACGAAAATTGATCAACGAATAACCACGCTACTCACCATAATTATAATTATTTCAATAAGCACTACACCAACAACATCATCCCCCATAAAAGGCGACCAACAATATGAGCTCATAAAAACAATCGATCCACCGGAGCCACACTACCAAGGATTCTTCGGCATCGACATCGCAATAAATCAAAACAGAATCATAGTGGGTGAATATGGGGCCTCCTTGGCTCACATATACGATAGAGCCGGTGTGCTCATCAAGACACTAAAACCCCCAACAGGAGACGAAAAAACCCATTTTGGGTACAGCGTCTCCATCTTCAGAGATCAGATAGTGATAGGTGAGCCAGATGTCTCAGTTAATGGCTTGGAGAGTTCTGGTCAAATCCACCTGTATGATGCCGCTGGTAACCTAGTCAAGACCATGCATTCGCCTCAACCTCAGCAGGGTGGACGCTTCGGATCCTCCCTAGCGACGGATGACAATACGCTAGTTGTAGGTGAGCCTGGTGTGTTCGGTGGAGATGGTAATACCACCAGCAGGGTATACCTTCTAGACGCTAATGGTACCTTCACACACATTTTTAACAGACCTCAGGTTAGGGTGGGAAGCTACGGGTGGTCGGTTGGGATCCGTGGCGACGTTCTCGTAGTTAGTGAGCCATATGTCGGATACTCGACTGAATCAGGTTACACCCATGGCGTGGTTCACATCTACAATGTCAGCGAGTCAAGGCTCATTATGACTCTGAAGTCACCGAGGGGAAGTGGCTTCGGCAACTTTGGTAACTCAGTGTACCTAGGAGACGACGTATTGGTGGTTGGTGAGGTTAGGGCGGACGCGAACAGTACGATGATGGCTGGGACCGCCCATATTTACACCCTTAATGGGACGCTGATCAAGACCCTCTACCCCGTAGAACTCAGACAATATGGTTACTTTGGGATAAGGGTGTTCGTGAGCAAGTATTACGTCGCGGTGACTCAGCGTGGCTACGTGTACCTCTACGATCATCAGGGGACTCCAGCGTTCACAGTATCTGAGAACATTCTGACGTCTGCTTACTTTGGCTACGACGTCGCGATGGAGGGTGATGTGCTTGCTGTTGGCGTGAATCTAGCGTCGGTTGGTGGGAAGGAGTCGGCGGGGGAGGTTTATCTGTACAGGATCAGGCTTCCTGAACCTGAGCAGGGTAATGGCTCACTTCAGATCGGGTTGTTGTTAGCTTCGTTTATGATATTTTTAGTGATAGCTGTAGCAGTCCTAAAATATCTTCATCGTAAGCGTATGAGTCACATAGTTGCGTCTTAACATCAACCATTCAATCACGACTCATTATCAAAGTGGAAGTGAGGATAAGCCTAAGCGGTGTTTCCAGAACATGCACGCGCAGATGCGACTCACGAGCGCGATTACTTACCAGCTACCTCCTTTTCCACAATATTCGACTCAACATCTATCTTCAGGCCCTGCCCCCACATGCCCAGCACATACATCTTATCCCTCGCGAACCCAACTCCATCCCATAACTCGAAGCCCCCCACCCAAGACGGGTCACCGAAGACCACCGTACTCCTCATCACAAACCCCGTCAACCTGTTCATCCGGTACCTCCTATCGGGCGAGTACGCGAAGACCCTGAACCAGACGAGTATGAAAGCGATGACAACCAGCGCCAGGACCAGGAAGAACTCCTCGACGACTTCGATGGGCACGAGAGTATAGCCTAGGTCTGACAAACCCATAACCTATATGTTCCTTTATATCTTAAAATTTTCCTTCTACACGCGCACGCGGACTGATTCAGACGATTCTGGACTCTAATTTTTGGTAGACTACAAGGACGCTCTCGAAGAGATAGTTTAGTCTTTGAATAATGGAACGGCTCGGAAGTAGTCTCCGATTCCCATCATTGAGCCATAGATGACCCAGTCTCCGCCCCTCCTCTCCAGGTAGTAGGTGACTTCAGTTGCACCATACGTCGAAGGGACGCCTCCGACGCTAAACACGTCATAGCGTGAGAACTTTACCACCCCATGAGTCGAGTCGGTTAGGCTGACCCTGTCCAGCGAGTAGAGTCTGGTACCATTTGACTTCATCACCATGGAGGTAACATCCTCTTGGGAAACGAGTCTGATGTCTACACCTGATACTGAGAAGGGGATATCTACACTCTTTACGTCTCCTGAATCCAAGATCCACATCCATCGTCTCGTAACGTTCCCACTAGCTTCTTCTGTGAGCAAACGCTGAAGTGTGGCTTCGAGGAGTGGAGTCTTCTGTGTCGAGATCAGGGTGGCGTTAAGGTCTCTTAGGGTCTCCTCAAGCCTTGTGTTTATGTATTGCAGTTGTGCGAGTTCCACATTCTGGGAGCTGAATCTCCCAGATAAGTCCACGTACTTGTTGTTAAAGTCAAAGACGACGGCTGAGGAGACGAGGACCACCACTGCAAATACAATCACTAAAATCCTTACAGTGAGCTGAGAGCTTGCGGCATATGACGAAGCCCTGTTGGTAGGCTCCTCTACTCCTCTCACCAGGCTAGCTGTAGCCCTGCCGAAGTCAGATAGCGTGTACTTCTCCTCGCTATTCTTGGTGATGAGTGAGCTCAGGGCTTCGAGGTGGTAGTTGAGAAGTCCGTTGTCTATGTTAAGGTCTCTCTGGATCTCTGTGTAGATTGATGGCTTCACGCTTATCATTCGGAGGATCCTGCGTCGGATGGGGTGCTGCATAGCCTTGAATATGGTCGTGTAGGTGTCTTCCTCGAAGCTCATGGTGTGTCGATTCTACCCTGCCTTGGCTTTAAAAAAGGGTTTTCGAGAAGAATATTTCTCCCAACGTGTTCCGCTTGATCGAGTGTTGGGAGAAGAACTATTCTCTAACGCTCGTGCACTGTTCTGATCAGCAGGATAATATCTCAACCTGATCATCATTATGAGATGGCCACCCGAATAACTTACATCACGTTAATCACAGCCCTGAGCTTAACCGTGGTTATCGTCCTCGCAGGCGCTCATAGCCAGCCAACAGTTTACACAGTGCAGTGGACCGAACCAATAGACTACCACCCAACCTGGAGAATTGAGGGAACACAGAGCAGGACACTCACAGGGTATGCTAAACCAGGCCAAACCCTAGACCTCATCTTCTACGCAACCTCAAACAACTATAATAAAGCAAAGATCAAAATGGATTACCGACTCATCGAGGAGACGTCCCAGAGCCTCTTAGCTTATAGGGTCGAGTCCGAGGTAGGACCCTCCTACCAAGTCTGGTGGCAAATACAGCTACCCAACCAGGCACCCGCGAAGTACCTCTTCGGCGTAACCGCGACCGATGAGAACGGCACACTTGTGGCGACAATCATAGAGGAGATCAGTGTGCCCAAACAGGAGATTGCGGTTGACATGAGGGTAGACGTAGGCGATGTGACGACTCAGGACAGCATCAAGCTCCTTGTTACCAATAGAGGCGAGACGGCTATTGGGTTCGGCTACGAGTACCATATAGAGAAGCTCGTGAACGGCTCATTGTGGCGCATCCCCATGGGGTTAGCGGTTTGGCCTATGGTTCTCTATACGATGGGTCCCGGGGGCAGCGGGAGCACGGAGGCGATCTCCGTGAGGGGCCTCGACTCTGGTAGCTACAGGGTTGCTAAGGAGTTCCAGGCCGAGGGCGTTAATGGAACCAGGGTACTCTACGCTGGGTTCACGGTGAATCGTCCCCCGGAGGAGGATTTTTCCTCTCTACCTAAGTGGGGGTTCGACTATAGTATTCAGCTTGCGGAGCAGTCATCGGAGAGTCCTGATTACCCGATGCTTTGGCTGTCAAATGATGGGGCGAGGAGCCTTCTGATAGGCTCAGGCTACAGGCTTGAGAGGCTTGTGTCCGGTGCCTGGGAGCCTTTCTACGAGTTGGACACTGGGGGTAATGTGTCCGTTGTCAAGTGGGGTGAGGTCTACTCGCAGGTCTTCAACGGGACGGAGTTTTCGATTGGTAGGTATCGAGTGTTCAAGGATATCGGTGTGGATGGGTTCTCAATTGGTAAGGTGCTGGTGCTTGAGTTTGATTATACTAAGCCCGGATAATTATCCACATTTAGGTTAAGCCAATTAAGGCCTCGTAAGAGTTGTTGGCACGTACGTGCGCTCGATGCTAAGAATTGAGAATCAGCCCTCGATTATGAACTCGATGTTAAAGCTGAAGGCTTCTATCCCAGTTATGTCGTCGGCGCGCGCGCTTTTCTCGCCGTCTGTGAGGTCCCATGTCTTCAGGTCGAGCGCCCTGTTGAGTATGTTAGCCTTGGATATTTTCTCGTTTTGCGCCAAATCACGCCAAACCTCGTCTCTAGAGTGGCTTGCACCTCACGCGGATGATGATCTTGTGCCCTCTTATCATTTTGATATCAAGTTATGCTTCTAAATGTGGAGAGAAAGAACGAAACTCACGAAATTAAATCGAGATCAAAGTTGACCGAAGATTTCGTTCCACCAAATGCCTTGAAAGCGAAGCTATAGTAGCCTCTACGACTAACCTCCATGACTTTATCATAAGTGCTTGTTCCTGACTCCCGAAGCAGATAATCCTCAGGCTTGCTATTGTCGAAGCCCATCACTCCGGGGCTGTCTGGGCTGTAGGAGTTGAAGTAGACACCAAACTCAACGGGCTCGGATGCGTTGAAGGTGATCCTGATTCTCTCACCCTTGTTCAAATAGACTGCAAAGTATCGTTCCATATTGCCGAAAATGGATTCGTTACTCCATGAATAGTGGTCGAATCCTAAACCGAAGCTGATCGGGAAGTACTCTATGTCTTCGCTGTCTTGGCCGAAGTACTGGAATCCGCTCACAATCTCCATAGACTGCTTAGCGTAGAGACGACGGTTACCCCGCACTTCTAATGAGTTGACGTGGAATATCGGGTACATCTGCCCATCGACCTCGATCTTGTATTGGAAGCCTGTGACCGAGACTGTTGAGTTGTTGACGTACGCCTCGTTTACATCGAATAGGGTCGCGTTCCCCAATCTCGTATATCCCTGGGCAGGTACCGGGAGATACTCGCTTGGTGTTCCCAGGTGCAGGAAGTATTCGCTCCCGTCAGTTGTTATGAGCGTCATCACGGGGCCGATCCCAGGGTATTGTGAGGCTCGAAGTTTACCAGTAATCATTGTTTCAGAGTTCACTTCCGGGGGGAATGGATAGCTTAGTTCCAGCTCAGTTGGCTGGGTGTCGAATAGAAGTGCAGCGTATCCTCCATTGGAGTAGTCAATCATACTTGTGTTGGCTACTGTGCACCTGAAGGAGACTATGGAGGTAGTACCCTGTGGGGCGTCGAAGCTGAATGAATACTCCCCAGTCGATGGAGCTGTGAAATTTGAACTGTAGTGATATAAGTTGCTCTTGGAGTCACCGTTTCCTGAGAATGCGAACTCTATGGGTTGACTTGCATTGTATTCGTACTCGATCTTCGCCCCCACCTTGAGCTTAGTGGAGAAACTGAGTGATTTGTCGGTCCAGGCATCATTATACCAGGTTCGGCCAACCACGAAGCTCCTAGGCAAAGGTTCCATGTAGAAGGAGCCCCAACCCACTCCTCCAAAGGCCGAGCTTGCCCCTCCGGAGGACTTGAATAGCACCACACTAGGGTTCCAGCCTATTCTCCATATGTTTAGTGTGACCTCTGCAGGATTTTGCGTTGATGGGCTCACTATGAAGCTGTAAAGGCCTCGGGTAAACGAGACCAGGCCGTATCGTACCGATGTTACGCTGTATGCGGTGTACCAGTCAGCGCTAGATTGATTGCTTATTGCGTTTCCGGGGGTGAAGGTGATTCGCAGGTCGATGGGTCGTGTCGAGTTGACTGAGTAGGCTACGGCATCTCCTTCGTTGAGCAACACCTGGTAAATCTGGTTCTCAATGTGGCTTACGCCTCCGAGCGTGGCTGTGCTTACGTTGAAGTTCTGAGGCGTCTCGACTCTGCCGTTAAGTTGATAGCCGCTGATGCCGGTGACGTTTTTTAGGCTGTAGATTACTAGCGGTAGTTCCATTGGGTTGAGTATTTTCAGGTTGCTCAGTTCGAGCACGCGGTAGCTCCGGCCCTCTCTTACGAGGGTGTGTACGTTTCCCTCTATCCCGAATTCCATACCTGCTTTGTAGGCGTCGTTTATCTCGTCGAGTGTCAGCCCGTAGATGACTCCGTTGCCTCCGGAGTTAGCCAGGAGCATCTCTGTCCTCCCGCCTGTGCGGATGTATAGCGGCGCGGTCTGGTTCTCGTACCTCTGCTCAGCCGTTAAAACCTCTAGGTTCATGTAACTGCGGGTATTACCTATAGCTGGGGCAGGTCCAAACCTGTTGACTGGGAATATTCTTTGCTCTAGTTTCCCATTGTACGAGAAGGGACCTAATGGCATCTGGTCGGGCTGTGGATTGAGACCTTTGTTTTCAAGGACTACGTATGTTGTGGCCGCAATTATCGCTATTAGCGCGAGAGCTGTTAGAGTTCCCATATATGTCTTTGACAACTTGTTACGCCAGCATTCGTTATCTAGGTTGATTTAAGCGATTTAATTCTAAGGAGTAGAACAGTGGTTTTATTTACTGAATTAGTTAAGATTAGTTACTTTTCTGAATTGTATGTGATGGCTTGTATCTCATGCCGATGGTGATCCTGTTCCTGCTGCTAGAACATCTAAGCTGCCTCATGGTGTGGACTGGAGTTGTGGCCGATCTATGTTATTACCCATCCGGGTATCGTTGAGCGCATAAACTGTGGGTTGCTCATCACAATGATTAGTGGTAGTTGTCCTTGCTTCGTGTAGTGTTCCCCGATGAA
Source organism: Candidatus Bathyarchaeota archaeon (assembly GCA_963820555.1). Taxonomy (GTDB): domain Archaea; phylum Thermoproteota; class Bathyarchaeia; order TCS64; family TCS64; genus UBA8941. The sequence continues at coordinate 19,355 of CAWGAT010000030.1, forward strand.
TGTTAGCGCGCGCCAGTCAATCCGTGATGATGACACGCGTTTTAAGAACGATACCCGCAATGATAGTGTATGGGAAGGCTCAGCCTCGCGCAGATCGCATCCCTTTCTTTATTAGTTGTGATGCTCTCCGCGACTTACGCTCAACTTGGTGGCACCCGGGACCTGGGGCCCGTGAATGTCCCACTCACAACGGCTGAGCTGGCGGAGCCGCTGGAATCAAGCCAGCTAACCGTAGACCCACAGCGCCTCACCACGGAACGCTCACTCAGGATCACCCTGACAAACGATCTCAGCTCCGTGATGTCCTTCGGGGTTATGTACAGGTTCGAGAAGCTTGAGGGATCTGGGTGGGTAGACTTCCCCTCGGAGCCCGCCTGGATTCTACCGCTCATCGAGCTGCAGCCGGGATGGATCTACAACTGGGACGTGAACGTCACTGGCTTCATCTCGGGGAGGTACAGAGTGATAAAGGACGTTGAGGTGAACGGAGCAAAGAGAAATGTGTCTTCTGAGTTCATCGTGCAGAGACCCTACACCAATTCTGAGGGAGCCCCAACATACGGTTACTGGCTCCAAGTGCTAGGCAGTTCGTATGGTCTTGATGGGTCTGATCCAGCTATGTTGGAGCTTTACAACCACGGCGGCTTGGTTCTGAATTTTCCGAGTGTGTACCATCTCTACAGGATGGAGAAGGGGCATTTGGCTGAGGTTGAGGCTGGTGGTTCCTCTGGCCCGAGCAGTGTTGTGCCGCCCGGAGATGTCTTCAAGGAGGTGTTCAGCTTGAAGGTGCTGGGTGAGGGCGCCTATCGGTATGTCAGGGATGTCTATGTTCAGGGGTATCGGAGGCCCATTCAGTTCTCCTACGAGTTTAACGTAATTCCGTGACCTGCCTTCGCGTCTTGGAAATTCTCTCGTTTTGCGCCAAATCACGCCAAACCCCGATTCTGTAGTGGCTTATACCCTATTTCCTTCCGCCACCTCATTGCATATGCTCGCTCGAGTGTGTTTGATTTATTGAAAGTCTGTTCTAATGACTAGTACTAAATTGTCAAAGGATATAGTCTATCTAATGTCCCGGCTCAAGATTCTTCTAATTACCACAGCCGTTTTTCTTTTAGCTTTAGCCCTCTACACCGGATCAATATCAAACAGGAGGAAAGCTGAGGAAACATTCAGTAGCCTAAGCGCCTCATTTATCGACACGAGCCTCGGCTACAACATCAACTATACAGCGCAGTTTACATTCAACACAACCATCACTAATCATGGGCCACTACCCGTATCGTTCCCCAACCTGAAGTCCACAATTCTCGTTGCGGGAAAACCAACCCTTGCTAAGACTTATGGCTCTGTTACTCTTGGTGTTGGTGAATCTCGTTCCCTCAATGTCACAAACGGCGTCTTGAACGTCTCCGACGTAGATGAATCCATTTACAGGAGTATGAAGGCGGTTAGTCTTGAGCTCGAGGTGGTTTTCAGTGGCGTCGCTGAGGCAGGTGGAACCACACGTAATGTCACCTTTACCGGGAAATTCACAACAGGCTCCCTTCACACGCCGGGTGACATGTCGATGCTACGGTCAAACGTCGTCGGTCCCCTTAACACACAGACATTTCCCCGATACGACCTCGAATACGTGAGCCTAGTGGGCAAACTCGCCTCAACGCGGTTTTCACCCTCGCTCAGTTTCACGGGCACGGTGTTTAATGATACAATTGACGTGTTGACGTTGATCACTAACAACACGTATCTGGATAATTATGTTATTCTGGATTATTATTCACACCTGCCGGTACGATACGATTCAAGTGATTACTCGGGTTTAAGGTCCCTCGACACCGTTTATGTGACCGGAGCCTGGTTCTATTATCAGAGCTGGGATGGAAATCAGTACAAGGTATTGATCCCAACCGAGGTCAGCTCCTCGAGGATAGTGGACCCCTTCGATCAGGCTAGACAGTACATCATCTCTAAGATCGGCGAGGTAAACTACGACAGGAGTTTCTTCGAGCCCGAGGTGATTAAATACACGGACCGCGACCTAGGCAACTCCTCGTATGAAGTGACATTCCTATACTGGGTTTGGGGTGGGGACATAAACAGGGAGTTCACCATAAGCGTCTACCTAGACTCGAACAAAACAGTTACTCATGCTAATGGGATTCCGCCAGTGGATAACCTGGCTCCCTACAGAGTCGATGCCCACGAGGCGAAGCTGCTAGCTAAGGCAGCGGGTCTCGTCGAGGGACCTTATCATCTTCAATCGGACATGGTTTATTGGCCGTTTGCTGACAATGGCTCTAATCCAATTTGGGCGGGTAGGTACATTTGGGAGGTGACTTCATGGATCGATCCTCCCGAGTCTAACCCGCGGAGGTTGAGTATGGCTAAGGTTGATCCATCGACGGGGGAGGTGTACGTAATCGAAACAGGTGAGGGTATGGGGTATATAGTATCTAAGGTTGGGTTCCATTAGACTTGTCTGTTGTATCAGCTTCTTGATAGTGTTCCTCGGGTTCTTATGACCAAGTGAGCGCTATTTCACGTATCCTGGAGCTAACGCTCGCATCGGTTAGTCCTCTAAGCTTCAGCTCCACGATCCGCGCCTCCCTGCAACTCCTGGGATCCTCGTTTATAGCCAATTCCGTCTAAACTCATCTTCTGGATATTTACGCATCAAGATAGGCTGAATTAGATTCTTCCCGTTCTAAAGACGGGTAATAAATAGGTTATCCAACTACTCTCTGATGCTGAGAGCTATGCTACGAGACCACAAGGTGGCAGCCATTACTGCCTTCCTTATTGCTATACTATCATTCGCCATCCTCGGAGCATATACTCCGGGTTCACGCATCTCCAAAGAGCAGGCGCTTGCTGTGATCGAAGGAAGCTCTAAAGTCGATAGCAGGATTGTCATCGACTCAACCCCTGAGATAGTGAGCCTGAGTTGGATGAAGCTGGACTGGCTTACCCTGGATTGGATCAGGGAAAGCGCGCTATACCACATGTTCCTCGCGGCTTCCCCACCCACCGATTATAGACCCTTCTGGTTGGTGAAGTACGGGAATAGGATGCTCGTAGACGGTGAGTCGTGGGACTTAGAGGGGAAATACATGGTGGACGCCACCTCCGGAGAGCTGATGGCCTCCTTGGAGAGAGCTTACCTCACCCGCCATGACTCTGACCTATCCCCACCCATAATCTACTTCTGGACTATATCGATGGACCCACCTCAAGCGGATTTCGATAAGCCCTACTCGCTTAAGCCCGGCGAGACGCTTAACATAAATGCGATAGCGAAGGCTGGACCTGCCTACGACGCCTCACTTTCCCTCATCTTCGAGGCCACAGACATACGCCCAGGCCTGACCGTTAGATTGAACGCCACGAACTCGATACTGAGTACAGGTGGCTCCGTCTCAGTAAGGTACAGCGTGGCGCGGTCAGGTGTAGTGGGTCCCAACCCTACTCCCAATCCAAATTGGGGTTTCAGTATTGATGTACACGATATCTTCAGCGCCAGCCAGAGCCTTTCGGTGTTTATAGAGCCCTAAAGCTGGGCGTGTTCTCCTCGTTTTCGGTCGTTCCCGGTCAAACCTCACATAAATAAGCGAGCTATAGGCGACCTACATTGGTCACGTTTCTTGGAACTAGAGCGACTCTTTGAACTGGAATCTCCCTAATTCGGATCTGGGCAGATATACGCGCGCGAGTAATGTTATTTCGTCTGAGTAAATAGCGCAGATGAGTGCGCCGCATAGTGTGATCGTTTGTCTGTCATGAGTAAAAATTGGGGAGTGGGATTGGGGAGAGATGCTAGTATACCTAAATACACCTATCCCCCCAGATGGCTACGTTCAGGATTAATTTTATATCTTTTTCGTTTTGGTTAGTGACAAGTTGTGACTCTTCCTACGCGCACGAGAAAAAAATGTCGATTGGCTCGGAAATAGGGCGAATTTGAATTTCAATACATGCGTGTGCACTAATATGAATAATATAGCTCTATGAAGTAAGATTGAAATAAATCTTCAATCTAGAACCATTTCAAGTTGTCCCACGTATCACTGATTCACCTAACCGGAACACATTATGAGATGGGCCTAAAACAGGGACAAGCCGTCAACATACCAGTCCATACCTTCCTCAAGAAGTTGCCGAAAAGTCAGGCCTTCAAGCTTACGAAGCCATGGTTTTTACCAGCTTCAGTGTTTCTATACTTGGCGAAGCAGAGGGCTACCAGCCTCCTGCAAAGTGACATCTCCCGCTACCAACCCAAACAAGCTGAAAGAATGAAGGGCATAATCGAAGGTGCGAAGATCGACGACGCAACAGCCATGTTCCTTCAATCTCTTGAGCTTCTAGTGGGCTCACCCTCGTACAAGACAGGGGCTTGTACCACTCTGGCGCTTGCACCCCAGCGGGCAGAGTCCAATGATATAATCGTGGCAAAGAACTTCGACTACCTAAACGAACTAACACCATTTCAACTGACGTGCGAATCCGCCCCACAAGGCAGATACAAGACTCTTGGCAGCACGATAGGGCCTCTCCCAGGTATGCTCGACGGCATGAACGAGCACGGCTTGACAGTAACCTACAACCTCGCCTTCACTACGGATAAACCCTCCAACTTTGTTCCCCTCTCCATGGTCTTACAGGAGATGCTGGAGACCTGCCGAACCTCAGAGGAAGCCGTAAACTTCCTGGCGAAGTCCAAGCGCGGGGGGCACGACGCCGTCCTGACGCTAGCGGACACGTCAGGTGATATCCGCGGGGTTGAGCTATCATCTAACCATTATGACATGCGTCGAATCACCGACGGTCTCCTGATCAATACTAATCACTATCACACTGAGTCGATGCAGAGGGTGGAGATTCCAAGCGACGCCATCTACTCAGGATCCAGCACACCTAAAGAATGGCTTGGGCGCAGGGTTCTGGAGTCGAGTGAGAGGCGCTACGATAGGGCAGCGGAGCTTCTAAACGGTGTGAAAAGTGTGAGCGAGGAGAAGATCGTCTCCGTTCTCAGGGACCATTGGAATGGCTCACCTTCGAACCTGACGATTTGTCAGCATGGTCAACAGTTCAGCACTATACGTTCAGTTATTTTTTATCCCCGCAGAAAAGTGCTGAAGGTCCTTTATGGTAATACGTGTGAGCAAGGATACAGCGAATTGGAGTTCTAGGCACTGAGTTAGCATTTGGTCGCCCGCGCAGAATACGCAATTACTAAGGTGGGGTAACGGGTAGCTTATCTGAACTCACGTTGAAGTCCTTCACGTAATACAGTCGATACGCGTCCAAGAGAAATGTTCCCATGTCTGCTTCTGCTTCAACACCGCCCAGGGGAGGCAATCCCAAACGCAGTATCGGAGAGCCAAATCTTAACTGAGAATGTTTGATGGTTTGGGAGCGTGATCGAGTAATTACCGTTTATGATTTCAGATATGTATTCATGTTTATTTGAGTCTATGAAGATTATTCTATTAGCCGTGATGTCTAAGCTCAGCACTTTAACGTACCCTGCTACGCTGACCTGTGGAGGATTGGTGCTGAGGAGTGTAATCGTGATCACTAATGCTACGATTGGGACTAAGATCAGGAGCCTCTTATCCAATCTTGTCTGTTTCTAGTTGGCTCTTCTGTTAAATAAGTTATTAGTTAATCGTGTGTTCAGGCGCACCAGCAAAAATACTTTTCATGTCGACACCTGAGTTTTCTGTCAATAAATAAGCAGAGCGCACCTTCATAGTCTAAGAAAAGTAAGTGCTATTACTATTCGTCCTCGTCAGAAGACGTTTCTTATAGCGCTAGTCTTTTTTCTTATGACATCTCCGCGCTAGCCTAAATTCAATATAACCTCTTTTTACTTCTTTTACATCCCTACTGCTCTGAACTTCCCTTAACGTCATAGCGGGGTTCGGAAGGAGCTGCCGCCTCTTCGATTCGCAGTTTTTCGAAGGGGGCCATAGTCTTATCCCCAAACCCACTGTCTTCCCATCAATCAACCATCCAGACCTATTCTCTTCCAATTTCTCTATCTCTTACTCACTCTCTCAAAACACACGCACACGTGCACCAATTCTTTAATACTCATAGTCGCCATAAACCATTAATTCAAGGGTGGGTAAAGGAATGAAGAAGATTTTGTTGATGAATTTTAAGTACAATTCAAGGCAAGAGCTTCAAAGAGCCCTTATGGAGATGGGTATCACTCCTCAAACATTCGTTCGAGATGTCAAGGGACTTGAATGGAGAATCGGGCTTATGAATGATGCTGCAAAAACAGCGGGGGGTACATATCTGTTTAAGGACGAAGCCTCAGTGGAGGCGTTCTTGAGGGGAGAAATCGTTGAAAAGATGAGAAAGAGTAAAGCCTTGAATGATGTTAAAACAGAAGTATTCGACATAATATCTGATGAAATGAATGTTACTCGTAGCTCCGCTTCATGACAGGTACCTCTATCGCTAGCGCGCGCACTCTAACAGGAGTGGAGAAGCAGGCATTTCAGGTATGGAAGGAAATTGCGGCGAGGTAATACAGCCATCTATGGCGCGCACACATTTGATATTCCTAACGTAATAGACTGCTGCGATTGTGATGCTTACCGCGGTGACCAGTATCCTGATCGTCTGAACATTAACCATAAAACCACTAAAAACTGAGTAATACGTATTTATTCTTCATCTTAACGGTTTTTGGGACTGAACAAGGGAAGAGTAGAGGCAGCTTGGCATGGTTTCTGACACTCATTTTTATCTTAGCTGTATTATGCGCGTCGATCAAACAGTAAAAGACACGACGCATCAAGGGAAAATGTGCTCACATTTGCGCACAAATCCTGACTCTTTTACTACTCAAACCACACTCGTGCGTACGTTATTGCGCGGTATGGATCATATTGAGAATTAGAAAATCCTCCAGCACTTCGAAATAATGGGAAGATAAAATCGAGAAATTACACGCGCAAAGATATGAAAAATACCTTAGACCACTTAAGTACCAGCATTTTATACCTTAGTGATTGTATGAGCGACAACGGACAGCTGCTCGAAGCCAAGGAACTCGTACTCAAGAAGAAGATACTCTCTCTTCGGGAACACTACGACCTACAAGATCGGGAAGGAAGAAAACTCGGCGAGGCCGACGGTAACCTGTTTCAGCTACCCGCCAAATTTAACGTACTCGACGCTAGCGGAGCCGAGGTTATGCGCATCGAGGGTAAGGTTTTCTCGCTTCATAGGCAATTCACATTCCGCGACCAGGTCGGAGCCGAGCTGGGAAAGATAACCAAGAAGATTGTCAAGTTGATTGGGGAAGAGTTCTGGGTGGAGAAGGACGGCGTGGAGTTCATGCGCATCTATGGGAACTTCACGGAGCACGACTACCAGATGATAATCAACGGAGCTCAGGTAGCCCTCGTTCACAGGAAGTGGTTCACCTTACGCGATCAACTTGGAGTTTCCATCCTCGGCGACGTCGATCCCCGGATAGTTCTCGGAGCCGTCATAGTAATAGAACATGTCGAAGTCACAGAGAGGAAAAACCGAAGTTAAACATTTATTACGTACGCGCTGGAATGTGGATTTAAAACCATTTTGCATCAATAGTAGGACAAAATTTCAGAGCTTACTATAGAAATGGAAAAATAAGTCACACAATTCCCAAGAGTCCTAAAAAATAAACTCTAAAAGTCCCGCTAGTCACCCAATAGAAATCCCTTACAAGTCCCAAGATGTTAGCAGAACCTGATTTAAAAAATTTCATTTATCACACTCACTTCCCTTGTCTTCATTACTAAAACCGGACAATCTTTAATTGTACAAATTTGTAGTTTTATTTTGAAAAATGAGTGGATTATGTGTTACCACAACGTTTTATTTCAGTAAAGTTTTTTAAACCACTCCGATTCTTACACTGACGCATTCCGGGTCACCCGGGCAAGGCGAAAAACAACATGGTCAAGCTATCAAGCATGCGGGGGCGCTCCCTCTCCCAGAGGCCCGTCTCCAAGAGGCCCCCAACCTGGGTGGTCTACCAGCCAGACGAGGTCAAGGCACTCATAATCAACCTCGCCAGGGAGGGGCGAAAGGAGAGCGAGATCGGCAACACCCTCCGCGACGAACATGGCATCCCGCTCGTAAAGCCCCTCGTAGGCTACGGCATACGCAAGGTACTAACAGAGGCCGGCATAGCCAGCACCATCCCCGAGGACCTATACAACCTCATGGTCCGCGCCACGAGGATGAAGCGCCACATGGAGCGCAACCCCAAGGACTACGGCAACAAGAGGGGACTGCACTTAACCGAGTCCATGATCTACAGGGTCACGAAGTACTACAAGAGCAAGGGCATCCTGCCGAAGGACTGGAACTACAGGGACGAGATCGTCACCATCTAGTCTGACCCGAATTGGAGCCCCCAAGGGAGTTTCTATCCTCCTTCAAGCCCGCCGCCGATCTTTTCAGCTTGCACACTAACCGGGGCGCGGTCATACGTGTTCTCACCCACAACGACGCCGACGGCGTCGCCAGCGGCGGCATAATAAGCAACGTCGCCAAGAGAGCGGGCGCCCCCTTCAAGACCACTGTCGAGAAGCGCCTCGACGAGCAGATACTAAGGGGCGTCGCGGAGGAGAAGCCCTCATTAGTCGTTCTCACCGACTTCGGCTCCGGCTACCTCGATATGGTGGGAAAAGCGCTGCCGGGCCTCGACGTTATCATCCTCGACCACCACATGCCCCTGGGAGACGCGCCAGCCCGCGTCGTCCAAGTGAACCCACTCCTACACGGCATCGACGGCTCTCGGGACATCGCCGCTTCCGGCGTCTGCTACCTCTTCGCGAAGGAACTCGACCCCCGGAACGTTGACCTCTCCCCCCTGGGCCTCGTCGGCGCCCTCGGCGACCAGCAGGACAAGGGGGAGAAGAAGAGTCTCAAGGGGGTCAACACCCTCATAGAGGAGGAAGCCACCACCGCGGGTCTCCTCTCAAAGGACATCGACCTCATCTTTTACGGCCACGAGACCCGCCCGATAGCCCGCGCCATCGCCAACACCACGACCCCCTTCATCCCTGAACTCAGCGGGAGGGAGGACAACTGCGTCGCCTTCCTCAACCACATAGGAATCCCCCTTAAAACTGGGGACCGGATGAGGAGCCTCAGCGACCTCGACGACGAGGAGAAGAAGAAGCTCTTCTCGGCCCTGAGCAGCCACATGGTCGCCCAGGGCTGCGACGCGAAGACCGTCCACGACCTCATCGGCACCGTCTACACCTTCAAGAAGGAGGAGGCGACCACTCCCCTCCGCGACGGGCGCGAGTACTCCAGCCTCCTCAACGCCTGCGCCCGCATGAGGCGTCCCAGCCTCGGCATAGGCATCTGCCTAGGCGACCGAGGAGAAGCCATGCAGGACGCGGAGCAGACCGTAGACGAGTACCGACGCAAGATAGGCGGCTACCTCGACTGGGTCAGAGGCGGCGACAGGATCAGGGAACTGGGTAGCATCTACGTCCTCAGAGCCGGCAACGACATAGACGAGAATATAGTCGGCGTCGTCTCCAGCATCCTCCTCGGCCAGGGCATACTCAAGAGCACAAAGCCCATAGTCTCCGCCGCGAACAGCGACGACGGCACCGTCAAGATATCGTCACGAATAGCCGAGGGGACCGCATTCATGGGCATCCACCTCGGCAAGATCATGCAGGAGGCTGCTGGGGGAGTCAAAGGCGCGGGCGGCGGGCACGACAATGCCGCCGGAGCATTCATACCCCAGGGTGCTGAGGACGAGTTCATAAGGAGGGTCGACGAGCTTGTCGCTAAAAGTTGGAGCGGAAGCTGAGCTAATACTCCGGTACCCTGACGAGGAGACCGCGAAGGCCGTGGCCGAAGCCGTCAGCCCCGATAACTACCAGGCGCCAGAGGGCCTCGAACTCAGTGTGGAGCGGAGAAAGAAGGAGATAACCATCAAGGTGCACTGCCCCAAAGGCGTCGGGAGCCTCATCTCCACCCTCGACGACCTCCTTAGCTGCCTCAGCGCAGCCGAGAAGGCGCTAGACGGCGTCTCGTAACACCCGAGAAACAATGCTGCAGCTGGCAACCGAAAAAAATTCTCAGCTCCCACCTTGTAGAATAACCCGCTGACACCCAGAAACCCACCCTGCGGCGACCACTAAAAGATATTTTTTCCATAAGTATCGCCACATGTAAGAAACAAGCCCCGCCGGGGAAACACATAAAAGCTCGGCCCACATCCATCCACTGCTAAAAGGAGAAACGATAGCTTGTCTAAGGCCGTCAAGGATAAATGGCGTAGGAAGGACTGGTACGACATTATCCTCCCCCGCTACTTCGGCGAGACCAAGGTCGGAGAGACACCCGCCGAGGAGGAGGCGCTTCTCAACGGCCGCGTCTTCGAGACAACGCTCGCGCAGATCACTGGTGACTTCAGCCAGGAGTACATCAAGATGTACTTCCAGGTCACTGGCGTCGAGGACCACAAGGCCTCCACCGTCTTCAAAGGGCACGAGTACCTGCGCGACTACCTGCGCAGCCTCGTCCGCCGCAGGAGCACCAAGGTAGACGGGATATACCGCGTCACCACAACCGACGGCTACAAGGTCAAAATCATCGTCACCGCTATGACGCAGGTCAGGATCAAGACGAGCCAGGAGCACGAGATCCGAACCATAATGACGGCGATAGTCAACGAGAAGGCTAAGACCCTAACGTTCGACCAGATCGCCCACGAGATGGTCCTCGGCAAGCTCGCGTCTGACGTCTACAACCAGGCGAAGAACGTGACGGCTCTCCGCCATGTTGGCGTCAGGAAGAGCGAGCTGCTTGCCGCACCCATCGTTGCGCCGGTTGAAACCCCCGTTGCAACCGTATAAGATACCTTCTTCTCCGAATTATCAACCGCAATCATCTTTTCCCAGATCACTTTTCATAAAACAATGACTCCATCGTAAACTGGAATGTAAAAAACGGGAAGGAGTGCCCTCTTAATGAGCCCATTTCAGTCCCCTCACGTTAAAAGGAACCGGAAAAAGGCGTCGCTTCACTCGCAAACAGTGTGAAAAACGCTCATTAAGCGGTATTTAGGAGCTAGGCGACGTAGATCGCTGGCCGATACGGCTTGGCGCGGCTCGCCCTCTTCGAAGGGTCGTCGATCCAGGGGTCGCTCTCCCCCGAGACGGTGACGTCGCAGCCAAACTCCGCCCTCAGGAACCTCTCTGCGTCCTGCAGGAGCGTCGTCTCGTTGACGAAGCCCATCTCGCGCCGAAGCTTGAGTGTGGTCTCAGGCATCTTCTTGACCTCATCGACGAGGGTCCGAGCGTATGCGGGGACCTCTTTCTGCTTCGTCCTCATCTCCTCATCCTTGAAGGCCTCCCTGATCATGGTGCCAACATCCACGGCGCCATTGGCCTGCATCTCCATCGCCTTCTCCAGCATCTTCCACTTCCAGTTGTCGGCGGTGTAGAAGTGGATGGTCACTGGTTTGATACCCGTCACCTTTGTGATGTTCGATACGTCTTCGACGCAGGTTCTTACGATGGTCTCAAGCTCCTCGGCGTCCTCCCTGATGAGTGCACCGTCGACCTCGGGCCAGGGGGCGAAGGCGACGAAGCCCTCGCCGCCCATTTGCTCCCAGATCTCCTCGCACAAGTGGGGGGTGAAGGGGGCCAACATTCGGACCTGTGTGTCCAGCACTGTCCACTCGACGTGGCTTATCGCCTTCTTCCTCTCCGCGTGCTCTCTGTCGAAGGCTACCCTCCTGAGATACCAGTCCATGTCGCCCTCGATGTCGTAGGTAGCGGCGTGTATCGTCTTCCTCACCTTCAGCTCGTTCATCGCCTCGTTTGCGTCGGCGATGTGGCTCTGCAGTCTGCTAAGCATCCAGAGATCAATCTCCTGCAACTCGTAGTCGCCGTCCTGTTTCTCGGCGATTATCCTCTGAGCGCGCGCGTAGAATCCCTCCAGCAGCCCCACCATGCTCTTCGCTAGGTCAGGGCTGAAGTCGGCGTCCTTGAGCGGTTCCGCGGTGATCATCAGGCTTATCCTCAGCGGGTCGGCTCCGAAGCGGTCAATGGCGTTGACCAGAGGAATGATGTTGTTCATGCTCTTGCTCATCTTGGAGCCCTCCATTAGGACCGAGCCGTTGACGAAGATCCCCTGGGGCCAGAACTCGCGTCCCCAGATGGCGTCGTGTATGAAGATCATGAATGTCAGGTGGTTTGGTATCAGGTCCCTGCCGCTGTGACGTGCGTCCAGGGGGTAGAAGTAACTGAACTCGTTGTGCAGCTCCTCCACCTTTTCCATGGGGATGCCGGTGGCCGCCTCGACCTTGACGGGGGTGCCAATGTCCAGGAAGATGTAGTCCCAGAAGGCCTCCGTCAGCTGCTCGGGCTTCGGCTTCGCCTCGTTGATGCCCTTAATGACTGTGTAGTAGGCCATGTAGATGGTGGAGTCTGATAGTGCCTCGATTATCCAGTCCGGCGCCCAGGGCAGCCTCGTACCCAGCCCCGCCTTACGGGCGCAGGCCTTCGCCTTCAGCCAGTCGACGACGTTGAAGAACTCCTGCTTCAGCTCCCGCGGCATTATCTCCATCTCGTCGATGTTCTCGCGTGCTAGTTTCTTCCACGCCTCGTCGCCGTAGTTGATGAACCACTGGTTCTCGAATATCTTGACGACGACCTCCGTCCCGCAGCGGCACTTGACGGGCTCTATCATCTCATACATTGTCGAGGCGTTGCCGTTGGCGATCAGGTCATTCTTGACGGCTTCCTTCGCTGCTTGGACGTTGAGGCCGACGTACTGGCCCGTGTTCCCCCTCATCTTGCCGCTGTGGAACTCATCGCTGTAGATCTCCTTGGTTGCCTTCTCTAGGTCGGGGCTGTTCTGGTCGGTGATCTTCATCTTCTTGACGATGTCGACGGCTGGTGACTCGCCGAAGCCGGGTAAATCAATGACACTGATTGGCTCAAGCCCTGAGACATCGGTCGGCTTGATGCTGTAGGCGTCGGGGTTCGCCTTGACCTCGCGTTTCAGCTGCTCCAGGGCGACGTAGTCGAATGGGGCGTGTGAGGGGACGCTCATGACGACTCCCGTAGCGTTCTTAGGGTCGACGAAGGGTGCGGGTAGGATTATGATATCCTTGCCCGTCGCGGGGTTAGTCAGGGTCTGCCCTATGAGGCGGGCACCCTGGAACTCGGTCTCGACCCGAACTTTGTGCCCAAGCATCTCAAGCTTCCTGGCCGCCTCGGCGCTCACAATCCATGTTTCTCCATCCACGTCTGCCTCGACGTAGACCGCGTCGGGGTTGAGCCACATGTTTGTGACACCATATACAGTCTCGGGGCGCAGGGTGGCCGCTGGGAAGACCGTGTCGCCCTTTCTGAACTTTATTAGGGTGAACTCCTCAATCTCCGGCTCCTTGTCGCCGATGGTGTCGTGCTGACCAACGGGGTTACCGCAGTGCGGGCACCAGCCCACAGGGTGGCTACCCTGGGTGATGTACCCCTTCTGGCGCAACTTCGCGAACTGCCACTCTATGAACTTGCTGTAGTAAGGGTCGACGGTCGTGAAGACTCGGCGCCAGTCTATACTATAGCCGATCTTCTGCATACCCCCCTTGATCTCGTTAGCGAAGTAGGTCGCCATGGAGACCGGTGTCTCCAGCTCGTACAGCTTCGACTCAGGTATGCCGTAGAGGTTGAGGAAGGTGTCGACGAGGCTAGGGTCACGCTCCTTGAGACGCTCCACCATAGCGAAGAGCGGCGTCCCCGTGAAGTGCCACGCCATGGGGAAGAGGACGTTGTATCCCCTCATCCTCATGTAGCGGGCGTGTACGTCGGTCAGGGTGTAGGTCCTCCCGTGGCCGATGTGCTGAGGCGAGTTGGGGTACGGATAGGCGACGGTCAGGTAGTACTTTGGCTTCTCCCTATCAGGGTCTGTCTCGAAGGCTGCGGCTTCCGCCCAGCGTCCCTGCCACTTCTTTTCCAGTGTCTTCCAGTCAACCATTCGGAGTAACCTCTATCCTAGTGCTCTCTTGGTGGCTTTGAGAATAAAGGTTATGAGCAAAAAGAGTTGCGCAGATGGGTCAGCGAATCTGTGACTCTAGCGCCTTCCTGATAATGGGGGTTGCGGCCTCAAACTTGGCTGCGTCGCCGCCGCCACCTTGGGCAAAGTGCTGCTGCCCGCCACCGCTCCCGCCCATCGCCTTGGCGATCTCCTGGACTAGCTTGCCCGCGTGGACCCCCTTGGCCTGCGCGGCGTCCCCGATCTTGACGGCGATCCTCTTCTCCGTCTCGCTGTACATGACTGAAGCGAAGATGCTCTCCCTACCGGCGATGGCGTTTCCGATCTCGATGAGGTAGTCGGTAGCCACCTTGTCGCTGTAGACTATGAGTTTGACGCCTTTCACGGTCTCCGCCGAGGCGAGGAGCTGCTCCGCCTTCTCTCTGCCCGCCGCGAGCCTTATCGAGTCGAGCTGGTCGCGTAGCTGCTTCATCGAGGCGAGGTTGTTGGCTATGCTCTCCTTGATCTTGTCAACGGGGCTTCCTAGGAGCTCCGCGGAGTCGAAGAGGAGTGCCTCGCGGTACTGTACCTCGGCGACGGCGTATGGCCCGACGGCGAATGTTATCCTCTCTATGCCGTCCTGGACGCGCTCGGTGCCGATTATCTTGATGAAGCCCGCCTCAGATGTGTTGGTGAGGTGTGTGCCTCCGCACGCCTCGACGTCCCATTCACCCATGTCGACGATCCTGATCTCCTTCCCGGGGACTGCGCCGCCCTGGTAGAGCCTTAGCCCGTACTCGGCCTCTGCCTTGTCGCGTTGCATCCACTTACATGTGATGGAGCGCCCCTCGCGGACGACCATGTTGGCGAGTTGCTCGATCTTCTCCACCTGTTCGCGTGTGAGTCGGGCGTAGTGGCTGATGTCTACGCGGCTCCTCTCGACACCCTTGCTGGCGCCCGCCTGCCAGGCGTGCTCACCGAGGACACGGCGCGCTGAGCCAATAATGATATGGGTCGAGGTGTGCGCCCTCATGAGGGCGGACCTGCGCTCCCAGTCGACGACGCCGTGTACATTGTCCCCCTTCTTGAGGCCCGACGGCTTGACCTTGTGGAGGATTACGCCGTCGACGCTCTGGACGTCCAGAACATCGTAGGACTTGCCATCCACCGTGATCTTGCCCTGGTCACCGATCTGGCCCCCGCCCTCTGCATAGAAGGCGGTCTTGTCGAGGACTATCCTACCATCTACAATTGCTACTACTTCTGCTTCGAATTCCCTGAGGTAGGGCTCCTCGTAGAATAGTCGGCGGGTCTTCTCCATCTTCTCGACGCGGTGTGCGATCTCCGCTTCCTTCGAGTCGACGACCTTGGGTGCCGTCTTCATGTGCTTCCTTCCAACGAGAGCATAGAAGTCGCCGGGGACTTTCACATGGACCCCTTGCTGAGCCGCGACCTCACTCACATCCTCTGGGGTGAGACCGTGGCTGTCGTAGAAGTCGATGAGCTGCTCCATGGGGACAGTCTCGTTCTTGGCGAGGTACCGCTTTACGAGGTCGTTTCCCCTGACGAGGGTCTCCTTGTACTTCTCCCCCTCGACCTTGATCATCTCCGCGATCTCGCCACGCATCTTCTTGAGCTGCGGGTAGTCATCGCCCCAGAAGTCGATCTGTGCATCGATTAGGTCTGGGAGCTTTTCCTCGATGCCTGAGCGACGGAGGAGTCTGTGTGCCCTGCGGTAGAGCATCCTCGCTAGGTAACCCTCCTTCACGTTGCTGGGTACAATACCTTCGCTTAGGATGAAAACCATGGCCTTCGTATGGTCTAAAGCCGCATAGATCCCCTCAACGGGGTAGAGAACCTTCTCCACCTCGACTGGGTCTCGCCCGATCTCCTTCGCCCTCTTGGCGTGCTCCTCGACCTTCTGATTTATGTCGCTGATGTAGCTGTGGACCGCCATGTCCCCGAGGAGCTTTTCGTCTGGTTTGAGCCCAGCCCAGCTGAAGGACTTCTTGAGCAGAGGGCCATAGATAGCATGAACGGCGCTCGGGGTACCTTGACTAAGCCAGGTCCACCTCTCTATACCGTAGCCAGTGTCCACGACCCTGACCGGCATGGGCTCGAGGCGTTCACCGATGACTTTGAACATCATGAAGACGAGGGTGCTGATCTCCAAGCCCATGACTGTCCCCTCGACGTCGAAGCCTGCGTTGCCACCGCCGCTCCAGAGCCCCTCCTTGTACTTAACAAGGTCCCCCTCGACTCCAAGGTCTTTCGTTAGGAGTTCGTGGTGCATCGAAATGGTCTCGTTCTTCCAATAGATCTCCTTCTTGCCCTGATAGTTGAAGGCGTGATGGCCACCCATCTCGAAGATGGTCCCATGTCTACCTGCGGTCACGCCAGCTAGATCAACGTCTTCGAACCTGAGACACGGTTGGCTAACGACAAGGGGATTGGCTGGTGGGGGGAGTATGCCCTCAGTGACGTAAGGCTGAAAGTCAATGATGCTCGCGATCGTAAACATGAGGTCGTCGCGCCACCTCGCAACCACCGGGTAGGGTGCTACCCTCTTGTGGCCGTGGCGCTCGAAGAAGCTGAGGAACTTCTCACGCATCTCGGGGTACGTGTATTTCCTGTTCATCGGGGAGTGTCCTATGAATGTGTAGTCGACGCAGGGGGCGTCGCCGCAGTGGGTAGACTCAGGGTCCATCGTCCAGTAGTAGTTGCCGCAGCTCTGGCAGAGCTTGCGGACGAAGCCGTTCTCCTTGAAGAATGGAAGGTCAAACTCCTCTGGTGGTACCTGCAAGATGCTCAGACTCCGGAAACTGGAATGGGGGAAGAAATAGAATAAGGTTTAGGAGGTTAACCGAAGAGGGCACCCAGACCCTGGAGGTCCTCTTCCTTCTTCTCCTCGACCTTTGGCTTAGCGGTTGCCTTCTTCTCCTCCTTGACCTCAGCGGCCGGGGCGGCGGCTGGGGCTGCGGCAGCGGCGAAGACCGGCGCTTTGAGGGCCTCGTCGATGTTGACCTCTGCGAGGGCGGCGACGAGAGCTTTGATGCGTACACCGTCTGGCTGGACGCCAGCGGCGTTGAGGATGGCGGTGACTGCCTCCTCGTGTGATGGGCTTCTTAGCGCTGTGGAGAAGCATAGCGGCGTACATGTACTCCATTTTAATACACCTTTTCTTGAACTGCTATGAAAGGAACAATGTATCCTCCTTTTAATCTTTCCTATGCGGAGGTTCCGTGCCACGTGGCAACCGTTTAAAGGGCGTGAGCACTTCTTGAATTGATTCCGATGGTCAAGAGGATACCCAAGATACCGTTCGATAGGCTCACACCCTCGACAACCTCGACTCTCAGCCCCTTCAACAAGCCCATCGCCACAGTCAAGCCAGGGGAAGAGGTCGAGATAGAGACTTGGGACGCCTTCGGGGGCTGCGTCAAAGAGGGCCAGACTCGTATACAGGCAACGGAGAAGGGAATAAAGGTCCCGGTGAACCCCATCACAGGCCCAATCTTCGTTGAGGGGGCGGAACCGAGGGACAGCCTCACCGTCGAGATACTGGGTATAGATCTACCCAACACCGGGGCGACGACGATCAGCCCCGGGTTCGGCTCCCTAGAAGGATGGCTCAACCTCATGATCCCGAGGACGAAGATCAGCAAAATCAAAGCTGGGAAGGTCCTCTACAAGACCGACGATGGCAGGGTAATTGAGATACCTGCTGACCCCTTCATCGGAACCATCGGCAACTCCCCAGTCTACGAGGCCATAAACACGCTCACTCCCGGTCCCCATGGCGGAAACATGGATTGCCCGGACATCAGGCCCGGCAACACCCTAATCCTACCAGTGAACCAGCCCGGTGCCCTGTTCGGCCTCGGCGACGTCCACGCCGTACAGGGGGACGGCGAGGTCGGTGGCTCAGCCATAGAAATACCCGCCTTAGTCAGGCTTAGGTTCGGCCTCAGGAAGAGCAACCCTATAGCCTGGCCCAGGGTCGAGTCACCAGAGGAGATAATGACCGTCTGCAGCGCCAAGCCCCTCGAGGACGCGGCTCGGCTCGCCTACCGCGAGCTCGTAAACTGGATGGTGGCCGACTACGGCTGGGACCGGGACGATGCCTACATGTTCCTCAGCGTCGCGGCAAAATCGAGGATAGCCCAGATAGTTGACCCACTGTACACGGTCGTGGCGAAGATGCCGAAGAAATACCTGAAGGCGTGATCTGATTGGAATTAAAATGTTCGAAGTGCGGCGGGGCAATGGTGGAGGGGGAGATCAGGTTCGACTCCGACACCGTAATGCCGAGCCAGATGAATGCATACATGACCGGGATACCGGGCGGGCCCGTCCCCAACGTTTACCAGTCCTCGACGAGCAGACCCTACTGGGAGGAGAAGACGGGGCGGAAGACTGGCTTCATAATCAAGAGCGACGAGAGGAAGACCCTGAAGATCAAGGGGTATAGATGCCCTCTATGTGGGTACATCGAGATGTGCGCGTCCGATAAACGTGAGGAGCGTTAGCCTAGACCTGTCCCGCTGACGCTATCAAGCAGCTCAGCCCCCATATCCTCATCTACTCGCCTTCCAAGCGTCGATGCAGACCTTGCAGGAGTTCATGAAGATCTAGTTGATGTCGAGGTAGCATGGGCGACCCTAGATGAATGCACATCTTCTGGGCTCATTCAGGGACGTACTCACCGAACTTGGACTCAAACCGGGTAACGTTTCCCCTTTTTTTAAATTGAATACCCCAGGTCGGTGCACCGAAGGGATCTGATGCCTCGGCTAAACCTTTAAATTTGGAGGGCGTGGTTAACAGTTGCTAAAAAGCGGGGAAAGGCACATCTATATATGCCGGTCTCTGCACCGATAGAGTAGCATCTGGGAAAAGGGAACGAGATGACGACAGCTTACGACGTACCAGCGGACGTGCTCATAGGGAAACTTAGCGGCTACATCAAGGAGAACATCAAGGAAGTCACCCCCCCTGAGTGGGCAGCCCACGTTAAGACGGGCAGCCACGTCGAGAGGGTGCCACAGGTGCCCGACTGGTGGTACGTCAGGACCGCCTCCATCCTCAGAAAGCTCTACATGGATGGCCCCCTCGGGGTTCAGAGGCTGAGGAAGGAGTACGGCGGACGGAAGAGGAAGGGTAATTCACCGGCCCACCACAGGAAGGCGGGTGGCAGCATCATACGCGCGTCTCTCCAGCAGCTCGAGAAGGCTGGCCTCGTCGACAAGGTGGAGAAATCCGGCCGCGTCGTCAGCAAGAAGGGGCGAAGCCTCCTCGACGCCATGTCGACCCAGATAAAGAAGGACCTGGACAGGGAAAAGCCAGAGCTAAAGGCAAACTAGGCGTGGTCGCCGATGTCGGGGGACGAGGAGCTCGAGAGGCTCAAGGCCCAGCGCATGGCAGAGCTTCAGGCAAGGCAGCAGCAGGGTGCTGAACAGCAGCGCGCCGCCGCGGATGCCGAAGCCCAGAAGCAGGCGCTGATGCGGAGGCTCCTGACGCCCGAGGCGCGGCAGAGGCTCGCCAACATAAAGATGGTTCGCCCGGAGTTCGGCCAGCAGCTCGAGCTCGAGCTAGTCCAGCTAGCCCAGACGGGTAGGGTTCCCCTCCCCATCACGGACGACCAGCTGAAGAGGCTCCTCGTCCAGATAGAGGGGCAGCAGAAGAAGAGGGACATAAGTATAAGGAGAGTATAACGATGGCAAGGAACAAGCCGCTCGCGTACAAGCTCCGCCTCATAAAGGCGGGCAAGTCCAGCAGGTCGGTCCCAGCGTGGATCATAGCGAAGACCAACGGTAAGGTACGCTGGAGCCCCAAGAGCGTACGCGCATGGCGCACGAGGAAACTCAAGGACTGATGATACATGTCTGAGCTGGAACGCATCTACACGGTCCCTCTCAAGGAGGCATGGAACGCCCAGAGGTACAGGCGAAGCGAGAGGGCTATGATGGTCCTTAAGGCGTTCGCCGTCCGCCACATGAAGGCGAAGGAGGTCAGCGTCGACACCACCGTCAACGAGGCCATCTGGGCGAGGGGAATAAAGAGCCCGCCCCACAAGATCAGGGTCAAGATGACGAAGGACGACGAGGGCAAGGTCACTATCACTATGGCCGAGGCGGAGGCCGCGGCGAGAGACGGAGGCCGAGAAGAAGGAATGAGCGAAGTCAAGGTATTCCGGGTCACAGGCGAGATAAACAAGCAGAAGTTCTTCATCCCCATGGCCTTCAGCCAGGAGATCAGGGCGGTGAAGATGGAGCACGCCGTCGAGCGCGTCTACGCCGAGATGGGTAGCCGCCACCGCGCCAAGCGCAACCAGATAACCATCTTCAGCGTAGAAGAAGTCCAGCCGGAGAAGGCAGGGTAGAAGCCTTGGCCTCCCCGAGTAAAGAGGACCAGCTACGCAGGATTCTATACGAGCTACAGATGATGGAGGGCACCGCTCAGGTCCTCCAGCAGAGGCTCCAGATACTCAGCAGCGCCCAGGCAGAGCTACGCGTGAGCCAGCAGAGCCTCAACGACATGAAGGAGCTCAAACCCGACACCCCGATGCTGGTCCCAATCGGAGGCGCGGCGTTCATCCACGCCAAGACGGGTTCCATTGACAAGGTCATAGTCGGCGTCGGCGCAGATGTTTCCATCGAGATGGAGCTACCCAAGGCCCTCGAGGACATAAACAAGCGCCTCGAGGAGGTTGAGAAGACACTGGCCTCCGTCGAGGAGCAGCTGGGGCAGGTCCTAGCCCAGATGCAGAGCCACCAGGAAGTCGGGAACCGGCTCTCAGCCGAGCTTCAGGGTGGGGCCACCAATGTTCGATAGGCTCAAGCAGGGCCTCAAGGGCATAGTCGAGAAGATTTCTAAGACGGGCCTAACCGAGAAGGACCTAGAGCCCCTCGTCTGGGACCTCCAGATGCAGCTCATAGGCAACGACGTCTCCGTGCAGGTCGCGGAGAAGGTCTGCGAGGAGCTCAAGGGCCGCCTCATGGGGGAGGAGGCTAACCGCTTCGGCGGCAAGTCCGACCTCGTTAAGAAGGCGCTCAAGGAGTCCATAGAGTCGGTAATGCAGACGGGGAGGGCGGTAGACCTCGTTAAGGCCGTCGCCGAGGCGAAGAAGCAGGGACGCCCCTATATCATCATGTTCGTCGGAATAAACGGCACTGGGAAGACGACGAGCATCGCAAAGGTCACACGGCTACTCCAGAAGAACGGCTTCAGCGTCGTCCTCGCCTCCGGGGACACATACCGCGCTGGGGCGATTGAGCAGCTCGAGGAGCACGCGAGGCGCCTGGACGTCAAAGTGATCAGGCACCAGTACGGTAGCGACGCTGCTGCTGTGGGCTACGACACAGTCCAGTACGCCAAGGCGAAGGGTATAGACGCCGTCCTGATAGACACGGCGGGGCGGATGCAGACGAACCGCAACCTCATGGACGAGTTGACGAAGATCAAGCGCGTAGTCGGGCCCGACCTCACCATCATGATCATTGACAGCCTCATCGGGAACGACGCGACGGAGCAGGCCCTCAGCTTCAACAAGGCGGTGGGCTTCGACGCGGCCATCCTCACCAAGGTAGACGCCGACGCGAAGGGCGGGTCGAGCCTGAGCGTCAGCTTCCTCACGGGGAAGCCGGTCATCTACATCGGGGTGGGGCAGGGGTACGACGACCTCCAGCCCTTCGATGCGGGCTGGTTCGCCGAGAAGCTCCTCGGGGATTCGTAAAGGATTTAAAGCCACTGCGCCCATCAGAAGGGCGATAAGCAATGGGTATTAACGAATTCATCGAGAGCGCCAGGAGGCTTCTCGTCACGATCAACAGGCCTGACTGGAAGACCTTCAGCCTCAGCCTGAAGATCGTGCTCCTGGGCGTCGTAGTTCTCGGGGCAATCGGCTACATAATACGCCTCGTCGCCGTCGTACTGCAGCCCGTCGGTTAAGTAAGCCATTTCGAGCGGCTGCCGTATTCTAGACTCAGCAATATTAATATTAGCCATCTGCTTACGCTTACGGTGCAACCGGACGTGGCAGATGTGCCAGACAAGCCCCAGACCCAGCTCTACGCAGTGAAGGTTACAAACGGCCAGGAGAGGACTGTAGCCGATATGCTCGCCGATAAGGCGAAGATCGAGCACATATCCGTCCTGGCGATACTCGCGCCGTCGGAGCTGAAGGGCTACATAATCATTGAGAGCGTCAACCCTCACATGGTCGACGAGCTCATACGGGGCGTCCGATACGCCAGGGAGCGCGTCCAGGGGACTGTCTCGCCTCAAGAGGTCGAGCACTACCTGGAGACGAAGCCGGCCATCGAGGGCCTGGCTGAGGGCACCCTGGTGGACGTCGTAGCGGGGCCCTTCAAGGGGATGCAGGCGAGGGTGGTGCGCGTGGATACCTCCAAGGAGGAAGTCACGATCGAGATCCTGGAGGCGGCTTTTAGCCTGCCGATAACCGTCCACGCCGACTATGTCCGGGAGGTTAAAGGAGCTAACTAGAATTGGTGGAGAAGAAGTTCAATTTCATCGTCCCGGGTGGCGGGGCGACAGGTGGTCCGCCAATCGGCCCAGCGCTGGGTCCGATGGGCGTCAACATTATGCAGATTGTCGCCGAGATCAACATGCAGACCGGCGAGTACAAGGGGACCCCCGTCCCGGTGGACGTGTTCATAGACACGGACACGAGGGCTTTCACGGTCAAGGTCGGGATGCTCAGCACATTCGCGCTGCTCACGCAGACGGTCGGCATCCAGAAGGGCTCGAGTACGCCGCACTCCGCTAAGGTGGGCGACCTGTCCTTCGACCAGCTCGTGGACGTCGCCAAGAAGAAGAGGGCGGGCCTCTACGCAGCCGACCTCAAGGCGGCGACGCGCGAGGTCCTCGGCACGTGCCACAGCATGGGCGTCACGGTCGACGGGAAGCCCGCCAAGGAGGTCCAGGACCTCATAAAGAGCGGGGCCTACGACGCCCAGCTTAAGGAGGATTAAGAATGTCACTCCAACGCAAGGACATCAACGAGGCTATCACGAAGGCGAGGCAGGCCTCCAAGAAGCGCCGCTTCGAACAGACCTTCGAGCTGGCCATCAACCTTCGCGAACTCGACATGAAGCGCCCCGAGAACAGGGTCAACCTGCGCGTCCAGCTCCCCAACGGGATAGGCGGGCAGAAGGTCCTCGTCTTCGCGGGTGGCGACCTCGCCCTCAGGGCCCGCAGGAGCGGTGCCGACGAGGTCATTGAGCCAGCGGAGCTGAACGAGCTGGCGAAGGACAAGAAGGCGGCGAAGAAGCGTCTCAAGGACTTCGACATATTCATCAGCGAGGCGCCGTTGATGCCGACGGTGGGTCGCGTCGCCGGGCCCATCCTGGGTCCGCGCGGCAAGATGCCTACCCCAGTACCGCCCCAGGCGCCCGTCGACAACGTCATAGAGCGCGAGCGCCGAGCCGTGATACTGAGGACCAGGGACAAGATGTTCTGCCACTGCATGGTGGGTAGGGAGAACATGACCGACGAGCAGGTCGCACAGAACATCGAGGCAGTCCTCAACAACCTCGTCGGCGCGACGAAGAGGGGCTACGCCAACATCAAGAGCATCTACCTGAAGACGACCATGGGTGAGGCCGTAAAGCTGTTCTGAGGTGAGATGAATGTCGCAGGTATCTGATCAGAAGGCAGCGGTCGTCGAGAAGACAGTCGATCTGCTGAAGAAGTACGACGTCATCGCGGCTGCGGACCTCTACAAGGTGCAGAGCGGGATGCTCATGGACCTCAGGAAGAGCCTGAGGGGGCAGCTCGAGATCAAGACCGTCAAGAACACTCTGATGAGGATCAGCATGGAGAAGGCGGAGAAGCCGCAGACGAAGGAGTTCATAAAGGCGGTTGAGGGGCAGAACATGTTCCTCTTCACCAACGGGAACCCCTTCAAGCTGGCGATGAACCTCGAGAAGAGCAAGGTCGAGAGCTTCGCCAAGGCTGGGGACAAGGCGCTCAAGGAGCTGACCATCCCCGCGGGCAACACGGGCATCAGCCCCGGCCCCATGATCAGCAAGTTCGGCGGCCTAGGGATCAAAACCCGCATCGAGGCGGGTAACATCTGGGTCGTCGGGGACACGGTCGTCGCGGAGACTGGTGACGAGATAACGGCTGACATGGCTGACCTCCTGCAGAGGCTCGGCATCAAGGCCGCGCAGAGCGGGCTCAGCCTCAAAGCCGTCTACGAGAGAGGGACGATCATCCCCGGCTCCGAGCTGGTGCTCGACATCCCGAGCTACAGGAAGCAGCTCATGGACGCGGCGGGCGGCGCGTTCCAGGTCGCCCTCGTCGGCGAGTACGTCACGGCCGCGACGGTCCCGATGCTCATAACGATGGCTCTCCAGAACGCGAAGAGGGTCGCCGTCGAGGCGGGGATCGTCACACCGGAAACAGCCGCGGAGATAATCGCGAAGGCCAACGCCCAGGCGAAGAGCCTGCAGGAGAAGGTCGACGCGAAGAAGCCCGCCCAATAGACCGAGTACACGTCCCGGTCATCCGGGGCATTTTCTCTCAACACTTCCCCTAATGGGTGCTACTATGCATACTGTTTTTTCCTATTTTGGGTGGGAGAAGATGGCCAATTGCTGTTTGGCTTGTCCTCTCCGGGCCTCGGTCTAGCGGCACCTGCATCAAATCGAGAATAGTTAATATAAGACGAGCAGCCATTCCCGTCAGTATGGACGTTCTCAAAGCCATAGAGACACGCAGAAGTGTCAGGAAGTACAAGCCCGTCCCCGTACCGGACGGCGACCTGAAGAAAATCCTCGAAGCGGGTAGACTTGCCCCCTCGGCGGGGAACAGGCAGCCGTGGGGCTTCATCGTGGTACGCGACGCGGATCGGAGGAAGAAGCTCGCCGCTGCGGCGAGTAACCAGATGTGGACCGCGGACGCGGGGGCCTTCCTCGCCGTCTTCGCTGACCCGTCCTTCTCCCCCGGCGGCTACGGTAGGTGGACAGATAGGGACCCCATGATCGCGGTCGAGAGCATGGTGCTCGCCGCGTGGAGCATCGGATACGGTACATGCTGGATAGGCGCCTTCGAGGAGGCGAAGGTGAAGTCCCTCCTCGGCATACCCGAGGATAAGAAGGTTATCTGCCTCCTACCCATCGGCGTCCCAGCGGAGACACCCGAACCGAAGCCACGCAGAGCCCTCAAGGAGGTCTTCCACGCGGAGACCTACGGGAAGCCCCTAGAACTCTAGGGCTTATTCTCCTCTTTCACCACAGGCTCAATCGACAGGAACCTGAGCATCTTACCCCCTGTGTTCCTGATCTGGTGAAGCTCGTTGGGGGCGATGTACAGTACTTCCCAAGGCGTCAGAGGGCTAGTACCCGTGGACTCGACCACCTCCCCCGTGCCCTCTAGGATGAACATGGCGTGCTCGTAGGGATGGGAGTGGTGGAGGGTGCTGCCCCCAGGCTTGACCTCGACCTCGGCCATCGTGAAGTTGGGCGCACCCGTCCCCGCGTCGACTAGCCACCTCCTCCTTGCCCCAAAGGCGGGGGAGGCGATGTCCTCAAGCGGAGCCTCAGCGTGGTAGAAGTGTTTCATGGGTAGCTGATGGAAGGGGTGTGGAAAAAGGTTGGGTGCTAGGAACCGTTTAATGGTCAG
This sequence comes from Candidatus Bathyarchaeota archaeon, assembly GCA_963820555.1. Lineage (GTDB taxonomy): Archaea > Thermoproteota > Bathyarchaeia > TCS64 > TCS64 > UBA8941. The sequence goes on from CAWGAT010000030.1 coordinate 45,023, forward strand.
GGTGCCACTATCCCAGCCGTGCTCTACGGTATACGCCTAGTCATCTACGACCTCGACGGAACCCTCATCGATTCCACCGAGGCGATAATCGAGACCTTCAATCGCGTCGTCGAGGAGCAGGGCGAAACCGCTTGCCCCCGGGGGCAGATAGAGGAGATGATAGGTCTCCCCCTTACCGACATGTTCCGGCGCGTCCTCCCCGAGGTAAAGCGCGGCGGTGTCCAGGCCTGCTGGGACAGGTTCATAGAGATATACGCCGACGTTGGGCCCGCGAAGACCCACATACTCCCTGGTGTCCCCGAGACCCTCGCTCACTTCAAAGCCGATCGTTACCTCCAAAGTGTCGCCACGACGAAGCGAGGCGACGTGGCCACTCGCCTACTCCGTAAGCTCGGCCTCGGCGATTACTTCGACCTCGTACTCGGAATAAACGACGTAGCGCACCCGAAGCCTGCCCCAGATATCATCAACCTCGCCCTCGAACGCCTCGGCGTGAAGCCGCGGGAAGCCATCTTCGTCGAGGACACTACAATCGGGTTGGAAGCTGGGGTCAGGGCGGGGGTCCACACCGTCGGCGTCACCACGGGCACCCACAGCATGGATAAGCTTGCGACGCTTCACCCCGACTACATAATCGACGGCCTATCTGAACTTACGAATTTGATAAGTCACTAAGCCTTGAGGGCGAACTGGAGCGCCGCCTCGGCGTGGATCGTCGTTGTGTCGAAGACGGGTATCTTCGTGTCACTCTGTTTTATGAGTAAGGGTATCTCGGTGCACCCTAGGATGACGCCCTGAGCCCCCTTCTCCTTAAGCCGATTCATTATCTCAAGGTACCCTTTTCGACTCTCGTCTTTTAGGATGCCATAGGCCAGCTCCTCGAAGATCACTCTACCGACTTCTTTCTGGTCCTCCTCGTCGGGTACCACCACCTTGACGCCGTACTTTGCCAGCCCTTCGCGGTAGTAGGGCTTGTTCATCGCGAACTTGGTGCCTATGAGGCCGACCTTCTTTATGCCCGCCTTCTTCACCTCCGCTCCAGTCGCATCCACGAGGCTGAGCAGTGGTATGATGTTCCTCCTGTCCAGCTTCTCGTAGAGGTTATGCATCGTGTTCGTCGCGATGACGGCGAAGTCCGCCCCAGCGTCGTGCAAGGCGTGTAACCCCTTCGTCAACTCGAGCTCCATGCTCTCCCAGTCCTCAACCTCCATCCAGTCCTCGAAGCGCTGGAAACTGACGCTGAAGACGACCACTTCAGGATAGGATTGGTTGTGGAACAACTCCTCGTACCTATGCACAATGTGCATGTAGTATGGGACCGTCGACTCAGGTGTGAGCCCACCTAGGATACCTATTCGCTTGTACATGGATCGAGAATGATCAAACGTGTATAAGATAGGTGCGGCTAGGCTGCCACATCCACGAGCTCCCCACAGACTACGCCCCTGAGCTGCTCGACACCGAGGTTCATCACCGAGTTTGGTGTCCCAGCAGCGGCCCACACCTTCTCGAAGCGGGTGAGGCTCCTATCGAGGAGGACTTTAACCCCCGCGTCGTGGGGGAAGGGCGGGACGCCGCCTATCGCGTAGCCAGTGAGCCCCTTCACCGTGTCCGCATCGGCGTTACCCACTTTGACGCCTAGGTAGGCGGAGACCTTCTTCGCGTCCACACGCCTGTCCCCGCTGATAACGATAACCACGGCGCCCTCCCCAGCCTTGAAGACTATGCTCTTTGCTATCTCCGCCACTGTGCACCCGAGGGCGTCGGCGGCGAGCTGGCTGGTCCTCGTAGACTCGTCGAGGGCGACGACCCGAGCCTCGATGTTCCTCTCCTGGAGGTAGGTGGAGACACGTTTGGACCCCCTGACGATATTGGACACTCAAAGGCGCCTCCACTTTTCAATGAGGTCGTCGAGCTGAGCCTTCGTTGGGCCTCCACGCGTCTCCTTGCGCGTCGCCTTGAAGCTGCCCCCCGCATTCCCCCAGCGGAGCGCCTCTGTGTCCTCCAGCCCCTCAACCTTCGCCGAGGCGAAGCCCCCGATGAAGGCGTCACCGCACCCCACCCTGTTTACAACCGTCATTCCCAGCTTCTCTAGAGGCACCGCGTCAACGTGAATCATGGCTCCGACGCTGTCCTGCGTCAGGGTGCATCCCTCCGAGCCGTGCTTGATGATGCACCGGAGCCCCCTGAATTTTTCATGCATCTTTCTCGCGATCTCGTGGGCTGAACTCGTGCCGAGGAGGTTCTCGTACTCTAGGTGATTGAGGATGAAGTAGTCCGTATTGACGAGGGTGGGTGTAAGGGCGTCGAGGCCCAGCTCGGCGTAGACGCCGGGGTCCCAGATAACCGTGACGCCGTGCTCCCTGCAGAGCTCAGCGAGGCACTGCGCAGTCTCAAGTGGCGGATCCATTATGACACAGACCCTCGCCCCCTCGATGAGCCGAATTCTCTCCGGGTCGCGGAGGCAGACACCGTCAAGCTTCAGGTTGGCTCCGAAGTAGGTGTGGATCTCGTTCTCGCCGTCGCTGCCTATGCTTATATAGGCCTGCCCTGACTCCTCACCCTGCACGAGGAGGAGGCCCGAGTCGTCGACACCCTCCTCCCAGAGGATGCCCCTCTGCTTGTCGGCTATCTCGTCCTTCCCAAGGGCTCCTATGAAGGCGACCCTCTTCTTCCCGAGGAGCCTAGCGGCAGCCACGGCGACGTTCGCCGCTGTCCCCCCGCTGACGCGCTGAATCTCCCTTACCGGGACCTCCTCTCCCGCCCGAGGGAGTCTCTCCATGAAGAGGTTGATGTCCCAGTTAATCGCCCCGCAGGTGATGAGGTCAGCCACCCTAGCCACCCTTGCCAACCCTATCAGCGATCATCTTGTGGAACCGGGGGGCGTCGACCTCGACGATTATATCGTGCTTCGCGTTCTGGTTCTCCTCGCGGTGGAACCTACGCCGGTCCACGACTGTCATCCCTATTGTATGCGTGCCAGCCGTCTCCACCTCCACCTTGTACCTCTCCGTCTTGAACATCGTCGGGTCAGCGACGTAGGCCATCGCCATGGGGTCGTGGAGGCTGAAGCCATTGAACCTCTCCACGAGGACCCCGCATAGCCCCTCGATTAGCTTGGAGCGTTTCGATTTCTTGGCTACCATCTCGCCATACATGGCCTTACTCATCCTGTAGTCGGGGTGCATGGTAGTGTCGAGGCCCGCGCAGACCATGGGTATACCACTGTCGAAGACGAGCTTCGCGGCGTCGGGGTCGTGCCAGACGTTGAACTCGGCGACGGCGTTCGCGTTCCCCGAACCGTATGGGGTGAGGCCGAAGGCGCCGCCCATGATTACGAGGCTGTTAATTTTCTCCGGGATGGTGGGGTCGGCGAGGATCGCCGCCGCGACGTTCGTCAGTGGGCCGATGGCGACCAGCGTGAGTTCCTTCCCGAGACTGTTCGCCTCCTCGATGATTAGCTGGGCGGCGCCCCGTCTATCCACCTTCATCTTCGGCTCGGGGAGAACCGCGTCCATGAGCCCCGTCTTCCCGTGGAAGCTCTCCGCGTTCCCCATCGGCCTGAGCATCGGGTGAGCCGCACCTCGCGCCACGGGCACGTCACCCCTTCCGAGGAACTCGAGGAGCTGCCTCGCGTTCCGAGTCCCCTTCTCTACGTCGACGTTCCCGTCGACGGTAGTAACCGCCTCAACCTCTATCTCGGGGCTCGCGAAGGCGAGCAGGAAAGCGAGGGCGTCATCGACGCCTGGGTCAGTGTCGAGGAGTATGCGCCTCAAACAAAATCACCGGTTGATAGACCGATGAGTCGCTAGGGTTAATGAGCTTTACCGGTGCACGCCCCCTGCTTAAATGGGGCCGAACCCAGCCTATACCTGATAGGCATGCCGTGGCCAAAGCCCTCAGCGGAGAAGACCAGGCTGCTCGAGCGCTCCCTCTCGGGGAGGGGGGACCGTAGACTCGTCTTCGGCGCCCCCACATGGTTCGTTGGAGGAAACATGTTTGCGGGAGTCTTCGGAGACGACGTCTTCCTACGACTCACCTCCGCGGATCTGGAGGAGATCAGGAGCCTAGGGGCGAAGCCCTTCGAGCCGATGAAGGGGGGCGTAATGAAGGAGTACACCCTCCTCCCATCCGCGGTCCTGGGTGATGATAAGCTCCTGGCGCACTGGACCAATAAATCCTACACATACGCCACCTCCCTGCCCGCAAAGGCCAAGAAGAAGTGAACCTACTGACCACGCCCTCGGGCTATACTCCTGGAGTAGCCCTCGACGAGGCGCTTCATCCTCTCGTTCTGCGGGAGTTCGCTGAGCTTCGCGAGGTCGCCCCGCTTCTGCTCGCCGAGAGCCTTCAGCTCCTCGGGGTGCTCTCTCCACATCTGCTCCTCCAGGACCCTCTTCACGACGACCTCCGCGAGGAGCTCATCTGCTATTGGGCAGTTGTCGAATGACTTGCCCCTTCCCATGCTGGCGAGGAGGCTGTTGGCGGGGTAGCCTCGGCAAGTACCGGGACGTGCTGGGTAGGCGGCGCATAGGTTACCCCGCAGCAGCGGGCAGGGCTGGTATACGACGAAGGTCCCGTCCCCCATCGGCGTCGCCCTCATCTGATCCTTTAGCCGCTTATACTCGACGTGGAGGTAGTCGGCGACGCCCTTTAGCTCCTCCTTCTTGAGCCTGATCGAGCCCCTATCCCTGCAGCAGTTCCCGCAGCGCCTGCAGAGCGCCTGCTCTAGCGCCACGATCATCGCCACCTCCGTCTCAAGCACAACGCCTAGACTGCTGACAGCCTTGAGGACGTCCTCCTCCCTGATCGGCGGAATCTTGAGCTTCTTCTTGGAGAGTTCGAGGACACGGAAGGCATGGGGACCAGAGAATGGCTTGAAGTTCTGGCGCGCCAGGAGGTGGTCGATGGGGGACTTCTCGCTCATGGTGGGGCATACCCTTCAAAAGTTAATAAACAATCCCCCGTTGGAGATCGCCAGCCGAACCTGCCCGAATCGGTTAAATACGATGATCAGACTCAATTCGCTGGTAAAGTAAGAGGTGCGATAAATGCGCCAATTTATCCTAGTCTAAGCAGGAGCAGCAGCTCCAAACCTAGTTCTAACCAGCAGCCGGGTGGACACCCGGATGAATGAAACCCTGAGCGACGCCCACGCATTCGGCTTCTTCGGGTTTAAGGCCCTCGGCCTGTGCTGAGAGGCTCAACTTGGAGGCACAGGTATGTCGAAGCTAGTGGTATCTCAGAAGATCAAGCTCGCCGTGAAGAACGGGCACGGCGGCGTCAGGATCAGGGTTGGGAACGTGACAATCGGTGGGGACCAGCTCGTAGTCATGGCGGGGCCATGCAGCGTCGAGAGCCGTGAGCAGATACTTGAGACGGCACGCGTCGTCAAGGCCGCAGGTGGACACATCCTCCGTGGCGGCGCCTTCAAGCCCCGGACGCTCCCATACAGCTTCCAGGGGCTCGGCGAGGAGGGGCTCAAGATACTCGACGAGGCCCGAAGCGAGACGGGGCTCCCCATCATCACCGAGGTGATGAGCCCCGAGGACGTGGAGCTCGTGGAGAGCTACACGGACATACTCCAGATCGGGGCCCGGAACATGCAGAACTTCAGCCTCCTTAAGAGGGTGGGGAGGGCGGAGAAACCGGTTATGCTCAAGAGGGGGATGTCCGCCACCATCGAGGAGTGGCTCGGCTGCGCCGAGTACATCCTCAGCGAGGGGAACGGGGACGTGATCCTCTGTGAGCGCGGCATACGCACCTACGAGACCATCACGAGGAACACCCTCGACGTCTCAGCGGTGCCCGTCATCAAGCAGCTCAGTGACCTACCCGTGGTCGTCGACCCGAGCCACGGCACTGGGATACGGAGCCTCGTTGCCCCCATGGCGAAGGCCGGCGTCGCGGCGGGCGCGGACGGCCTCATAATTGAGGTCCACCCCCATCCGGAGAAGGCGCTGAGCGACGGCGAACAGAGCCTCCACCTACACGAGTTCGCGGATCTGATGCGTGAGATGGCTCCCATCGCGGGAGCCGTCGGGAAAAGGCTCTGAGCCATGAGCTTAGAGGTTTACAGGGCCGCTACGGTCCACCTCGGGGGGAGGACCTACCCAATACTCGTCGGGGGCGGGCTCCTCGGGCGGCTCGGTGAGGCGATTTCCGAACATCTCCCAGGTGTCACTGGGTGTGTGGTGGTTACCTCGCCCTCCGTCGATGCGCTATACGGGGGGCAGGCGATAACTGCGCTTAGGGCGCTGAACCCGGGGAAGGTTATCGTGCCCGAGGGGGAGGAGGCGAAGACCTGGGGCGCGACGGAGGAACTGCTCAGTGGCCTCATCGAGCATGGGTTGGACCGCAGGGGCGTCGTGGTCGCTCTCGGAGGGGGCTCAGTGGGCGACTCCGCCGGCTTCGCCGCCTCAGTCTACATGCGCGGGATACGCGTAGTCCAGGTCCCCACGACCCTCCTTGGGCAGGTGGACAGCGGCGTCGGCGGGAAGACGGCCGTGAACCACCCATCGGGGAAGAACCTCATAGGCAGCTTCCACCAGCCGAGCCTCGTCGCCTGCGACACCGCCCTCCTCGAAACGCTTTCCCCTCGGGAGCTTCGTAGCGGCCTCGCCGAAGTGGCGAAATATGGCGTAATCTCGGATGCCATCCTCTACAAGGGGCTGGAGGTTGAGGCCGACGGGCTCCTCTCCGGGGACGCTGAGAGGCTCCGCTGGATGGTGGGGCGCTGCGTCGCCTCGAAGGCGCGCTACGTGGAGGCGGATGAGAGGGACGACGCAGGGATACGGGCGGCGTTAAACTACGGTCACACAGTCGGCCATGCTGTCGAGACACTCTCGGGCCATTCGATCCGCCATGGCGAGGCTGTCGCCATCGGTATGGTGGCGGCCTCCCGTGTCGCTCACGGCCTTGGGCTGCTCAAGAGGGCCGACCTCATGAGACAGAATCGACCTAATCGAGCGACTGGGGCTCCCCGTCGAGGTCCCCTATGGGCTCGACGAGATTCTCCCCCTTATGAGGAGGGATAAGAAGGCCGAGGCCGGCTCGAATCCACCTCGTTCTCCCCACAGGGATAGGCTCAGAACCCGTCGTGAGGCGTGTCCCGGATGAGAAGCTCCGCGGGGCGCTGGGGGGATAGGATGGCGCACCCGAGGATATGCGTAGCCGTCCCCGCCACCACCACGGCGGACACTGTGGAGACGATACATCATCTGAAGGAGCCCGATCTAGTGGAGCTTAGGCTCGACTACGCCACCGAGGCCCTGAATCTACGTCTCCTCAGGGAATCAACTGGCGTTCCCCTGATCGCGACAGCCCGTATCCCCAATCACGGAGGCAAGTGGATCAAGGGCGAGGCTGAGAGACGCACCCTTCTCCGATCTGCCTCCAAGGAAGGCTTCGACTACGTTGACGCAGAGATCGATTCACCTTCACTCGGTGAACTCGTAGCTGAGGTCCGCGCGATTGGGGCCAGTCTGATCGTTTCACGTCACTATCTTGATCGCGCCCCGGCACTCGACGAGATGCTTGCGACACACAGGGAGGCCAAGGGCGTAGGGGCTGACGTCGTCAAAGTGGTCGGCTCAGCGACGTGCTCCGCTGATAACCTGCCGTGCCTCGAGTACCTCAGGAGGGAGCCCGGGAACGTATGCTTCAATATGGGTACCCTCGGCGTACCGTCACGGGTCATCTCACCGCTGATGGGTGGGTGCTGGACTTACGCGTCCGCCAGCGACGCCGGGTGGGTCGCGCCGGGTCAGCTAACGATCGAAGGGTTGAGGGAGGTGTACCACCTCATGGGGGTCTCCAATTGAGGCGACTCTACCTGCTCGGCTACCCCGTGGCCCACTCGATTAGCCCCCAGATGCAGGGGGCTGCCATCGAGGCCCTGGGCGTAGACTACCGATACGAGGCGGTGCCGGTGCCCCCCGAAAGCCTTGGTAAGGTGGTCGCGGGGCTCAGGGACCCCTCTGTTGCCGGCTTCAACGTCACCATCCCCCACAAGGTGGCAATACTCCCCCTCCTCGACGAGGTCGACAATACTGCTTCCGAGGCGGGTGCCGTCAACACCGTCGTGAACGACGACGGCTACCTGAGGGGCTACAACACCGATTCCCCAGCCGCCGTGAGGGCGCTGAGCGAGGTCTTCGTCGATCTCGACGGCTGCAGGGTTGTGATCCTGGGGGCGGGTGGGGCAGCCCGCGCCGTAGCGTCCGGATTAGCCCCGAAAGCGAGGTGGATCAGGATACTTGCCCGAGATGCCGCAAAAGCGGAGACCTTGGCGAATGGGATCCGTGAGCAATACGGAGTAGATGTACTCGGGGCGAGCCTCGGGGAGGCTCAGAGCAGCGTCGGAGCCGCAGACATCCTTGTCAACGCGACGCCCGTGGGGATGTCTCCCGATGTAGACCACAGCCCCATCGATGCGCATATCCTCCACCCCGGCCTCCTCGTCTTCGACCTCATCTATCGCCCGGAGCGGACACAACTCCTCCTCGACGCCGAGGCCGCGGGTGCAAGAACGCTGGGCGGGTTGACGATGCTTGTCTACCAGGGTGCAGAGGCCCTGAGACTGTGGACGGGGAGGCGAGCGCCGGAGGACGTGATGATGGGCGCCGCGAGGCGCGCCCTCGGGGGTGGCACGCATTGAACGTAGTCCTATTCGGATTCATGGGTGTGGGCAAGACCACCGTAGGGAGGCTCCTAGCTCCCCGCCTCGGGTACGGCTTCGTCGACTCCGACGCCGAGGCGGAGAAGGAGGCAGGGATGAGGATCAGCGAGGTCTTCGCGAGCCTCGGCGAGCCCGCGTTTCGTTCGATGGAGCGCGGTATAGTGCAGCGGTTGAGCGCGGGGGACGGGCAGGTGATCGCCCTCGGCGGTGGTGCCTTACTCGATCCCCTCAACATCGAGCACCTCCGCCGCTCATGCAGGATGGTCCTCCTCACGGCGAGCCCCGAGGAGATAAGCCTCCGCACGAGACTGAACTCTACCCGCCCGCTGCTCGCGGGGGAGGATAGGTTAGGGAGGATAAGGAGGCTCCTCGATGAGCGGCGTGAGCGGTACCTAGCAGCCGCGGACATGGTTGTGGACACGAATGGCGTCCCCCCGATCCGGGTCGCTGAGACGATCCATGGGCGACTGGAGGTCACTGCGCCGTGAACGTGGTCGTGAGGCACTCGGAGACCTCGGGAATGATCGCCGCGCCCCCCTCCAAGAGCATGACCCACCGAGCTCTTGTCCTCTCAGCCCTCGCCGACGGGAAGAGCACCATAGCGAACCCGCTAACCGCCAACGATACGGAGGCCACCGCTTCGGTGCTCAGGGGGCTGGGCGTCGGTCTCGTCCGCGGTGAGAAGTGGACCGTTGAAGGCGGCGAGTTCAAGGTGCCGAAAGCTGATCTCCACTGCGGCGAGTCGGGCACGACCCTCAGATTCATGGCTGCCGCCTGCGCACTCGCCAAGGGCGAGTGCCGATTAACCGGCGGAAAATCTCTCTCAGCGCGCCCCGTGGGGCCACTACTAGACGCTCTCGCCCAGCTCGGTGTGAAAAGCACAAGCCGAGGTGGTCTCCCCCCCGTAACCATAAAGGGCATAGGGCGAATCGACGGGGGCGAGACGCGGCTCCCCGGCGACGTCAGCAGTCAGTTCGTCTCCGCCCTCCTCACCGTCGCCCCCCTCGCCGACACACCCGTCGAGATCAACCTCACGACTCCGCTCGAATCGAGGCCCTACGTCGCCATGACGATGGACGCGATGAGGGCGTTCGGCGTCGAGGCGTGGGCTTCCTGGGATATGAGATGGTTCAAGGCCTCACTGGGACCCTACAGGGCTTCGACGGTGGAGGTTGAGGGTGATTGGTCCTCGGCAGCATACGCCCTCGCGGCCGCCGCGCTCACCGGGGGCGTAACGCTACGGGGATTGAACCTGAACAGCTCCCAGGCGGATAGGACGATCATTGAGATACTATCAAGGATGGGCGCCGATGTTTCCACCGGCGGGGGCGCCGTGAAGGTCGCTAAATCCACGCTAAGGGGGATCAATGTCGACCTCAGCGATTGCCCCGATCTCTTCCCCATTGTCTCAGCCCTCTGCGCAGCAGCAGAGGGGGAGAGCATCCTCACCGGCCTGGGGAGGCTGAAGTTGAAGGAATCTGACCGGGTGGCAGCAATGGCGGAGGGATTGACTCGGATGGGGATCAAAATGAGGTGTGACTATGACTCAGCCAAGATCACGGGCGGGGCACCGAGGGGGGCTGAGGTAGACCCCTGGGGGGACCACAGGATAGCCATGTCCCTAGCAGTCCTCGCACTAGCTGCCGAGGGAGAGACGAAGATCAACGACGCCGGGTGCGTCTCAAAGTCCTACCCGGGATTCTGGGACGACCTGGCAGCGATCGGTGGGAGGTTGGAGAAGAGATGAGCAACAGCATAGGAACAGCGTTCAAGGTCACGAGCTTCGGGGAGAGTCACAGCAGGTGCATCGGCGTCGTAGTCGACGGGTGCCCCGCGGGGCTCGCCATAGACGAGGAGGCGCTCCGCCGCATGATGGAGAGGAGGCGCCCAGGCACGAGCACGGTCACGACGAACAGGAGCGAGACCGACGCGGTCGAGATTCTGTCCGGGGTCTACGAGGGGCACACGACGGGGGCGCCGATACTAATGCTCACGTGGAACCGGGACCACGACTCGTCCAGCTACGACGAGATTAGGGGCAAACCCCGTCCTGGGCACGCCGACTACACCGCATGGGTACGCTACGGGGGCTTCAACGACCACCGGGGCGGTGGGAGGGCCTCCGGCCGTGTCACCGCGGGCTTCGTCATGGCGGGGGCCATAGCCGAGCAGCTCCTCTCCGCCATCGGGGTCGAGGTGCACGCCTACTCGCGCGCCATCGGGGGTGTGGAAGCACCAGAGCCGACCCTGGACCAGATTAGGAGGGCGGCCCCGAGTGTCGTCGGCTGCTACGACTCGGCGGCATCCGAGGAGATGGTGAAGGTCATAGAGGAGGCGAAGGCTGGGGGTGACAGCGTCGGTGGCGTCGTGGAGTGCGTGGCCCTCGGTGTCCCAGCTGGGGTCGGGCAGCCCGTCTTCGACACTATCGAGGGCGACCTTGCCAAGGCCCTCCTCGCGGTCCCCGCTGTCAAGGCCGTGGAGTTCGGGGCCGGGATTAAGTTGGCGTCAATGCGGGGCTCCGAGGCAAACGACCCCTACATCACTGAGAGGGGCGTGATTGGTACCGCCTCAAACAACTCCGGCGGGGTCCTCGGCGGCATGACAACGGGGGCACCCATCATCGTCCGCGCCGCTTTCAAGCCCACCCCCAGCATCGCCAAGACGCAGCGAACCGTGGACCTCGCGACGCTAAGCGAGGCGGAGATCAGTGTGGGTGGGAGGCACGACCCATGCATAGTCCCCAGGGCAGTCCCGGTCGTCGAGGCGATGGTCGCCGCCACGCTTGCGGACCACGCCATCAGAAGGGGGCTCATCCCACAAGTGCTAGGTGAAAAACGATGACATACGAGGAGGAGGTAGCCGGATACCGGAAGGAGATCAACAGACTCAACGAGGAGATTCTCGACAGTCTCGTGGAGCGCGTGGGCGTTGCGAAGGCGATCGCGGATGTGAAGAGGCGCTATGGGAGGCCGGTCGTGGACGCGGCACGGGAGCGCGTCGTCCTCGATCAGGCAAGGGCTCAGGCCGCCCGACGGGGCCTCGACCCTGACGGCGTCGAGAGGATCTACAGGGCGATAATCGACCTCTGCGTTGAGGCGGAGGAGAGACGATGAGGGTCGCCTACCAGGGGATGCCCGGGGCCTACAGTGAGGCCGCCGTCATCCAGCGCTGGGGGGATGCTGCGGAGCCCGTCCCGAAGCCCTACCTGGAGGACGTCTTCGACGCAGTCGAGGCGAGTGAAGCAGAGGTGGGGCTAGTCCCAGTCGAGAACACCATCGAGGGGAGTATAACGCAGACCTACGACCTCCTCAACGAGAGGAGCCTCACGGTGCTGGGGGAGACTGTCTTTCGAGTCGTCCACTGCCTCATAGCAAACCCTGGCGTAGGATCCGGCGACGTCAAGAGGGTCTACTCCCACCCCCAGGCCCTCGGCCAGACACGTACCTACCTCGCCTCACACGGGTATGAGCCTGTGAACTACTACGACACAGCTGGGGCCGTGAAGATGATCAGGGACGTGGGGCTACACGACTCCGCGGCTGTCGGCAGCAAGCGGGCGGCCGAGATATACGGTATGAACATCCTCGATGATGGGATAGAAACGAACCGGGAGAACTACACGCGCTTTCTCGCCATGGGGCGCGGCGCGGAGCCGCCGACTGGGAGGGACAAGACCAGCATCGCCTTCACCGTCGACCACAGGCCTGGAACGCTCATAGCCGCCCTGAGCGCCCTCGCGGATCGCCGCCTCAACCTCACGAAGATAGAGTCACGCCCCTACCAGGGGAAGCCGTGGGAGTACGTCTTCTTTATAGACTTCGAGGGGCACAGGGAGGACCCCGTCTCCGCCGACGCCCTCCGAGAGCTGGGAGCACACGCAAAGAGCCTGAAGGTTCTGGGCTCCTACCCAAGGGCTTAGCTGGGCAGCGTTGCCTGTCCTCAAGGCAGAAATACGCTCCGTCGAGGGTATGTTTGGGCTCAGGATTGAGGGCGGGGGTCGTCGGCGCCGGTGGCAGGATGGGCGGCTGGCTCATCAACCACCTCAGAGGCATCGGCTACGAGGTGGAGCCCATAGACGCGAAGGACGTGTCCATGGGGCTCGTTGCGGCGTTCGACCTCGTCGTCGTCTCCGTGCCAATAAGCGCGACGCCCACCGTGGTCCGTGAAGTCGCACCCCACATGAGGAGGGGTGCGGTCCTCGTCGAGATAGCCAGCCTCAAGTCGGGGAGCTACCCGGCGCTTCTGGAGGTGAGCCGCCTCGGCGTCACCCCCCTCTGCGTCCACCCGATGTTCGGGCCTTCAACGGGTTCCCTACATGACCGGTTTGTAGCTGTGGTCCCTGTTGCCGACCCCGTGGGTGAACTGAGACGGGCTAGGTTTCTCTTCCCAGGCGCGGAGTTTGTCACACTAGACGCCGGGCGCCACGACCGCTGTATGGCCGTGGTCCTCTCCTTGCCCTATGCTATGAACCTCACCCTCGCCCAGATCCTCGCGGGGGAGGACCTCACCCTCGTGTCGAGGATAGCGGGTCCTACTTTCGCCCTCCAGTACACCCTCGCCCAGAGCGTGGCCGGGGAGAGCCCGGCGCTAATCAGGGACCTCCTAAGGGAAAATGTCTCCCTCGAGCCGCTGCTCAGGGACTTCGTCGGCTCCATGGAGGAACTGGTGGCGGCAACGGCTGACGAAGGCGCTTTCAATGCACTGCATGCCGAAGTCGTCAAGGCCCTGTCGGGGGACCCCTCGTTCTCTGATGCGGACGCCCGGAGGCAGAGAGCATACCGCGCGGCTGTCGGTGCCTAGGTTATTATATGGTTTCAGTGCATCATCCAGCGATGGTCACAATAGGCGACGTCTACGCGGCCCGCAGGCGAATGGGGCGCTGGGTCCGGAGGACCCCCTTCGAGTATTCCCCACTCCTCAGCGGACTCACCGGGGGCGAGGTCTGGCTCAAGCTCGAGAACCGACAGCTCACCGGCTCATTCAAGATACGGGGCGCCTCGAACAGGATTGCCCTCCTCACCCCCGAGGAGAAGGCCAGGGGCGTGGTCGCGGCATCTTCTGGGAACCATGCGCAGGGTGTCGCCTACGCGGCGAGGCAGCTGGGCGTGAAGGCCGCCATAGTCGTGCCTGGGAACACCCCGAAGGTTAAGCGGGACGCCATCAGGGCCCTCGGCGCGGATCTTACCGTCTATGGGGACGAGTACATGGAGGCAGAGCGTTTAGCCCAGTCCATGAGCCGCGACAGCAGGATGCCCTTCCTCAGCCCCTACAACGATCCCGACCTAATCGCCGGCCAGGGCACCGTGGGGCTTGAGATGGTGGAGGACGGCCCAGTTCTCGACGCCATCCTAGTTCCCGTGAGCGGGGGCGGCCTCATCTCGGGAATCGCCACCGTCATGAAGACCGCATCGAGCGCCGATGTTATCGGCATCCAGACCGAGGCCAGCCCCGTCATGCATGAGAGCGTCAAGGCGGGGAGGATAGTAGACATACCCATGTTCGACACAGTCGCCGAGGGCCTCCACGGGGGAATAGAGCAGGGGAGCGTAACATTTTCCATCTGCCAGAGCCTTGTCGACGACTGGATAGATGTCAAGGAGGCCACAATCGTCGAAGCCCTCCGCCTCATGCTCCTCCGCCACCATGAGGTTATCGAGGGGTCAGGCGCCGTCGGCGTCGCCGCCCTCATGGAGGATCCTCACCGCTTCGAAGGTAGATGTATTGGCGTGGTCATCAGCGGGGGCAACATAGACGAGGAGCTACTTCGCCGCATCGCCTCCGGGTAGCTCAATAGGTTTATAGCCTCCGCGCCTCCGGCTCCAAATGGGATCGCTTATGCCACTCTGCGAGATCTGCGGCATGGATGTGCAGGAGTTCCACGACTGCAAGGAGTGCGGTGCTAAGTACTGCTCTGAGTGCGGGGACACCCAGAAGGGCCTCTGCTATGACTGCCTCGGCTGGAACGACGAGGAGATAGAGGAGGAGTACGGCGAGGAAGAGTGGGAGCAGGACGACCTCAACTAGCCCGCGCACAATTTATACCCCCAGCGGGGCGATCCAATGGGGATGACCTCGGGGGATAAGCGCGTCCACCTCGGATACGCCGAGGCGTTCAGGCTCGGCTACAGTCAGCTACTTACGACGCCTCGACCGCAGCGCCCTCAACGTCGCCTCCATCGCCCTCGGCCTCAGCTTCTACACGAGCCTCCTTCTCACCGACACATTCTACAGGACTTACGCAAGTCTCGGTGGGGGGAGCCTCAGCGTCGAGGCCACCTACTACTGGCTCGTCGCCATAGCCCTCGTCGTGAGCGTCGTCGGTATAACAAACGCGATGCTCATCAGCGTCCAGGAGAGGGTGAAGGAGATCGGGACGATGAAGTGCCTCGGCGCGCTTGATAGGCACATTATCCTCCTCTTCTTAGTCGAGGCGCTGCTGCAGGGGATCGTCGGCGGGGTGATAGGGTATGTGGTGGGCCTCGCCGCCGCGCTCCTCACGACGGGCTTCTCGACTGGCTTCGATATAGTCCTGAGGGTGCCGGCGACCCAGAGCGTGGTCCTCTTCGCCTCGTCCCTCGCCCTCGCCGTGGTCCTGAGCACCGCCGCGACAATCTACCCCGCCTACAGGGCATCGAGGCTGGACCCAGTGGAGGCACTAAGGTATGAGCTTTGACACGGTAATCGAACTCAAGGGGCTGAAGAGGCACTACGAGGTCGGAGGGGAGACTGTGAAGGCCCTCGACGGCGTCGACCTCAGCATCGGCAGGGGGGAGTACGTGAGCCTCGTCGGGCCCAGCGGCTCGGGGAAGACGACCCTCTTCAACATGATCGGTGGCCTCGACCGCCCGACCGGGGGAAACATCCTCATCGACGGCGTCGATATAAGCAAACTCGACGCCTACGAACTCGCTTGGCTCCGCTGCCGCAGGATCGGGTACATCTTCCAGAGCTTCAACCTCATCACCGTCCTCACGGCATTGGAGAACGTAGCCCTCCCCACGGTCTTCGCGGGGACGCCCCGCGACGAGGGGCTGAGGAAGGCGCAGAAGCTTCTGGAGAGTGTCGGCCTCGGGGAGAGGCTCAACCACAAGCCGACGCAGCTCAGCGCGGGGCAGCAGCAGCGCGTCGCCATCGCCCGCGCCCTGGCCAACGACCCCGCAATAATCCTCGCCGACGAGCCGACCGGCAACCTCGACCTAAACACCGGAACAGAGATCATCGACCTCCTCCACGGCCTCAACAAGACACGCGGCCTGACCCTCGTCGCCGCCACACACGACCTCAAGATGATCAAGGCATCCGACCGAGTTGTCTGGATGAGGGACGGTAGGGTCGAGAGGATAGAGAGGGGCTAGCGGGGCCTGTTGCTCCACTCCATCGCTATCCGGCGGATGAGCGACCCCGTCTCGTGCGCCCAGTCCTGCCCACCAGCGGACTCCAGCCTTACCTTGTAGCCATCCTCCCCCGGCTCCACGAACACCGAGTTCTTCGTGTAGAAGTTCCCCGTCGTCGACTGGTAGGACTTGTAGATGAATGAGACGACCCTCGCGTCGCCTCTTGGCTCCACTTTTACCCTCGTCGTCAACCTGACCTGGTCATTCTCTAGGCTGCGGAGCCTCTCCTCGAGGTATGAGACGAAGCCCTCAACCTCGGCGGCCTCGAGCTTCAATGGGACCGTGACGACCCATGGCTTATCGAGTCCCCCCTCCCCCTCTTCGAGCTTCCACTTTCTGGTCAGGCTCGGGGTTATCACGATGCTGCTCCTGAG
Source organism: Candidatus Bathyarchaeota archaeon (assembly GCA_963820555.1). GTDB lineage: Archaea > Thermoproteota > Bathyarchaeia > TCS64 > TCS64 > UBA8941. Next base: position 61,471 of record CAWGAT010000030.1, read on the forward strand.
TGCGGCGAAGGCGCCGACGAGTACGGCCGAGATAGATATGCCGATGGCGGCGAGGGTCCAGACCGAGGAGACCTTCTGCTGCACCTCGAGGGCGAGGCCGAGGAACGGCATGAGCCTATAGAATGCGAGGCCCGCGAGGTAGCCAAGGCCACCTGCTATGAAGCCCGTGATCGAGGCCTCGGCGACGAATATCGATGCAATCTCCGCGGGGTTGAGCCCCACGGAGGAGAGTATGCTAATCTCACGCCTCCTCTCGAAGAGCGAGTTCAACATCGTCACGACTACGTTCAGCACTACTATCGCCCAAGGTATCACGAGTGGCAGCCCCTTTCCCTCAAAGTAGTTGCCTAGGCTAGCGTAGGCGACGCCCGAGGGGGAGGCGGACCACGTCTCGTAGCCCCTCTCCAGCGCCAACTTCTCCGCGAAGGCGTCCTGCCCAGCCGGGTCGACCTTCAGGGCGATCCTCGTCGTCCCGAGGAACAGGTAGAGGCTCGCCGTCGAGGCGTCGAGGAGGGCCGCCTCAGAGGGGAGGGTCGACTGCCTCTCCCAGTACGGGGGGTCCCCCGGCGGGCTCAGGTTCACCCACTTGTCAGGTATATAGTTGCCACCGTCGAGGTCAGTGAGAGCCGCGAAGGCGGAGTCGTTCAGGAGCCCGACTAGGGTCAGCGTCTGGTCCCTCAGCTTGACGCTATCACCGAGCTTGAGGCTCAACCGATCGGCGAGGACGATGCTCAGTGCCACCTCCCCAGGGCCGGGCAGCCTCCCCGAGGCCAGCGTAGACGCGATCGGGAGGATCTGCGTCTCGTTCCCCGCGTCCACACCAATGACAGAGTAGATCCTGTTCCTCGCGATGGATGCGATGGGGTTCTGCTGGGGTGTGTTCTCGACCTTCATCGACACCACCTCCACACCCGGCTGCTTCAGTAGCCAGGCGACCTCAGAACCCGTAAAGGGGATGAAGGTGGGCTCCGCGACCGTCCAAGTCGAGGCTCACCATATCGGTTCTATCAAATCCCACGAACCACATACCAATAACGTTTCCATTCTTATCTAATAATGGTTCGTATCTTGTCATGCATGCAACACCTTGTACATCTGCTTCTTTAGCATAAACACCTTTATTCATTACAGTTTCGATAACATTAGCAGCAGCTGCGGTATTGACTGCCTTTGTATCTTTTGTACCTTTTTTAATAACATTTGTCGCTTCTCTCATTGTACGTTTAAATATAGTCATTTTTATTTGTTTGAACGAAAATTGATCTACGTTAAATTCGTTAGTAATTGGTTCTTTTCCTTTAAACAGAGTTTCTACTTTTTCTCCCTTTGCATTTGTTTTAACCTCTAATCTCCATGGTTGATCTTTATCATTACCATATTTTGCATTAAATTCTCCTCGGGTTATCTGTGCATATCTCTCCACTTGAATTTCATACTCGTTTTCAATCATTCCTTTGATATTTCCCATAACTAACCACTGAGTAATTAGTGAAACCATAAAAAATAGCAAACCAAATACCAAAATAATCTTGTACTTGAACTTTAGATTTAGAAATGTATCCAACATTGGTCCTGCCCCCTTTTTAAATTGTAAATTGTGAGTTTTTGAATATAGAATTGAAATGTTCTCAATATATAATATCATATACCTTAAAAAAATTTAAGAGTTTTTTTAAAATATTTAATAATTTTTTGACTATTTTTTTATTATAACCACCCCGGTTCAATTGACCTAATGCTATATTGTTTTATTATAGTGTTAATAACTATCACATTGGAAACAATATAAAGCATACTTTACCATATTTATAATATTCACTATTCTCATTGCTTATATACCCCCGGTAGGTATATAATAAAATTAGTTGAGAAAGGATAGGAGGTTGCTAGGCATGTATCAGGTTATAATAATAGGCAAGGGACCTGCAGGTATTTCGACTGCACTCTATACTAAAAGAGCAGGATTACAAACACTAATCATTGGAAAAGAAAGCGTTTTAGAGAAATCTCACAAAATTGATAATTACTTCGGATTTCCAGCTGGCATTTCTGGGCAAAGCACTCTTAGAAGCAGGAGAATCGCAAGCAAAAATGCTTGGAATAGATATTATTATTGAAAATGTTATTTCCATTGAAAAAAAAGATTTGTTCATAGTCAAAACTGAAACTTCAGAATATTTATCTGCTTCAGTTATTTTTACAACAGGTTCGCCACCTTCGAAACCAAATATTTCTGGCATTGAAAAGTTTGAAGGCAAAGGTATTCATTATTGTGTGTCGTGTGATGGTTATTTTTACAGAGATTCCAAGATTGGAATCCTTGGCAATAATGATTTAGCAATTCATGAAGCGAATAGTTTACTTGATTATACAAAAGACATAACTATTTTTACAAATAATAAACCATTTAACTTTAAAAATGAGAATAGTAAGTTTAGAATAGTAAATAATGCAATTAGTGATTTTTGTGGAGATGAATTTTTAAATTCTGTTCAATTCTCCGACGGAAGCCTAGAATCAATTGATGGCATGTTTATAGCAAACGGCACTACATCAATCTCAGATCTTGCATTAAAACTAGGCGTTTTAGTTAATAATAACTCAATTAAAGTTGATGCAAATCACAAAACAAATATTGATGGTGTTTTTGCTGCAGGAGATTGTACCGGAGGATTTAAACAAATATCCGTAGCAGTTGGTCAGGGAGCAATCGCCGGGCAAAATATCATTGAATATATAAAAAACAAAAAAAAGGAGGAATTACAATGACAGTAAAAGTTTATTCAACCCCATCATGTCCATGGTGTACAGTAGCTAAAAATTATTTATCATCAAAGAATGTAAATTTTGATGATATAGATGTTTCCGTGGATAGAAATGCCGCTACAGAAATGGTCAAGAAATCCGGTCAACGTGGCGTGCCTGTAATCGAGATAAATGACAGTATTATTGTTGGCTTTGACCAAGGTAAAATCGATAGTTTGCTAAATCTTTAAAAGTGTCCATCTGGACACTTTTTTTATTTTACCTTAAGAAATAATTCGTGGATAATTAGAATATTGTTGGAACCACAGATTCCACAGATTAATGAATGACCACCGATTGTAAAAACGGAAAACAAATATATAATAGGTGGAATTGATATAGGGAACGCCGTCCTCGGCGTTCTGAAAGATACATATAGCGTTCTGACAGAAATTTCAATATTGATTTTGTTCTTTCTTTATTTTTAAAAAATTGGTAAGTTGGAGATGGTTCATGTCTCGTTGAAACTATAAATGTGCAAAATTCGATCCAACAAATACCAATAATTTGTATTTGGCATTACTTGTAATACGTTTAAAATCAAGTAAAATATGTATATAATTATATTATTACATATATTGTGCTATTTGTTATTTAATGAATATTATCACAAATAATACCTCTAGTAATAATTTGAAATATTGGTGTAGAATTATATAAATGGATAAAAGTTAACTATATATATACCATTAACTTGCATTTAGCATAGAATAGACCTTTTCAAGAGGTGCTCCACTATTAGCCAGATTATATACTTTTGCAATGAAATTGCGTTCAATTTCTTTTCTAGCTTTAGCTTCTTTAGCACCTAATTTATCTTCTTCCGTGGACCAACAAAACAGATGCAAAAAACATAAGCTAAAGAAAGCAAAAGCATAAAGCGACTAACTCCTTTTTCAATACGAATTTGATATTTATTAAGCTTAAATTGCATTTTAGTATCTCTAAAAAATACTTCTATAGTCCACCTTTCTGTATACGTTCTAAGAATTTCTGCAGTAGAAAGATTGCCTGAACTATAAAAAGCACGCAAAGCTTTTTCATTAAATAAAGCATCTTCTGCGAACTTAGAAGAACTATACCATTAGATAAGCCATTAAGATTACCTTCGTAACGATACACCCAATACTTTTTTTGCCCGCTGTAACAAGGTGAACATCTTCTTTAGTAAGAGTTTTTGCGTATCTGAATAATCCAACCCATTCTTTTATCAGAAGGATATATTACTCGATTAGTTTTAAATGCTCCAATATACTGAAATTTTCTCCTTTTACAAGCCGTAATTAATTTGTTGGCACTATACCAACTATCACCCATGACAATTACTGCATATGAATTTATAGCAAGCTTTTTGCAACATGTCTTACCAACAGGATTTCAAAAAATTAGATATATCGGTATTCATAGTAATAGAAATAAAAATACAAAATTAATATTGTGTCAAAAAATTACCAAATTTACTAGAAACATTGAAATAATAGCAGAAAAGATATTAGAGAAAATTACAAAAGGCAACTTTAATATTTGTCCTGCATGCAATCGGAATAATTTTCATTTAGTAAATGTTGTTAAACCCCAAAAAATAATTTGTGCAACATAAATATTATAGTTGTAAATTGATAATTAAAAATATATTGGGATTAAATATAAAAATTTACACATATTGTAACGAAATTTAGAATGGGAAATAATACAAATTACCCTTGTAAATCAAGTTTAAAAACCATAACTAATATATTCCCCATAAAGTCCGCGGTCTTGTACTTTGAGGAAAGTATGTGAACAAAATAAGCGGCTTTTTTTATTGTGTTCACACATATTTCCCTTATTCAAAGAACTCTAACTGCTTTTGCAAATAGGTTTCAAAAATATTATCTCGTTATCGCAGATGAATTAGGATATATTTCTTTTGATAAAGAAGGTGCTGAACTATTATTTACAAATCTTTGTTTAAAGGCAGGACGAAAATCCACAATAATTACAACAAATTTAGAATTTGAAAGGTGGAATGAAATATTTCATGACCCTATCATGACTGCTGCAATGGTCGATAGATTAACGCATAAATCATACCTTGTAAATATGAACGGTAATTCGTATAGACTTAAAGAAACTAAAAAGTGGCTTGAGGAGGTTGATAATCAATAAATACGCTTTATTAGTTGAAAGAATTAACCTTGAAAAGTTAATAATCACAACTTTGTTGTAAAACAATTGCAACAAAGTTGCTGATTGTAATTAAATAAAAATTGAGGAGCTGAAAAACATGACATTTGATTGTGAAATTAAGACTGAAAACCAAACGAAAAAGTGGAAAGGAACAATTAAAAAACTGATAAATTACGGAAGTCATTGTGAAATTTTTATAGAAAGTCGTTCTAGTATTATGTTGTTATTTGGAAAAACCTCGCGAGGTGGTTTTGCATGTGCACCCGATTTTGGAACTGGATGTCATCTGTCAGTCTTGAAGATAAATTTTGGAATACTGAAAAATTAATATCTTCTTTGGGAAAAATCGATGGAATTACCGTTGCAACAGCACTTTATCATTTATCTAAGGAATATCATGATTTTTATTAAGAAGCAAAATTAGATATTGTTGTACGTAATAACATGAAGATTTAGACGAAAGGATAATTTGCTTTAAATAAAAACAAAAATCGAACTCACAACTTTGACTACCATTCTAATCTGTCTGTAATAATTCATATCAACAAATTAGCAGCAATTCATGTGCTTTTTGTATGTAAAATTTACTGGAAATAAATCCACAAAAACAATGTCAATTTATATAGTTTTGAATTTATGGTTATTTTTAGTGGTACACTTTTCGATTAAATTTTGGTACACTTTTGGATTGACAAATACAATACACACCCTAAATATTAGCGATTAGATTTAAAGTACTCATAATAAACGCTTTTTATAGTTCCTGACAAATATAAAATTTCAGCCAATATTCTGATTGTTTCTCAATTATGGGTAGTGCATAAACATAACTAATCTCTAGCAATAATGAGAAATATAGAGTATAGATATAATAATATGTCCCCATGATATTAGGCGAGCGTATTTGAACATTCTGAATAGTATACGTTTGCCAAAATATGTGATACAATAAATATAATCTTTAATTTTACATTAGAGATTAGAGGGTACTCTAATCTGGACAAATAAATATTTTGCGGATTAAATCTGCAAGGATGTGTTTGCATGAGCAGATTAAGGTATTCTTTTTAAAAAAAATATTATGAGAAGGATTTTCCTTATTTGATTATCGAATGATTTTTACAGAGATTTGATTCTGTAGAGTTGTTTTATATAACATTATGAGGGAGTCCTTTTCTTTGGCCTTTATTACTAGAGGATTTGCAACATCCCTCACCCATTGGTGGTAAAGTTTCGTGAGCAATCAGAACTAAGGAACCAAGCTGTGGTTTAGAGCAAACCATGGAAAGGAAGCCTCACAAAAGCAAGACGTTTAAATAAAAGAAAAAAATAAAAAAGAGGAGGATGCTATTTTTACCCTTATGGGTAACTCACACTGTATTGTAGCAGTAAGAATGTGTGGGAACGAAAATCTGGTGAGGCAGGTTTAAGTTGGTAGCTATAAAAAAAAAATGAACAGAATAAATGATAGCAAAAATTACAGAAACATCGCTTGGAGCGACATGAAATATGGGGATGTGTATAGTCACACATACCTGGATTTCAAGTCAGGATGTGTATTTGATTACAAAAATGATCGTGATCAAATGAATCTATCTAATGGAGGGAAAGGGTATTATACCTCATGTTCAAATCAAAACGGTGCGGGTTATCTTAACCCAACCCTACTACCTGATCAAGGTAGGGCAATACCGAGTGGATAATTCGTATGTTTATCCCACTCAGCTAGATGAGTATGATATAATGGTACCCGTATTTTCACATGGCGAACTATGCCATGGAGCTCCGATTGTTGTAAGGAAGGAGAAAGCAATATTTCTCCTTTACAATTGGAGAAATGAACCAGAAAAGTTTTTAGTAGAGTTGAAAACTCTACTAAAAACAGGACAAATAACTGAGGATGTCTCCGCTGAGCTAAGAAAGGGAATGCATACAGCGGTGAAAGGTAAAGTAGTAAAAAAAGAATACTTCTTGAAAAATTCACCAGAGAAGGTGGAAATTTCACGAAGGTCGTTTGGAAGTTCAGTACTTTTAGTGAGGCGGGAAATATTTTCAAGTTTTAACTCCTTCACGGAAGAAGAAACACAAAAACTGCAATGGGATGTGAATCCTGAGCAGTTAAGTATGTTCGAAAAAGAATTTGGAGTTTTCGCATGGGAACAAAACGTGTGCAAATTCCAAAATCTCGCAGGTAGGAGAATGGTTACAACAATGTACCATCACTCCGAAGTCTTCCAAAGGGCTTATAGTCCAGCATGGAAGAAAACTCGGAGAAAGGAGTTTTTAAGAAGGAGAATACTTTGATGTCTTCTCCAAAGAGGAACTGCAACAAAAGTACACTCAAATCCTTCCTGAAGGATTTGAGTTTCCAGCCTTCATGGAATATGAGTGCTATGCAGAAGAGCTAAGCACTCAAACCATGCGCGAACTGAAGCATGGGTCGACAAAAAAGTTGCTGGGTGACATAAAGAACCACAACGAAAATTT
>CAWGAT010000031.1:0-12238 GCA_963820555.1 Candidatus Bathyarchaeota archaeon
CTTATTAACGACAAAAAACAAATAATCTACCAGAGACACCATGTACGTCGAAGTAGGCAAGGAAGGCCGCATAGTCTTACCTAAAGATCTCCGAGAAAGAAACGAGATAGAAGAAAAAACACGAGTCATCATCAGAGAGAGAAACGGTGAGATCATCCTCATACCCATAAAGAGATACAGCGAACCAACCGCCTCCCTCGCAGGAAGCTTACCCCTCGAAGAGCCCATCGACGAACCCAAGGAACTCGCCCGCAGACACGCCCGTGAGAGGACCCTCAAGAGGCTAGAAACATGAGGTTCGTAGACTCGAACATCTTCATATACGTAGCAACAAACCATCCCCAATTCGGACCCACCTCCAATAACATCCTCAAAAGAATCGAGGAGGGCGAAGAAGCAACAGCCACCACACTCGTACTCTGCGAGGTCGCCTGGGTCTTCGAAGCCATGGGCCGACAGGGAGACATCAAACCCACCCTCGAGAAGATGCTCTCCTACTCCACCCTTCACATCGAACCCTTCGACACCGACGACCTCATAGTAGGAGCAAACTTCATGGCAACCCATCGCCTCGACTTCAACGACGCCGTGAACGTCGCCATAATGGAGCGACTCGGCATAACCGAGGCATATACTAATGATGAGAAACACCTCGGAAGCCTAGGCTTCATCAACACAGTCTTTGAATGACTTTATAACCATACTAGCCTAATAGACATAAAAAAATGGCGCGGCTTTTTTGCTATCGTAATTTAAGATGAATATCAGGCAATAAGTGGCACTCGCTAACATGGAAAAAGATTCGCGCACGCCCAAATCCTTCATTAATTTTATCGATGCAGGCCACGTCTCTTGCTTACCCGCCTCTTCCTCAGAGCACTGAGCAGCATTCGATCGAACTCATCAAAATCAAGCTCCATGCTCGACAAAACCCTGAGGTCGAAGACCTCACCACATTTAGGACACTCCAAGCTCTCAGAGCCATCGATGCGGTTCAATGGGCCACCGCAGGATAAGCACCGCAGCGTTTGTTCTTGGGCAGTCTTCATCCTTTTTTTCATTTAGAAATTATATTTAGTGATAATTGACCATTACGGAGCATCAAACTGTATAAAAAATCTATGATCCACCCAATATAAGTGCTTATCAGAGACTATCCATCGGAGGGCTAAGATACGCCATACAACTTGACTATTCTATATAAAATTGGGGGTCTCTTCGACCCCAAAGACGTAAACAAGGTGCGCGGAAGTTCGAAGTTGCCAATAGCCCTGATCTATTTCCACCCCCGAATAAAACTCGCTACTCCTCTGAGTTTAAGAGCCTTGCTGACTGAAAGTAAGGACTAAACGTCTGAGAAATCGCACACGACTGAAAAAATCTACAGATACCCTCACCTCGACTCTTATAGTGCAATCTCCTAATTGCGGCTTTGATTGGTCAACTATTGACTCCGAGAAATAGGTTTTAAGCGTCATTTATTAGGCGGATAACGTAATCTGGACGATATTTGTGGTGAACCACGCGTAGCATAATACTATTTTATACTCCATTACACGTATTAATGAAAAACGAATAGTAAATAGTTGATCGATCCGATGAATACCTTCGAGTGGAGAATTCTCACTCAGCTAAGGGAAAATCGTGGCGCTTCGTTCACAGCTTATCAGGTAGCGAACTACGACGCAAATGCTAGCCCCCGTCTATCCATGGGAAAAACCAATGGCAATTCCGCCAGCGTCCAGCTGGCTCGTAAAGCCCTTGACAACCTTGTAACTGAAGGATACGTCGCTAAAAAATCTAGGAGAGAGGGCAGATCCAGGGATAATTTCTACTCCGCGAGGTAATAGAATCGCCCATGTTTGTGAAACTCTTCTTGATCCGCTAACTTTAGTATAAATGCATCCAGAAACACAGATGGTTTCGCGAGCCTATGTTACAGCGAATTTCGCCTATTCATCTCTCGCTAAAAAGTTAAGTGATCGTCAAGCGAGGATTCCATTGATTTCTTGATGAAGGCTGCAAGGTCTGACGTCTTGATCGTGGGAGGGGGCATCGCAGGGTGCTTCGCGGCTCTGTCCGCAAGCAAGACCGTGAGGACCGTGACTCTGCTCGAGAAAAGCACCGTGAGGAGAGGCGGCGCCGTAGGCCCAGGAATGGATCAGATAATGCTGGGCATAGGTGGACCCATCCCAGGTGCCCCGAGCCTAGAGGACGCCTTTGAACGAATACGCAGCGACGAGGTCACCGGGAACGTCGCCAGCTTCAGCAGCCTCGTCGACCCAAACATAGAACTCTACAACGCGAGGGACAGCTACGACAGGCTACTGGACTGGGAGAGCTTCGAGCCCAAGATCCGTGAGGACGACGGCGGATACAGAGTGACCTTCATACCCGAGAGATTCTTCTTCACATTGAACGTCAGAGGCGTGAATCTCAAGGTAAAGTTTGGCGAGGGCATACGTGGGATACCAAACGTCACCGTAGTCGAGAGGACGATGGGTGTCGACCTGATCACCGAGGGGGGACGGGTCGTTGGCGCCTACGGGCTCAACACAAGGACAGGGGAGATCACCGCGTTCCTCGCCAAGGCAACGGTACTCACATCAGGCATCGCCGCCCGGCAGTTCATTGAGACGCCTGAGAGTCTCTTCATGACGTGGCACTGCCCCAACAACATCGGCGACGGGCAGGCCATGGCTTACAGGGCCGGCGCGGAGCTCATCAACGCCGAGTTCGGCTTCCTCGACTACGCGAGCTGCAGGGAGGGTGGAGGCGTGTTCGGACTTCACCCCTTCGACAAGATGCCTATTCTGAAGAACCGCCTGGGCGAGAGGATCATAAAGACGAGGGAGGACAACGATAAGCGGGTCTTCCTCATGGCGAAGGAGGTCGCTGAGGGGCGGGGCCCCCTCTACTTCGACTGCAGTGAGATGCCCGAGGACGAGTTCAAGGTGCTGGAGCGTAACCTCGACCACGAGTACCCCATAACCCGTAAATGGTTCAAACAAAGGGGCCTCAACATCAGGAGAGATCCTGTACCGATCCAGTTGGTCCCCGCAGGGCTATACGTCTCCGTCTTATCCGACGAGAACGGAGCCACATCGCTGCCCGGGCTATTCGCAGGAGGGGACACGATGGCGGGTGAGGGTAGTCTGGCAGGGGCAACGCTGACAGGCTACCGAGCGGGATTATCAGCCGCAGCATACTCGCATAAGGCGAGTGAGCCAGAGCTAGACAGTGAAAAGGCCTCAGACATCGAGGGACTAGTGAAAGCCCCACTCGGCAAAGACGGCGGCGGCGACCCAATCGACCTCGAGGAGGCCGTCAGAGGCCTGAAGACAGACTACGTGGGCTACTACAAGAGCGAGGGGATGATGCTGAAGGGGCTTGACCTCCTCCTCAACCTGAAGAGAATCTACCTCCCCGAGTTGGGAGCCACCGACGCACACGGCTTGGTGCGCTGCATGGAGGTGAGGAACCTCTTCGACGTCTCCGAGATGCATATCCGAGCCTCACTCGCGCGGAAGGAGACCAGATTCGCGCGTATGGGGATGATGCATCACATCAGACTAGACTATCCTGAGAGGGATCCGACCTGGAGGAAGTGGATCGTAGTCAAGAAGAGGGGTGAGGAGATGACTCTGTCAACCAGAGAGGTTCCGAGAATAAAGGAGGAAGTAAGGAAGGTCATCGAGGAGGAGATAGCTCGGAGGAAGGGATGAAGGATGCCGCCGAAAATCGACTACGCGAAGTGCACCGGCTGTGGAGCCTGCTACCGTGAGTGCCCCTGCGACTGCTACACATGGGACGAGACGAAGGGTAAGCCGGTCATGTCGCGTCCCAAGGAGTGCTGGCACTGCGGAATATGCGAATTTGAGTGCCCCGTGGGCGCCATCGACGTCACTCTACCGCCGCAGAGCTGGACGGAGATCAACAAGCGGTTCATAGCACCAATGGGAAGACCCTCAACCTAATGTCTGAGTAACTGCCGTATTTCGTTCAAAGAAATACGCACCATCGTGTTTGGAAGAATTATTCTCTGATCAGTTTAGGCCTTGATGTGAGTGATGCCACTTGTTCTCATTCGAAATTTCATGAAGAGACGATAGCCCATCTTATCGAAAATGAAGCCCTGGAAGAGACTTTTTATCCCAGCATTGTAGTCGATGATTTGATTTTATATGGTGGAGGGGAACCTGACAATTAACAGAATTGTTAGATTTACCCTTTCCCTGACTGCGGCGATTCTAAGTAGCCCAATTTTTTGGGGTGGCGCCTTTGTCGGCTATTATAGTATGTATGGAATGGGACACTTCCAACACGGGTGGTTCTGGGTAGTTCTCGGCATTGTTCCAATCATAGGACTGATTTACTCTCTTTCACCGTTGATCACTCGGGATGTTTTCAACAGACGATACGCAGGGTTAATGGGGTTAAAGGGCCATGAGCGTGTCATTGAATTCGGTTGTGGAGATGGGCGCCTATCACAGTACTTGGCACCCCTCGTACCTAACGGGCATCTCACATGCATCGATATAGATGCCCACGCAATGGGTAACGCTAGGAGGAGGCTCTCGCGTTTCAATAACGTGGATTTTGTACTCGATGAAATTAGGAAAATACCCGAGCCAGCTGAACCCTATGATGTCGCGGTGATTCAGTTTGTCCTGCACGACGTACTGGCTCAGGATAGGAAACCGATTATCGAAGCCCTAGCCAAATGGCTTAAGGATGGGGGCGTTCTTCACGTCCGAGAGCCTAAGGAATTTGTCGTCGTCGAGGACCTTCAGAAGCTCCTAAAGGAAGCTGGGTTTAACGAGGTTGAGGCAAAATCTGTTAGACCTTCATTTATGGGGATTTACTATGGCTCGAGAGACATCTACCAAGCGCGATACGTACTAGCACGATCTGAAGACAGCTCGAACGCGTGACATATTGAAATTGCATAATCAGATCAAGTTAGCCATTGATCTCAGCAACTATACTGTGAAGAATAGGAGAACAAACGAAGTGATCACATAATTTATTTTCACTGTTTTTACCTCCCCAGGACTTTCACGAAGCCAATGGCTGCAGCCAGGCCAAGTGGCAGGACAAAGAACAATCTAAACCGGAATACATCGTCCAAAAATTCGAAAATAAAGTAGCTACTTCAGTCAGATGAGAACTTGTGTAGGTGGTGCCGGGAATGGGAATTGAACCCATGGTCTCTATCCGGCTAAGGCACTGGTGCCTATAACCTCTGGATCATGAGTCCAGCGCATTAGCCAAGCTATGCTACCCCGGCCCTTCTGACCCATACACGCTGCACAAATTTAAATCCTGATCATCGCTCGACGAGCCTTGGTTCACTCACTGCTACGGGTTTCCCCTTCTCGAAATAGACCCTCGGTAACAGCGGATGCAGCCCAACCATGAGGGAATAGGTCATGATGTCCGCTAGTTCGGCAACGTTGTGAGCGTTGTTTTCGCCATCCCTACCGATTGCCTCTACAACTCCACCCACATCTACGTCGGTCCCATCGAGGTCGACGAGGAAGTGGTTAACCGAAACCGTTCCCAGAACAGCCTTAATCTTTCCATCTACCTTTACCAAGCCCTTCTTAGTCAAACCCCTCGGGTAACCGTCGGAGTAACCTATGTGAACCGTCCCAACCTTCATCCTCTTAGAAGCAGTGAATCTCCGACTATAGGTAAGGGATTCACCCGCCTCAACCCACTTAACCTGCTCGACCCGAGCCTTGAAGGAAATCGCTTGCCTAAGGTCAAGACCACTCTCCCTGTCCTCGGGGTCCGGGTAGAAACCGTAGAGCATTAAGCCCGGTCGCACCGCGTCTAAGAACGTGAAGGGGCGGTGAAAAACCGCGTTACCACTCGCCATACTTCGAATTCCATACTTTATCCCCAAGCGATCCAGCTCGTCACTGACACCGACCATTCTATCAACCTGAATCCTGTCAAGCTCCGCGTCCTCCGACATGGTGGAGAATAGACCAGTTATTTCGAGGTTGGGGAGAGATGAAACATATTGAACGAGTTCAACCGCTTCGCTCCACCTCACACCGACCCTGCCGAGTCCAGTGTCGATTTTTACCCAGATCTGCGCCTTTTTTCCGAGCCTGTTAGCCGCGGAGTTCAGCCTGTCCGCAGTACTCTTTTGATAGACAGTCTGTGTAATCCCCTTGGAAACAACAGTCTCAAAATGCTCGTCTGAGAACAGGGGGTCCATGCTCACCACGCCGCATTCAAGGCGCGCATCCCTAATTTGCTCAGCTTCCCACAACTTGGCGACGAGGAATTGTTTGACGCCCCTCCTCATCATATGTGCAACTACGGGGACTAACCCGTGACCATAGGCGTTCGTCTTTACACAGGGGATAACTTCGACGTGGACCCTCTCCCTAACTTGCTCGAGGTTATGTGAAATTGCGTCGAGATCGATCTCAAGCCAAGAGGGAAAGCCTTGAATGTGTTTCTCGATCTCCTCGGGTGTAAGCTGCCTCGCGAAAAAGGCTTCAGCCAAGTAACATCGACTGAACTACTGGGCTCCAGTCCTATTAATTGTAGGTTTAGCGGTTTAACACAATTTAACTAAAAAAAGCCTTGAGAATTTAAAATTCAACGCCACAAACCCAACGATAGACAATCATCTAGAGTGCTCATGAATGTCACGAGGCTCAGGATGAAGAGGTTATCGCCTTCTTTCTCTCCACGGTCTACTATTTTTATGAGTTTATTATAAACAAGGGAAATCGAGTCGACGGGCCAGGCTGGCTCAACACAAAGGGCCTCTCAGGAGGAATTTTGACGCCTAAGTGTTTAATTTTAGGTGTGAGTAGTTCAAATTGTAGAGGGAAAGCAGGACGATCAACCAAATCTGTTCCAAATGCAAAATGCTACTACTAATTCTACTGCTAGCACTTTCAGGCGCCTATTTGCCACCTAAAGTAGTTAATGCCGCCAACGACGCATCAGGCCCCGTGATCATCGTCAACTTCAATGTTCAGGTTGACCCTGGTTCATCGCTCTTCGTGAAGAGGGCAGTCGGTCTGGCGATCGCTCAGAAGGCCTCGGCCATAATCATTTCGATGAACACACCCGGGGGGCTTCTGAACGACATGACCTCGATCGTCTCTTCGATCGCCGACGCCAACGCGAGTGGGATACCGACCTACGCCTACGTTCCGCCGAACTCCCTTGCGGCCTCTGCTGGGAGCTTCATCGGGTTCGCCTGCAACAAGATAATAATGGGTGGGGGCTCCGAGATCGGCCCGAGTAAGCCGATAGTAGTTGGCGCGGATCCCCTTGAGCAGGAACACACCCAGGCAGCCATGCTCAGCCTCTTGGTTGGCCTCGCCCAGAAGTGGGGGCGTAACTCAACGGCTGCATATAACATGGTGCAAAACGATGTTGCCTATTCCACAGACGAAGCCCTCACGTACCACATAATAAATGGCCAGGCTAATTCCCTCAATGAGGCCATAATCGATCTCGGCTTAACGGGACAAGCCCAGATCCCCTTGAACGAGAACATCTACGAGCAGTTCATCAGCGCGCTGAGTAACCCGATTCTGGACGGCATACTGATTCTGATCGGTGTTATAGCGATCGTGCTGGACATACAGCACGGGAGCATACTACTCACCGTCGTTGGGTCAATATCCATAGTCGCTGGATTAATCGGCGCGGAGGTGATAGACGCCTCGCTGCTCGGATTCTTCATCATCGCCATCGCGGCGGTTCTAATCTTCCTCGAGCTGAAGCTCGGCCACGGCTTTTCGATGATGGCTGGAGTAATATTAGGAGCGTTTGGGATATTCTACTTAGCGAACGGATTGAGTTACTCGCCCTCCCCGATTACCATCTCTTCTGAACTGGTGCTATTTGCTCTAGTAGCCGTTGGTATACTTCTCGGGCTCTACTTTAGATGGGTGATTGGTCCCATCAGGCAAAAGCCGAAGATTACCGGTCCAGAGTCGCTCATCGGTGAAATCGGCTTCGCGGTAACAGATCTGACACCTAATGGGGAAGTGAGGGCTGGAGGAGTAGTATGGAGGGCAAAGTCCGCTTCGGGCAACATCGTTAAAGACGATAAAATCAAGGTAAAGAGACTAGATGGACTAGTATTAATCGTCGAGAGGGAAGAGAGCTAGTTTTTCTTTTTGACTAAGTTAAATACAATCTTTCCCCATTAAAATAGTGGTGAATCAGAGATGGCAGATCTAGTTACAGTAGGCATCGAAGCCTTTATCGCAATAGTTGTGATAGCTATTCTCGTAAGCGGGATAAAGATCCTCAAGGAGTGGGAGAGGGCGCCCCTCCTTATGCTCGGTAGGTACAGGGGACTGAAGGGACCGGGGATTATCTACGTTCCACCCTTCATTGGGAACGTTCCGTTCGTGATATCGACCCGGCTGCAGGTCGTCTCCTTTAAAACGGAGCAGAGTTTGACGAAGGACAACATTCCTGTGGCTGTTGACTCCGTGATGTACTTCCAGCCAGTGGACCTCCAGAAGGTGATTTTAAATGTGAACGACTTCAACCAAGCTACTCAGCTTGCTGCTCAGACCACCCTCAGGGAGGTAATTGGTCAAGCGTCATTTGATGAGCTCCTCACAGAGCGTGAGAGGGTAGGAAACATCGCCCGGGGTATCATAGACAGCAAAACCGAGCAATGGGGAATCAAGGTCACATCGGTGGAGATCCGAGACGTGGGCATACCCCAAGCACTTCAGGACGCTATGTCACGTCAAGCTCAAGCAGAGAGGGAAAGGCGGGCAAGGGTCACACTCTCACTCGCAGAATACGAGTCGGCGGAAAAAATGGTTCAGGCGGCCAACATGTACAAAGACAACGATAGAGCTTTCGAGCTGAGATGGATGAACATCGTCTACGAGCTTGGACTCCAGGGGAAGAACCTCATGATACTCATCCCCTCAAACATACCGACGGCCGGCCCGGGTGGGCAGATGTCGATGTACGGAATCTACGGGATAAATCAGCTACCAAAACCTGAGGGCGCGGACCAAAAACCAAAGACAGAGGGAACTACCACCTAACAAGTATGGTGGTCTTCGCTCAGACGGATGATAAATCTAGTGTCCCTCTCAAGAACCGATTTTAGTTTTACAGTTTGAGTCTTGTCCCGCTTCGAGATGTTGCGAACAAATTCTGTTCTTAAAATAAGAAGGCTGGGGGTAGCGTGAGCTTGTTTATTGGGATCTTCGTCATGGCCTTGATGCGTTCGAGTTCAATCTCCTCGTCGGGGGTGACCAGGGTTATTGCGTTTCCAGGCTTCCCCGCCCTCGCGGTCCTGCCCACGCGATGGAAGTACATGTTGGGATCCATCGGTATGTCGTAGTTGATTATCCACGGGACGTCATCGATGTCGAGGCCCCTAGCGGCAAGCTCGGTCGCGATCATGATACTGAACTTGCCCTGCTTGAAGCCGTCGAGGACCTGCTGGCGCCTAGCCTGTGTGAAGTTACCGTGTATAGCCTCGACGCTATACCCCGCCCTGCTGAGCACAGCATAAAGGTCGTCTACACCGATCTTCATCCTGCAGAAGATTATGCAGCGATCGATCTTGTAGAAGTCTACGATGCGCTTGAGCGTCTCATCTTTCTCATGCTCGTTGACGAGGATGTAGTGCTGCTTTATGGTTGTAAGACCTATTTCGTCCCTGCTGACGTTTACGAACTCTGCGTCCCGCATGTATCGGCTGCTGATATTCATGGTTCGGTCATCTATGGTGGCGCTCCACAGGCTCACCTGCTTCTCATTCGGGGTCCGCTTGAGGATGTACTCGATGTCTTCAACGAAGCCCATGTCGAGCATGCTGTCGGCCTCGTCGAGGACCAGCATCTTTACGTCACGTAGGTTGAGTGTGCCGCGGTCGAGGTGGTCGATTATCCTGCCGGGTGTCCCGACGACGATGGCGGGTCCCCTCTTCAGCTCTATGAACTGCCTGTCGATGGATACGCCGCCGTAGACGGCCACCGCCCTAATCTTTGTGTACTTCGCGAAGTCGTTGAGGTCCTCCGTTATCTGCTGGGCGAGTTCCCGGGTCGGGGCGAGGATGAGACCTTGCACTGTGGCCTTGGAGGGGTCAAGGAGCTGGATCATCGGCAAGCCGAATGCCGCTGTCTTCCCTGTGCCCGTCTTGGCTTGCCCTATGACATCCTTCCCCTCCAGCATCGGGGGTATGGCCTTCTCCTGGATGGAAAACATGTCGTCGAAACCGATCTCTTTGAGCCCCTTCTTGAGCTCCTTACTTATGGGCAGCTTACTGAACTTCATGGCGGTCCCAGCGCGTTTCGCTGATGTGAGGTGTGGGGAGAGTTAAATAGTATTACCTTTTATCGCGCGTACTAATCGCCATCAGTTTCGCTTGGAGACGATCAAGCGCCACTGGCACTCATTGCCATCGTTCCCGAATCTCGCTCTTGTTCTTCGTCAGTCCCCTCGAGTAGAGATACTCGTAAGCGGATAGTGCCGCCTGCGCCCCCTGACCGACAGCTATTGCGATCTGCTTATCCTTGGAGTCGGTCACGTCGCCGGCTGCGAACAGCCCGAGGAACATCGTGGACATGTCCGGTTTGACGGGAATTTCCCCAAACTCGTTTAGCTCTACGAGGCACCTCAGGGGGTCACTGTTCGGGATCATCCCGATCTCCAGGAAGACGCCCTCAACGAGGAGATCCTCACCCAGCTCCTCATTCGATGCGCCAATGCGTACCCCGGTGAGCTTCTCCTTGCCGAGGAAGGCCCTGACGTTGGCGTTCCGGTGTAGCGTCAGGTTCTTCGCAGCCGTTACCTCCCTGACGAGCTCCTCGTCCGCCTTGAATTCATTCCCCCTGTGGATTAGGTGAACCTCGGAAGCGAATCTAAGCAGGTCCCTCGCCGCGGTGAAGGCGGAGTTGCCTCCCCCAACGACGGCAACCCTCCTCCCAGTGAAGAGGGGGGCGTCGCAGGTGGCGCAGAACCCTATTCCCCTGCCGAGAAACTGGGCTTCACCCGGGACCTCGAGGCGCCTGTACTCCTTCCCCGCGCAGTAGATGAGCGCCCGCCCCTCATATCGGCGGCCCTCGCCGGTCGTCGCGATGAATCCCCGCTCCGTCGCCTCGACTCGGATAACCTCGTACCCGATGGCCTCGGCTATCCTGTGGGCCTCGAGATGACGCATGAAAAGGTCTATCACGTCCACGCCCGGCGCCTCGCCGAGGCCGAGGTAGTTCTCGATGTTCGCGGTGTAGGTGATCTGGCCACCCAGGTTCTTTGTGATGAGCGCGACCTCCAAGCCCTTGCGGGCGGAGTAGAGGGCCGCGTTCATGCCCGCCGGGCCACCCCCAACGACGAGGACCTCGTAGCCATACCCCTCCTCCGCCCTGCCCACCTTCCTAAGCCCCTGAGCCTCTCGGATGGACTCGTCGATGCGCCTGTACTGCTCGGGCTCTACCGCCTTGAGTAGCTCGAGGAAGAATGCCTCGGCCTGGATCGCCCCCTCGAAGCTGTGGGTCTCGTTGATGATCGTCTTCGGGACCCCCGAGACGCTATACTTCTGCACGAGCTGGGGATACTCAGAGGACTCGATCATGTCGGATTGTATCTTGTCATTGATGAGGGCGAACTGGTTGGCAACGTGGACCATCCTCGGGCAATAAGGGCAGGTGAGGGTCGTCATGACCTCGATGTGAATCGGCTTGGTTAGACCCATTATCAACGACTTGAGCCTCTGATCGAGGCTCGACTCCCTTGTCGAGGCCATCAGAATCGCGTCAACGATGGAGGAGAACTCGTATCCTCCAGTAAGACCGTAGAATCTTATACCGAGCTCCTTCTCGCCATCGATGAGGGTGGCGGGAACCTTATCTATGCTACGAGCCGCGGCCTGACATGATTGTGCACAAGGTCGTATACCTTCAGGCTGATCTTGCCGCTCAACGAGGCGACCTCCTCCAGTAGCCTCCCCTGCTCGACGCAGGCCTGGTTGGGGTTGGACTGCGTGAAGAAGGTGATACTGACCGGCCCTACTAGGTTTACTAATAGAGTCTTCAGCTCGGTCCGTGCCTGGGCATCGATTAGTGTGGACACATGCTACCGGGCTGATTATAAAATCCCTTATGTATCAATATTGACCAGCGAAGAGGTAAACCGGAGACTGATCGCTAACAAGGTCTATTACGAGCGGATTTTACCCACTCTGATTGTTTGCCAAGTGTCGCGGTCGTTAAGG
>CAWGAT010000032.1:0-24444 GCA_963820555.1 Candidatus Bathyarchaeota archaeon
CCCCGTCTCCATGTCCTGTATGAGGAAGCCCGTATACTCGTCTGCGCATGCGTTTAGTCGGTTAGATCGCCGTGCATGTATGGAGAAGTTATCTGAGTTGTTATCTGGTCGCGCGTGTGAGCTTGTCTTTATTGCATGTACTTTCCGTAGAAGTTGAGTACCCTCTGCCATGCATCTTTTGCGGCTTCGGGTCTGTAGCTCTCACGGGTATCGTTGAAGAAGCCGTGGGGCGCGCCGGGGTAGATCTTGATGTCATACGTCTTACCATGTTTTGTGAGGGTGTCCTTCAGGAGGTTGACGTCGGCCTCGGTTATGCCTCTGTCCTCTCCCGCGTAGTTCCCCAGGATGGGGCAGTTTATGTTCTTGACGAGATCTATGGGTGAGGGGTTTCTCCCGTAGAAGACCACGGCAGCCGCGAGTTCCCTGTTCTCGCAGGCGAGCCTTAGGGAAAGACCGCCCCCCATACAGTAACCTACGCTCCCTACTCGATTCGGTTTAACGTTTGGTAAGCCCTTTAGGTACTTGAAGCCCGCGTTTGTGTCCTTCAGCATCATCTCTTCAGAGATCTTCTCACGAATGCTTCGCCCATCCTCGAGCGTGTTCACGGTCTTGCCATCGTATAGATCGACTGCCAGGGCCACGTAGCCCTCTCTGGCGAGTCGCTGGGTGATGTCCTTTATGTTCTCGACTAGACCCCAGACCTCCTGGATGACAAGCACGCCCGGGTACCTGCCCGTGGCCTTGGGGGATGCGAGGAATCCCCCGGTCCTCCCCTTTGGGGTTGAGCTTGGGAACTCGACCATCTTGGATGCTATCTCCAACAAACTCTCCTCTGGATCGTGTGCGCTGAATAGTGTTAAAAGAATTAGCATATGTCTAAACTGGAGAGGTACGTGCAGTTGTCCGGCTCATTTATTGAAGCTGCTAGGCGGACTGAGGCTGAGCTTGGAGACAAGATAAGCAGCGTTCTCGTGAGCATTAAGTCGATCAAGGATGAGATGTTGGACCTCGAGAAGAGGATTAGCGTCGAGGAGCAACCTGAGGGGATTCGTCTTCAGAGTTTGTTGAAGAGGAAATCCGATGAGTTGAATGAGTTGAGCGACTCCATGGTGTTGACCAGCAGAGATGCTTGGATGAAATTCAATGATCTGGCTCAGCGTTGCGAAGGTGAGGGTGGAGACCCTGCCTTGTTGGGGCCTGTTCGTGTTCTCTGCAAGAAGATTGACGTGATAGCGGCTGACCTTCTCTGCTTCTCCCTTGGTCACTGATTTGTTAATCACGCTCGCGACAAACTACCTTTGATATGTTAATTTCCTCATACGCGTTGCGCGTGTACCGCGATCGGCAACCTATTTTACTATTAAGACTGATCGTTTACACTCGTTCACGACGCGGTGACTCGTGCTCCCTAAGAGCCAACTGCTTACCCCTCCTAATCCTCTGCTCCCCATGACGATGAGGCCCACATCCCTCCTCTCAGCCTCTTCTAATATCATCGATGCGGGGTTACCTTCTAGGAGAACCTCCTTGTGCCTTAGACTTGGGGTCGGGGAGATTCTGTTCTCCGCCATCTTTAGTGCGTGGGTGTACTCCTCCTTCACGTGCTCCTTGTAGCTCTCGATGTAGGTCGACATATAGCCCACACCGGGTGGTTGGAAGGCGGGGACGTGGACTTCAGGAGCCACTGTTAGGATTATCAGTTCCTCGCCGCATTTTGACGCCAGTTTAGCACCGACATCCAGAGCTCGTGTGGAGGGATTCTGATCCATCGAACGCTACCATGATTCGACTGAAGACTTCGTTGGACACGTTCATCACAGTCTGCATTGCGGAAGTCGGGATTTATACGATATGCGCTTCGCGCGCGACGCCTTGGGTTCAAACATGTTTCGGGTTTCCTTAGACGAGCTAGGTGGCTTGGGTTTCTTTTTACCGATGACCCCTAAATCAGCTCGGAGTTAGTAGAGATTTTAAGGGGTGTGTGAGGGGGTGAGGTTGTATTTATTAAAATAAATTTAAGATTCTGGCTTAACCAAACGTTAATTACATGACTTTTAAGTTGATCATTTAAAAGTTGAAAGAAAGAATGCTTTGTAACTCCTCCTTCTATTACCAGTACTTCATATCTATATCATCGCATGTAGAACCCATGAGGAGAGACTCACTTATTTTTTTCTAACACGGCGGAACCCACATGAGTTGATGTGGAAAACAAGTAAGTGTTATTACGTCTTCATCTTTTTAATATCAGGTGACGATAATTGACTGCTTCACGAATCCCTTGGGACGACGTACCCGGGGACTATCCCTACCTCGTGGAAAGAGGTCTTCTAAACGAAATATTGAACGAGGTATCGGGTGAGAGAGCCTGGGATCTGGCATCTCAGATAACACGCTTCGACAGGGTAAGAGGAGGAGGAAAAGGATCCGGTTTTAATGAATGTGTGGAGTGGCTCGCCAACTATTTGATAGGGCTTGGGGCTGAGGGAGTAAAGATTCACAACTTCAAGGCTGACGGTGTTCAAAAATACTTCCAGTGGACGTCTCTCCTTGGATGGCGTGTAACCGAAGCTGAGCTCTGGGTCGGCGACTCGAGTAAGGAGTTGATAACTCGTTACACCGATCAACCAACAAGCCTAATGCACTACTCGAAGGGATGCAACCTAGATTCAGAACTGGTCTATGTTGGAAAAGGCAAAACTGAAAAAGACTACGCAGGAAAAGACGTGAAGGGAAAAATCGTTTTTGCCAGCGGGGGTGATGGCTATAAAGTTCATCGAGAGGCAGTCCTGAAGAGGGAAGCAGCCGGAGTCGTCGTCGGGCCAAGTGACAGAGGGGATCGCTTAAAGTACCCAGATCTAATCGAGGTTTATCGCCTGTCACCAACTGGCGAAGAGTTGGATAGGGTAGGTTTCGGATTCTCCATCTCGAAGAGGATGGAACGTGAACTACTCAAGAAAGTTGAATCGGGGAAACCAGTCCTCGCCCACGTCAAGATCGACGCAGAAATAATCCCCGGAGACATGCCAACGCTCGAGGCGCTACTGGTTGGCTCGGAGTTCCCGCAGCAGGAGATAGTGGTAATGGGTCATCTAGACCACTACAAACCGGGAGGGAACGACAACGCCTCAGGCACCGCTGGAATGGTTGAGATCCTGAGAAACATCAGATCCCTGGTTGAAAGGGGAGCCATCAAGAAGCCGAAAAGGACCATCCGATTCCTATGGGTTCCTGAACTACATGGCACAATCGCCTACCTATGGGAGAATCGAGACATAGGCAAGAGAGCTATCGCGGGCATGAACCTCGACATGATAGGTGAGAACGCTGCAGACTGCGAAGCAACGTTCAACCTAACAACTTCGCCCTACTCAACGCCAGGCTACATAAACGACGTAATGATAAACCTGATCCCCTGGTTAGAAGAGGATGGATTTTTCAGCCCAAAAGGAAGCAGATTACGGTTCAACTACCGGACGAGACCATTCAGTGGCGGATCAGACCACTACATGTTCTGCGATCCAACATTCAACATCCCAACCCTCATGCTGGGTCATAGAAACGTTTTCCACCACACAAACATGGACACAATGGAGACATGCGACCCAACAGAACTAAAGAGAATAATTGGGCTCGCCGAAGCTACGATAATATTCCTAGCCAACATCTCGGACGACGACGCGGTGAAGCTCTCAGGGGAAGTGTGCTACAAAGCCCTGGTAAGGATGGCGGATAGAACGAGAAGATCAGTACTACTCCTAAATCAAGTCGCCACAGACCCAGACAGACGAGGCAGCTTAACAGAACTATACCATAACCTCAGAGAGTACCCAAGATTACAAGCTGAATGTGAGGCACTCAACATCCTTGAGGTAAAAGAACTATGTGGAGAATTAGTTTCAAAGAGCTTCGTAACCAACCTATCCAAGATCCCTATGGAGAGGGCGAAAATCGAGACCTCAAACATAGAAAACACATACCAACAACAAGCTGAAATGTACAACCCATCTGCAATCGACGAGGAACGGGCAGCACTATATGAGAAAGCCACGTCCGTCAAGCCAAAGAGGCTGTTTGAAGGACCTTTAAACTCCGATTACGACAGACAAAGATACATCTGGGACGAGATAAGGGAGAGAAACGGAAACGACAGAGCTGACTGGTACGATAAACACGAGGGCCTATCAGGGGGAAGCAAGGAGTCAAAGGTGTCAGAAATCTGCAACTTCATGAATGGCGAGAGAACCCTACTAGATATTAGACATCTAGTATCTCTCGAATATGATGAGACAGATATCGAATTCGTGCTACATCTCTACGAAGATCTCGCAAATCTAGGGTTGGTCTCCAATTAGATCAGATTAAGTATGAATGCACATCCTTTACGTTAACCAATCCTTTACAAAGATAAGATCAATAACAAAGCCTCTATGTGGAGGTGGGTAGGAGAGCTCACCCTCGAACTTCCCAAGGTATTCAATCAAGCGTTCATGAAATATCTTCAATCGAATTATCCACCGTATAGTTAAACATAAAACAGTCCAAACGCGCGGTGCAAGCTTTTTTAATTTCATAAATATAATAAAGATGGGGGTCAAGTTTGTTTTTTATTAAATGTAAAGCCATAGTCGACGCAAACGGGGTCAAGGAAAACCAGTACGTATTGATAGACGGGGACACTGTGAAGGAAGTTGGTGAAAAATCAACTCCACCAACCGGGGCGCATGTTATTGATGCTTCTAACCAAATCCTGATGCCGGGACTAATCGACTGCCACGTCCATTTTAGTGGATCAGTCACAGGGGGCATACAGAAGTTCTCTGAAAGGTTCGAGGTTCGACTCATCAGATCAGCAGTTCAGGAGGCTCGAGCCCTGTTAATGGCCGGCTTCACATCGGTGATGGACGCAGGCGGCTTGGTGGGATTTCACGTGAGAAACGCAATCGAGGAGGGAGTTATACCTGGTCCAAGGGTTATGTCCGCGGGTAGATACATAGGGGTAACCGGTGGCCACGGTGATACTCACTATCTACCCCTCGAATGGGTTAAAGAAGGTCGACCATTCGGGTGGGGAATGGACGGAAGGATCGCGGACGGAGTTGATGAATGCACACGAGCCGTTAGGGAACAGCTCAGAGAGGGAGTCGACTTCATCAAGATACTAACAAGTGGCGGCGGGGGGAGCCTCCGTGACCCGCCATGGGTACCTGAGTACAGCTATGAGGAGATCAAGGCGATGGTCGACGAGGCCCACAACTGGGGGCGGCGAGTGATGGCTCATTGCTACAACCCTGTGGCAATAAGGCGCTCAGTTGAAGGTGGCGTGGACATCATCGCGCATGGAAACATGGCTGATGAGGATTCGATTCGTTTGATGAAGAGCCGAGATGTGACCGTCGTCCCCACAATGTCGATCTACCAGGCGATAGCTGACAGGATCTCCTCAGGCGGCTCACATCCTGGGGGCGGACGGACTAGTGGACTATACTCCACATTATACGAGGACATCAGACGGCTATACGACGGGGGTCTTAACCTAGCGCTGGGCACTGACACCATGGGCGATCCGCTTCCCTTCGGTAAGGATGCTAGGGAGCTTCAGCTCTATGTCGAGAAGGTTGGCTTGTCACCACTTATGGCTATAAGGATCGGAACTTTGAATGCCGCCAAGGCAATGGGTAGAGGCGACTTGGGTCTAATTGAAGCGGGGATGAAGGCAGACATTATTGCACTTGAGAGAAGCCCTATTGAGGACATTCGCTGCCTACAGGATGAGGATAATGTAAAACTCGTGATTAAGGGGGGGACCATATATAAAAACGGGCTACATTGATTAAGCTCATACCCTACATTTATTATCTACAGACAATAAAATCAACTCTGGGTGAGTTGACTGTTTGAGAACCTATGTGAAGATCCAGGGGAACGCGGAAGAAGTGAAGGAAGCTATTAAGAAGCTTGAGAAGATTGCGGTTGAGACACCAAGGATCTGTGTCATGGATACAATCATCGACCAGGAGATGCCTTCAATTCAGACAACAGATTTGAATGAGCAATGGACACGATCATATTTCAATATCGAGGCCGCTGATGTGGAGCGGTGTGCAACGATAGTAAGTAGGACCGATAAGGATCTGGGTGATTCAGACCTCTACTTCGAGTGGCTTTCGCCTCCCGACTCTAAAGAGATCGACGCGCTGAGGAAGAAGATCGACGCCGCCTTAAAGCCGCAGAAATATAAGATAACGAATAAAAATTAAACGTTTTTTAGGGCCGATAAAAGGTTATATCGACCCTTAAATAGCCTAATTTCTGGGCGGATATTTTGGCTACGAGGATGGAGGCGTTTCTGTTCCTGAGTAATCTGGTTGTGTTCGTTCTCGTACCAATCGACATCGCCTTCTTAGCGGGTTTTTTCGAACTACCGGGTGATTACCTTAATCCTCGTCAACCTGATTGGGGTAGCTATAACCCTCATTGCCTTCAGGATTAAGAGGAGAATCAGAATGGGGAATGAGGTTAGGGCTGGGAAGTCTGAGGTGGATGCTGAGACTTCTGGCTAGAGGCTTCCTTCTCCTTCTTCTCAGCTTCCTCGAGCTTTGCTATGAGCTTCTCGACGTTGTGTCTCTTTCTCAGGAGGGCCATGTATTTGTCCACTCTGAGGAAGTCGAAGTATGGACCGTATAATCCCATCCACAGCTCAGCGAAGAGGTTGGTGAGGGGGCCTCCGCTTTCAAGGGCCATAAGGGCAAGTGTGTCGAGTTTTCGTTTAATTAGGGTCTTCACGATCTCGTCTACTAGCCGCTCCTCTTCCTCTGGGGGAAGGTCCTCCCACTGATTCCACGTGTTCTCACTCATGTAGCCTCAACCTCATAAAATGAAAATAAAAAAAGGGGTTACTCTTCAGGCGTCAATTTCTCTATTAGCTTCATCCGGTCTAGTAGAATTACGGCTCCGAATACGATGATCAGGCTACCTAGCAGGTAGGGTATCTTCCAAGGTGGCACCATGTAGTTCTGCATGAATCCAACGAAGAGGCTCAGCCTGCCCATGAAGGTCTGTGCGAATATGCCCCCAAAGGCCGCGTACATCAGGTACTCCCCTATCTTGGAACTCACACCGAGTGCACCCTTCATCTCCGTTGAGTAGAAGAAGAAGGTGAGCATCAGGATTGTTGATAGGGCAATTGTCCAGTTATATAGCATCGTTTGGGCTGAGCCTGTCAGAAGTGGAAGTATTGTCCCTCGGATTTGGTTTAGGAAGCCAGTGAATATTGTTGTACGTAGGGCTAATCCTAACTGTGCCCCTATTGTGATGGCTATAGGTATCCTCGCTATGTAATTGTACTTTGGGTGCATCCTGATGAGCGTCATCAAGCCGAGTATGATGCCGAATACCAGGATCCAGTCACCGGCTTGTATACCGAGTACTCCACTTTTGTAGATGAAGAGGAGGTTCACGACGACTGTGAGTCCAGTTGCGAAACCGATGTAGGACTCCTCCGCTAGGACGTAGAGTGGGTTGCTCTTACCGTATAGGGTCGTAAACATGCAGATAGCTATGAAGGCGCCCACCGCGACAACTGATATCTCATATATGTCCGTCATTTCTGTCCCTCCCTCTTTCTCTTATTCATCTCACTCCTGTATCCGAAGTAACCAATGTTTCCGAGGACTATTGCTATCATGAGCATGTAGTGTCCCAACGTAAATGAGTTCATAGCAGTGAGGCCTGGTCCTGGTGCCGATATCAGGTACTCGAGCTCAGCTCCGCCTCTCATGCTCTGAAGCACGGCTTTGTATATCCCAGTTTGGAGGTACGGCATCGATGTGGATACCATGACCCCGATGACGTTAACCACGATCGGGGTTCCGCTCTGGCCGAAGTGTCTGACGATTGCCTCTGATTGTACTCCGGTTGTGTACTCGGATATCAGAGTCCAATCTTGCCAAGTGTTAATCTTATCTAAAAACGTACCCTGGATCGAGTTGCCATTTCTATCCTGTCTTATAATGTTGTGTAAGTCCTGAGAAGTTGATGCTACAGCTGCCTCGTTGGGGAAGACATAGCCCAGATCTATATAGTTTACTCCATAAACGTAGTTATTCTGAGTCATAAGGTCCTTAACCTGATCGTAGAGGAGCTGCGGTATACCAGTGGCCTCTGGATGGGACTCTATTATGCATAGGTTCACTTGATGTTGGAGTAGTACTCCTCAGGGAAGCCACCATCCCCGACTGCAACTCCATGTATCCGCTGAACTCGGTGTCGATAACGAACATGACATTATCGCCCTTCTTCAACTTGTTGAGTTGGTCGTAGTATAGCGTGGTATCTGAGCTGACCGTGATGGGTAGTATGAAGGGCTGCAGCAATGGGGCTAATACCAATATGAAGATCATTAGGTAGATTATTCGTCGGTCGTATTCTACGAGGAATCTGTACACACTTCTGCTTTCCTTGTTTTGCTGGGTCATTTTAACTTGATTCCTCCTTTTGTATGCCCAGAACGTTCGGTTCCTTGCCCATCAGGACTCTCATGCCGAAGACGATTGCACCAACTGTTACGCTGATTAGGAACATCGTCGAAGCGGCTGTGACCAGTGTTCCCCTGATGTAATCTGCTGGGGGGGTGATCTGTGGGAAGAATGCTCCAGTGAGGGGGGCTTGATAGAATAGTACGATGAAGCCGGTTATTAGGAGAAGCAGTGCCTTCACATTTCTTGCCCTGAATGCTCTCGCCCCAGTTGATGCCATGTAGAAGACGAGTATACTGTAGTTAACCGAGCTTAGTGGCGTGATTATAGAGTACATTACCCAGGAATAGGGGCCTGTGTCCTGTCCCCATAATGCGAAGAAGATTAGCATTAGGACTAGTGTGACGAGCATATAGGCCTTGAATATCCAGCCTCGACTCCTCCTGTTAATGAATGAGAAGCCACGTCTGAACTGCGAGTAAACTGCGAGCGCAATCGTGAAGGCACTTGTGATTGCAGTTATTGTGATCAACTCGTTTGAGAACCAGTCGAGGGAGGGTATTGGGATGAAGTACGGGACGAACACTAATAGGAAGGCGAGGATCAATAACCCAAGCTGAAGTTCTCTACTCTTGAGGAATGCTGACACTCATCATACCTCCTATGTGAGCAGGAGGCGAACAATGAAGTCGCTTCCTGCAGCAAAAGCTACCAAGCCCACGATCATCAACCCGATGGCTAACCATTTGTAGATGTCTTGGACTCGGATGCTTCCCCTCTGAGCTGGGTCCTTGGAGAGGTATGCACCCGCTGCGGGTGACTCCTCACCGATTAGGATATAGTCCGAGGCACAAGCTAACGCTGCCGTATTAGAGATGTATGCTCCTGACGAGATTGTGATTGCCCCAATTGCGTTGGAGGTCTCAGCGATGTTCATGGCGTCCGACGCGTGGTAGCCCGACATGATCACCGCTGCGGGTCTTGTTCTTTGAAGAATACCTATGTATCCACCTACGTAGGCGTACTGCTGCCCACTTAGGAAGGGGACGTCGTCTGGGTTGAACTCCTCTGGTTTACCCTGCACGACGTAGGCATTCTTCACGATCTCCTCGGCCACTGGTCTAACAATTAGTGAGGAGTCTGATCCTCCGGTTGGCACTATTAGTCTCACGCCGGTCTTAACGCATGTCTCAGCGACGTGTGAGAGTATAGCCAACCCGGCCAGCGTCCAGTAGTCGAAGCCTGAACCCGCGATTCCGAAGGATGATACGACGGGTTTGCCCATCTCCGCTGCCCTGCCGACAGCCTCCTCGATCGCGTCGAGGCCAGGTACCCGCCGGATGTGTATCACCTTCTTGGACCTCATATAGTAGATAACTAAGAGCAATAACGCAATGTCAAGAATTAATCCAAGTACTCTTCCTGAACTAACGCCTGGGACCTGGAAAAGTGGTGTTGCCATTTTCTTAGTCCAGATTAACTGTTAGTATTCATAATCTATATTAAACTTTAGACTATAATAGAGGAAAAAACGATATTTTCTTATTTTTTTAAGGAAAAATGATCATAATTACGACGTTCTAATTAGTTACAGTCAATTATCATTTTCTGTTATGCGAATAATAGTCCCCCAGTTACACAAGCGATCAATTATTTATTCTTCCAGCTGATTGTTTCATGGGTGTGTTTGTAGTGGAGAACTTGTTGTATAAACTGACTCGACTCGAGATTGAGGAATATCTCAAGAAGAGTAATGTTGTGCTCTTCCCGGTTGGCTCAACTGAGCAACATGGAAAACACATAGCCATCGATAATGATGCGTTTACCGCCCTAGAGATATCAAAGAGGGTGGCTGAGAAAACAGGTGTCTTGGTAGCCCCCGTGATGCCTTTTGGCTATTCCATACATCATATGAACTTCGCTGGATCAATCACATTGAAGTTCGATACGTTAGTCGCCATTTACAAAGAGGTCTGTGAGAGCCTCATACACCACGGCTTCAAAAAAATTGTAATCATGAACGGACACGGTGGAAACATTAACGCTGTGAATCAGGCTCTTCGAGAGGTTAGAAGCGATGAGGGGGTGATCGTCTACAACGTCATGGTTTTCCCCATGGAGAAAGGGTTCGGATCCGATTCGTTAGTGGTCTGTAAACAGGAGTCGGGTGGACACGCATGTGAGATGGAGACGAGCATAGGCCTAGCGTTAGGTCAGAGAATCTTAATGGACAAAGCTGAGAAATGGAAGCCTCCAAAGGGAATGACTGAGTTCGATAAGAAATACAGAAGCAAAGTCTCTACAGCGAAGGACTTCGATGAGATCACCGAGATTGGCTCACTGGGGGACCCAACGATAGCTTCGAAGGAGAAGGGAGAGGAGATGGTAAAAGCGGTTGTGAGGGATATCTCGGAGTTCGTCGAGGATCTGAAAAAGCTCTAAAAAGTTTCTTGATCAATCCGAGGATACGGGAAGTAGTGTTTGTTGCTTAACCTTATCATCACCACCGACTAATTGTATCATCAGAGACACACGACGGAAAGTAAACATAGCAAGAGTTCACTAATTTGTCCTAAATGTGGTTCAAGCGACGTGAAGATCGTGGACTTCACCCTGATGATTCCCACCATTAAGTGTCGGGTTTGTGGGTCAGAGTGGATGCCAAAGCCTGATCACTATGAGGGACTTTCAGGTGCTCATCCACGTAGCTAAATTAAAGCTGTAAATTAGTTGGGCTCTTACTGTTAAGTTGATTCCAAGTTTAGGGATAAAGCAGCGTGCGTGTATGGGAATTTACGCGGGTACTTGATTTTACTCCTTAAAATATATGTGAATCCCATTATTTTTTTGGGTGAATATTGTTGAGTGTCGATGGTAAGCTAAGTAGATTCTGGCTATGGGAGTTGACTCGCCCCGCGTTTGAGGATTGGCTGTGCAGTGAGCCTGCCCCCGTGGTTGTGCTTGGTATTGGGTCAGTGGAGCAGCATGGGCCTCACCTGCCTCTCGGTATGGATTCCCTCGCCTCTCAGTTCTTCGTCCACGAGGTGGCTAGGAGGACGAACAGCGTGGCGTTCTGCCCCTTGTTCCCCGGGTACTCGCCTCACCACATGGGCTTCAGGGGGACGGTGACTCTGTCCGATGAGACTCTGTTGTCCGTACTGATGGATACGATTGGGAGCCTCGCAGATCATGGAGTGAAGAGGTTCGTGATAAGTAACCACCACGGTGGAAATACTCAGGTGATGAATCTGGCGATTCAGCTCGCGAAGAGGGAGTTCAGGGTGATGGTGCATGCACCGAGTGGGCCGTCTAAGACGGAGCTGGCTAAGGTGGTGGAGGATCGGCAGAAGCGGTTCTGGGACGTCCACTCGGGGCCGACGGAGACGTCGTCTGCGTTGCTTAACTTCCCGGAGCTGGTGGAGATGTGGAGGCTGAAGGATTGGAAACCCACGCTGAGCATCGACCCTAAGCTGATGGAGTTCATGAATCCGGATAGATCTGACTTTGAGGTGGTTAGCCAGGTCAGGGCGGCGTGCAGTGAGCCTGACACCGATGATTTCACCAGCAGCGGCATCTATGGGACGAATGACCCGCGAACGGCGGATGTTGAGGAGGCTAGGAGGAGATTTGAGGAGCGGGTCGGGTTCTTCGTTGACTTCATAACGGAGTGGAAGAAGATTCCTGTGCCGCCCGCGTATCAGTAATAATAATTTCGGTATGTCGGCTCGTGTCAGTGTCCCTACGATGTCAGCCTTTGATGTGATGAGGACGCGCATACCCTCATTAGCTTCCTCAGTATCATTCTATTTTTTTAATTGGGGTCACTTTCGACCCCAACGATGTAAACAAGGTGAGCGATTGTTCGAGTTGCTAATAGTCCTGATCTAATTCCACCCCCGAATAAGACGCGCTACTCATCTGAGTTTAAGAGGCTTGCTGACTGTAAGTAAGGACTAAAAAGTTGGAGAGTATTGAAGACTAGTGGGATTATTTTCGATGTTAAGGGTGAAAGGGTACTTTATTACCTTGTGGATTGTATAATAATTGTAACTCTGAAATGTTTACGGTATTATCTGAAGTAAACTTTGAGGCATCAGTAGAAGCTAACATATCAGTATTTCTTACCAATGTTCAACAAGGCTCTTAAACTTAAAGCTGAGTCCATCTGATGCGGGATGCAAAAGGGTTAAAGTCGTGGCCGAGTTTCCTCCATTTCTCGGCAAGCTATACCGCTGGGGATTAAAATCCCCACTCCTTAATATTATCTTGTAAATATAGTCGGTTGCTCCAGTTTTCAACTCCAGTCTCTGCATCAGCCACGGGCTCTAACTCAGCAACCTATATTCTATAATTGCCCGAGGGGACGGCTTTTCCACCTTTGACCCCTCCGGGCGTGTGTATTACGAGGTTGTAGAGCTGAGGAATCAGGAGCACCACGGTGAGGAGCAGCCTTTCCTCAGTGATAGGGGATATCGATTCCGGGTAATCTGCTGAAGTCGTGTGTGTGGTCAATCATTCTTGATCGTCACGCTCGCGACTTCGAGCGAGAGTCGACCTCAAGATCTTGCCTGCTCTTCTCGTTGTTTGTTAACGCAGAATTGCACGAGAGACGTAGTCCAAATACTGATAAAGAGCAGTCAATGGAATCGGCGGAGTCTTCCAGAATCTGTCTATCACCCAGAGCACAGATCCTAGACCCGTAAACACATGCGGGTCAACACTGCTCCCAATGCTACCGATACAACATCTGAGAAGATATTTACCAAACATCGTCCTATCCACTGGATCCGCCAACATCACCCAGGCCCTATTGACTAGCTCATCGACCTTTCGCCCTCGAAATAGCTCCTCGAAGCCACTGAATTCCAGCTTCTCACCACCTGTAGCCGCGCCCGTGAACCCGGTGAAGGGCTCAGCTGTCTTATCCCCGATGTATCTCAGCCAGGACTCGACGAGGTGACTGTAATCAGGGTCCCCGAGATGAGGCCTGCTCATCGAAATAGCGTAGATGGTGATCGTGTCGTGAAGGTTCCCTATTCCCCTGCCACTCACCGCACGCAGCATGTTCTCATCAATGATCTCATCGGCATTCGCCACCCTGTTTGTCTCTGGCTCCTCCGAGTAGCCGCCCTTGCAGAAGTAGTCCACTAGCACGGAGAAGGATGGCCAAGAGTTGAATTTGCCTCTGTCCTCGATTTCGAGGAAGATGAATGCGGTGCATGATACGGAGTGGCTCAGCGAGACGTCGAGGTACCCGCTGCCTAGCCGCAGTAGCATTCTCCCTAACTCGGCATGTCCCCGTTGGTCGCTGATCTCGGCCATTATTACTGCGGTCTTTTCGCGGTCCCTTTCTCTGATTGTTTCCCTGAGATCCTTAAGGGTGTGTGTAGGGGCGAGCTTGGTTCTCTTGACTTCAGTTATCTTGTTTCTTCTTGTGTACTCGTTGACTTCGATGAGCAGCCATTTCATTAAGGTGGTAGGTTTCGATTGGTTATAGAACTTATTTAGAAATACATAACGAAAATTAATACGAAAATTAAAATATCGTTTAGATTAATAACCTTTCGAACGAAAACAATATATTAAAAATATTTCAGTTATTAAATAACCCGAACGTTAGTGACGAACATTCTAAGAGGAGTGAATCGATTTGACTTTGGGGAACACCGACAATCTCAAAGACCTCGTGTGGCTGTTCTGCGACCTACAACCTCATAGTAAAACTATTGTCAGGCATGGGTGGAGGCAGGGCCTTCCCGAGAAAAAGACTCCGATATGGGTTTTCTGCCCTCTCCTTAGAACAAACTTTCCAAGGGATCGCGAGTTAGTGGAGAATTGCGAAAAATGTATGCATTGCAGGGGCTTAAGGCCTCCCCTTAGCGGAATGGAATTCACGCAGAAAAGGGAATCTGAGGTATCAATGATTAAAACAGACACAGAACCTACGAAAAGAGTGTTCAGTAAAGAGGAGATAGAGAGAGCAGAGCACCTCAGCAAGATTGAAGATGAGGAGTGGCTCGAGGAGGAGAAGAAGTTACAAAAGTGACTTATCTTTCAAATTCTCCCTCTCATCGAGCTAAGGAGAAAGGCCGTGTGTGATAAGACTCGACCACTTTACATTAGTTACGGTCACCTAAGACACATTCTCATTAATCTGTGGTAGCCTGTGTGCATAGAGTCTTCTTAGCGGCTCGGCTCCTTATTTTGGCGTCCCACTCCTCCATAATACCATATTCTATCATAGTTGTCATGCCAGCTATGGCGGCCCTCAAGCTGATACCCACCAACGGTATTTCGGCCACCGAGATTATGAGGTCAGCGTGCAAGATCACACCTTTTGCAAGGATCAAGTCCAAGAGGTCCACCAGTGCACCTTCTCTTGTAGGCTCCATATTTTAGACCTCTTCATCGAGTTCCAGCATCAGCAGCGCTTCCCTGAGACTCTTAACTTCTGATTCAAATTCACTGCTCGATTCTGTCTTGATCTTCCTCATCGAATTCTCAATTAGGCTCCATTGTTCGTTCGATTTTCCTTGAGGGCATCTGAGAACCGAGGAAGTTAGAAGGCTCATCCGTTCTAGAGTTTTCGCCTTTGAAGTGGAGGCTTCAACGATCTCAGCCAATGCAGCAGTTGATTTCTTCACTCCCTTCATATTTTCCTCGGCAAGAGAGCCCTCCAGTCTCCTCAGAGCCTCCGCGAACCCTATCTTCTCCTCCTCCGTGAGGGAGTCTTTAGTCTCCTCGAAGAGCCTTTTAGCGCTGAATAGAACCGCCTTGGCGTTTTCCCTAGATTTGATCTCTATCACAATCTTAGAGTCCTCGTCATTGAATTTAGTGGCCTCAATTATCTTTGAAGCGATTTCGCTCTCCGTAAGCTCTTTTACGCTTCTGACGGGGACATCGTAACTCAACCCCGTTGATAACACCTCGGCGGATACCTTGAGGATACCATCTGCGTCGACTCTGAAGGTGACTTCAACCTCTTGCTTAAACCTAGGTGCTGGTGGGATGCCGTCTATCTTCAGCAGCCCCAAAGAGATATTGCCACGCGCAACATCCCTCTCACCCTGCAGAACGTGGATGATCATTGATGTCTGTCCATCCTCCTCCGTTGAAAAACTCCGGTTTGCAATAGTCGGAATAGTTGTGTTCCTCGGGATCAACCTCGTGAAGACGCCTCCAGCGGTCTCCACGCCTAGAGAGAGGGGTATGACGTCCATAAGCAGCATGTCTCTGATCTCGCCGCTCATAATAATACCCTGTACTAGGGCTCCAGTTGCCACAACGTTCATTGGATCTATACCCTCCTCCGCCTTCTTTCCGAAGATCTCCATGATTTGTCTGCGTACCACGGGCATCTTCGTGGGGCCCCCGACGAGCACCAGCCTGTCGATGTCGTCAACTGCGAGCGTGGAATCTTCGAGAGCTTGCATGATGGGCTTTTGTAGTCTATTGGTCAACCCATCAACCAAACGTTCGAGTCTGCTACGAGTTAAGACCAATCTAGGTCTCAGAATCTCACTTCCAAGAGGCAATTCTGGGGAAACTGTGACCCTTTCAATACTGGAGAGTTTGATCTTCATTTCCTCAGCGACTTCGCGGAGGGCACTCATGCATAGGGGATCTGAGTTCACATCTACGGAATACTTTCTCTCAATCTCCTTGATGAGGTAACTGAAGATTGCGTCATCCATATCCTTTCCTCCGAGCACCGTGTCGCCGCAGGTTGATCGCACCTTAAAGACGCCTCGTCGCATCTCTAGAATCGTGATGTCGAAGGTGCCGGCTCCGAGGTCTAGCACGGCGATGTTGAGTTCTACATCTCTTTGGTTCAGGCCGTAAGCGAGGGCCGCAGCTGTGGGCTCGCTCACAACCCTGAGTACATTGAATCCTGCGAGCTCCCCCGCTTGTCTCGTAGCGTTGCGCTGGCTATTGTTGAAGTAGGCGGGTACTGTGATCACCGCCTGGTCTATAGTCTCCCCGATGAATCGCTCGGAGTCGAGTTTTATCTTCCTCAAGATGAAGGAGGAAATATCCTGAGGTGTATACAAGACGCCATCGAAGCTGAGGGTGTAATCGGAGCCCATCCTCCTCTTGACCCAGCGGACGACCCTCTCTGGATGAATATTAGAGTATTCGAGAGCCCTCTTCCCGACAATTACTTCGCCATCTTTTCTAAAGGCCACAGCGGAGAGGAACATCTTACCATGAGCGGTCTCTCCATCCTCGGAGGGTACTACTATAATCTTACCATCCTTGAGAATGGCGGCTGCCGAGTTACTGGTCCCGAGGTCAATGCCCACTGTCCGTTTCAAGCAGATTCACCTTAAGACTTGGTCCGACGACCAGAAAGGCAGACGATCAGCCTATCTTCAACGAGTGGCTTGTCGGTATTGCATGGATAATTCTCGCAGTACTCGACCAAGAGATCCCTAGCACTCTTAAGGGATCTAAACTCGTGGTCAGCACTACGACTGGTGTTCTCATCGGGGTGACTGAGCCTAATCAGTTTGTTGAAAACGATTTCAACGTCGGATAGTGAGAACGAGTCATCCAATCCTAGTATCTTCTTTGCCTTTGTTATTGCCTCGAACCCGAATTTTTTTACATTTAGATTAACGAAGTCGTACGGGGGGAGAGGTGAAACACAGCGAAATCTCAGAATTCCCTCATAGGCATCTTCCAGTTCATCTATCTTAGAGAGGAAAGCCACCAATTCACTTATGTCAACTAAGAATGAATTGTTGAAAATCATGTCGTTATTCTCTATTCTCCTCTCCTTGTATCCCATCGCTAAGGCATTCAAGGAGTTGAGGATCCCGGGGATCAGCTTCTTCTCCTCCTCTGTGAGAGACTCCTTTATCCTTCGACCCAACTCAACCTTCAGAGCTGTGCTATTAGGGGCCTCTTTGAGCCTCTCATATGATTGCTTTACATCCTTCTCGTTCAAGACATCGACTAGAACTCGGTTATTCCAAGAAACCCTGAGATCCACCTGAACTGTGCCCCTCAAACGTTCGATTGTTTCCCTAAAGGGAATTAACCCCTGCCTCAAGATACCCTCGATGTCGCTTTCGTTTCTCGCGAAAAGACCAAAACCAATCGGCACCACTGAGCCATCCTTCATCGCCCTCAAGACAACTTTCTCATGCGTCAAAGCGTCTTCTGGCCTAATTGTATCTGTGTCAGGAAAATAGCTGGATAACACGCAAATATCTTTAAATGAAGTCGTCGAAACCTCGGCTCCACGGATCCCGATATTCCCTAAGCTGTGATTTCTAGGTTCACTTGCCACACAGTAGATGTACTTCATTTACCGACCCCCTTCCCGCTCTCACTGTAGACAAAGGAGTAGGGTGGCCAAGGGCCGGTGAACTTTACAGCTAAACCATCCTTCTCGATGAAGCTGGAGAGCAATTTTCCGAGAGGCTTGACGTTCTCCTCCTTAACGAGGCATGAAATCTTTAGTATCGCTTGTGATGTGTCTTCGAGTGGAAGAGCCTCTCGATGAACCTCCTCGGAATAAACTGTGATCTTCCGAGATATTTCCTCGGCAATGGCTCGGGCCTCCACTTCCCTGAAGACTCTCATATTCTGGTCCAGTTTTTTTTGTAGGAGATATGAAGCTCCTTTCGGCTTATTTTCTAGAGCTTTCTCGAGCTTAGATACCTCAGGGTGTTTGTTGACTAGCGCTCTAAGGCTGCTCTCATCTATGCTGATCCTAATGCTATACTCCGCCTTGTTCCTGAACCTCTCCAGGAGACTAACTAGTCTGTCATGCTCCTCAATGAGCCAACCAGTAACCTCGTCATCTCCGCCCTTGAAGATGGTGTTAAACTTTAGGGGAACGACCGTTCCGAATCGATTCATCGCGAGGTCCACGATGTTCTGGTGGGATAAGACCCACTTCCTTGCTATTTCATCGTCATGAGTATCGTAGGGCTCTGTGAAGCACTTGTGAACGATTCCACTGATATCTTTGAAGGAAACGGAGTGGACGGGTTGTCCGTCTACTCCGGGGTAGCTCAGAAATTCCTCTTTAGGAACATTATTTGTGACGCAGTAGAGGTATGTGCCCAGTTCACAGGTCTCCTTACCCAATTTGTCTTACCTCACTCGAGGGCTGTGGATTCACGAAGTCGACAGTGTCTTCAACCAGCTTATCTAGTTCACTGCGGACGTTCTTAACGACTTCAGTAAGATTATTTTCAGTCTTTATCAGATCTATTGCTTTGTCTAACTCAATTAGACTCAATCCGAGTCTATCTATCTCCTCCTCAGTTAGCTGTAAACTATCCATTCTCCTCACCGCCTCTTTCTCAAGCACATCTTTTATTACCTCTATTAATGCAATAACTAGTCCTAGGAGACCGGACTTCAGATTATCTTCATCTATTTTTATCAGAGTTATGATCCCCCTCTATTGGTTAAGGTTTTTTTTCTCATTTCCAATTTTCTTGTTCTTTCCAACCACATAAAGGACATTCATTTTTCTTAAGGGCGTTTTCGAAGAGCTTCCCACAGTGGGGACAGGACTCCTTGGCCGCGATGGCCCTCCAGGCTGGCGCATTTAGGTTTGTTCCCGAAGGAAACTCTAGGCCATATTTCGCTGCCGTCTCAAATGAAGCCAGCGCCGCCCTTATCTTGACTCCTAGAAGCTCCACGCCAACGACGCTAACGGTGATATCCGCGTTTATAACCAAGCCCTTGTCCAAGATCATACCGATGGCGTCCGCAAGACCAGTTGGCCCTTCTTTTTCAGGACTCAGGGAAAGTTCATTCATATTCATCAATCCTCCTCATCAACATTAACTAGCGATTTTCCACCAATTCTATCCACCTTTGTATCATACTTAAGTAATGCTAAATATTTTGATACGAGTTTTGTATCGAAAATCAAAATACTAAATTAATCAACTTTACCATCGTTTAATACATCATTAAGAAGGTTGATTCTTAGAGAGCTTAAATTATTAAGCACTTCAATATCCTTTAATTTTAAATTTAATTCGTTATTTCTCTTTATATACTCTTCCTTAGTTATCTCTCCTAACTCATAAAAAAGAGTATTTTCCTTCAAGTTATCAAGGATCCATTTTTTAACTTCCTTTTGATAGGCCTCTTCTGCCTTACCAGATATAGTTTCCATCAACCATATCATATCAAAGGGCGGTATTGAAAGGCCTATAGAGCGTAGCAGAATATCATCTATAAAAAAAACCATCCACATCAAACCCTATTTTTTAAACTCTATACCTTCCTTTCCAATCCTGATGTGAACAAAATTATAGGGCGCCCACGGACCGCTATATAGGAGCTTCATCATTGGATACGTCGATCTCAGCCTTGCAACCTCCTCGGAGAAAGATGCTATACTCTCTTTCTTCACCAAGAATGACTCATTGAATATCAACCTGTCACTAAATAGTTCCCCGCACACCGATTTAACTGCAAAACATTTCAGAGGCCCGAGTATATCGGCAGGTTTCAGGTTAATTCCTTCTTGAGTGTCAGCCATCTCCTTCCTAATTACCCCCTTGACTCCCAGCTCAACACAGTTCTCGACGAGTCTATGGGCCTCCGTGATGTGAGTGCTCGCCTTCTCAAGCAGCCGCATGAGCACTCTTCCGGATTGGAGCACTGTTCCGAACTCAGCTGGAAGAACTGTGTACGAGTCTAGGAGAAGTCGAAGGACCTCGTTATGCCTCTTCGCATTTGCCTCAGTGAGCTCATATTCCTCATTCTCCGTGTCACTTACAACGCCAGCTAAGTCGTTGTAATGAATTACATACACCTCTTCGTCGAGTATACCTATTTTCCCGAACCTCGCCTCTCCATTATTGAGAATGATACCGTAGAGGTATTTTCCGGATTCAAGGTCTCCTCCGCCTTTAACTTCTGCCGGTCGACACTCTTCATTGATTTTGATATCTATTACATTTTCATTGGAAGCGGTAGCAGTTCCCGAAGCCTCATTAAAAACTGGTCTGATTTCAGAAGATGCCTGACTCTCCACCGTTGGGCTTAAATTTAGTTCTGAGTTCTGTTCAATCAAGCCATGGGCCTCTCCTTCTGCTCGAATTTGGTCTTGCTGTGTTGTCAACCAGCTGACTAGCTTCCATTTGAAGGTTCGACTTACTTTGAAGATAGTTGTTCAGCATTTTTCGGGCCTGGATCTGGTCAAAGATCAGCTGCTGTATTTCACTCTTGGATTCGATAGAGGTCTTGTATATCCTCTCCTTGCCTATTCTCAGGGACGAAAGTAGCCCCCTTCTCTGTAGCGAATCTAGCAGTGGGTAGACGGCGCCGGGGCTGAGTAAGACATCGAACTCCATGTTGATTATCTTCATGATATCTAGCCCAGTCATTTCCTTCCCCTGTATTAATGAGAGAACGATGAGGTCCAGATTATCTTTAACGTTCTTTTTTATGGAATCATATGAGACCTGAAGCGATTCTATAAATTCTCCCGAGATGAGGGTCAGATCGTTCGTCGTTAGTTGTAAAAGACTGTGAAATTTTGAGATGGGTTTGATCATTTGTTCAGATAAGGCGTTAATTCGGTATGTGCAAAGGCACTTGAGGGCCCTCTTAGCGGCGAATCCGATTAAATTTTGTTCCCTCTCCCAGATCTGCTCATATGTCTGGCTCGGTAGAGATCCCGCGTCGATGATTAGACGAATCTTAGAGTGTTTGTTTACCTCGTCTTCTAGACTATTCATTTCATCGAATTTGAGAACCTTCAATCTATCCTCAAATAAATCTAACTCACTTATGATCTTCCCTTGTTCATCGGAGGAAACGATTATCGCATCTTCATCGTCCCCCATAGACGTTAAAAAGGATCCATGTATTAGTTGTTTATTAACCT
The DNA here is from genome assembly GCA_963820555.1 of Candidatus Bathyarchaeota archaeon. Classification (GTDB taxonomy): domain Archaea; phylum Thermoproteota; class Bathyarchaeia; order TCS64; family TCS64; genus UBA8941. The sequence goes on from CAWGAT010000032.1 coordinate 21,349, forward strand.
TTGAGGAATATAGATGTAGAATATGCTCTGAATATTTAGCTTCTGTGATGTAATTTAAATCATTACTAATCATATACATTCTTCCATTAGCCATAATTAAGGGAGTTTAGTTTCGCTTCCGGACATATAATTATTAAATGTAAGGTAGTGAACATTATTTTAGCCTGAGTAGTGATCAAATCGTTTACGTACCAATACCTGCTTCCAGCCCAGAGTCTTGCCGTTTGCACTGAAGTTTATCTGGTAACGACTTAGAAGGTCCTGGGAGTCGGGTATACCCTTTCTTTCGAGAGCCTCCACAATTACGTACCAGCCATCCTTGTACTCCTCGATGCTTACAACAGTCTCGGCTTTACGTAGAATAGTGTGATTTACTAGGTTCGTCGCTGCTTCCACGAAGAACTCGATCGAGGGTCTATCCTGTAATATAACCTCGTTTCTTGACAAGCCTATTAAGCCTCCCCATAGATTTCTGTCAGCACGTCCTCCACTAGTTCGATGTATTTCGAATCGGATTCGGGACCATAGATTTTGGATGAGAGCACATCGAGGTATATCTGTTGGACATCTTCGAATTTGCGACTCATCATTACTCTAAGACCATGCCCGACCATGATAGCGGCTCTAGTTCCTGGCTTCGACTCGAGGGGCATCTTATCCCTAATCTGCCTCATAGCAGTCACCACCTTGCTCGCGTCTTCATCACTAAGCCCCGTGTGCTTCATCACTATACCGAGCTCCGTGGGGAAATCGTAATAGTCCATGTAGATGTGAACCATACGATCTAGAAGGGCATCCTGTGGCCTGTGAACACCGGCATACTCGATCGAGTTGCTGGTGAATATCACGCTGAAGTTTGGATGCACTCTAACGTAGCGTTCAGCGCCGAACATGATAGGAAGCTCGAGGATGCCCTCCTCGAGAACCGAAAGAAGTACGTTGTTAGCCATCGGCTTAGCTCGCGAAAACTCGTTATAGATCAGAGTGTAGCCATACTTGCATGCGATTGTTAGTGGGTTGTCCACCCACATGTATTTGCTCTTGTCCTTGGCGATGACCACGTTGTGTATGTACTTATCTCTAACAGTGGATGTCTCGACCTCGGAGTATCCTCCAATTAGGTCACCTGTAGTCATTTGATCGTCTCCGTTTAGCCAAAGTATTGGTTGGCCCATCTTCCAGGCCACGGCTAATGCGAGCGTCGTCTTCCCACACCCGGTTGGACCTATTAGATGCGGTGAATACCCGGCGTCGGTCCACTTCACTATCCTCTCAATAAGCTTACTGACTTGTTCAGTCTCCACGAAATTATCGATGGACGGAACCAAGAATTCGAAATCGACTTTATCAATTTTAATCGCTTCTTCGCTTTTCATCTTTTTCTTCTTTTCGGAGTGCTCTTTCATTGTTTCATGTATTTTTGACCCAATTACTCGTCGAGGGTGCACTTCCCTGTACAACATATCTTTCTTTTCACCTGAGAATGAGAGTTCCTAAGCCTTTTTAACTAATATTTAGAATGTAGTTATGAATATTGAGTCGATTTTGGAAACAATAAATTAATATGTTTTAGTTCATAAAAAAAAGCTTATAAAAAGAGAAACTGTGTCGCTTTTTATTTATTTTCCTTATTACTCTTCACCCATATTGTTCGTACACATTGTGGGCGAGGCACAACTGACATATGCTGAGTCATTTCTCTGAAGTTCTTTGACCAGAGTAACTGCTTTATCCTTTTTGGATTCTTACTTGCTATAGACATATTTCTTAACCTTCAACACTGAGATGAAATGACTTTCTAAAAGTATTTAAATAATATTCAGGAAAATGAAACATAAACTGTATCGAAATTTGATGTTTCTTCGGATTAATCTATAAATGGAATTGTTTGGCACAGCCTTGATAAACCTTATGACAAATAAATCTAAGGGGTAAAAATAGTTCATATAAAAATAATTTATTTTTATTATATGATTTCTTTAGAATTATAACTTACATCTTTAATTTTTTTAAATTAACTTCTAAAATACCATTTTCATATTTCTTTTTTACGTCAATTTTATCGACTTTTTTAGGGAGATTTACTTCGATAAAATCTTTTCCTTCCAAGCCAGTATTTATTTTGAGCTTATCTTGATCAACATCAATCGTTATTTTCTTTTCGTCTAAGTTTGGTAGCTCAGCAATAATGGTGATATCGTCAATATTTTCCGTAATCTCGATTAAAGGTTCATTTTTATCTAGTGACTTGGACATAGAATCGAATTTTAAATCAAGTTGGGGCTCTTTGTTCGGACGTTTATTAATAATACTACTATGGCCAGCAATGTGACCTTTCAGTGGTCTTGCATTTATCTTATATTCAATAACACCTTTTTTTCCTGCTATATCAAACTCCTTTTTAACACTCTCTGATTTTTCTGATAGCTCAGCTAAATTATTAATAATATCTATAAATCCACCCCCATTTTTATTATTGTCGCTTGTTTTCCCAGAAATTCCCATAACATTAAATGTTAAATTGAATAGGTCAGATACATCATTTACCATTTTCTTTAAATCTTTATTATCATCTAATTGTTTATTTTTTTGTATTTTCTCATTTAATTCTTGTAAACTTTTTTCGATTCGCTCAATTTCTTCCTTCCTTTTTTTTACTTCTTCAGACAAATCCTTAATCTTATTTCGGATATCATCATTTGACATTTTTATTTCACACCTTTTTTAGATACTATCTTTGTTTAGAGTTTTTAACAGATGTATGTTTACAAAACTAAATATTCTTTCACTATGTTTTTGGTACGAATCATTAATCATATGAACCTTTTTTTGACCTTTTTCAGTGAGAAAATATAATTTTCTCCTATCCAAGGAGCTAACTTCTATGAATCCTTCCTTCTCAAGATGATATAGAAGGGGATATAGAGTCCCTGGACTCAGTAAAACGCCGAATGACTTATGCAACTCCCCAATTAGTTTGTACCCGTATAGGGGTTCACCATTTAGCATTGCAAGAACTATTACATCTAAGAAAGTTTTAATCATGCTATCGTTTAATTTTTCCGGAGTATACTCGGGATACATCGTGGTCATGGT
>CAWGAT010000033.1:0-36007 GCA_963820555.1 Candidatus Bathyarchaeota archaeon
AGTGTGAAGCTATTCCTCTGCGCTTTATTTTCAACTACAAGTTAGTATTATCATGTACGAGTTAAAACGGATCAAACTGATTTTGGAAAAGGAGATCCGCGCGCTGCCTTGTCCCTAAATTAGGAAAACAACGCATACATTTAGTAGTTGTCGAAGGCATTCGACCATATCTGGCATCCAGTCTCAGGGCGTGCTAGCACAGTTTTTTGTGTGGAAAATATTTTCTAGTCGATTGGAGAATTGGACAACGACACAACATGGGTGAAAAAAGAGTGGGCAAAGACTCCGGGTACATATTCGCAGGCCCCACAGTGGAGAGGAAGAGGAAGATTGTGAAGCCGGGTCTGGTACTCATCGACAACCATAAATCGGGAGTCATCGTTAGCGACAATAAGGACAGCCCCTGGCACAAGGCAACATACTACGCGCATGGAAGCATCCTGAGGGATGCCGAGGGTAAGTTCATCCGACAGGTGGCGTTCTGCGAGACAATAGACCCAGATGGCGACGTGACTTGGAGCATTCTATGGGAGCCGAGTGAGGGGAAGGCCAGCTACCACTTCATAGTTGGCACAGGGAAGTGGAAGGGAATCGCCGGCGAGGCGACCATCACGGGTATGCAGCGTCGCGCTGATGACGGCACGATGCTAAGCTATAAGATGAGCTGGGAGATCGATGAGAAGAACGATGAGACCATACCGGCATTCGAGCCCAAGGGCCCATACACAAACAAGGCGTCAAGCCTGAGCTTCCATGGACCCCACGTCACCGAGTCGATAAGGGAACTATCCAACGGATTGAAGCTCATTGTCAACACGCAAATAGGGGTGCTACTGCCGGAGGACCCAGCGGTCCCGAGTCCACGCGGCTACGCAGCCAGCTACGACAAGGGGGTGACCGTGTGGAAGGATGGGGAGAGGCTCGCCGATGTGATGCTGCTCGAAGACACGGACGCGGAAGGCGACATGTCTTGGCTTGTCCACGTCTGGTGGTACGCGAGGGGCCGTGGATTATACAAGTTCGTCGGAGGCACCGGGAAGTGGGAGGGCATTAGAGGTGAAGGAACCACGCTCCCCGCGATTCTTAAGCCTCGAACCGACGACTATCATTTCCTCAGGTCAGGGATACAGTGGAGGATAGACAACCCCAGCTGAGAATGGGGATCGTTTAAGGTACGAACTCGGTTTCCGCCTTTAGCAGGAATGAATTAACTGAAACATGAAAAATTTGAATTTGCCAGTATAAACCATAGTGTGAAGCTATTTTTCCTAAAATGGGCAAAAATATCCAGATAGATATATTCTACTTAAGATTTCATTTCAGGATTCATACACGTGCACCCAACTTCGAGATTGCTAAGCCCGCGCAAACGGGGTTGCCACCGCCAACCTTTGCCGAACTCTATAATAAGGATGAAATTTTAATTTCAATGTGATAATATGAGCGCAAGAGAAAGGACAGAATCAAAAGAACCTGCGTCTGAGTCGATCAGCAAGAGAGTCAAGGAACTGGGCGATTGGCGAGGCAAGACGCTTGAAAAAGTGCGCAGGCTCATCAAGGAGGCGGACCCGGAGATAGTAGAAGAGTGGAAGTGGGTGAAGCCTACGTCACCTGGAACTCCAGTCTGGTCCCACAACGGCGGCATCTGCACGGGCGAGACCTACAAGAGTGTGGTCAAGCTCACTTTCTTTAAGGGTGCTTCGCTGGAGGACCCCTCTCACCTGTTCAACCAGCCTGGGACCGTCAGGCGCGCCATCGACATCCATGAAGGCGACAAGATCGATGAGGCTGCGTTTAAGAAACTCATTCGTGAAGCCGTAGCTTTGAACCTCGAGAGCAAAGGGAAACGGTAGACTTGGACCGTGAGGGCATCCTGTCGTTCTCAGAGCAGCAGATGGATCACTAAGAGCCTAGTAAAAATCAAGCTAACAGCCAATTTTACGCGCGCTGCCTTGTCCCTAAAATAATACACAATATAGGCATTGAAAACCAAAAAAAACATTATTTTACTAGCGGATCTAATCTCTCTCCTCTATACCCTCTCTAAAAAAACACACACTCAGGGATTTCCCCACTTATCGTAGTGTAGTTTATCCTTGAGCGTAACGGTCTTCTGCCTAACAGAATAGTCCATGGGGTAGCCAATCGGAATCGCCGCTGCCACTTCGTAGCCCTCAGGCACGCCCAGAACCTTCTTGAGGACAGCCGTCTCACGAGGCACACTAGTGACTCCGTATAACCCCTCCGCCGCCATCGCCAGCATGATGTTCTCTATGCACATCCAGATCGAAGCCAAATCGTTCAGGTCATACAGAATCTCACATTCTTTCAGAGGCTTCCTCAACCTATAGCAGACGACAAGCAGCTCCGGCGAGGTCACCAGCATCTTCACCTGAACCGGCAGCGCCTTACGGTACATCTCCCTCTGCAGCTCATCTGACCAATTGTTTAACGCCTTTTCAAGCTCCATCTCGTTCGTGATGTTCTTCCCCTTCGAGACCAGTTCCGCGACCTTTACCCTCTGCTCAGGGTCTTTTACGAGGATGAACTCCCACTGCCGGAGATGGTTGTTTGACGGTGCTTTTAGCCCCGCCTCTAGGACTCTAAAGAGCTTCTCTTCTTCCACGGGTCTTGATTGGAACTCCCTCACGCTTCTTCGATTGTTGACCGCTTCGTAAAATTCCAACTAAGATGCCACCTTGCAATATTCATACGATCCATGTTTGTATTAAGTTGACGAAAACGGAGCACATGCGCAACTCTCTTGAGGTGTCCAGAACGCGCTTCTAGGCCATCTAAGGTACAAGCCCCTCGGCTCCCTTCATCAACTCCAACTCCTTAAAAGCCGCGGCGAGTGCCCTTTTTGCCTCATCGGATTTTCACTAATCTTTGTGGCTATACCTTTAACTTTCCTACCTTCAAAATTATGGTACGCGTAAAAAAAGGAATTCAATATTTTCATAAAGTCGTCAATCTTAACTTTCATAGTCTAAACCATAGTGTCGAGAATATAAGGATTTATCTTATTCATTTAGAATGATTTAATTAATGGTTCATATTTTTAGGTACGCGCTTGTGATAACAAAACCGCGGAATGGCTTTTGAGCGAGTTCGGCTCACTAGACTTTTAACTTGAGAAATACATGGAAGTACTCCGGTCCAATTTTTGATGCGCATACACACATTGGAACAATCAATGAAATATCCAGGATGATTGCCATTGAAGATGATTTTGGGGTTTCAACACAGATTGGGATTGTTCATAATGAAGAAGGATTTCGAGCTGCTAAGGAGATGTATCCTCACAGATTCATCTTCGCAAAATATCTCTCCTTGAAAGATATAGCTCAGTACAATGTGGAACCTGTTCTTGATGAGATAGCGAAACTTAAAGATCAGGGTTATTCTCTTGCCAAGTCATGGTTTGGTCCCCGTTGGCGTGACTGGGTTGATGTTCCGAAGGATTTTCGAATTAATCATCGCAAACTAGAGCCTATTTTTCAAGCCCTAGAGGACAACGGGATACCACTCATTATTCATATTGGTGATCCCGACACCTATTATGCGTCTCAGTATAAGGATTCAGAGAAATATGGTACTAAGGATGAGCACCTCAAACAGTTAGAGGATGTTTTATCCAGACATCTTAGATTAAAATTTCAGATCCCTCATTTTGGTTCACAACCTGAGATACATAGGTTACCCGATCTATACAAGGTGGATGGACAAGTTTCCCAATGTTGTAGTCGATACAGCGTCATCAAGATGGATGGCCCGAGAGTTGAGCAAAGACTCGAAGAAGGCTCGGGAATTCATGTTAAAGTACTCGGATAGGGTCCTGTTTGGGACTGATATCTAATCCGATCAGGATGACCGTGATTACTTCTCTGGTCGATACGTTGCGCAGAGAGTTCTTTGGGAAACAAATGAACGAGATACTCCACTACCTTTTCCTGATGCTGACACTAAGGATACTGGGGGAACGATGATCAATGGTCTTGATCTACCTCTCTCTAGTCTTGAAAAGTTGTATTGGGAGAATGCAAAGCGATTATATATGGTGTAGAAACGATGCCTTCGTAGTAGCATAAGTTACCTATTCTTTGTTCGCTCGCGAAATATTGTTAATTCCTCTCCACGCGCGCCAATTATCACAAATTTGGGAATCAAGTTATGCTAGTCTAAACCATACTCTGAAGCTCTTCCTCTGCGCTTTTCACATCAAAAAATAGTCATTATATAAGCATAATTTTATAAAAGAGGCGGAAATATTTGGATTTATATTTTACCTTTAGAAAGAATTTTATTACATGGTTCACACTCTGTGGACGCCTTTCTTCACTGGCAATAGACACGCACTATGAATGAGCGCGCTAGAAGCATGAATCACTCAATAGTCTCATCCTTATTTCATGCCGACTCATGTCCAATGATTATGATTATTGCGCGCGAGAAGAACAAAGTAGGATTTGCCTACCAAGATTTGTTGCGCGTACATTGATAGATTTAACACCTACGTTCTTTCGGATTTTCATGACAAAAATAACTATAACTCCTATGCTCAACCCAATCAAAATTGATGGAGAGGGGTATCCGGACACCCCTCCCCCGCCCTCAGCCGCCTTCTCTTTTACGAGCATACTCAATACCTGACTCTCCGCCCCCAAGTGGTCGTCGTCCCCTACCCAACTTGCAACCGCCCTCCACTCTCCCATTTCAGAGGGCTTGAAGCGGAAGCTAAACCTCCCCGAGCTGTCTGTTGTGTTCGAGCCCGAAAGTGTCTCGCCACTGGGAGTGGTGAATGTCAGGCTTACGGGTACCCCCTTAAGCTGAGGGGTGATTGTTCCTGAGACTGTGGCAGTCTCTCCAAGCGTGATGCTACTTTTGGTTAATGCCAGCGTGAGGGTGCTCTGCGTCCTGTTCAGCTTCAAGGTATAGGTTGTCCAGGCCAGGATCATGCTCACCTCGCCTATCACTCTCCCGTCGATTATCGCCTTAACGGATTCGTTCTGGAGGAAGGGATTTGCCTTGAAGGACATGTACATTGAGTTCTCGGGTACCTGTGCATTCATTGTGGCGTTTAACCCGTTTTTCCCCGTCCAGGCGAAGTTTTCCACGTCGCCCCAATTGACCTCGTTATTGTACCAGCCGATGTCCTGGTAGTGCAGAGCCTGGAATGTTCCGATGTCTATTTTACTTATTTATCTCCTGTCTTTGTCTAAGAACTCTACGTCGTCGAAGGCGACGGCGAGGTCCCTCGTATCCATGGACCCCGTGCCTTGCTCGCTAGGCTTGCCTGTTTTATTAAAGACGAATCTTATCACAGAGTTGGCCTGGCTGGTTGTGACGGTGTACACAGGCGTGTAGGGATTCAGCTCAGCGAGCCTTCTCTGAACGTTTGCGGCTGCGGCCTTTTGATTGGCTTCGCTCCCATCCTTGAGTGCCTGGAGTGATGCGTCGAGTTCCTGGTCCCTTATCCCTGAGTAGGCCGTAGTCGATGGCTTGTCCTGTGAGGAGTGGAGGAGGTCATAGAGTTCGACTGGTGGGGCGCTGATTGTGACGTTCATTGTCACGATGTGGAATTTTCTTTTCGTCTGGGCCATCTGTTTCAGGTCGTTCTCGGCCATCCAGAGGTGCCTTATGGGTATGCGGAGAATGGTTGCGTAGAAGCAGACGGTCTCACCGGTCTCCCACTGGGCTTTATCCTCCCAGTACGGCGGTGTGTATAGGGTGAGGTTCCATAGGTCTCTGCCGGTTCCGGGGTAGATTCTCCTGTTGGAAGTTACGTTGATCACATAGCTCGCGTCGTCAAGTGTCGTCCAGGCCTTCTTCAGGTCGAAGTCCACTCTTGATGAGTTATCCAACCAGCCGGTTAGACCTTGTGGAATGAATGTGTTCAGGGGCTCAACGAAGCCCCCAGTTAGGTTCCCAGCTATCAGCTCCCTATCGACTAGGTAGCTGAAGGCCTTCCTTAGATTGGAGTCGTTGAAGGGTGCTTTTCTGCAGATGGAGAATAAGCACGTCATCTGATGAAGACTGGAAGGCGTGGAGATTCGGCGAGCGGGGCTGAGCCAGCGGCATTCACGTTCCTGGTCGTGAAGTTGAATCTATTACAATTGCCCGCTCTGTAGGCGTCATCATGGTAACGATTATCAGGGCAAGAGTTGTGAGTTTCACAGAGTTGCTCATTTTCTCGCTCCCTCATTTACAATGGTGTGTATTATTTTCCTACTTGCTTGATCGCCGCCACATTCGTATTATAGATGATATTCATCAAGTCCATAGACGCCTTCATCATCATCGTCATCTCCGTGATTGCTCGCTGTTCCCTTAGTACATCCTCGGGGTTTTTGCTGCTGGACAGTGTAGCGGAAAACTTCGCTAAGCCACCGAAATGAGCCAGGCAGCCTGCTAAGTCTGCTTCAGACTTCATCTGCCTGATTCACATTATCCGCGAGGGCACTAGGGTTATTTCTCAGACGGTTATTCATGTCGTTTATACCCGGGATAACCCAGGTTTTTATCACATAATCGATATTCGGCCAATCTGGGTTGGTAGCAACAAACCCTGGACATAACATATCCGCCCAATAATTGCTCTCTACTTGGTACATCCCTCTGAGGGCCTCATTCGAAGGCAAGCCTTTGAGGGCAATCAACTTGTCCACATTTAGACTCCAGTCCATCAAAGTCTCGAGATATTTGGCATTCTGATTGAAGTACTTCATTGCCGCATCTTGAATCATTGCTGCGGTCGCATCGGGGTCAGATTTAAAAGAATTCATCAGTGACTTGGTGTCTGTGAGGACTTTTGGTATAGAGGGCGGAGTTGGTGGCATAGGAATATCTGGTAGAACCTTATTGAGGCCAATAATTGCATAATCATATTCCCCAAATGGTCCCCACCCCATAACATATGGAGTAACTCCGCTTGGGATCGCTCCCAGTTTGAATGTCACTTTGAAGGTCGTGGGAGAATCAAAGCCTTCGTGATTCTGCGAAGTAAAAACGAATTGACTCCAAGTAACTGTCTGGCCATCTATCGATACCTTAGCATCTGGAGGATCCACAGATACTACCTTTGCGTTTCCCCAATAGAGTAGGATTCCAGCACTAGAGAACCAAGTTACTTTCCCATCTTTCCTAACCCAGGAACACATGCATGTGACTGTAAGAGTGTCGCTTGGCTGGACCTCATGTGAAGACACTTGTAGATTGATATTTTCGTGAAACCAGTTGTAGCCATAGACCATTTGTTCCGGCGTATCATCCATTGACCATGGACCGATCCAGGTCCATTCATCCTTATCAACTACTGGACGGTCTCTCTCGGCTTTTACCTCTGGGATATAATACACAACCGAACAGGAGAAGAGGAGCAGGATTAGGATAAACGAGATCAAACGTTTTCCCAAAATGGGTCAATCCTCCCCGAGGGACATTAACTATACATGTTCAAGATATTTTTGTACGAAGAATTAACGTTTACCATTTTCTAGCGTGGTGTTTTAAGACATTTTTCATAGGCGCGCTCGAAATTGAACTCGCCAGTCTAAACCATAGTCTGAATCTCTTCCTTTGCACCACAGCTTAACCATATAGCGCGCTTGTACACCGCGCGTAGCGTAATGCACAACGACTAATGTTTCTTTCTAATGATAAACTTGCCATCTCTCGAGATGACTGACCTCAAAGCCATTTACATGCGCAAGGTGTCGATCACGCCTTACTGTACATTGTCACTATCTTCCTCAAACTTCATAGGGTGGCCCACAGGTCACGCTGAACAGCTCCACTTCCTCACCGTTTTTCGTAGCCGGCTTCTTATATGCAAAAATCGGATACCTGGTCTTGACGCCTTTTTTTTATCCTCTATGTCGCATCCACTTTTCTCCATTATCTCGTACTCCATATTGTCCTGACATTTATGCAGCTGATCGTCTCAAGCAGTATACGTGTCTTAATGAATGTGTATGTGAGTTTCAATTACATACGCGTGTGTAAATAAACGAAGACATTAAGTATCAACTGGATGATAAATAGTAAAAATCTCCTAACCTCCATCGCAATTCTAGTGTTGCTATCATACGGAGGAATACTGACTAGTCCTATTCTTACATTTGGCTTGACAGCGAATTCCACCCCGCCGTCGACGGGGGGCGAGCGCACGCTGCCGTTCGCTTTCGACGGTGCCTATGCATCGTATCAGACCACAGTGGAATCGGCCGGGGGAACAGTGAGCGGACTCGTGAATTATACGATAAGTGGCGTGAGCTTAATGGACCAGAGGCTGAATGTGACAATGAGCTTCAGCAAGGTCTTCAATCAATCGGTGACCAGCAGCGTAGTCTCCTTCTATGACCTTCAACCCTTCCCAGCTTTGAATCAGGCGAACCTCCAGTCAATAGACCAGGGGCAGACCTCCGGTGACCTAGGATACGGGAAGGTCAACACTGATGTTAAGGTCTCGGTTCCCGCCGGGACCTTCACCACGGTCGAGGTGACGATTCCTAACGGGGCACCTGTGGTCGATGTAAACGGAGTGATGTGGGTCGAGATGAGCAGCGGACTCATTATTAGGCAGGTTGGCTCATTTCGTGGCTATCAGAATGTTGTAATGGAGCTGCAGAGCACAAACATTCCAACGGGATTCCAATTATCAAGCTCGCCTCCCAACACGTCTGGGATCCTCACTCAAACGGAGACCAGTCCTTCAGGCATATTCATGAATATCATTGAAGGCTTTGGGAACTTCCTGGCAGGCGTTTCCTCCATCGGTGGGAACTTGAAATTCCTAGATTATGCTTTTTCGGGTCAATGGAATTCAACGGAGATTTTTGCTATTTTGATTTTACCTGTAATCGCGGTCGTGGTCAGCATTATTCTGAGAGTTAGAGGACATCGCCATCTGGAGGTAAATTCACCGGAGTCCCAGATCCCCGTGGCAGCTGTTAGTAGGCAGGAGGCTCGGATAGAAGACAATTCACAGCGGTCCCAGGCTCCTGTGGCAGTTGCGAGCAGGCAGGAGGCTCAGATAGAAGGTGCAGACAGGTCGGAGACCACCATGGCCGGCAGAAGCAAGACCGAGGTTACGATGGAGACATTGGATAAACTCGACAAGGTCAAGTCCCTCCTGAACTCAGGGGCAGTCACTACAGAGGAATTCGAGGCGTTGAAGAGCTCAATTCTCGGGAAGAGTGTGACCGGTATAACCGTTAATGGTGGTGAGTTGAAGAAACCAGTCAAGCTGTCTGATCCGCCCACTCCTGTGGTTGAGGAAAATCAGGAGCTGAAAACGTTTGACGAGGTTCCCACCGCCACAAGGAAAGCGGAATATGTTGTGACCAAATCGATCGTGGGGTTCTACGATAAGGAAAAGGCTTCGGGTAGGACGTCATCGAAAGGCCAGTTAGTCCTCACGAATGAGAGGCTTATTTACATGAGGATCCCAGGTAGAAAGGTCCTTGGTATGGAGGTAGTTATGCAGGCTGAGGACTACTCGAACAGGATAGAGGAAGGGCTGAGGAACGAAGGGAGCTTTGAGGTACCGGTGGCAAACGTACTCGAAGCCGTAGCCGACCGCCTGGGTAGTTTCGGGACAATGTCAAGGTTCTACTATATGCGCGTGCGTTACCGAAGCGGTTCAGAGGTGAGGGCCTGTTCTTTCATGTTGGTTCCCTCGTCCTCGAAAACAGTCACCGAGGAATTCGCTAGTGAGATAGAGCGGCTTAGAAAGGAACTTTCTGGAGCATAAGCGCGCGCTTAGGGGAATTACCACTCAGATACGTCTCATCCTAGGGAACTTAGTTTGTACCATCAATAGCCAGCGAATCAACACCCTCAGACCTCAACGCGTACTTGAAAAAGCTCCTGAAGTTACTCACGTTACCAGCACGGCCACGAAACTGAGTCAACTTCCCACGGAACGGCTTCTCGCTACGCGCGCGATATAACATTTCGCGGATCAAAACGAAGAGATGAACCTCTTCCTCTGCGCAAAAAAAATCTATGAATTGCCCATTTTTTTCAGTTTATTCGCTTGTGAGTGAAGCATCAATGCTTCTAGCAGAGTTGCACAATTCTCTCGCTATATCAAGTGTAGCTCAAATTTATAGTGCCTGTTTTTATGCATCGTACGCCATCAATAGTATAGAGACTACTTGAGTCACATTCAACAGAACATGATAAGACACTATTGGGATCAACTACAGACTGAGCTTAAGAAGGGTAATCTGGATCTCGAAACGTGGGCATTAAAACCTACGGGCGGCCACTTTTATGCGCGTGCGGTTTCAGACCGTGTGTTCATAGAGGGAAAGGGAATCAAGGGCATTCGCACAGTGGGATTTCCCGAGTTCGAAAAGGCAGCCAAGTACTACAACGACTTCATCGATAGCGTTGCAGGCATCAAACTGAAGATGAGGGACGAAGTTGGCTACAACACGTCATACATTCTGACGCTCATACACCACGCGCTCGAGATGGAGGCGTCTGCCCCCACCGAGTCGGAACCTGAGCCACCGAAGAAACCTGAACCAATCCGCATCAGGCATTACAGAAGTAGACGTGGGGGATAAAGCCAAAGTCGGCCCATTTTTTTTTAAAACGGGCTAAGCAAGGGCTTTAGAAACTCTCGGACTTTATGATTTCACTCATCGTCCGGGCTTAACATGATTCTAAGTTTAAGCTTTTCAGGCGGATAGGCGCCAATCGGTATGTTCATACCAGATTTGAGGTTCACGACGAAGTCTCCCCCGGGGATTTTGTGGGGGTCCTTCTCCTGCATCCTCTCGATCCTCTCGTAAACACTCAACGCCATGCCACCCTGCCGTTTTATTAATCACCCGGGTCTAAGCCTTAACCTTGTTAAGCGCGCCACATTTTGGGCACTTGTAGACGGAGTCGGTGACCTGCATACGGAGAAGAGACTTCAAAAGGACATGATCACATTGACCACATACATAGTTTAGGGCTCCCTTTCCAGCGACGAATGGCTCCATCTTCCTCTCCTTGGGGGAATTATCTTTGCTGAGGAACGAGCCCGCTGTCGGTGATATCGAAAGTACTACCATCTTGAATGTGAATATGTGATCCATGTAATCTCCAAATAATAGTGTGTCCTAGTTTCTTATAAACGAACGTATTAAAAACACACCTAATTAGACCCATTTTTTAATTAGTTCGTGAAAACACGAAGAGTGAAGAGAATTCTTCGACGTCTTTCGAAAACATGTCTCGAAGCAGCGAGCTTCGAAACCAGTTAGGCGAAGATTAAATCTTCGCGTGCTTCCTCTTCTTCTTGTCCTTTTTCGGCAAAACCATCTTTCTCAAAGCGACGACCTCCATAATATCTGTCCCAAGGACAAGCCCAGAGACGAATGCATACGACGAATAGAGAACTCCATAAAATCCCAGCTAATAGAAACCGACTCCCTCTTTTAAAGCTGCGTTAATATAACTCGTACACATACGAGTGCTAGGCGTGAAACAGCTCTCTCTTAAGGCTCGACTTCTCTGCGTTGAGGCTGTCTATCCGTTCAGAGATGCTTTTCATTCTACCCTGATACACACTTAGATACTCCTTGATGTCTGGGCTATTCTTCCTCAACTCAACAAGAGTGCCATTGTCCTCAGGAGAACTCACGACGACCTTACCGTTGTTATTACGCGCGTTTTCAAGGACCCTAAGCTCACGCTTAACACGCAGGTACTCCTCGCCGTGTTCTATGTCCTTGATCTTCGACTCGATCTCTAGCACCCTGAGTAAGGTGGTGTTACGCTGGGAGAACGACATAACACTACTATGCGCCCGGCTCTTATAGACCTTTCAAAATAACAGGTCATCCCATAGGAGTTGCTAATTTTTTTAAATTTCAATGGGGGATAAGCACCTTTTTTGATATGGTTAATATAACCCGCGCGACCCTAATTGGTGGGGGTATGGAGCATAAACAACCAAAACACGTTCAAGATGAGGATTCTACCGTCCAAGCCAATTGAGGGCACGATATTCAGCAAGGATAATTACACTCAGGAGAAGAAGATGGAGCCGTTCGTAGTCGGAGAAGGAGTCATCGACTACCAGTGCGGGAGCTGCGGCCACTTCATGCTTAGGTCCCTGCGCTGGGCGCAGGTAACCCAGGCAATCTACAAGTGCCCCAAATGCGGTAACTACAACCAGATTGAGCCAATCGTGAGAAAGCACTGACTCATCTGTTTCATCGTCTAAGAAACATCATAAGACAACTTTCCTTCGCCGGGTTACTATTTCTTAACTCTTAAATAGGGAGCAACTAGGGGAGGAATTGATTGTCTACCACCAAGGAAATTTTGATAAAATCCGCGCAGTTGTAGATAGGGTTAACCTTAGTGAACATTATTTTCAGCCTCATCCTATCCAAAATATCATCGGGAATCATCGAAATAATCCAAATCACGAGTACTCTAGGCAACATTACCTTCTAGAATCGATGCTATTTTTCGTCTATGGAATTATCGGCACCTATTCAAACACTGAGCGTTTAAGGTGGGATAATAAGGACGAAAATAATTCTGTAAATGTTCGTACTCGAACCGGCATATGGGCCTTCCCGACGAAAAGGCGTATGGAAGTAGTTGACGATGGAGACCCAGGCAAGGAGTGGAGATACTTCACCTCCATCCTATGCGGGGGAATCTTCCTGGTCGAAACCGCTGTACTTGCTCTGCTGACACGGTAGGGCTGCCCTTTTTTTATTTTTTCTTCATAATAACTTTATTAGCGCCGCGGTATCCCTCTAGACGGCTGAGGGACGCCACGCGGGCTCCCGTTGGATGGTTTCTGACCGAACGCCCAAGAGACAGTGCCCCCGCCGAATGGATGCGATGAAAATGGAGTATAAGGGCATAGTCATGAACTACGGCGTCGGCGCAAAGATGCAGTACCCGCACAGGATGATAATCATGGTCCCAGGGGCCACGCCCAGCGAGGCGAGGGGGCTCGTCGGATCGACGGTGGCTTGGCCACACGACGACCCGAAGATCTTTGGCAGGATCACAAGGTTCCATGGTGTCCGCAAGGGCTACCTGCTCGCCACCTTTAGACGAGGCCTCCCTGGAGACTCCATCGGGAAGGCCGTGAAAATAACCAAACCCGAAGCCTAGATTCTCTCTCAACGGCGATAGCGTAGGTTGTTACTAACGCACGCGCGAAGACGCTGGTGCAACATTCTAAATATTAGTTTTATCGAAAGACTCAACTATGAAGCTAGGATTTTACACGAACTACGATGAGAAGACGGTGGAGTTCGCACACAAGGTTGGCTTCCGCTCGATGGAGCTCTCGGCCTGGCCCGACTCGAGCCTCAACGCCGACAAGGTCACAGATAGGCGGATCAAGGAGGTAAAGAAGGACCTCAAGGATCACGACATCGAGATATCCGCACTCGGCTACTACCCCAACTACCTCGAACCCAACAAAGCGAACGCGAAGGAGGCCACCCGGTACTTCTACAAGGTGATTGAGCTCGCCAACCGGATGGACGTCGACGTCGTCTGCACCTTCGCGGGGCGATACCCGGAGAAGTCAATCAAGGAGAACATACCTCTCTTCGAGGAGGCTTTCACGCCATTCTGCGCGGAGGCGGAGAAGCGGGGCATCAAAATCGCTATCGAGAACTGTCCCATGATGGACAGGTTCTACCTCCGCGGCGAGAACATCGCCATAAGCCCGGAGGTCTGGGACGAGATGTACAAGGTCGTTAAGTCCAAGTCCCTCGGCATCGAGCTCGACCCCAGCCACATGATCTGGCAGAGAATCGACTATGTGCAGGCCATATACGACTACGGGGACCGCATCTTCCACATACACGCGAAGGACATGGAGATCAACCACAAGATACTCAAACGCGTCGGCATCATAGGGCAGGCCTTCGGTGAGACAGTCGGCCTCGGCCACGGCTGGTGGAGGGCGCGCCTACCCGGCTGGGGGGAGATGGACTGGCCCAAGTTCCTCACCGCCCTCATAGAGACGGGCTACAAGGGCAACATAGACATCGAGCACGAGGACGACGTCTTCGCCGCGGCATACGCGAAGGAGCACATCGACACAGAGTCCGGCATCGTCGAGATGTATGGCCGCGAGGAGAAGGGACTAATCCTAGGCTACAACACCCTCTCCAAGCTGATGCCTGTGGAAGACTAGTCGTTACACGGAAAAGTCTCACATTTTTTATTTATATAAATACATCTAAATCCAAGCAAGTCATCAGTTTATGCCCGGAGGAGTCGCAGTGATAGGTCCGATACAGGTCGAGATTCTAAGACGCCTACACGACTCCCCAAATGGCATACCACTCGACACCCTCCTGAAGGAGTATCGGTACAAGCAGGGAGGCGAAAGAAGTCTTTCAAGGCTCGAGAAGTCAGGCAACATCAGAATAACGAAGGGAGTCGTTCACTTTGAGAACTTCCCCCCCGAGATGGAGACACGCGTCACAATAAAGGCGTACTCCGCTGAGCAGCTCGAGGAGTTCGACGACCTCACAAGGATGAACCTCCTCTACCTCTACCAGGACGAACTCGCAAAATATCAGGACGGGGTCGTACCGGCGAATGCTCTACCACAGGGAGTACGGCGTAGCCTCCAGCACCTCGGCGTCATAAAGTGGAAGATACTCGAGTTGACTGACCTCGGCCGCAGACTCCTAGGCGAGATAATGTCGAGGACGACGCCGATGCAGCAGGCAATCGGATACTAGAAACGCGACCAGAACCCTTTTTTCGGGTCCCAAATAAAATAAACAGATAAAAAAACGTTAACGCGGGTATCCCCGCGCTCGTGGCTCACTTTACGGCTTAGAACCTTCTCGGTGGCCTGTGCTTGGCGAAGCACTCTTGACAGTAGACCGGACGGCCCTCTGTCGGCTTGAAGGGGACTTCCGTCTCCTTGCCGCAGTCAGAGCACGTTACCTTGTGCATCTCGCGTGGTCCACTGTTGAAGCTGCTTCGTCTATCTCTATAACCCATTTCATTCACTCCTTTGCTGTATAACGGTTACCTAGAAGGCTCCCAATATACACGCATGGCATCGCTTGCCCCCCTTTTAAAGATATGTCTTTGTTAAACCCGCTCCCCGGTCCCACGCCTTCTTTTCATAACCTTGTTAACGAGTCTTTCGAGGCCCTCGTAGTCGGCGTGGAGGAAGTCGCTGTCGTTCAGACCCTTTAACTCGGGGGGCATCACGCCTCTGGCCTTCGCCTCCTTAAGCTGGAGCCTGAGCCGCGCTGCCTCCGATATCACTTTCCTCCGCTCGACATTAGCCGGCGGATCCTGCACTAATTCGCTCATGAGGTAGGCTTCCGCCCTAGTGCCTATCGGTTTGACGTAGGAGGCGTCGTCTGGGATGCCTCCGAAGGAGGCGTCGTGGGGCTCCAGCTGGTACCAGTAGGCGAGGCTCGAGTAGTCCTCCTGTAGCATATTGCAGTTGCCGTGCTCGATGGTTACTCTGATCTTCTCCGTGAAGGGGATGGGATCTGGGATGTGTAGCCTGTAGGCGCAGTACTTGCTGTGCATCTTGTCGCCGACCGTTAGGCCGTGGAAGGGCGCGGAGAATGGGCCGTTCTCCCAGTACCAGCCCCCCTGGAAGTAGTCCTCGGTGCCGGTCCCCTGATGCTGGGCTCCTTCTCGCCGTCGACCCAGATCATCTCGTCCCCCTCTAGCATGAAGCGGCTCCCTTTATCGTAGTCCTGCATGCTGAGGACGACGCCGCAGTAGTGGCCCTGCCCTTTGGCCTCGAGGATGGTGTAGTTCTCGCCTATCTTGGTGGGGTTCTCCCTCCTCCACTTGGCGTGGAACCTGGGAACGTCCTCGTCGACCTCGGTCTCGTGTATCTGTATCCCGTAGTAGAGGTGGGAGACGTCGACGTCGCCGATGTTCCTCGCCTCAAACCGGGCGCCCTTCGTGAAGGGCATCGGCCAGTAGCTGTAGAAGCCACCGCTCGTCACGCCCTGTATCAGGCTCGTGTTCTGGGCGTACTCGCTGAAGCCGACGCCGAAGAAGTCACCGAAGGGAGTCTCTACACTCGGATTCTCCTCACCATCCCAATAGAAACGGAGGATGAGCTTCCTGTAGACATCCTTGTCTGGACACATCACGGTGAACCAGGCGCGGGAGACCCACCCTGAGCCCTTCACCTCGCCAAGTTTCACCGTCTTTCCAGCAGGGACAGGGACAAAGTCCATGTTGCCACCGGTGGGGTCGCTGCTGGAGAGCTGCTTTGTCTTCCATCTCTTTAGACCGGGCAAGTCTGATGCGCCTAGACCGCTGACACTTGAGAACATGGTACAGTCTTAGAGCGATGTAAGTATGAACATTTTGGGGTCGAAGAATACCATCAGCTCGAATGTAAAACTACTGGAAATTTGACGATTTAATTAGTTAAATTAGTGTAGCTCCGCACCAATGGCAGTTTTTGACAAGTTCTGAGTTTATTATGGGATTTCCACAGTCTCGGCACCTCCATAGTTTTCTCTGTTCAGAGAGCCATTCTTCAGGTTTCATTCGGCTAATTGCAGCGAGATTCACCCTTACATCAACGCCTATTTTCAGATTATCAGTCGCGAACTCGTTGAACATCTTACAGGTATCATATTCAGGACATTCACTGCAATATGTTAAGTTCTTGGAGTCGAGGCACTTGACCATCTTACAATTCTTCCCCCACTTCGCCTCCTTGCACCACGAGTAGCCATTTACGGTCTGGCAGCCGTCACATTTGATATCCTCTTGATTGCAGCCGTAAAGATTAGCGAATTCATCTCTTAGCTTCTCTGAGTCTTTGTACGCCCTATGAATGGAACAATGCCCGCAATACAGCCCACATCTCCCGATCAGAGAGGTATTCACCATTTTTCCATACCTCGATGATACAAAGCCATCAAGAGGTAAAAGATCATAGACGTCATATGGCTACACAGGAGGTTTTTTTATCGGATCAACGTTAAATTTGACTGGCTAATTTCTTCCTTGTTCTTGCATTAGCCTGAGGGCCTGCTCGCGGGTGGGTATGGGCGCAACGGCTCCGAGGCCAGTCGCTGTGAGGGCACCAACGGCGTTGGCGAAGGAGGCGACCCTCCTCGGGGCCCATCCTTCTAGCGTCGCGAGTACGAACGCGCCGTCGAAGGCATCCCCCGATCCGGTCGTGTCGAGGACATTAACACTGAATCCGGGTGAGGTGAATGATTCGTCACCACTTGAAACGTGGCACCCTTCCCCGCCGTGCTTGACTACAACTGTGCCGACGCCGAGACCCCTCAGCTTCTCGGCCGCCCGTTGGGGCTCCTCGATGCTATATAGGGTCTTCATGTCCTCCAAGCTCGCGAAGACGATGTCGCTCAGGGAAAAGGCCTCCTCACAGCTCTCTCGAGCGAGAGGTGTTGGCCACAGCTTCGGCCTCATGTTTATGTCGAAGCTGACGAGTGCTCCCCGGTTCTTCGCTTCCCTCATCGCCTGAAGTGAGGCCTCCCTGAGCCCCTCCCCTACGGCCAAGGTTATGCCGCTGTTGTGCAGGGCCTTTGCCCGTCTGACATATTCAACGTCTAGGTCAGTGGGACTGAACCTACTTGCAGAGGCTCCCGCCCTGTAATAGGTGAAGTCATGCCCGCCCTCAGGTTTTAGACTGATGAAGTAGACCGCGGTGAAGCCGGCTGGCTCCCTGATGACTCGGCTCGCGTCCACTCTTTCCCTTGTCCAGAGATCTAGAAAACTGGCGCCGAATGAGTCTCCTCCGAGTCTGCAGATGTAGCCGGCGCTGCCACCAAGTCGAGCTACAGCCACTATGAAGTTGCTTGTGTCCCCGCCCCAGCCCCTCTTGAAGGACTCAACTTCGCCCAGGTGGCCCAGATCGGAGGCGCAGAACTCTGCCATCGGCTCGCCGATGCTGAGAATCTCAGGGTTTCCCATCATAGGGGATCATCTCACCTCTCGGATAAGGCGATTGGGTGACGCTTATTACCCCAGATGGCTAGGATCAGGGGACCAGCATGAAGATCGAGGGGATAATCACCGCGTTAATAACCCCCTTCGACGACGGGGGCGAGGTCGACGAGGGGGCGCTCAAGAGGCTGATCGACTTTCAGGTGAAGGGGGGAGTAAACGGGCTCTTCCTCTGCGGTACGGCGGGGCTCGGCGCGATAATGAGGCAGGACCAGCGGGTCCAGGCTTTCAAGATAGCGGCGAAGCATTCGAGGGGGAGAATACCGATTGTGGCACATGTGGGGGCTCCGAGCACAGAGGAAACAGTGTTCCTCGCTAAGCAGGCCAAGGCTGCTGGAGTTGACGCCCTGGGCTGTGTTACACCCTACTACGTCACCCCTGACGACGAGTCGATGCTTACACACTACAAGACAGTTCTGGCTTCGGTGAAGCTCCCAATCTATGTCTATAACATCCCACGAAACGCCGTCAACAACGTCTCCCCCGACTTAATGAAGAAGCTCGTGGAGGCAGGGATCGCAGGGGTGAAGGATAGCAGCAGGGACTTCGTTCAGGTGATGGAGTACCTGCAGGCGCTCCCGCCATCATCGACTGTGATCTGCGGAACGGACAGCTACATCCTTCCCGCGCTCCTTATGGGAGCTAAGGGGGCCATAACCGGCTACGCAAACGCATTCCCAGAGATCTACGCCCAACTATGGAAATCCTTCAAAGAGGGAAAATCGGAGGATGCGAGGCAGCTCCAGTTCAGGGTCAATAGCCTGAGGAAGCTACTCCAGAAGCCAGCGGTCTCCCCCCATTACGAGGCGCTACGCATGAGGGGTATCGACTGCGGGAACCCGAGAGCACCACTCAGAGCTATGACAGAGAAGGAGACACAGAGTCTCAGGGAGCAGCTAACGAAGCTAGGTATCCTTTAGGCCTTTCCACCCTTTTTCAAAGGTTGATTATTGTTACTCGAAGCCGTGCCACATTCTCTCGAATACGCCAACGGCCTCGTCCCTGTTCATGCTCCTCGGGTTTACGGCGAGGAGCCTCCCTATCCTCATAGTCTCGTCGGCCATGAGCGGGATCTCGTCGTGCTTGATATCTAGCTCCTCTAGGCTCAACGGGATGCCGAGGTCGTTGTTTAGCCTCGCCACTGCGTTGACTGCCTCGTAGGCGGCCTCCCTGGGGTGCATTCCGCTCGTGTCCTCCCCGAGGGCCTCTGCGACATCAGCGAGCCTCTCTGGTATGGCGAGCATGTTGTACTCCATGATGAAGGGGAGGGCCATGGCGCACGTGTAGCCGTGGGGGAGCTGCTTCATGACCGCGAAACCGTAAGCTACAGCGTGTCCACCGCACGTGCTCGAGTTGGCGATCGACAGCCCTCCAAGCATGCTGGCCATGCTCATGTTCGCGCGGGCCTCGACGTTCCCCCCTTGTGCGTAGGCGAGGCGGAGGTTGTCGGCGATGAGCCTCATGGACTGGAGTGCGACTGCGTCCGCGAAGCTGTTGTTCTTTTGCGACATGTACGCCTCGATGGCATGGCTCAGGGCGTCCATGCCCGTGTTGGCTGTGACCCTCTGCGGTAGGCTCAAAGTGAGGGCCGGGTCGATGAGGGCGGTGTCTGGCATGACGTGCGGATTGGTTATCCCCGTCTTCATCTCCTTGTGTGTGACGACGAGGGTTGCCGTCGCCTCGCTGCCCGTGCCGCTCGTCGTCGGTATGGCGAGAAGCGGTGTCCCCCTCCGGGCGAGGGGGACGCCTCCGACGTAGTCCTTGAAGTCACCTGGGTTGGTGCGCATCAACGCGGCGACCTTCGCCATGTCGAGGCTGCTACCTCCCCCGACGCCCACGACGGAGTCGTACTCCTTCTTCCTCGCGAACTTCGTGAGCGCCTCGGCGACGGGCATCGTCGGCTCAGGCTCCACCTTGTCCCAGACATCGACGTCGAACCCCTCCGACGTGAGGGGCCCACGCACCTTGTCCACAATCTTAAGTTTCATCACGGTCTCGTCCGTGACCAATAGGATCTTCTTTCCCCCGAGCTGCTTCGCCTCGTCGGCGACCTTGTCGACCGCCCCGACCCCGAATAGGGTCTTCCTGGGGGCTAGAAGTGTTCTCAGAACTCCCATGTCCGGCATGGCCTGTCCTTTCTCCGGTCTCTAGCGGGGTCCGGAGTTATTTCTCATTTGCGAGGCTCACTCGAGTTTTAATAGCTTCGCCGCGTTGCCGTAGAATATCTTATTGACGGTGTCCTCCCCGACGCCTATCGCGCGGACCTCCCTAAGCTGCTCGCGGAGGTAGTCGACGCTGAATCCTCTTGGGAAGTAGCTGGAGTCGGTTCCGAAGACTAATGCGATCAGGGCCGACGGTCTCTAGGCACTTGAGGAACAGGTCGCGGAGTGTGAGCCTGTAGGGCATCCAGGCCATCCACTGGTTGCTCCCCGAGGTATCGATGAGGACGTTGGGGCAGGCCCAGCAGAGCTGGAGGAGCTCCCGGAAGTAGCAGGCGCCGAAGTGGGGTATGACGAAGTTGAGGGTTGGGAAGCTCGCGGCGACCTCCCAGAGGCTTAGGGGGTCGAGGTTGTGGAGGTTCCGGGCGGGGCCACCTCCACCTCCAAGGACGCCGAAGTGGATGAGCACTGGGACTTCGAGCTTCTCGGCCATCTCCCAGACGGGATACGCTGCCTTGTCGTCTACTGGTGGTGTGAGGCCGGAGGCTATGAGCTTGAATCCCCTTAATCCGAGGACCTTTACGCCTCTCTCGAGTTCAGCTGCCGCGCCTTCGGAGAAGAGGTCGTGTTGGGCGAAGCCGGTGAACCTGTCAGGGTGCGTCTTCACTATCTCGGAGAGGTTGTCGTTGCCCCCGCCCATGACGAAGTTGACCCTAGTGAGCCCCTTCGCATCCATGTCGGCGATCCAGCGCTCTGCCTGCTCCTCGTCGGTGTGTACGCCAGTCTCGGGGGGGTCGAAGCCCCACTTGCGCCTCCACTCGTCCCTGTATCTGGCGGAGTTCTCCATGATGATCTTCGCCTTCGCCTCCCCATACCTCTGTATTAGGGACTGGGAATAGCCGGCCCTCGACTCGGTTCGCTGGATGGGGAAGTGGGCGTGGAAGTCGAGCACCTTGAGACCGTAGGTGTCCATGGGATCAGATCGAGAGGATAAGGGGCGACGGGGTTGTTTAAAGGGTTATTGTGCGGCTCGAAAGGGGTAATAATCCGCGTGCATTAATCGATCTCTGAGGGATCTTATTGTCTGATAAGACTGAGTCGCTTAAGGCATTCGCCAACGTCGCCTTCGGGAGGTTCGACATGTCGATGAAGGACCTCAAGGAGTCGGAGATCGACTGGAAGCCGGTCGAGGAGGCGAACAACATCAGGTGGATACTCAGCCACCTCTCCCAGCAGTGGAACGTCGGGTTCCAGAGGACCTTCAGGGGTGACAACAACTACAAGCCAGCGGGGTGGCCCGACGACTACGTCGGGGGAAAGTCGATCACCTACGCGAAGCTGTTCGCTGACCTAGCGAAGGGGAGGGCCGCGGTGCTCGAGGGGCTGGGGAAGCTCACAGCAGCAGATCTGACCGCGGAGGTCCAGTCACCGAGCGGGCCGGTGAAGCGCTATGATAGGATGATGAGGCAGACTATCGGAGATCATGCACCACGAGGGGCAGATCGCCTACATCCGCGGCGCCATCGGGCGGAAGAGGCAGAAGGACAGCCACTTCCTCGCCTAAACTTTTCTATTTTAAAATTTTACCTCGGCTGACTTCTTTCCCGTCAATTCCTCTATGCTAATCCAGCCGATGGTCGTCCGCCCTATCTCTGTGTCCTTTCCTATGCGGGTCTTGTGGGGGTCGACCTCGCCGGTTGTTGAGGGCTTCTCCTGGCGGGCGAACATGTAGCTCATTATTCTCCTCTTCTCGGCGGTGTCCTCGGCTAGGTGGACTGTGCCCTCGAACATGGCGGTGACGTAGAGGTGGTTGCACTTCCCTTCGACGTAACCGTGGTCGAGTATGGCCTGACCCCAGACGTGTGGGTTTGCCTTCATGTAGTCGAGCTTCTTTCCCTCGGATGCGCAGTGGAAGTAGAGGCGTCTCCCGTCGGGGTCGTAGGCGTGGCTGAGGCTGACGAGGTATGGGACGTTGTCCTTGCACATGGCGACGGTGACGTAGCGCGTCTCCTTGAGGACCTTCTCCAGCTTCTCCGGGTCGGTTATGGCCCTGTCCATGCGCCTCATATGGTACTTCATGCGTCATCGCTTTAGGTTCCGTTTCTTGATTAATAAAAGGAGGCGGGTGTATGTGGAAACCTTCGGAGGGTCAATGGATTATACTCTCGTCGGGGTCGTTATGGTGATGAACGACAATAATCGAAGGGATAAGAAATTTCTCCTAAACATAGTATTAAATGAAAGATTCAAATTTTAAGTTAATTATATCGCGCACGATTTGAGGTGAGGTATAAATGAAGATCGGTTTGTTCACGATGCCATATATGCGTCTGCCGCTTGAGAGGGCCTTCAAGGATGCGGCACGTTTCGGCTATGACGGGGTCGAGATTTGGGGAGGTCGCCCGCACGCCTACTCCTTCGACCTCAAGGCAGGGGGGATCCGCGAGGTCAAGGAACTCTCCAGCAAATATGATCTGCCCATCATCGGGTACACCCCGGAGACGAACATGTACCCCTACAACATGATGATCGGCTCCGAGGCGATGCGCCGCGATAGCCTGGACTACATCAAGCTCTCCATGGATATGGCGGTGGAGATGGGTGCGGGCTTCACGTTGATCTCCGCCGCCCACGCCGGCTACGAGGCTACTAGACAGGAGTATTGGCCCCGCCTGATCAAGAACCTCAGGGAACTCGCCGACCACGCTGAGGACATCGGCATGGATCTGCTCCTCGAGCCCCTCACCATGTACGAGAGCAACGTCGTGGTCACCTGCAACGACCTGGTCGCGGCGCTCGACGAGGTGGGGTCGGAGCGTCTGCTCGGCATGTGTGACATCTGCCCGCCGTTCTGCAACCGCGAGCCCATCATGAGCTACTTCGAGAAGCTGGGGAGCCGCCTGCGCCACATGCACATCATCGACAGCGACGGGCAGTCGGACACGCACATGATGCCCGGGGAGGGTAGGATTCCGTTGCGCCAGCTCTTCCGGGAGATCGAGGCCAGCGGCTACAAGGGGTACTGCACAATCGAGCTGATCTCAGCGATCATGAACGAGCCCTCCCTCGGCTCCGCTCTCGCCATCGAGCGGGTCAGGGGCCTCCTCGAAGGGTAACCAAGAGCTTACCCGCCACGTTTATCCCGCCCCCCGGGGGAGACTGGGCCGGATGGTCGAGTTCAAGGCGAGGATGGAGACGGCGCAGCACATTCTACACCATATACTGGTCCACGAGTACTACGCGAGGCAGACGGGGATGCAGGTCTACGGGGACAGGATCAGGATGGACGTCAGGTGCGCGGCGGACCTGACGAAGATCAGAAGTGGGGACCTGGAGGAGGCGGTCAACGCCGTGATTCGGAGGAACCTCCCCGTCACCGTCGCGACGTACCCGAGGGACGGGCTGCCGGCGGGGATAGACGCGGGCGGCGTCCCGGCGCGCTTCAAGGATATTCGGGTGGTCTCAATAGGCGACTACGATGTGCAGCCCTGCGGGAACCCGCACGTCTCCAACACGGGTGAGATAGGCGTGTACCGCATCCTGAAGGTGGAGAGGAGCGGGCAGGGACGTCTACAGCATTGAGGGGACCGTCGCCTAAGCCTTGGCCTTGAGCTTCTCGGCGCTCGCCTTTGCGAGGTCGAGGGGTGGCTTCCTCTCGGTGTCGGGGATGTAGGTGTTGGCGCCGAGGCGCTTGCGGTGCTCCTCCTTGGCCTTCACGAGGATCTCCGGCTTTAGTCATCAGGTCTAGGACGCTGCCCGCCATGGTCTTTGCGGCGAATATGAGGCTCTTGTGGCCGATGGTTGAGCCGCTGGCGGCGACGAACTGCCAGCTGTGGCCGGGGGCGCCGAGTATGTTGCAGGCGGTGCCGAACTCCATTGTGGGCACGTTCCAGCTGACGTGGCTGACGTCGGTGCTTCCGGGGCTGACCTCGCCGTCGTCCCAGGCGTCGAGGATGTCGGTGGGGAGGTCGACGTCGGCGTAGCTGCTCCCAGCCGGGCATCTTGCGACTTCTTGAGGGTGTCGATCTTGTTCTGCTTGGGGAAGGTCTTGGCGATCTCGGCGGCGAAGCGTAGCTCCTCGGGGGTGTAGGTGGGTGCGCCGACCTGCCTCATGTTGGCGGTGACGACTTCGCTCAGGGTCCTGCTGGGGATCTTGTTGTAGCTTCCGCGGTCCATCTCTATCTTGAGGGTGGTCTCCGTCATGAGGGCGGCGCCCTCGGCGATCTTCTCGACGCGTTTGTAGATGGATTCTAGCTGGTCCATCTCGGGGGCGCGTACGTAGTACCAGCTGCGGGCGTAGTCGGGGACGACGTTTGGCTGGCCGCCCCCGGCCTCGATGACGTAGTGGATGCGTGCTTTTTCGATGATGTGTTCGCGTAGGTAGTTGACGCCGACGTTCATGAGTTCGACGGCGTCGAGGGCGCTGCTTCCCTGCTCGGGGTTGGCGGCGGCGTGTGCGGTCTTGCCGTAGTAGTTGAACTTGGCGTGGATGGTGGCGGTGCTGCTGGCTAGGCTGGCGACGTTCAGGCTGCCGGGGTGGTGGCTGAGGCAGGCGTCGACGCCGTCGAAGAGGCCGGCGGCGACCATGAATATCTTGCCCTGGAAGTTCTCCTCGGCGGGTGTGCCGTAGAAGCGTATCGTGCCCTGCTGTCCGCTCTTCTCTAGGGCGTAGCGGACGGCGATGGCGGCGCCCATAGCGGTGGTTCCGTGGATGTTGTGGCCGCAGCCGTGGCCCATCCCGTTGGGCACAAGGGGCTCCTGGCGGGGGACGACCTTGTTGCTGATGCCGGGGAGGGCGTCGTACTCGCCCATGACGCCGATGACGGGCTCCCCGCGCCCCCACTCCGCGGTTATGGCGGTCGGCATTCCCGCGACGCCGAGCTTCACCCTGAACCCATGCTTCTCGAGAGTGGCGGCGATCAGCTTGCTGCTCTTCTCCTCCAGGAGCCCGTACTCGGCGAAGCCCCAGACATCATCGCTTATTTTTGCAAGTTGGTCTTTGTTATCCTCGATCCACTTCCATGCCGTTTCCTTCGACATAATAAACCATCCAACAATTTTTTGCTGGAATGGTAAAAGGTTATGCACTTTATACGATAGGTTTTGCGGTAGAATTAATGGGTCTGAAGAAAACCAAATTTTAGAGAAATATGAGGAAGTTAGATCTACCTGATTACACGGTGACGAGGATGCAGGATAGATTTAAAAGATACGGGCTGGTCACCCGGAAATCCCATGGCTCAACCAACATAGTCAAGTGGGAGCAGCTTAACGTTCAACAGATAACCTTTATAATTTCTGAGTAACACTTTGTGTATAGTTGGTATCAGAAGTTGATACCAAACATACATAAAGTATATGGTGATTGGGGATGGTGTCGTTCGCGTTAGATCTTCCAGCCCACATCCACGTGCGTCAGCCACTCTCCAAGACCGAGAGCAGCCTCCTCTCCAGACTGGCTGAGAGTGGAATGAACATCTTCACGCTGAACGACGTCACGGAACTCGATATCCCGTACAGGAAAGCTAAGCTCACTGTGAGCAGGCTCAGGGGGAAGGGCTGGCTCATATCCCTGAATCGGGGAACCTACCTCATCGTTCCCTTGGAAGCGGGTGTGGAGGGAAGGTACTCGGAGCATGAGTTCGTCGTCGCGTCCCACCTCGTCAAGCCCTACTATATCGGTTACTGGAGCGCGTTGCAGTACTATGGACTCACGGAGCAGATCCCCGTGACCGTGTTCGTGGTTACGACGAAGCACGTGGTGGACAGAAGCAAGGTCATCCTTGACAGCAGATACAGGATCGTGACGATCGTAGAGAAAAAGTTCTTCGGATACGACAAAGTTCTGATCGCAAACTCGACTGCCTACGTTTCGGATAAGACTAAGACGATCGCGGACTGCCTTGACCACCCGGAGTACTGCGGAGGCATGAGCGAGGCGGCGAAGGCTCTTTGGGCTGCTAGAAACAGCGTCAGCGTGGACGGTGTCGCGGAATACGGACGCAGAATGGGGAACAGCGCGATTCTGAAAAGACTAGGTTACCTAGCTGAGTTACTGGAGCTGGAGATGCCGAAGACCGTGATAGACAGGTTACACGATGATGTCGGGAAGGGATACAGTCTCCTGGATCCCCTGGGGAAGAGGGAGAGCCGACACTCGTCGAAGTGGGGTCTGATAATCAACGTGTCTGAGGAGAGTATCCTCGAGTGGAGGCGAGGTTATTGAGGGCGTCGGATCTACGACGTATAGCGAGTCAGCAGCGTATCTCTGTTGGGTTCCTGGAGAAGGACTACGCCATCTCGTGCTTCCTCAAGGCGCTTTATGGTAGCGGCCTCAGCGACTCGCTCGTCTTCAAGGGTGGGACCGCGCTCAAGAAGGTCTACTTCCCGGAGACGTGGAGGCTGTCTCATGATCTCGACTTCACCTCAATCGGCGGCTTGGATGCGCAGGCCATCAGGTCTGGGCTTCGAATGGTTTTCGAGGCGGTCGCGGCCGAGTATGGAGTTAGCATGTCGCTTGAGTCCTTCCATGTTACGCCCAGCAGCGTGATGGCCGAGATCAAGTTCAGGGGCCCGCTCGATTACCCGAATAACTTGAAGTTGGACATCTCGCTGGGTGAGAGGCTCGTGCTGGAGCCGGAGTGGGTGAACGTGACGGCGGGGTATCCTGATGTACCCGATTTCAAGGTAAAGGCATACTCACTAAAGGAGATACTTGTCGAGAAGCTGAGGAGCCTAATGCAGAGGACGAGGAGCAGGGACTACTATGATGTATGGAAGCTTCTATCGGAGAGGGAATTCGACCTGAACGAGATCAAGGCGCTGCTCATTGAAAAGTGCAGGACGCGGGGTGTGGAGTATAGGCCCGAGATCATCTTCGACGTTGGGAGGCTAGAGGAGGTCAGGGCCTACTGGGTGAGGGGTCTAGGTGAACTGATGAAGGATCTGCCGGAGTTCGATTCTGTAATGAAGGAGCTTCGAGTGAAGCTTTCTCCACTCTAGGAGAGTAATTACAGGCAGCCACCACTAGTTTAAGCTCACTCCTCCCAAAAAAGGAGCTATAAAACAGCTTAATTTATGAGGGTATAGTGGTGGGCCCGAAGAGATCCACTCACCCAAGAGTCCATTTATTTTGAGTTGATACTATGAAGGGGGAAATTATGAGGTATCCAGCTGTACGCTCATATGTAGTGTCCAAGGATATGGCGTTCTGTGAGGTTAAATGTATAAGTAATATGCGCGTAGCTAAACTATATTCGAAGGATAAGAGTTTACTATAATATAGTAGCCAAAATAGGGGCTTCATTAGATGCTTTATTTTCTTCGGGTTAAAGAAAGAACGGCAATGATTAAGAAAGCAATACCAGTGTAGAGTTCATTACCAGTCAAATACCAGACAACCCCTGCTATAACAGCCGCGGGTAGGAAGAATAGAAGAGCCCCGGCCACCATAATGATAATTACCCCTATTAAAACGAGAACTCCTAAGGCCACTATTGTCTCAATTCCACTCATTTGGTATCACCTTTCCAGGTTTATTCCCGCTTGATCGCAGTCATTTACCTGTGACTACGTCTCTTCCCTGAATGAGCCTAATAACTACCACGATTACGGCGATGACTAATAATGCGTGAATTAAGCTACCACCGATTCCACCGATTAGCCCAAGCAGCCAGAGAACAACGAGGACTACGGCGACCGTCCAGAAAAGGTCCATTTAAATCATCCCTTGTGAGCGTGCTCGATTTTGTCTTTCTCTTTTTCGATTCCCTTCTTGATCTTATCCGCGCCCTCTCTAACTCCCTTAACTACGGCCTCTCCAGCATCCTCCGCCTTTTGCTCTATGCTCTTATTATCGTTGATTCCCTTTTTTACACCTTTACCAAACGCTTTGGCGGTGCTGCCAGCCTTTTCAGCGCTCTTCCCCACGGCTTCTCCGATTGCCTTCGCATTTTCCTCTATTGTCTTTTTCTTGTTAGGTGACAAGTACATCAAACCTCAATTATCCCAATATTTTTAGTTATTCTCGATTTTATCTTTCTCTATCTGGATTTCACTCTTAATCTCATCGATGCCATCGGTCACTACCTTAACTAAGGCTTCCCCTGCATCCTCGACCTTCTCCTCTAAGGGCTTAGCATCATCGATTCCCTTCTTAATTCCGTTTCCAAATGCCTCAGCAGTCTTACCCACTTTTTCAGCGCTCTCCATCACGCCCTTAATTACGGCTTCTTTGACGTCCCCAATTTTTTCTTCCAAGGGCTTATTCTCGTTCATTCCTTTCTGTACCCCTTCTCCAAATGCTTTGACGGCCTTGCACGCCATTTTTGCATTCTTTCCTACGATTACACCAATTTCCTGCGCTGTCTCCTCGATGGTCTTGTTTTCTGCATAAATGTTACTTGTCATTTTTATTTTCAATCCCTTGAGCTTACTCACACATAGTAGTACAACGTAGTATATATACTGATGTTTACCACGATAGGTATATATTGACGTAGTAAGTGGTATATTGTGTGGTGTCTTGTGAGAAAAATTACCCTGAGTCTGCCTGAGGATTTGGAAAATGAGCTCAGGTTAAGGACTGAAGTCGATTATGCCGGGATCAAGGGTGGACTATCTATTATTGTGATTCAGGCTCTCCGTGAGTGGTTTAAGAATCATCCTCGGGAGCAGAGCTGACAATATTTTTTTCCGCGCGTCATTTGGTTGCTCTGTTTAGTGAATATTAATGATGTGACTAGAATGGTTGAAACGCATCTTTATAGTCGTCGTAAACGTGCGCAAGAAATCTCTGCAATACTAACGAAGTATGGTTTTGAGATAGTGTTATTAGACATTTTCCAGGGACGAATAAAGGAAAGGTTTCATAGATACGATACTATCCCTGCACCGGAAATTATTCCAATAGTTATTCCAGACATTATTCCGAAACTGGTTCCGAAAGGCATAAAGTCGAAGATTCTTAAACAGGATCCTAATCTAGCTAATCTCAACATCTACAGACGTTTCC
This sequence comes from Candidatus Bathyarchaeota archaeon, assembly GCA_963820555.1. GTDB lineage: Archaea > Thermoproteota > Bathyarchaeia > TCS64 > TCS64 > UBA8941. The sequence goes on from CAWGAT010000033.1 coordinate 29,146, forward strand.
GTCTTGCTATACAAGAGCTCGGTCCAGTATTCGTCAAATTTGGCCAGATCATGAGCACTCGTCAGGAATCGTTGCCAGCCGAATTGATAAAAGAGTTGAAAATGCTTAATGATAAAGTAGAGCCTGTGCCATTTGAAGACATTAAGGCAACAATTGAGGAGTATGCTCCAATCGAAAAGAGCTTTACCTATTTGAATGAACATCCCTTTGCGGCAGCGAGTCTCAGTCAAGAACATGAAGCAAAATTGAAAGACGGCTCAGATGTCGTGTTAAAGGTACAACGTCCTGAAATAAGAGAGAAAGTTGCTATAGATTTAAGCATACTCAAATTCATAGCCAAAAAGTTCGACTCATTATATGACTTAAATATCTACAATTTCCCCGGGATAGTTGAGGATTTTTCTAAACAGATTACTTCTGAACTCGATTTCACTAGAGACGGGAAAAATGCTGAACTTTTAGCAAAGAATATGGAGGGAATGAAGGGCATTCGAATTCCTAAAATCTATTGGGAGTTTTCTGGAAGTCGTCTGCTAGTTATGGAGCATATGTATGGCGTTCGGATAGACGATGTTGTTGCCCTAAAAAGTATGGGGATTGATACTCGTGATGTCGCACGTAATGGTTTACATGCCTATCTTAAGCAGATATTTCAGGACGGTTTCTTCCATGGGGATCCGCATCCGGGCAATCTTCTGGTTACGCAGAATGGTGATATTGTATTCCTAGATTTTGGTTTGATAGGGATTCTTCGCCCTGAGAAAAGGGATCTCTTATTAAGAATGCTAACCGGAGTTCTCAATGCCGATGTTGACGAGCTAGTTCGTGTGTTTAATGAATTGGGCATGAAGATTAATGACGCATGGATCGAGTCCTTTAAGGATGATCTCTATGTTAATCTCCTTGAGGGTCAAAATATTAAAATTATTGATCCCAGTAAGCCAGATACTGAAGCCTTCTTAGCGATTACCAATACGTTGCGAAAGTATCGTCTGCGAGTTCCAATGGTCGCTATGCTGATGATTAAAGTAATTATGATGATCGGTGACTATAGTTTGGATATCTGGCCAGAGTTTAATTTCCTAGTTGAGGTTAAACCATATCTGGGCGAAATCGTAAAGGACAGGATTGTCAGCCAAGTGAAAAAGACGGTTTACAATCTCCCAGATACAACACAGGAAGTTGCTCAGATGCCACATAGCGTTAACGAAGCAAGCAGGGTTCTAGCAAATGGAAATCTTATTGTCAGATTAACAGACGATGACGTTGATCGTCTTGGAAATCGTATTGGTACAGCTGTGAAGAGTGCCGCTAACAGGATTTTAATTGGTATCATTATTCTCTCCGGCATAATCTTATATCTGTTCTTCAGGTGATTAGAATGAGTGAAAAGGAAATCGAGCGAGCGAATAATTAGTACCCCTCAGATTTGAATCTAGGTGAGTTATGTTGGCTGCGGAAAAAAGTACAATTCCCTTTGTCAGTGCAATAGATAATGAAGTGGAGGAAATATCACAGAGGATTCTAGAAGAGCTTGAAAATGCGACGTCCACAGATTTATCCGACGCAACATATGCAAAGACGATATTACATTTATCAGACATTAATTACACAAAACAAGTGCTAAAACAAGTAGAGAGCGTAGCATCTGAAGATAAAAATGAGGTCGGAAAAAGGGCAATAATCAAGGTACTATTACTCTCTACATGGTTGCAGAGACTCTACTTTATCATAAGATCCTCGATCATGGGACTGATAAGTGGCATAGTCACCGCTCTCATAATCTTGTTCTTTGGTACGATAAATGTCGTTGGCGGAATATTCATCGGTATTTTTGTATTCGTGTTTTCCCTCGTCATCACTAGATTATTTGATGCACAACTAATCAAAGCCACGAAAAAGATCGTTGAAACTATGACTAATCACAGAGCTGTCCGCGATTTTATCATGAACCATTTCTAGGTAACGAATGTTTAATCTAGTTATCCGTTCACGAGCATGTGGATTTCTAGAATTTTTCGTAAAAAGCCACTGCCATATGGTAATTTTCTTGGAATGATAGTGAGTCTCGGTTCGATGTTTAATCACGTCCTCAAGAACCTGATAATCGTACGTGAGGTTAATCATGGATGAGCCTGCACGTGTGCGCACGCCGAATACCACGACTCTGTATGGTCCTGCTTCTAAATTCAGTGTTTTTGTATCTCTCGAGGAGTTTAGGGTGTAATAATCAACAGATCCCAAACTCTTCAATAGATCAGGTAATCTTGGGATTAGCAGAGATGTGACAATCGGAATCGAAAGACCACTACTTAAAAACGCGGTAGCGCCAGCCGCACCGAGTGTCAGTACTATACTTTTATAGAAACTATCATAAGTGGACTGTTTCATCACCGCTACTAACGAAACCTGCTTTGTGCTTGACCACTGAACCTTTATCGTCTGCCCTTGAGAGAGTGAAAAATCTATTTTCTTGAAGGTAACCGCGCCCAGAGGGACGTTCTCGGATACTACTTTTTGAGTCTTAGTGACATACTCCTTTTCAGTATGTTGGACATCGATAATAATTGGATTAGAGTAATCTAATGAAGGTATAATTGGTAATGCAAATAATCCAATTATCAATAGGACGCAGAAACCCACTACTAAATAAATTAAATAAATTTCCACACTAACTCACTTGACAAATATTATAACTATATAGTAAATATATGAAACCTTTTCATCGTCGGTGCCTTCGCGGAATACAAATTATTTCTAAGTAGATGACCATTGAATCGCGTTATATGACAACAGACACATCAAGTGCAAACCCGTTAAGTTAATGCACTCGTAATAGTATAGCCGCGGAATCGTTTTTATGCTCGAAATGCGCGCGCGACTATGGCTCCACACACATAACTCCGAAAGAATGTTTAGAGATTTTAACTCGTGAGTGCGAATCGCTAAGATATTCCCTCTTACCTCTCTTCCAAAAACTCGCAACCTCAAACTTTAAAAAAAGTTTCTTCTACTGAATCAAACCCATAAAGATTATCGAAAGTGGATTTTAGAATTGGTGGGCCCGAAGAGATTTGAACTCTTGATCTTCTGATTATCAGTCAGACGCCTTAGCCTAACTAGGCCACGGGCCCGGCACCCTTTCTGGATGCATCGCCCTGTTAAATATTTAACTCTCCACCGAGGAAGGACCCACATGGAGCCACTCACCCTCCACTTCCTCGGCACCGGCGGAGGCCGCCACACAATGTGCACGCAGAGGAGGAGGACCGCCGGCATCAGGCTGGAGCACGGGGAGACGCAGATACACATTGACCCAGGCCCAGGCGCCCTCGTCCACAGCATATACGCGGGTCTCACCCCCATGAAGCTCGACGGCGTCGTCGTCACCCACTGCCACCCCGACCACTACACCGACGCCGAGGTCCTCGTCGAGGCCATGACCAGTGGCACTACGAGGAAGCGAGGCGTTCTCGCCGCTGCTAAAAGCGTGCTCAGAGGAGGGGAGGACCTCGACCCGAGTATGAGCCGGTACCACCAGAGGCTCGCGGGAAGGGTCGAGGAGCTGGTTCCAGGCTCTCGATTCGAGATCGGGAGTGTCGCCTTCGAAGCGCTCAGGGCTGTACACGGGGACGGGGACGCTGTCTGTATCAAATTCAAGATCCCCGAGATCGGCTCACTCGGCTACACGAGCGACACGGAGGCCTACCCTGGTCTGAGCGAGGCCCTGAGAGGATGTCGGCTTCTTGCTCTCGGTACGATGTGGCCGAGGGGGAGCCCGCTGGTGGGCCACATGTGTACCGACGACGCCCTGAGGGTCATCGAGGAGGCGAAGCCGGGCTGCGCCGTCACCACCCACTTCGGGCTGAAGCTCCTGAACAAGGACCCCGATAAGGAGGCGACCTGGCTCGAGGAGCAGTCGGGTGTTCCAGTAGTCGCTGCTGTAGATGGGATGACGGTGACCCTCGGGGATTCCATAGTCGTAAGAGGACCTCGGAAGCTGGATGAGCCCAGAGTCATCCAAGCCTAGGGTTAGGTTTATCCGGGTAACCCCTTATTCGTTCTGCACCTTGATCAGCGGAGATCGAAGGAGGCTCCTCAGGCTCCTCTATATCTCGGTGTTCCTCGTGGCCACGGCCATCGGGACGCCTATGATGCTCGCCCCCGTCCAGGCGGAGGGACTCGGCGCCACCCTCCTCGACATAGGCATCATGGGCACCGCAGCCGCCGCCGTCTACACCGTGATGACCCTCATCGCGGGGACCCTACTCGACAGGTTCGAGAAGGTGCGCCTCTACCTTGTCTTCAACATCTTCACGGCGGCTTGCCTCATCTACCTCGCACTAGCCACGGACTTCAGAGGGGTCTTCATAGGCAGGGTCCTCCTCGGATTCGCCGGCGGTGCCTTCTGGGCCGCGGCCGGGGCCGTCACCGCGGATATGGCGCCTCCGGAGCTACTCACACACGCCATCGGTAGGTACAACCTGAGCTGGATACTCGGCTTCGTCCTCGGCCCTTTCGTCGGGGGCTGGGTCGCGGACTCCTATGGCTATGCTGCCCTCTGGTGGATGCTCACCGCCGTGATGGCCACCGCCTTAATAGTGAATGGCTTAATAGTGCCGAGGATCAGGCTCGAGTCTGAGTCGCGGGAGATGAGGTTTGACTTCTCCGCTGTCTCTCAGCTAAGGTGGGCGTATCTCACCATGATCCCGTATGCGCTTGGGCTCGGGATATACTTCTACATCCTTCCCGGATACATGGCGGAGAAGGGGCTCACCGCCACCGTGATAGGCTTCCTCCTAGCCCTCGATAGTGCAGTGAAGGGGGTCGGCTTCTACTACTCGGAGAAGGTAGTTAGCGTCGGCGTAAGAAGGGGGATGCTCGCCGCCACCGTCGCCCTCGCGGTCAGCCTCGCCGGCGTCGCCTATGCCTCGAGCTCACTAGAGTTCCTCTGGCCTCTCGTACTCTTCGGCGCTGCGAATGGTGTCATAGAGCCCCTCATCCTCGACTTCATAGCCCACGGCTCCCCCAGGGGCAGCCTAGGCGCCACGATGAGCTTCTACGAGTTTATGTACGGCGCATTCACGTGCGTGAGCCCTATTGTGGCGGGGTACATCAGCCAGCTCTACCCACTCTCAACCACCTATGTCGGGCTCGGCCTCATAACCCTCCTCATAATCCCTGCATCAGCAAAGCTGCGGAAACGAGAAGAGGTTAGGAAAATACACCTAGAAGTTAAATAACTTTCAAACCCCTATTCCTCAGGACTGTTAGAAATGGTCAAAGTACCCGAAGAAGCAAAGGCAGTGTTCGACAAGCAACGCGTAATTCCACTCGCAACCGTGGACAAGTCGGGGAAACCGAACGTCGTAATGGTGGCCTTCTGGTGGTGGATAGACGACGAGAATGTCGCCGTCGTGGAGAACTTCCTACAGAAGACACATGAAAACCTGGCCGCCACAAAGTGGGGGTGCATGGTAGCCTACAACATGGAGATACATAAGAGCTACCAGATCAAGTGCAAGGCCGAGCTCATCACCTCGGGCCCCCTCTTCGACGAGGGAAAGAAGAGGGTGGAGGAGTACAGGAAGAAGGCCCCCGTCGAACTCCCCGCCAAAGCCGTGTGGAAGCTCAAGGTCGAGGAACTCTACTTCACGGCGCCCGGCCCCAACGCGGGTAAGCGCCTAGCATAGACACTTCCGACTAAATCTTTTTATCAATCGTCGATAACACGTATTCCGGATGCGAGGGCTGTCTATGGGGTATTGTTTTGTCCTCGCCCCGTGCGGGGCTTGAAGGATCGGATAACCCAGACTGTGCTCGGCTTCCCGCGGACAAGGTTTTAAGGCTCCGCCACGCTTCTGAGCCTATTCAGCCACGTCCGGTAGACGGTGAAGACTATGAAACAGCTGCCTAACAAGATCGACTTCCTCAAGATGGAGGAGAAGTGGGAAAGGCTCTGGGAGGAGTACGGCACATACAGGTACGACTGGGACGACGACGTCCGCCCTCGGTACAGCGTAGACACGCCGCCCCCCTACCCCAGCGGGGACTTTCACATGGGCAACGTCCTAAACTGGACCTACTTCGACATGAGGGCTCGCTACAAGCGGATGCGGGGCTTCAACGTCCACTTCCCCCAGGGCTGGGATTGCCACGGTATGCCCACCGAGGTCGCCGTGGAGAAGAACAAGAAGATCCGCAGAAGCGACGTTCCCCCAGATGTCTTCCGGAAGATGTGCGAGGAGTGGGTCGAGCAGTACATAGGTAAAATGAAGACAGCCGTCATCCGCCTTGGCATAAGCATAGATTGGAACCTAGAGTACCGCACTATGGATCCCGACTACATCAGGAAAGTGCAGCTCAGCTTCCTCATCCTCTACGGGAAGGGCCTGATCTACAAGGGGGAGCACCCCATCAACTACTGCCCCAGGTGCGAAACCGCCATAGCCGATGCGGAGGTGGAGCGCCTCAAGAGGACGGGCAAGATTTACAGCTTAGCCTTCAGCGTCCCCGGCGGTGAGCTGATCATCGCGACGACCCGTCCTGAGTACGTGGCCGCCTGCGTCGCCATAGGCGTGAACCCCACTGACAAGCGTTACAGCCACCTCATCGGCAAGGAGGCAACCACTCCCCTCTACAACAAGAAGGTGCCCATAATCGCTAAGGACGACGTCGACACAACCTTCGGCACCGGCGCCATGATGATCTGCACCTACGGGGACAAGGCTGACGTCATCGACGTGGCCCGCTTCAAGCTCCCCGTGATCAACCTCCTCGACAAGAGGGGACGCCTCAACGAGAACGCCGGCAAGTACGCGGGTATGACCATCACCGAGGGACGCAAAGCCATACGATCGCG
>CAWGAT010000034.1:0-80950 GCA_963820555.1 Candidatus Bathyarchaeota archaeon
TCCACCTCTGCAGGGACTGCCACGACGACGTAGGCGCCCTACACGAGAGCGTAGAGGTCCTCGCCTCCAAGGGCTACAGGGTCCTCGCAGTCGCCGAAGGGCCCACGCCCGACGAGGCGGAACTCGTCGGCTTCGCAGCCCTCTATGACAGGCCGAGGGAGGACTCCCCCAAGCTCATTTCCGAGCTCAGGCGCCTCGGCGTACGCGTCAAGATGCTCACAGGCGACGCCCTCCCCATAGCCCTTGAGGTGGCAGTCCAGGCGGGCATAGGTGAGAACATCACTGGGATTAAAGACCTGAAGCAGCACTGGGGCGACGCCGCGACCATCAAGATGATGGAGGGGAGCGACGGCTTCGCTGAGGTCTATCCCGAGGACAAGTACCTCATAGTCAAGGGGCTCCAGGCGGGAGGGCATTTGGTCGGCATGACGGGGGACGGCGTAAACGACGCCCCCGCCCTCCGCCAGGCGGAGGTCGGCATCGCCGTCAGCAACGCCACAGACATCGCGAAGCAGGCGTCAAGCGTCGTCCTCACCGACGAGGGCTTCGAGGGCATCCTCGACATGGTCATCATCGGCAGAATGGTATACCAAAGAATCACCTCGTGGACCATTAACAAGATAATACGCACCTTCAAGCGCGTCGTCTTCATAGTCCTCGCGTTCATAATCACGGGTCAGTTCGTCGTCTCTACCTTCAATATGATCCTCCTCCTCTTCCTCAGCGACTACGTCACCCTCAGCATCTCGACAGACCGCGTCCGCCCCTCCAGGACCCCCGAGAAGTGGAATTCGACTTCGCTAGTTAAGCTCGGGGTCCTCTACGCCTCTATGATCGTCGTGGAGAGCCTAGCAATACTATACATCGGGATGTATATGTTCGGCCTAAGCGGGGACCTTGCGAGGCTACAGACGTTCGTCTTCGTCTGGCTGACCATCTCTGGCTACTACACGGTGCTCAGCATAAGGGAGAGGCGCCACTTCTGGGACTCGAGGCCGAGCGGGTGGCTCGGCATCGCCCTCGTGGTGAACTCCATAATAGTGTTCGTCATATCAACGATCGGGCTACCAGACCTCGCCCCGATAACCCCCGCAATGTACCTCTTCATAGTCGCCTACGGATTCGTGACCTGCCTGCTGCTGAACGACCTCGTCAAGGTGCCGCTGGCGAAGGACCTGAACGTCTCACTGTGAGGGGGGCGGCGACCCGCTTGCGCTGTGCCTCTTAACGATCTCCTCGATCTCCGCCTGCATCCCCGGGTTCTCCTCGATAATCTCGTTGAGCTTGGCGATGTTGCTCCTCCACATCTCCTCGGAGGTGAGATCCCACCCCCAAGCGAAGTCGAAGAGCTCCATGAGGCTTCGTATTGAACCCTTCATGGAGTCGAGAGGCCGAGTCCAGGATTTTTGCTATCTCACGGTCCTGGATGAGCATCTCAAGTATGGGAAAGTAAGCGATCTTCGCGTCTCCTTCGAGGGTGACCTCCACGCCGGAGTCGAGGGGCTTAATCCTCTCGCGCGGGACCCCCATCCCGGAGAGGAACTCGACGGCATTCCCAGTCGCAACCTCCATTACCTCGGGTGGCAGGTACGTGAAGAATTCTCGGTATACGAGGGAGCATGAACCCGAGGCATCGCGTTCGAACTTAATCTCGAGTCTATCCGGGACGAAACCTACGCCTCTACCCACACCATACCTCTTGAAGACCTCGTTAATCTCCTTGAAAAGAGAGCCGGTGTCTATCCGCCCGGATATGTTCATCGAGACGCATACGCAACGGGAGACGATATAAACGAGACTCTACTTGGGGAGCGCTGTCGTCGCCTTACGGAAGTACTTCAGGACGTTCATCCCCGACTCCGTTATCTCGTATCTCTTCACATCCCTCTCCTTCCCCGCCTGCTCCTCGTTCTCCGTGATTAGCCCCTGCGTGATGAGGTTGTTGAGGACATTTTGGAACACCTTCCAGGAGAGGTTGGCGCTGTACATGATCCTCGTGGGCTTGGCTTCCCCCTTCATAATAATCTCGAGGACCTCTATGTATATCTCGACCTTACCTCTCCGAGGCATATTGAACACAAGTTTATTGTGGCGCAGACATAAGGTTTTCTCACCCTACTCCTGATACGCATTTCTGCTTTCGAATTACGCATCTATATGTCGGCTCATGAATCGTCTTAAAGCAGAGGGTGAGGCTGACCGGGGAGCAACTAAGGGGCGTGAAGAAGGTAGACAAGATGTGTCGACCGACTTGTGATCCGTCAGATCGGTGGTCTCGTACCCCGACGTTGTTAGACACTAAGACTAGGTACAAAGGGTCTAAGATCACCTCCTACAAAGTTTTAGTTTAAACCTAAAGAGCGATGTTGACGCCGCAGCCCATCATGGCGTATCCTGAAGGCCTCAACAAGGACGAGGTCTGCATCGGCAACCCTTCTCTCTTCTACCCAAAAAAACGCATGAAACACGCTGAAAACACGAAAACCTATTTAAAATTTATGAATCTAGGAACCACAACGGCTTTTATCATCGACGCATCGATGATCTCGATCTAAGTAATGTCTCTGAAGGAGAAGATTGACGTCCTAGACTTCCTCATAAGTATACTCAAGGAGCACGAGGAGAGTCTATACGAGATAACGCAGAGGCTTGAAAAGCTCTCCGAACGGCTCGAGTCTGGCGAGGTCAAGCCGGAGGACAAGAGGCTGATGGAGGAGGCGAAGCGGGAGGCCGAGGATATTGTCTCGGGCAAGTCCAGCATCCTGATTGTCGACGACGACGAGTTCCTTACTGAGACATTCAAGGTCATACTGGAGACCGTGGGCTACGATGTCGAGATCGCCGCGTCGGGGATGCAGGCGATACATAAGACGAAGGACAGGAACTTCGATCTCATAATCTTGGACATAAAGCTCCCTGATATTAACGGGGATGAGGTCGCCCGTATAATGAAGAAGCAAGGGAAGAAGACGAAGATCGTCATGATTACCGGCTACGAGAAGCTCGCTGAGGGGCTCAAGGGGGAGCCCGTCGACGTGAAGGAGGTCCTCATGAAGCCGGTGAGCCCGAACAGCCTCCTGACCGTTACGAAGAAGGTCCTCCAGGACAACAAGTAGAACCATTTTTCAAGACCCAACAGGGTAGGGGTTTAATCCCCAGAGCGGTTTCTGTTTATTGAATTGGGCAAGAGATCCAACGTCGCCAGGGAGGCAGCGAGGCTTCTGTACAGCGGCGCAGCGGAGGAGTACATTCAGGCGAAGGAGATGGCCGCAGCGAGCCTCGGGGTAAAAGGTGTGCCTAGCAACTACGAGGTTGCCGTGGAGCTTGATCACCTCGCCGACGAAACGGAGGGCGGTGAGAGGCAGAGACGCCTCGCGGAGATGAGGAAAATCGCCCTCGGGGTTATGAGGCGTCTTGTGTCGTTCTCCCCCCGCCTCATCGGGAGCGTTTGGAGGGGGACTGCTCGAAAGGGGAGCGACATAGACGTCGTCGCCCTAGCCAGAAGCCCCTCGGATGTCGAAAACGCCCTCAGAGAGTACAAGATCAAGGATGAAAGGAGAGGTCAACTTCAAGGGCGGCGTCCACGCCTACCACTTCAAGCTCGAGGTCGGGGGGGACGAGGTGGAGGTCGTCGTCAGGAACCCCGCTCATACACGGAGGATCGGTGCGACATCTACGGCGACGTGAAGCGGGGTATCACCCTCCCGGAGCTGGAAAGGCTTTTGAGGGTTGACCCACTACGCAGATTCGTCCCCCGGAGGCGTTCTAGGTGAAGCTATTCGGCTCTTCAGGAATACGCGGCGTCGCGAACACGAGATCACACCTATCCTGGCCCAGAGGCTCGGCTCGGCCCTCGCCACCATCCACGAGGGGGGAGAGTTCATCGTGGGAAGGGACGCCCGCGTCACCGGCCCGATGCTCGAAGCGGCGCTGTCCGCCGGGATCACGGCCTGCGGCGGGGACGCTAAGCTAGTCGGCCTCCTGCCCACGCCCGTCATCGCCTGGCTCACACGGGAGCTCGAGGCGGACGCCGGCGTCGCAATCTCCGCGAGCCACAACCCGCCCCAGTACAACGGCCTCAAGGTCTTCAACGCCCGCGGCATGAGTCTCACCGAGAAGGAGCAGGCCCCAGTCGAGTCCCTCATGCAGGGCGGGGAGGTCGACTACGCCCCATGGGACGGCGTCGGATCAGCCGACGACACAGAGGCCGCGTGGATGTACCTCGACGCCATTACAGGAGGGAGTGGAACTCGGCAGGGAGTGGAAGATCGCCTGCGACCTGTTCTGCGGGGCGACGGGCACGATCGCGGCCGACGCCTTCGAGGCGGTCGGGCTACACGCAACACTCATAAACGGCAACCCAGACGGCCACTTCCCCGCCGGCGACCCCGAGCCGACAACCGAGAACCTCCGAAGACTCGGCGCCTACATGAAGGCGACGGGGGCGGAGGTCGGCTTCGGATTCGACGGGGACGGTGACAGGATGATGGCGGTCGACGAGACGGGGACCCCCGTCAGCGGGGACAGGCTTCTCGCCGCCTACGCCGGCTACGCCGTCGGGCGCGAGGGGAAGGGTGTCGTCGTTACCCACGTAGGCGCCTCGATGTGCGTCGAGGACATGGTCGAAGCAGCTGGGGGCAAGGTTGTGCGCGTCAGGGTCGGGGACGCCTACATAACCGAGGAGATGGAGAGGAGGAAAGCCGTCTTCGGCGGCGAGCCGATAGGCGCCTGGGTCCTCCCCGAGGTACACATGTGCCCCGACGGCATCCTCAGCGCCCTCAAGCTCCTCGAAGCCCTCGAGGAGCGCGACATGACCCTCTCACAGTTCGCATCCGAGGCACCGGAGTACCCGACCAGGAGCGCGAAGGTCGAGGTCCCGGATAAGGCGCGGGTGATGAAGGGGGTCGAGCAGGGCTATCGGCGCGTCTTCGGTGAGGCGACGGTGAACCGCGTCGACGGCATCCGCCTCCAGCTACCCGAGGGGTGGATACTCATACGCGCCTCCGGGACCGAGCCCCTCATAAGGCTCACAGCCGAGGGAAGAGATGAGAAGGCGACCAACTCCCTGCTGGAGCGTGGGAGGAGCTCGTCAGGGAGGCATCCAAGTGAAGGCAGTAATAATAGCAGCGGGCAAGGCGGAGAGGCTCAGGCCTCTCACATCGACGAAGCCGAAGCAACTCATACCCATAGCGGGGAGGCCACAGCTCGAGTGGCTCCTCAGGGGAGTCGCGGACGCGGGGATCAAGGAGACCCTCATCATCACCCACTACATGGAGGACAAGATCAAGCAGAGGTTCGGCGACGGCTCCGGACTCGGCCTTGAGCTGAGCTACGCCACCCAGAAGGAGATGAAGGGAACCGCCGACGCCTTCAGGTACGCTGAGGCGTTCGCCGCTGGGGAGGAGTTCCTCGGCATGAACGGAGACCTCTACCTGAGCCCAGGCATAATCAGGGAGGTCGTGAGGGCCCACAAGAAGGGTGAGTTAACGGTCACTGGGTTGGAGAGGGACCCCTACCTCTATGGTGCCCTCAAGCTCCAAGGAGACAAGGTCCAGGGCATCGTGGAGAAGCCCGCCCCCGGCACAGCGCCCAGCAACGTCACGAACGCGGGCATCTACGTCTTCCCACCGAAGACATTCGACGCAATAAAGGCGACAAAGCTCAGCCCCCGGGGAGAGTACGAGGTCACCGACTCCGTGAACAACCTCATCGCCTCCGGCGTCTCGGCGCGCGTCCACATGCTCGACGACGGCGACTGGCTCGACATCGGCCACCCATGGCACATCCTCGAGGCAAACACCAGGGCCCTCTCTAGGCTCGAGTCGAGGATAGAGGGCAAGGTCGAGGAGGGCGCACACATCCAGGGACCCGTCTACATCGCCTCCACCGCCACGGGTGAGGAGCGGCGTCTACATCGAGGGCCCCGCCTACATAGGCCCGGACTGCGATGTTGGCCCGAACAACTACATCCGCGCGGGCACCACACTCGTCGGCGGGAACCGCGTCGGGGCGAGTTGCGAGGTGAAGAACACCATACTCATGGAGAAAGCAGCCGTCCCCCACCTCAGCTACGTGGGCGACTCCATAATCGGGGAGCGCTGCAACCTCGGAGCCGGCACAATAACCGCGAACCTCCGCTTCGACCACAAGAACGTGAAGATGACCATCAAGGGGGAGCGCGTTGACACGGGGCTCAGGAAGCTCGGCACTGTCATGGGGGACGACTGCCAGACGGGCGTCAACGTCAGCCTCCACCCCGGCGTCATGGTCGGCGCCGGAGCATGGATAGCCCCCGGCGTCACACGTCGAGAAAGACGTCCCCGAGGGCATCCTCCTCACCCCCGAGGGCCCGCGCGAGAAGCCGAAGACAAATTAATTAAAGGGGTCTACAGCGTCTTAGCCCGATGGAGAAGAAGGACTTCAAGAGGCTCTTCCCCAACCTAGCCGACGAGATCGAGTCGGGAGCATCAAAGGTCGACCTAAATAAGGTCGAACGAGCCCCCGCCCTCCACTGAGCCCAGCTACAAGGAGGACAGGAAGTACGCCGGCTACCAACCCGGCGCCATCGACTTCATCAGGAGATGCAGGAAGCCCCAGGAGGCCGAGGAGATCATAAACTTCCTCGAGAAAAAGGGGGACATAACCGGCGAGGAAGCGAAGGCCCTCCGAAAGCAGCTCAAAGAGGAGGGGCTACGCAGCTTCGGCCCCCGGAAAAGGCCCGGCGACTACGAGAGATGAAGAAGATACCCCTGAGCACGGCGGTCTGGGGCGTTTAAAAGACCTATAAGTGTCGGCTACATATTATATAGTGATGTCCTTCTCCGAGCGAAGAGCAATCCTACTTAGAATACTCGAGATCGAGACCAACATAAAGGACATCGAGCACAGCAAGGATTACCTCATCACGCAGAGGGACCTCAAGGCTCTCGAACACTCGGGAGCGGCGGGGGAAGGATAGTCGTCAGCTCCCCCGAGGACCTAGACAGGACTGTTGAGATCAGGAAGAACAGCCCGAGATGGGGGAGTGCATAGCCCGGTACAAGGAGAGGATGAGGGGCGACATCGGAGCTGATCGACAGCCTCAACATCGAGAAGATGAGGCTTAAGAGGGAGCTCCAAGGCAACTTCACCCGCTGACCCCGGGGCCGCGATCCTCAATTATTAGGTTAGAAACGCCGAAAAATGCCCTTCAGGAGGGTTTATTCATCGGCCCCTTTTTAAGCGGCGCCGCCTGCAAATTGACTGAGAAGGTCGGTAATTGGGTAAGAAGAAAGTACTAAGTGAGAAGAGCCTCCACACGATGGTCCTGCCCATCGAAGAACGACGTCCTGGGGATAGCCCAGAAGATGCTCGGCTTCGACAGGGTGAGCGTAAAGTGTCAAGACGGCAACGTGCGCATCTGCCGCATCAGGGGCAAGATGAAGCGCCGCACGTGGATACGCGAGGGCGACATAGTCCTCGTAAGCCCCTGGGACTTCCAGAGCGAACGAGCGCGGGGAGATATTCTGGCGCTACACGCAGGGGCAGGTAGAGGAACTCAAGCAGAAGGGCATCCTCAACATAGACTAACCGGATGCAGAGAGGCACCCCAGGATTCTAACGCAACCGTTAAAAAAATAATATTTTTCCGTTATCATACGGTGGCGCAAGTTTGCGGGCCGAAAAGGGTTTTAGACCCGCGCCCCCCAGCAATACCGGTACACATGCCGCCCCTCGTAGGACTCGTAGGCAAGGCAAACGTAGGCAAGAGCACATTCTTCGCCGCCGCCACACTCAAACCCGTCGAGATAGCCAACTTCCCCTTCACAACCATCAAGGCCAACAGGGGAGTCGGCTACCTCCGTACACCCATGCGTCTGCCAAGAGTTCCACGTCAAGGACGAGCCAAACAACAGCGCCTGCATCGACGGAATCCGGCTCGTCCCCATCGACCTCATAGACACCCCTGGCCTCATCCGCGGCGCCCACGAGGGAAAGGGTCTGGGTAACCAGTTCCTCGACGAGGTCCGCCGCGCCGACGCTCTCATAGTCGTCTGCGACGCCGCAGGCTGCACCGACGAGGCGGGGCAGAGCTGCGCCCCCGGCGCCCACGACCCTATCGACGATATAAAGCTCTTCGAGGAGGAGTTCGACGCCTGGCTCTACGGTATAATAGTCAAGGACTGGGAGCGCCTCGCCCGCACCGCCGAGATGAAACACGAGGAGATATGGAAGCATATAGACGAGAAGATCAACGGCCTCGGTATAACGCGCAGCCACATACAGAACGCCTGCGAGAGGGCGAAGCTAAATCCATTCAAGGCCGCTCAGTGGACCAAGGCCGAGCTACACGGCTTCTGCACCGAGCTCAGGAAGGCGTCCAAGCCCCTAATCGTCGCCGCCAACAAGGCCGACAAGGAGCCCGCCTCCCAGAACATCGAGAGGATCAAGGCAGCAGGCTACAGGGTCGTCCCCACGTGCGCGGAGGCTGAGCTCGCGCTACGGCGCGCAGCAGAGGCCGGCCTCATCAAATACACTCCAGGTGACAAGGACTTCACCATCCTCCACCCCGAGAAGCTCAACCCAAACCAGATCAAGGCGCTGGAGAGCATCCGCGAGAGAGTCTTCAAGAAGTGGGGCGGCACCGGGCTACAGGACGCCATAAACGAGGCCTTCTACAGCCTCCTCGACATGATAGTCGTCTTCCCCGTCGAGGATGCCGAGAAGCTCACCGACGGCAAGGGCAGGGTCCTCCCCGACTGCTTCCTCGTCCCTAAGGGCACCACAGCCCGCCAGTTCGCCGGCGTCATCCACACCGACCTCGCCAAGAGCTTCCTATTCGCTGTCGACGCCCGCACAAAGAGACGCCTGGGAGAAGCTCAAGTACTCAAGGACAAAGACGTAATACAGATAGTCTCCGCGAAGACAAGGTGATTGAGATGAAGGACGTTAAGGTTCTGGTTTGCGACCCCATAGACGAAGTCGGGGTCAAGATGCTCAAGGAGGCTGGATACAAGGTCGACCTCAAGACGGAGATAACCGCCGCCGACCTCGTGAAGACTGCGGCCACCTACGACGCCCTAGTCGTGAGGAGCCGCACCAAGGTCACAAAGGAGGTCCTACAGGCGGGGAAGCCAAGGCTCAAGATAGTCGCCCGCAGCGGCGTCGGCTTA
Source organism: Candidatus Bathyarchaeota archaeon (assembly GCA_963820555.1). Taxonomy (GTDB): domain Archaea; phylum Thermoproteota; class Bathyarchaeia; order TCS64; family TCS64; genus UBA8941. Next base: position 9,153 of record CAWGAT010000034.1, read on the forward strand.
GACAACGTAGACACCGAGGCGGCCAAGGTCCTCATGCATCCAAGTGGTCAACAGCGCCGAGGCACCCAGCAACGCCGTCGCCGAGCTAGTCCTCGGCTACATGCTCAGCCTCAGCCGTAACATCGCCAAGGGAGACGCTTCCATGAAGCGAGGCGAGTGGGCGAAGAATAAGCTCACGGGCTTCGAGCTCAGCGGAAAGACCATAGGCATCGTTGGTTTTGGCCGAATAGGCTTCCTCGTAGGGAAGAAGACGAAGGCCCTCGGGATGCGCGTCCTCTGCTATGATGTTCTGATCGACAAGATGATGAACTTCGTCAAGGAAGCGGGCGCCGAGTCCGTGCCACTCGACAAACTCCTCGCCGAGTCCGACTTCGTCACCGTCCACGTCCCACTCCTCCCCCAGACAAAGCACATGTTCAACGCCGCAACCATCGCCAAGATGAAGAAGGGAGCCTACATCATCAACGCCGCCCGCGGGGGCATCATTGAGGAGAAGGCACTTGTCGACGCCCTGAAGAGCGGCCACCTCGCCGGCGCAGCCCTCGACGTCTACGAGGAGGAGCCCACAAAGAACATGGACCTCGTCAAGATGGAGAACGTCGTCTGCACCCCCCACATAGGCGCGGAGTCGAAGGAGGCGCAGCTGGGCAACAGCACAATAGTCGCCGAGAAGCTCATCAAGGCCCTCGGCTGACCCTCAAACCCCCTATAACGCGGGATAGACTCTTCCACGCCAAGTTTAATAACACTCACGCCATCATCTACCAACTTCCTGAGTAGGTATAAATGAGGGTCATAATCGGGGCTGGTCTATCCGGGCTCAGTGCAGCCTACCACATGGGCAGCGGCTACAGGGTCCTGGAGAGGGAGGGGGAGGTCGGCGGCCTCTGCCGCAGCGTCACGACGAGGGGCTACACCTTCGACCTCGCCCCCCACATCTTCTTCACGGGCAGCCAGTACGTCAACGGTCTCGTCAACGAGCTCCTAAACGGCGACCTCATCAAGCAGAGGCGACGCGCCTACATCTATCTACACGGCACATACGTCGAGTACCCATTCGAGGTCAACCTCCACGGCCTCCCCCAGCAGGTCATCGACGAGTGCATAGAGGGCGCCCGTAATAGGCCCGAGATCCAGCCCCGGAACTTCATGGAGTGGATCAAGGCAACGATGGGTGAGGGCGTCGCCAGGCACTACATGGTCCCCTACAACGAGAAGATATGGAAGTACCCCCTCGAGGAGATGAGCATCGACTGGGTTGCGGGGAGGGTCCCAGCCCCGAGCGTGGAGGAGATGGTCAAGGGCGCCCAGGGGAAGGTGGAGAGGGAGTACGGCCCCAACGCCTACTTCCAGTACCCAAGAGTCGGAGGCATAGGCGCCATCCCCAACGCCTTCGCCAAGAGGGTCACAGAACATCTCCCTCAACTCAAACGTCCACGAGATACGCCCTAACGGAAAGCGCCTCGACATACTCTACACCAGAAACGGGGAGCCGAAGAGGCTCGAGGCGGACAGGGTGCTATCATCCGTCCCCCTCCCTGAGCTCGTGAAGATGATAAAGTCGGCACCCGAGGAGGTCGTCAAGGCCTCCGAGAGGCTCGTCTACAATAGCCTCGCCTGCTTCAACATCGGCGTGGACCGCGAGGCAATCAGCGACAAGCACTGGCTCTACTTCCCCGAGAAGGAGTACATCTTCAACAGGATCAGCTTCCCCATGAACCTCTCACCCGAGACCACACCCAAGGGTAAAAGCAGCATCGTCGTGGAGGTCACATATAGAGGGGCGAAGCCTGACCCCGAGGAGACGAAAGAGAGGGTAAGGGAGGGACTCATTCACGCCAGAGATACTCCGCGAAGATGACGAACTCGAGGTCTTCGACGCCCTAGACTTCAAGTACGCGTACGTCATCTACGACCTGCAGCACCGGGGAAACGTTAATCTAATCCAGACCTACCTTAACTCCCTCAGAGTCTCCTCCATGGGGCGGTTCGGGGAGTGGGAGTACCTCAACATGGACAAGGCCATCCTCTCCGGGAAGAGAGCGGCGGAGGAAGAAAAAAGAAAATGATTACAGTAGTCGTGCCAACATACAACGAGGAGAAGAACATCGAGCGATGCCTCCGAGCCCTCGCTAAGCAGAGCATCCCACGGGACTCTTACGAGATCATCGTCGTAGACGGGAACAGCAAGGACCAGACGAGGGAGATAGCCTCAAGGTACGCTGACATGGTCATCCAGCAGGTGAGCCCCGGTGTTGGCGGTGCCAGGAACGATGGCGCCATGGCGGCGAGTGGGGACATAATCGCCACAACCGACGCCGACTGCCAACCCGACGAGAACTGGCTCCACAATATACTCGAGGACTTCAGCGACGACGAGATGGTCGCCGTCACGGGCTACCTCGACCCTATGATCCCGAAGGACATGAAGAGGATAAGGGCGGGTACCTACCACTACGCCTTCAAGGTCGCCAACGGCCTCCGCAAGGCCGGCTCAATAGTCGGCTACCATCACCTCTGCGGAGCGAACACCGCCTTCCGCAGGGACGCCTTCCTCGAGGTGAAGGGCTATAGGGACCTCGCCTACTCCGACGATGTCGAGCTGGCAAAGAGACTGAAGCTGCACGGCAAGATGGCGATGGATGACGAGATACAGGTCGACTACTCCATCCGACGCATCCAGAAGCTCGGCATCGCCAAGTACACGTGGATGATACTGAGGAACGACTTCAACGTCATGATCCTTGGCAACAAGACCCACGAAGGGCAACTACGCCAAGCAGGATTATAACTAGAAAACTGAATGGGGCTTAAACCCTAGAGTGGTTCTACTTTCTACAGACCCAGTTGAGGTCCTTGTCAGCCTTGATGTGGGGGCTCGCGGGGTCAAGCAATATGACTTCGTACCACTTGTTCACGCCATCCTGCCAGACCCAGTAGCTGTTGAGTACCTCAAGGTTGGGGTACTTCTTCGATGCGCGCTGCTCAGCTATGAGCTGTATACTCTTCGCGGGGGTGAATTTCGTCACACCCATCTTCTTCGGCCTGCGGCCGAGGACGGCTCTGAGCTTGTGTGCGCCACCGCGGCGGACGCGTACGCGAACCACCACTATGCCCTTCTTGGCCTTGTAGCCAAGCCTGTGGGCGCGGTCTAGGCGCGTCGGCTTCTCCACCCTGTTGACGGCGGGCTGCCGCCTCCAAGCGACGACGCGCTGGCGCATGAGATCCTGCACGTAGCTCTTCGCCGGACGTTTCCAAGCCTCTTCAAGGTGCCGGTACATTGACGGATTCTCCTTTGCGAAGACCTTAGAGAAGTCCACGGCCTAATAAATGTAATGGGGTGCCCCCAAATAATCACTAAATCGAACCATATGAGAATATCCAGTAACTATATTGGGATTTTTTTAAAAACGTCTTTAACGATAGCTCAGTATTTAACAGTTGATTAACCCATCGACTGCGAGGTGACGCCTTTGACGGAGGTATACGACCGGGATACTTCTCTCCCTCAGCCTTCTTCTCAGCTCGGCGTCCGTTGTGGCCACGATGTAGCCACTGCGGGCTGCGAGCCTGATAAGTTGATCATCTACATCCTCTCCAGACTCTAAATTAGGGTCCAAGATCGTTATCTTATCAGCTTCAGCAAGTGCGAAGTCGACCTCCTTCACCTCACCTGGCTTTACCCGAGTCCGGAGCCACTTAAGCTCCTCAACAACGGCTTTGGTTGTGGCTAACTTGAAGGCAGTTTCAATGACTCGTTTCAGCTCTTCTTGGACATCGACACCGAATCTGATGGATACCATCAGGAAGTTTGTGTCCAGGAGGATCAGGGTTGGTTCCCTGAGGGGCATTAGTTGCTCAGGGCTCCGGCTCCGATGAGTCGCCAGCGCCCGTCTATCCTGCGGCTAAGCGCCACCCTATCGGTCTCCTCGCCGCAGATGGGTATGCTGAGCTTCGCCTCAAGGTAGTCCTTTTTGACGAGAGTGACATCCGCCATCGTCTTGGCTGTGCCTACATTGAGGAGGAGCTTCTCCCCCTTGGCGATACTCGCCACCTTCTCCTGCTCCTTGCTTCCGACGACGCTGCCGAAGAGCTTGACCTTCATGGACAACTCGTCCCGAACAGGAGGTAGTGTCCCGGGTTTGCCAAGGAGGCTGCCAACTAAGCCATCGCTCTTGCTCAGGCTCGGGTCGAGGAGTGTGCCCACCCCCACGAGGCCGCCGGGAATCGCCTCATCCAGGGTGGTGCCGCCAATGTGGAGGCTCGTTATCTCGCTTACGAGCTCCCTCATCTTCAGCTTGTTCTTATCCCTCGTGGGTAGGCCCGGCTTTATCTCGACCTCGTCCCCGACCTTGAAGCTGCCCTGGTAAATGCTGCCACCGAGAACACCTCCGTTCAGGTCGTCAATGACCGTCCCTGGGTTATTGACGTCGAAACTTCTGACTATGTGCATGCGTCCGGGCTTATTGGGGTCTCTCTTGGGGGTGGGTAGGTACTCCTGTATGGCTTGGAGGAGCATGTCTATGTTGATCTCATGTTGCGCCGAGACAGGGATTATGGGGGCCTCCTCCGCGACAGTGCCCTCGACGAACTTGACTATATCGTTGTAGCTCCTTATCGCGTCATCGCGCTTGACGAGGTCTATCTTGTTCTGAACTATGATGAGATTTTTAAGCCCCAGCGTGTCGATGGCGGCGAGATGCTCCCTCGTTTGCGGCTGGGGGCACTTCTCATTAGCGGCGATGACGAGGATAGCCCCGTCCATAACGGCCGCGCCGGAGAGCATCGTGGCCATCAGTATCTCGTGGCCGGGGGCGTCCACGAAGCTGATGGCGCGCTGGAACTCCGCCTTCTTACCGCAAACCGCGCACTCCGGTGACGTGCAGAAACACTTTGGCTCATCGCAGTCGGGGCACTTGAATATCGCGAAGTCGGCGTAGCCGAGCTTGATGGTGATGCCCCTCTTCAGCTCCTCACTGTGCTTAGAAGCCCACTGCCCAGTAAGGGCCTGGACGAGCGTCGTCTTACCATGGTCAACGTGACCGATTGTGCCGATGTTGACCTCGGGTTGCTTAGGTAGCCTAGGTATATTCACTTCCCCCGTGCAAACTCAATCAGTGATCAGCCTCCTCTTAAATACATTTATTGAAACTCATGCAACTCTCAAGCGGATAATTCACGATGGAATGAATTGGGAGGAGGCAAATGTGAATGTTACAATTAAAATTTTAATACAATAGCCACGCAGATCTAAAAGGCACTCCTGTTAGATTTCTGGGAGGTGCGCCTAGGTTCGTAAACGCCCTAGTCACTATAGCGCTCGCCTGGGCAGTTACTAAACTTTGACAAGGATTGGAGGAACCTGAAGACCTATCTGAGGCACGACCCATTTTAAGGTCCAGATCCTACCTAGGGGCTCGTTTAGTTGCTTTCTCGACGCTCGTGGAGGGTTATCGAAGGTTGAAAGGATCGAGATGCGTGACTAGAACCTCAGTCTCTTACTGGAATCATAGCAGAAGAGGAGTCGTGGACGGGGCTAGATCAGAACTGGCTCGGTGTTGAAGACTTGGAAGCCCCTCGTCGTGATGGTGTAGCGTCTAGGCTGCTCATCGAACTGCATGCCCCTCATCTTGTCTATTCGAATCGTCTTGATGAGGTTGTAGTCCTTCAAATCCTTACTGAGGAGTATCACGCCGTCGGCGAGGAACTGCTCCATGTAGAAGTCACCCTCCTGCGGCGCGGCCTCAGAGGTCACGATCGAGCTGCAACCCAGCTTTCGTAGCGAATCAAAGAGTTCTCCAATGACGTAGCGTTTCCGCCCGGACCTCGGTTCATGGATTACTAGGCTCGTCAAGGGGTCGATGAAGACCCATTTTGCCCTAAGTGTCTTGGCGGTATCGATTACGGTCTTGATAGTAAATAACTCGGTGTCGCCTGTTTCCCTATCTCGGGCATTTACGTTACTTCCTCCGGGGATCATGAAGAGGTCGAGGGTCTTGAGCAGCCCCTTTCTCTCCCATTCATCGAAGCCCCAGCCGAAGTTTAGCATGTTATCTTTGATGTTGCTAAGGGGTTCCTCAAGGGTCGCGAAGATGCATGGTTCACCGCGGCTTAGGGCCTGCATCATGCATTGGGTTATGAGAATGGTCTTGCCTGCCCCGGGGCCACCGCATACTAGGACCACCCTACTTTCTTGTATGCCCCCGCCAAGCATCTCGTCGAAACCACTAATGCCGGTTGCTAGGAGTTTCATCAGCGCCCCACCTTGATTGATAACTACACAGAGATGCGGGACTTAAGCTTATGACCTGAGAAATTGTTGTGTGAAGAATAATCGAGCTTTATCGAAGGACTGTGGAGATACGGTTTACTCTTTCTTCTCTTCCTCGGGCTTCTCGGCGGCGGTCTCAACTGCCATCTCAGCCTTCTTCTTGCCCTTGGGCTGGCCAACGATGGAGAGATTTATGAATTTGGAGTCCAGGCTTAGGGTGTTGCCGCGGATTACCTTCCTCCGCCTCTCCCCCTCGGCCTTGGGGTGGAATCCGACCCCTCCACTCAGTATGACGTGGGCTTTGGCCGTGCCGTGTACGTCGGGACGCATGGGTATGCCGTCCTTGTCGGTTCCCCCGGTAATCTTAAGCTTGTACCCGGCCATGTTGGCGACGGAGCCATCGACTACCTCGCCTATCTTCTTGCCGACGAGCGGCGTCATCCTAGCGTCCTCCAGCTCGACCTTCTGGCTCTTCCCGGTAGAGGGGTCGGACACGATCAGCAGTGGCATTGTTCTTCTTCTCCTATACGGCCCAGAGTGGATCCTTCTTCCTCTTTACTTCTATGAGTTCCGAGAGGGCCTTGTTGGCGTTCTCAGTCATGCGCGTGGCGAACTTGTGCCGTAACGCCTTGGCATCTTTCTCCGGAACGTCCACGTAAAGGACATCTCGCTCTTTTATATGTCTACCGACGATTGGCGTTGGCATCGAAACGGCGACCTCTTTGCCCTCCTCGGCCTTGCTCACCGCGGCCCCTTGGTCCTGGATCTGGGTTAGGCGCCCGAGCCCCTCGTTCTCCCTGTTGACCATTATGGAGTTGGGGATCAGGACGCCTGCCTCGACGCGTACACCGAAGATGGCTGGCTTAGCGCGGCGGAAGATGTAGCCTTCGAGTATCTGGATCTTGGCGGGTTGGACGAGGGTCTCGAACTCCTTGCGGGCCTTGGCCTCGCGCTCCCCCTCCATCCACTTGATGTAGTCCTCCATTAGGTTGTAGATTATGTCGTTTCGGAAGATCTTGATGCGCTGCTCCTCGGCCTCGGTCTCGGCGTCTGGGAGTAGCTTAACGTTAAAGGCGAGGATGGCGCCGTAGAGGGGCTCCTCGAATCGGACGGAGGCGGACTCCATCACGTCTCGGCGGCTGATGTCGCCGATGTCCGCGAGGCGGATGGGGATGTCCCTAGCCCTTATGCTCTCAACGAGTGCCTCGAGGCTCCCCAGGGTGTCCGTCTTCACTATGATGCCCGTCTTATCGGTCTGGACCTTGACGCTCTCCATCTCCCTAGTGATCTCGGCGAAGGCCTTCTCCTGCGTCATGTCGCCCCCTATGACTATGAGGGGGGAGCCGGGCAGCGCGTCCTCGATGTCTGGGCGCGGATATCTTGATGCCCGCCGCGGCGGGGACCTCGGTGATCGTGGTGAACTTCTTCTTCGGGTCCCTGATCTCGTCGAGGGGCTGGGGCATGAGGAGGGCGCGGATCTTCGTGGCTATCGGCCCGTTCTTGCCGCCGATGACTATCGTGTCCTCTGCCTTGAGGACGCCGTCGTAGATTATCGCGTTTAGGGTGTGGCCGAGGCCTACCTCCTCGCGGACCTCGAGGACGGTGCCCTGGGCGCGGCCCTCAGTGACAGTGAGCTTGTCCTGCATATACTGCTGGGTGAGGCCGATGAGGACGGCGAGTAGCTCGCCTATGCCCTCCCCCGTCTTGGCGCTGACGGGGACGATGGCGACGTTGCGGGTGAAGTCGCGGACCCTGTCGAAGCGCTCAGAGCTTATCCCCTCCCTGCTGAGGACTCCCATCATGCTGTAGAGCCTGTTGTCGAGGTCCTCCTGGACGAGCTGCTGCTGCTCGGCGTATGTCTGGAGGAAGGCCTGGCCCTCCTTGGGGCGCCACCCCTCGACACGGTCGATCTTGTTGGCGGCGATGATGAAGGGGGTCTTACGGCTCTTCAGTATGCGTAGGCTCTCGTAGGTCTGGTTCTCGAAGCCGTGCATCACGTCGACGACGAGGATGGCGATGTCGGCTACGCTGCCGCCGCGGCGGCGTAGGTTAGCAAAGGCCTCGTGGCCGGGGGTGTCGACGACTAGTAGGCCAGGTATCTGGATGTTGACATTGAAGCCCTTAACGAGTCTCTGGGTGATGGCGACGAGGGTCTCCAGAGGGAAGTAGCTAGCGCCTATCTGCTGGGTCATGCCACCCGCCTCGCGTAGCTGGACGGCTGTTCCCCTGATCTTGTCGAGGAGGCTCGTCTTCCCGGTATCGACGTGGCCGAGCATGCATACTATGGGTTGGCGGATTGGCATAACAAGCACCCGTCTAATTTCGCCTGTGGCTTCGCCTATTAACCTATCTGAGTAGAAGAAAAGTGAGGCTACGCGACCTTCATCGGGGAGGGGGGAGGGGTCTTCCCGAACATCACGGACTGGAGGCTCGTGGGCTTCACCTTCTCGAATGCCGCCTCGAAGTGGCGCTCGTAGACCTTGAGCTCCTCCTTGTGCTTCTTCGCGTCCTCGGGGTCCGGGTGGGCCGCAAGGTGGTCGTTTATCGCGGTGATGCTCGCCGCACTGCAGACCGCTGCGATCTCTGCGCCCGTGTACGTCTCGGTCTGCTCCGCGAGCTTGTCGATGCTCACGTCCTCCGCGAGGGGCATTCCCTTCGTGTGGATTCGGAGGATTGCCTTCCTCGCCTCCATGTCTGGGGGCGGGATGTAGAGCATCCTGTCGAAGCGCCCGGGGCGGAGGAGGGCGGGGTCGACCATGTCGGGGCGGTTCGTGGCACCCATCACGGTTACGTCCTTCAGCTCCTGCAGCCCGTCGAGCTCGGTGAGTATCTGGCTAACCATCCTCTCGGTGACACCGGAGTCGCCGAGGCTGCTGCCCCTTCCGGGGGCCATCGCGTCTATCTCGTCGAAGAAGATTATACAGGGGGCCGCCGTGCGCGCCTTCCTGAATATCTCCCTGACGCCCTTCTCTGACTCGCCGACCCACTTGCTGAGGAGCTCGGGGCCCTTGACGCTGATGAAGTTAACGCCGCTCTCGGTGGCGACCGCCTTCGCGATGAGGGTCTTACCCGTGCCCGGTGGGCCGTAGAGGAGTATCCCCTTCGGGGGCTTCGCTGCGGCGTGCTCGAAGAGCTCCCTGAACCTGAGGGGCCACTCGACGGCCTCTCGTAGCTCCTCCTTCGCCTCCTGTAGGCCGCCGACGTCGTCCCAGTGGACGTTGGGGCTCTCGACTAGTACCTCGCGGAGGCTGCTCGGGTGGACCTCGTGCAGGGCGTCCTCGAAGTCCTGCATGGTGACAATTATCTTGTTGAGTAGCTCGGCGGGTATGCTCGCCTGGCTGAGGTCGATCTCGGGGAGTATCCGGCGGAGGCTGCTCATGGCTGCCTCCTTGCTGACGGCCTCTAGGTCGGCGCCGACGAATCCATGGGTTCTGTCAGCGACGCCGTCGAGCTTGACGTCCTTGGCGAGGGGCATGCCGCGCGTGTGTATCTGGAGTATCTGTAGGCGCCCGTTGCGGTCTGGGAGTCCGATCTCTATCTCCCTGTCGAATCTTCCGGGGCGGCGCAGGGCGGGGTCGAGGGCATTAGGGCGGTTCGTTGCGCCGATGACGACGACCTTTCCCCTCCCCTCCAGTCCGTCCATGATTGTGAGTAGCTGGGAGACGACGCGCTTCTCCACCTCGCCGCTGACTTCCTCCCTCTTCGGGGCGATGCTGTCTATCTCGTCGATGAAGATGATGCTGGGGGCGTTCTCCTGGGCCTCCTTGAAGACCTCGCGTAGCCTCTCCTCGGACTCGCCGTAGAACTTGCTCATTATCTCGGGTCCGCCGATGCTGTAGAAGTTGGCCTGGGTCTCGTTGGCGACCGCCTTAGCTAGCAGGGTCTTGCCCGTGCCCGGTGGGCCGTGGAGGAGCACACCCTTCGGGGCCTCCACGCCGAGGCGCTCGAATATCTCGGGGTGCTTCAGCGGGAGCTCTATCATCTCCCTGACCTTGGATATCTCCTTGTCCAGGCCGCCGATGTCCTCGTAGCTGATCTTGGGGACGCTGCCCTGTGTCTTTGGGGCCTTGTCGGTGAACTCTATCTCGGTATCCTCGTTGATTATCACGGCGTCGGCCTGCGGCTGCGCTGATGTGACGATGAGGTCGACGCGCCGCCCCATGATGTTGAGTGGGATGACGCTACCCTTGGAGACGACGCGACCCTCAAGCAGTTGGGCCAGGTACCCTTCCCCGCCCTCGATCCTCAGTGGCTCAGTGGGGTAGAGGGTGAGCTTCTCGGCCGGTCTTCGCCTCGACTCGGCGCACAGTGACACGGTCATCGAGCCCAACGCCCGCGTCGTTGCGCAGGTTGCCGTCTATCCTGATTATGCTTCTTCCCGTAGTCTCCCATCTGGCCAGGCCAGATGAGGGCATATGCCTTCTTCTTGCCAGTGATCTCTATGACCTCGCCGGCGCGCCAGTCGAGCCTGTTTACGAGTTCAGGGTCGACGACGGCTATGCCTCTGCCCGCGACGTTCTGCGGTGCCTCGGCTACTCTGAGTGTGATGTTCTCCATGTTTTATCCTCCTGAAAAACTGTTAAAAACTGGTTTACTTGACCTGGACATTGACGCCCTTGGGCGGCTCCGGGCCCTTCTTCTTGAAGATGACCTGTAGTATACCATTCGTGTAGCTGGCGTCGGCGGTGTTGGGGTCGACCTGGACGCTGAGGGGGACCTCCGCGCTGTAGGGCTTCCCTGAGTTGTTCGCGGTAATGGTTACATGCTCCTCCGTAGCGTTCACATTGATGCTCGACTTGTCTGCGCCGGGCATCTCGGCGACTACTTTGACCGTCCCCTCCTTCTCGTCAACGGATACGTCGACGAGGGGCTCGCGGACGCCTAGCTGCAGGTGGCCTCCCCTTGGTTTTACGTTTCCGAACTCCTTCACGTGTGGCTTACCATCTGGGCCTATGTTGACCTGGTATCCGTAGTACCACGTCCTCGCGTTGGGGTCCTTCTGCATCTCGTCCCACATCTTGTTCATGTTCTCGTCGAATCCCCAGAAGTCTCTGAGCATATCGTCCCATGGTGCTCCGAAGGGTCCTCTCCTCATTCTCCAAGTCATGTTTTTCACTGTCCTGGGGTGTGTATGGCCTCCTTATAAATATTGTGGCATTTTGTCATATTTCAGACACATGGTAATGTTTTTAAAAGGAGGTGTCATAAGGGTTAAATCGCTGGCTACGCGTGACAGACACATGTCGGGGCACTCCAGCGTTCAGGACGTGGTGCGGGTCATTGTGACCCGTAACCCGTACCTCTACCGCGGGTTGAGGATGAGGGTTGTGAACTACAGCGCTCTAGCCCGCTACATCCAGGAGGAAGTGCAGAGTGCTTTCGGCGACGAGGTCGATGCTAACACAATAGTCACAGCCATTATGAGGCTCAGTAACCAGCTCATGGAGCCCGAGGAGCCCAGGAGCCCGTTGGCAGGGAGCAGGATGAACCTAGTGACCGGTATATCGGAGGTTCTGATAAAGGCCCCACCAGTGAGGCACACGGAGATTCTGGAGAGGATCATGAAGCTGGGTGTCTTCGACAGCTATATGCTGAGCCTCCATCAGACCCAGTCGGGGATAAGGCTGTTCACGAACTCCCTCGACGCGGAGAGGGTCTCGGAGGAGCTGAAGAACCATGAGGTTGAGGTAAACGGTGGGTTCGCGGAGCTCCACCTCAGGATGCCCCCCGCCATGGACGGCGTGGAAGGGGTGCTGACGATGATCATAGATGTCCTCTCCCAGAATGGGGTCCACGCTATTGACGCGAGCCTAGCCGGCGATGAGCTGAGCCTCATCCTCATGGAGGATGACGCGGGCAGGGCCTTCGAATCGCTGAGGGTTCTGTCGAGATAGACGGACCCGGGCTTTTCATGAATTAAAATAAACAAATCTTTTTATCCATTTCACCTGGTAGGAGAATTATCGTTGAAGACTAAAGGCGTGGTAACTGGCGGCGGTGATGCACCTGGCATGAACGCAGCCATTAGGGGCATCGTCCGTATCGCCTACACGAAGAACTTCAACGTCGTGAGGTTCGAGAGGGGGTGGGAGGGCCTTCTCACGAACATGAACAGGTTGATGACCCCGATCGGTAAGCGGCATACTCCAATTCGCGAAGATCAGGGAAGAGTGCCAGAGGTTCGGGATGCCACTCATAGTCTGCCTACCCGAGGGGGGAGGCTATAGAGGAGAAGGGGGGCAGGAACTCCCTCTACGCCGTCGACTACGCGGCGCGCGTCGCCAACGACCTTGGCGCCGACATGGTAAAGCTCAACATACCCGAGTTCAACGAGGAGAAGAGCAAGCTATACCCCGAACCCTACAACAACCTCAGACTCGACTGGGAAGTCCCTCGAGAAGGTTATCGGCTCCGCGGGGAGGACGATGACCCTCGTTTCCAGCGGGGAGAAGATGGGAGACGAGGAGCTGCTAGAGAAGGCGAGAATCTCGATGGAGGCCGGAACCTGCGGCCTCATTTTCGGCCGAAACGTATGGCAGAGACCTTTCAACGAGGCCCTGAAGATCATCCGGAAGATGAAGAGTCTGATGAAGGAGTTCCCAGCGTAGGACAGGGAGTCGTTTCAACGAGGCGCGTTTAGAGTCGCGGCTTCTGGTTCTGGGCGTCTCCGCGAGGCCAGGATGATGGCTAGAATGCCGATGGAGGCCACGATGGCGGTCACCTCGAAGGTCGCCTCGAGTCCCCAGATCTGCGCGACACCGCCTAGTATGAGGGGGCTGACGACGTTACTCACGTTGCCGAAGCTCGAGTAGACACCCATCGCAGCTCCCCTGTGCTCTGGCGACGCCTCCTGGGTAACGTAGACGTTCCCCGATGTCAGGAAGACCCCGTACGTAATCCCGAGGAGGGCGAGGATTAGGAGAAGCGCCACAAGAGTGGAGGACACCGCTAAGACGAAGTACAGGAACGCGGAGACGGCCAGGCTCAGTGTCATTAGCTTCATAGCAGTCTTCCCTCGGGACACGGCGCCCGCTGGGAACCTAACCGTCGTCGAGACGAGCCCTCTCACCGTGAAGCAGAGGCCAATCTCTGAGGAGGTGAGGCCGAGGAAGGCCCCGTAGAGAGGGTAGAACGTGATGAGGGCTGAGTACATTAGCGTGTTCACGAAGTTGGAGACGCCCGCGGCGAGGACGCGCGCGTCGGAGATCGCCTCCCGGAGGCTCACCCCATGGATCCTGGGTGAGTCCCTGACCGGCTCCTTTCCTGAGAAGAAGAGGCAGACGAGACCAGCGGCGCCGAGTAGGCTGCTGATCGCGAAGGCGGTGTAGTAGCCCCATGTGGAGGATGCGAAGCCCCCGAGGACCGGGCCGAGGGTGAAGCCAGAGCCCATCATCACCATGTAGAGCCCCTGTATGAGGGCCCGCCTCCTCGTCGGAGCCGCCTCCGATATCCACACGAATCCGATGCTGAATGTGGATCCCTGGGCTATGCCGAGGAGCAGGCGGGCTGCTAGGAGGTGTATGGGCTCACGAGAGATGGTGTAGAGGAGCGGCACGGTGATGAAGAGGGCGTAGCCGAGGGCCATTACTCCGCGGCGCCCGATCCTATCGGAGATGCTCCCGATGGGTATGCTGAGGAGGACCATCGCGACGCCGACGGCGGAGCCGTATACCCCAATCATCGCGAGGTTAGCGCCGAGCCCCTCGGCGAAGGCGGGGAAGATTGGAATCACTACGCTGTGGCTCGCGTCCGCGAAGAAGATAGCCACGCAGACGACGACGGCCCCCCAGAAGCTGCGCCTCTCCCCGGGGGACAGAATCCGAGAGCATCCCCCTGAAGGGTTGGGGGAGGAGTTAAGAATCCTTTCCCCTAGCCGAACATACTCAATCGGGCGGCTATTTCCCTACGCCGCTCCTCGTGCTCGGGGCTGGGCTCAAGCAAATCGAGGACCCTCAGCGCCTCGCCGTAGTACGACTTCGCCTTGTTGGCGTCGGCTTTCTCTGTGTACAACTCTGCTAGGCGGATGGTGTTCGGGTAGTGGGCCTGTAGCTCGCGCTGGCTCATGGTGGCGATGTCGATGTGCCCAGAGGTCATGCTTCGGATGTAGTTTAGGTTCTGCCTCAGTAGCTGCCCGTCGCTCTGGGGCGGGTCGTGCCCGGGTATGATCACTCTCGCCTCCAGCTTCAGGTACTCCTCTAGGCTCTGCGTGTACTCCTTGAGATTCAATAGGTTCACGTAGGGGTACGGGGCCTCGAGGTTGTCCCCGGGGAGCAAGATTTTATCCAAGGAGTCGTAGCAGCTGGAGGAGTCACCAGTGTGGCCCGGGGTATAGAAGAACTCTACGCGGTCCTCGACGAAGGTGAGTTTCTTCCTGAAGAGGAGATTGGGCGGTGTGAGCCTGACCTCCCCCCTCATCTGGCCCCAGTTCTCCCTTAGCCCCTCCTCCCCTTGGGTTCTTATCCGGTGCAGCGCGGCCTCCTGAGCGACTATCATGGAGCCCTCGAAGGATTGGTTCCCCCAGAAGTGGTCATAGTCGGCGTGGGTGTTGAAGACGACGAACGGTTTCCCCTCAACGCCCTCCCGCGCTAGTCTCGCCTTTAAATCATCCATAGGGTCAGGGCCGAGGAACGTGTCCACCACGAAGACGTGCCGGATGCCATCGATGACGTAGACGTTCGTGTGGTAGGGTTCCATCCAGGTGAAGAGATGCCCGCGGGAGCCGACCCTACCATACTCCATGCGCATCAAGCTTCCAGTGACTGAGAACCGGATAAGCGTTATCGAGGTAGAACCGGGGATATTGCCTTTTTCCAAGCCTTAACAGGCTGCTCTACTCCAAATATCTCAGGAATGACTTGATCGCTTGAGGAAGGGTTCAAGACCCGACTGGCTCATGACCCCGTCGGATACGAACTCAACCATCCTCCCGAGAAGCTCCGATAGACCCAACACGTAGAAGACCTCGCCGCTCCTCAGAAGCAGTGTGGGCCCCTTCACACCAACCACCTCCCCGGCCACGGTGACGTTGTCATCCACCTTGAGGCGAATGGGCTTCTGCCTCATGGCGGGGATGTTGTAATGCGGGGCTAATATCCAGGGGTCTTCATCGAAGCGTTGATTCTGGGACGCGATGGGATGCACCCTCCGGCGGGTCTCCTCAAGAAGGGTTAGAGCTTGTTTCGTCTTATCCCCCTTGCCTAGGGCCGAGACCTTGGCCTCGCCTCGGACGGACTCGGGCACACCGATCTGCGTGGAGATCATGTGCTCGAGTCTCCTGACCTCAGAGCCGTTCCCGGTGAGGACGCGTATGGCGGCGTCGGCCCCCTGCTCGACCCAGCGCGTCACGAATCTATCCTCCCGGGTGGTCCCCACCTTCAGCTTCCCACCGAACGCTGCGAGGTAAACATACGCCTTCGAGCCCATGCACGTGTCCCGGACGGGATCTAACGCCGTGCAAGTTTCGCCCCTGCAGCGTAGACACGGCGCGGTGGAGTCTCTAGCTTGGCACGAGGGACACTGGGGTCGGCCGCGAGCCAAGGATGACGTCGGGCACGGCGCGAGTCGCCTCCATCCACCTGGATTGTTTTGGCCGGTCAGTTTGTGGTAGCCGATGCAGCGGCGCCCCGGCTGTACCTTGAGGCTGAGCTCCGCGCCGGGTTTTAGGGGGAGGCTCGTGTAGCCGTGGTCATAGAGCAGGAGGCTGCACGTGTAGAGCCCATCGTGTTCCCTCCACTCGACGGCGGAGACGAGGCATGGGCTCATGATGATTGACCTGACCCACCTACTAATGTCTATTATGTTTCAACGGGGCTTTGGTCCAGACTGGGTAAAAATGGATGGAAGTCTCTCACCGATCGGAGTATCTTTCCCGAAGATACGGCAGCGCATGCCTCCCGAATTCCGTTATGAACTTCTCCTCGTCGGGGCTGCTGCTACCTATCTCTACCTCTGTGAAGCCCATTCCGATGATCCTCTCGATCTTCCTTATGAGCCCGTCCAAGTCGGTGTAGACATTCCCCGCGAGCTTACGTGGATCGACGCCGACCCTGAGTCTGTCCAGCTCCCTCGGGTCAGGGATGTTGTTGCCGTTGGGGACGGGGAGCCATCTGCTAGTGGAGGCGAGCGCCTTGTCGTAGTCTTCGTCGTAGGAGGCACTGATCTCAATCATCCTCGGCATATCCCGTGGGTCCCTCCCGCTCTTCTCGACAGCCTCCTCAAACAGCGTTATTATCTTGGGGAGTCGTTCCTCGTCGCTGTTGGTGAGGAGGCCGTCCCCGAGTCGGCCCGCTACCTTGACTGCCTTGGTGCCGGAGGCAGCGAAGTAGAGTGGTATCTTGCGCTTGGGCTTCGTGTAGAGCTTCGCCTGACTCAGCCCGAAGTATCTTCCCTCATAGTCAACGAAGCCCCCCTCCCAAAGGGATTTGATGATGGTCACTGCCTCCGCAGTCATCTCCAGCCTCTCCTCGTGTGGTGGCCAGGTTTGGCCTGGGTTCGCCATAGGCATCTCGTTCATCGCCTCCCCTGTGCCGATCGCGAGGAATACCCTCCCGGGGTAGAGTTCATCAAGGGTGGCGAATGCCTGGGCGACGATCGCCGGGTTGTATCTGTGGATGCAGGTGGTGACTCCTGTACCTAGCTCGACCCTGCTAGTCCTTGCCCCCGCGGCCCCCAACCAGATCCAGGCGTGCCCAGCGTGGCCGTCTATGTGGAACCAAGGGTGGAAGTGGTCGTCTATGCAGATGAAGTCGAATCCCTGCCTCTCCGCCATGATAGCAAAGTCCAGTAGGTAGCTAGGCTGGTACATCTCGTCGTCTGCGTGGTACCCGAATCTGACCGACATAATGATTCAGCTAGATGTCTTTTTTCTAATCTATTAAAGAGAAGAGATTTTGAAAGACTGGGTACTCAGCTGAATGAAACCAAGGTAAACGCCACCGCTTATACCGTGTTTCCACCAAAATAAAATCGGAGAAACACGCTTTTCGCGGCCCTTTCCCAGTTTG
The DNA here is from genome assembly GCA_963820555.1 of Candidatus Bathyarchaeota archaeon. Classification (GTDB taxonomy): domain Archaea; phylum Thermoproteota; class Bathyarchaeia; order TCS64; family TCS64; genus UBA8941. The sequence continues at coordinate 26,427 of CAWGAT010000034.1, forward strand.
GGGCCCAAAAACGGCTTTTCCCACATCTTTTTTCATACAATTTTAGATATTTTTATATAATAACATCTTATTTTATATAAATACGTATAGTTTTGTATAATTACGTATAGTTTTGTATAATTTCATCTTTTTATATCTTTTTCCATCTCCCATAAATTCTCAGTGGCGGAGACGATTCCTTCCCTCCTCTCCGGAAGGTTTTGAAGCGCGCGTTGGGATGGCGCTAATAACCATTAATAGAGATTTTTTGAAATCCTCGAGAATAATAATCTCGAACTGGAGCTACCTGGGGGTGATTTTTAGATAGTAAATTAGTATGTTGGTGGACCGGACCGGACTTATACCTAAATGGGTATAAGACGTAAATTTAGACTGATTCGGTGGGATTTGAACCAGCCACACCGTGGAGATATCCCATGCAATTCCCCCCTTTTTTCTGTTTTAGTTAACGAACGCGCGCGCCGTTAAATGCGCGCTCCTTACTAAACAGTCATAGCTCCTGCTTCAGATGGCTTTCCTCAGAATTTTCTACTTTAATCTTTGTTAAGTCTAATTCAACAATCCAGTTATGTAATTTTACCTTACCATTTTTGGAATAAACTGCAAATGGAAGTTCAATCTCCTTATAGTACCTATTATTCCCAATGTTGAAGTAGATCGTGAGTATCCTCCCTAAACAGTCGAAGATGACATCGTTCACACCAACGATTGGAAGCTCTGCAACAACATGAATGGTGTCTTTATCCTCTATGACGTCTACGAGTTGTTCTCTACCATTCTGGTCCTCCAGTATGGACATCGGAATTCTAAAGATTGTAGTGTCAACGTTCTCGAATTCTCGGGCAATGGGCCTCTGTATCAATGGTGCCAACTTTATGCCGCTCAAGGAATAGGATCCAACTTTTCTGAAATAATAGTAGAACCAAACCGAGCTACTAACTAATAGAAGGCCGAAACCGAGTGTAGCCACTAAATATGATGTGTTATATGAGAAGATATAGCATATAGCAAAACCCTCAGCTAATCCTAAAATAGCACTGAGTATCAGAATGATAACAAAAATCGAAAATCTAGAAGATGACTCCATCACTTTTTATTAATTTTTCAATTTTAATAAGCTTATGCCTATGATCTGATTGAGAAAAACCTTCGGGGTGGGCATGTGTTTACGCAGCAATATTAATGGAACGAATGAGAATAACGACTACAACCACTACAACAAAGCTTAGAAAATAATATGCAAAGGCTTCAAGGCGTTTCTGCAAGTCTACCACCAGATGATTTATTGTGTAATTCAGCCCACCATATTTCAAGTTTACTAAACGTGCACTAGTTTACCTACGTTGGATCTTTCCTAGAAACCACAACCTATATGCGCGACAGCAGTGGTCCAAAGTGGAGTTTGTCATTTTCACACATGAAGCTAGCGTGAAGACCAGAAGCAGCTCTTTCGTCGAATCAACAGATCGTTTCTTATTCGTAATGCTCTTCAGTCAAATTATGCGGGATTGCGCACATTTTTTTGTAATTTGAGTCCAGATTACTCGGTTCTCTTCAACGATAAGCGTATAAGTAGTTATCAATCGCTTATGCGTGTAACGAAGTCCTAAAAAATGGCCGTCGCCAAACCGATACTTGGATATATCGATTCCATTGAGGAGAATCGAAAAGCCCTCTCTACTCAAATAAAGGCGTTTAGGAGACTCATGGTCTATCATAAGCCCTATGCCCCCATTATCGTCTTCATTTCTACTTTAGCCATTTTAAGATCGTTCTTATTTCTGCTTGAACCTCTGTATACTGCTCAACTCATAGATTACGTTATTGGAAGTAACCCTCCGACAACTAGTAATACTGCTCTTCTTTCAACTTTACTCCTGTACATATTTTTAGCGGTAGTAGGTTTCGCAGTAGTCAATTGGATAATCATATATCTAAATGGTATTGTTTCGCAGATGGTTATGGGAAATATAAGAAAGGAATACTACAAATCATGTCAAGAAAAATCCTTTACTTTTTTTGACACCAATCCTGTAGGAGACCTTACCTCAAGGCCAACACAGGAACTGATGTTTGTAGACGGCTTCCTCAGAATATGGGTTAGCACCTTAACTAACCTTGTTTTCACATTGATTTTCATATTTTGGGCATGTTATACGTTAAACCCGGTCATGGCGGTAATAGCGATGTTACCCCTTCCCTTCATTTTCTATTTCCAGTCCAAGAACTTCATGTTGACGATGCCCCTCTTCAGGAAGATGCAGCTAATCTTAGGACGAATCGGTTCTTATGTGCAACAGAACATCGTGGGAATGAAAAATATCCGAATATTTCAACGAGAAGACGAAATGCAGCTAGGTGACCGGGATATTAATGAAAAATACGTTGATATTGCGATCAGAGCAGGGAAGATTCAAGCAATATACATGCCCTCTGCAACTGCCATACTAACGCTGAGCATCACATTAGTCTACGTCTACGGGACGAACATGATATTATCATTAGGATTGTCACTGGGATTGATACTGATCTATGCGAGGTATGTCTTGAGATCGACCGGACCTATTCGCGATTTTAGCCATTTCTTCATAGGCGGTCTCAGCAACGCAACGGCTGCATCCGAAAGACTCTTCGATATTATCGATCTGCCCGGAGATGTAATAAACAGACCAGATGCCAGAGATGTCAAAATAGAAAAGGGAGAAGTTGTATTCAAAGACGTGACTTTTGGATACGTCAAGGACAGACCTATACTAAAAAATATCAGTTTCGTAGCTAATCCTGGGGAAAAAATAGCCATTCTCGGAGCAACTGGAACAGGAAAAACATCTCTGGTGTATCTAATCCCCCGCTTCTATGACATCAACTCAGGGAGCATATCAATAGATGGAACGGACATCAGGGATTTTAAGGTCTCATTCCTCAGAAAACAGGTAGGACTAGTCCTTCAAGACGTATTCCTGTTCTCGGGCACAATAAGAAGTAATATCGCATTTGGAAGAGACGACGCATCTATTGATGATATCAAAGCCGTCGCAAAAATGGCTAAAATAGATGACTTTATCGAGACACTCCCAGAGGGTTACGAGACACCAGTTGGTGAAAGAGGTGTTACACTTTCAGGAGGCCAGAAACAAAGGCTTACCATCGCAAGGGCCCTGTTAACGAACCCCAAGATCCTGATCCTAGATGACTCACTATCATTCGTGGATGCAAAGACTGAACAAGCAATACAAGATGCAATTGATGAGGCTTTGAAGGGTAGAACTTGCTTCATAATCGCCCAGAGACTCTCAACAATAAAGAACGCCGATAGAATAATGGTTCTTGATAATGGTGAGATACTAGAGTTTGGAACGCATGCTGAATTGATGGCTAAAGGAAAGGTATACAAGAAAATATACGAGACACAGTTCCTTGAGAAGACCCCAGAGGAGATACTGGAGGTCGATCAATAAATTGTCTGATGAACATAATACCTTCTCAACAAAAGTTGAGGAGAGAGGGAAGAGAAAAGTCGCTGACAGAGTACTAATCGGTAGACTCTGGGAGTACATAGTAGTTTACAAGAAGAACTTAATTCTCGGCGCAATCGCCATCGCCGGAGGCGCGTTTACAGGGCTTGTCACACCATACCTCCACCTAATCGCTATAAACGATATAATAACTCCAACTATACAGAATCGTGATAGTTCCTATATCTCAGCGTTCATCTGGTGGGTCCCTCTATTCATCGTGGTAACGGTAGCCACCTACATCTTCCAATATATTCAGACATATCAGATGAGAATCGTTGGCGAGCACGTCGTAATGAACCTTAGAAACCAGTGCACCGTCAAATTACAGAAGATATCACTGAAGTACTTCTCAGAAGGCGAGATCGGGCGTATAATGTCAAGGCCGACTACAGACGCAAATCAGGTTAGGATATTTCTGAGAATGGGATTAACAGCAATGATTCTGGACGCAGCCTCAATCGCAGGCGCCCTGGTGATAATATTCTTCCTAAACTGGCAACTTGCATTACTCGCAGTCTCGATTCTTCCAATAGCAGTAATCATGACATGGGTCATGGGAGGATTATCAAGAAAACAGTATAGAAGGACTCTCACAAATCTTGCAGGCCTGATAGCCAAGATGCAAGAGAACTTCGCAGGAATGAAGATCGTAAAAGCATTCGTAAAAGAAGATAAAGCTGAACAAGAATTCGATGCTGTTAATGAGAAAACTGTTCAATCATACAAACGCACCATCCTCCTATCAACAATATACACACCACTCATACTGACTATGAGGATTGTTGGAACGATACTAATACTATGGTATGGCACAATTCTCGTCATCAACGGCCAGATCAACCTAGGAATACTCGCAGCTTTCCTAGAGTACCAGTTCAACTATTTCGGGCCACTCACCACGTTCCTAACCGCTTATGACCAATACCAGTCATGCATGTCCGCATTAGAAAGAATCTTCGACTTAATAGACACTAAAGTTGATGTAGATGATCCCTCGCCAGACAAAGCCATAAAGATTGATACAATAAATGAGGTGAAATTTGAGGACGTCACATTCGGTTACGACCCAACAAATCCAGTCATACACGACGTAAACCTGGACCTAGAAGGTTCAAAGAAGCTCGCCATAGTCGGACCCACGGGTGCTGGTAAGAGTACAATAATAAATCTCCTTGAGAGGTTCTACGACCCCGTAGGTGGGAGAATACTAGTAAACGGCCACGACATCAAGGACATAACGATCGCTTCTCTTCGTGGAAACATGAGTACAGTTCTCCAGGACTCTTTCCTATTTGCCATCAGCGTAAGAGATAACATAAGATTCGGAAAACCCGATGCATCCGATGAGGCGGTGATTGATGCAGCTAAGACTGTTGGTGCACACAATTTCATAATGAGACTACCGGGAGGATACGACTACATAATAGAGGAAGGCTCATCGAATATTTCGATAGGGCAGAGACAGCTGATAAGTTTCGCAAGAACACTCCTGCTGAACCCCAAGCTATTGATCCTAGACGAGGCTACCTCAAGCATAGACCCCTACACTGAACTGGTGTTACAGAACGCGTTGAAGAAACTCCTTGAAAACAGGATGGCGATAATAATAGCTCATAGACTTTCAACGATTAGGCTCTGTGACGAGATCTTGGTTATAGATCTGGGGAGAATCGTCGAGAAGGGATCGCACTCTGAACTGATGAAGCTTAATGGACTTTACAGCTCATTCTACAAGATGCAATTCAAAGAAGAAAAAGGTGTTGAAGCAATCACCGACAACATGTAGATATAAAATTTTACACTCGTGCAAAGATAACAAAATACAATCTTTTATACGAAGATATGCGACGCTCGTTAGTATTTGGTCCAAAGGTCTAAATTACAAATAAACTTGGCGCGCGCACGGGTAGCAATCAGGTGGGAGTGAGAATAAGACTATGGAACCCGAATTGGTTTCTCCCCCCTAAATGTCTCACGTTACTCGCCAGAATTGAAGTACCCTAGACCCCTGAAGCCTGAATTCATCTTCACGCGCACATGGTGGGCCGGGCCGGACTTGAACCGGCGACCTCCGCGGTGTGAACGCGGCGTTCCACCAAGCTAGACTACCGGCCCATAGCACCACTAGGGAGCCCGACGAAATAAAATCCTTTTCGCCCAAACATGGGACAGGGTTACAACGCCTAAGAGTTTACAGAGTAGCCGAAAAAGAGGCCCATTAAAAAAGGGGGAGGAGGTAACCCATCATAGCCCAAAAAAGGACCCTCGTGACGAACTGTGACCGAAAACGGTCCCGTCAGCTGACGATTCGATGCAAAAATGGGTAGTTAAGCCATTATTAACCGGAAGTGGAACTCTTCCAGATCACCGGAAGACATCGAAAAACCAATAAAAACAACTTAAACCAGGCGTTACCGAGTAGTTAAAAAATGACTGATAACCGGAGCCACCTTTTATAATCAGAGGAACATCGTAGATAAGTTTAAAATACCTGAATGAGTTGCGCTAAGAGAACAACATGGTCGTAAAAGTCGCAACCCCGGTCGAGATCGTCGACGGAATAAGCTTCCGTCTCAGGACCGACCAAATAGTCATCCTCGAGGGCCTAACCGCGCCCGCCAAGAACAGCGAGCAGGAGAAGAAGGCGATGGCCAAGTTGGGCGAACTGGTGCTGAAGAAGAAGGTCTCATACGAGGGACACAGCATCGACGCTTTCGGCCGTACGAAAGCGGAAGTGAAGCTAGAGGACGGAACCGACATCAACAAGAAGATGGGCGAGTTCCTCGCCACACTATAGAACCACAACCCTCACCCCAATCATTATCCCTCAAGTTTCTCCCGGAAACTGTTGAACCCCCCAGCTATAACCATCCAACCATCAGCGAGTTCAACCACCTTAGGGCCGACGAACTCATAAAGAGGCTCAGGGGGGACGACTTCGACGCCCTACTTCCTCTCCCGGGCCTACACACGGCCTACTATACTGACCTAAACATCGGACTAAGTGAGCGCCTTGTCTCTGCATTAATCACCATGAATGTGAAAACAATATTCGTTGTCAACAGGCTCGAGAAATAGCTCCGCGGTCATACACCCTGGTTCAGGGAAAAGGCCATCAAGCTCGAACACGAGGACCCCATAATCATTCTCGATGAGACGATCGGGGGTCGAAGCCTGGACCGTGGCGAAGATCGGCATACCCAAGAAGGCCCTCTGGGGCTGTGAAAAGGCTCCAAACTGCCTTTGCCAGAGGCCCACTTTATCGACGCCTTGGAACTACATCGGCCACGTCCGTATTGTGAAGACATCTCCTATGAAGCCTACAGGGACCTCGAAAGTCAGCTTCAGCAGACTCCACATCACATGATGGAGGCCGAGCTAAACAAATTACTCACCGCTTAGATAAAAAAGCTCGGCGGAGACCAGACATTCACAGATGTTCTCTTCGGGGAAAGTATACCCTCTCCACGGCGAGCGCGAAACGAGATGTAGTAACTCCTTACCAATCCTCCAGAAACGAGATTATTTTTCTCTCTTCCACAGGTACAAAAATAGTGCGCAAGACTGTGTTATCGGCATCGACAACGGTTGAAACGGTGCACTTTGTCGACAATTACCCGATTAATAATGTCAAGGAGCACGCGCACCAAGTTCAATAGGAACCTCTTCATGTACCCTGTGAAGGAGTAGGGTATGGACCTCCTCGCCCCCACGACTATAATAGGCGCCGCCCTCATAGCGCTGGGACTCTACTACATAATATTCTGGTGGAGCTACTGGAAGGTAAATTATAAGGGCAAACTCGTCACGGGGGGCCCGTACACGATCGTGAGGCACCCCTACTACTTTGGGTTCCTCCTCTTAACGACTGGCCTCGTCGTCGTCCTTCCCCTCGTCGAGACCATAGGACTCGCCCTATTATCATGGGGCATCATCCTATCCCAGATAGGCAAAGAAGAGGAGGAACTCATCAAGAAATACGGCAGCAAGTACCGAGATTATCAGAAACGCGTTAAGTGGCGCCTCATCCCCAGCGTGTACTAGCGACCGATTTCCTCACTATAAATGGATTTTCTAGATGAACGAACTCATCGATCTATTAGGAGGTACGAGGAAGGCTTCCGTAACGGGAACATATTCCACTAGCCAATGCTTCTATTGCTTAACTACCAGATCTAGTTCTTCACCCTGAAGGCTTCCTTCGGGGCCCCACAAATGGGGCAGACCCAACTGTCGGGTATCTTCTCGAAGGGCGTTCCCGGGGCCACGCCTGAGGGAGGGTCCCCTTCGGCGGGATCATAGATGTAACCGCAGACAGTGCACTCGTACTTGTCCATGGATGGAGTCTCGTTACGCTTCAATTTAAACGAGAGCGTGAGAGGGGAAAACTCGGAGATTCAACTGGTTGAAAAGTAAAAGAGGGGGCGAGATTTACTCCTTGATGGTTCCGAGGTCGTGAACCTCGACGGCACCAAGGTACATCTCGTTGAGCTGTGGGTGATTCGCCAAGACATCAGCCCTACCCGAGAAGGTGAACCTGCCTCCGCGCATCATGTAAGCCTTGTCACCGACCTGAAGGGCGCGCTTTGCGCGCTGCTCGACGAGGACGATGGGTAGACCCGTCGTCTCAGCCATCTTCGCAAGCTGCTTCATGACGTCGTTGACTAGCTTGGGCATCAGTCCCGCGGTTGGCTCGTCCACCATCATCAGCTTGGGGTCCCTCATGAGGACCATGCCCTCGGCGAGCATCTGGCGCTCACCGCCGCTAAGCGTCCCTGCAGCGCGGGACATGTATCCCTTGATTTGGGGAAGAGGTTCCAGACGAACTCAAGCTTGTCTGAGTACATCTTGGCGTTGTTCACCGTGTAGGCCGCCATCTTAAGGTTGTCCTCCACGGTTAGCTTGCTGAATATATTGCCCGTCTGAGGCATGTATCCGATACCCATTTTTGTCCTTTCATATGGTGGGATCTTCGAAATATCCTTGCCTTGGAAGAAGACTTCGCCAGAGTATACTGTGGCCAACCCCATGATTGCCTTTAGTAGAGTTGTTTTGCCCACACCATTTGGGCCGACGATGACGGTTACCTCGCCTTCGGGGACCTCGAAGTCAAGGTCGTAGATTACGTGGATTGGGCCGTAGCCGACGTTCAGTCCTTTTGTCTCTAGTATGTTACCCATTTTACTCACCTAGGTATGCCTCGATGACTCTGGGGTCCTCGAAGACTTCCTCTGCTGTTCCCTCGGTGACTAGCTGGCCGCGGTCCATCGCAAATACGTGATCAGCGTACTGGGCAGCGACTTCGAGCCTGTGTTCTATGACTAGGAATGTGATGCCAAGCTCGTCACGGAGTCTGAGGACGTGGTTGAAGATCTGATGGCAGAGTTTTGGGTCTATGCTGCCTACAGGCTCGTCTAGCAGGATGGTCTCGGCACCAGACATTAATGTTCTGCCGATCTCGAGGAGTTTGAGTTCGCCACCGCTAAGTGTGTTGGCCGGTTTATTCCAGACGTGTTTTAGCCCTAATACTCTGAGCAACTCTGAGGCTCTTCTGACGGCACTAATCTCGCTGTCTATCCATGTGGGCTTTGCAAGGGACTTGAAGAGGTTCTCGCCAGCGTTATCTGGCAGTGCGACTAGCATGTTCTCAAGGGTGGTCAATCTGAGGAATGGAGACGCGATTTGGAAGGTTCTAACAAGGCCTTTTCGAGCTATCTTATACATCTCCTGGTTCGTGATGTCCTCGTCTCTGTAGTAGATGTGTCCTTCTTCTGGGTGGAAGAGACCTGAAATACAGTTGGTGAGCGTCGATTTGCCACAGCCGTTTGGCCCTACGAGGAGGTATATGCCCCCTTCCTTGAGGCCGATGCTGATGTCATCAACGGCTGCGAATCGACCAAAGTATTTTCTAACATTTTCGATTCTGAGAATCTCCGACATACCAGCATCAACTAACGTATCAGTAGCCTGTAAAGAGTTTAAATAGTTTTGCAGAGCCCCTTTTAAGGACTATTTTTGATTCTGAAAAAAGTGAAGAAAAGATAGGAGGTAAGTTTGTGGTTTTACGGCCCGATGGGAGTGAAACCGAGGACGGCAGGATATGAAAGTAGTCCCTGATCCTGCCTTGATCTGCTCGGCATCGGGGTCATACTGTGCCATGATCACACTCACTGATGCCTTGGCGGCGCTCGGGTAGAAGCCCCATACATCGTATGCGGGCCCGATCCTGTCACCGGTTGCATCAAGGCGGCACGAACCTGCTGCCCCGAACGTCTGGTCTGCCGTTAGCTTCTGCAGTGGGACTAGTACGGCCCCAGAGGTACTCTGGGTCTGGTACATCGAGTTAGTGATCACCATCGCGATGTCGTAGGAGTATGCGCTATAGGTACCGTATTGCTGCTTAGTGAGTGCTACGTATCTGGTCTCTAGGCGGAGTAGAGTGGCGTTAGGGTCTGGCGTGAGAGTAGGCTGTAGATGCCGATGTGGTTAGCCTCATCAGGAGCATCATCCATGGCCCTCTGGCTCAGCGCCGTACCGTCGCTGCCCCACCAGTGGACGTTGTAGATGTTCGGGTAGCTGCTCACCTGCTTGAGTATCACAGAGATCTCGTTGAAGGAGAGAATCACTACTCCGACCCTCTGAGTCTCGCCACCGTTACGCTAGCCACCGCGGTCGCAACCGCCTGGTCCGCAACCGTCAGGTAGTTGGAGAACTCGGTCGCCTCAGCCGCGTACCTGACCGTGTCACCGGCGAACGTCCCACCCTTCGCCGTCCAGATGGGCTTCAGGAGGTTGACGATGCCGTCACCCCAAGAGTCGCCGCGCTGGAAGATGACGAGGCTCTTCACACCCGCGGCCCACATCACATTCGCGAGGGCGGGTGCCAGGTGGCTGTCGGCCGTGCACATGCGGAAGAGGTTATCGTTAGCGATCGCGAGCGTGGGCGATGTGGAGGACGAGCTCCACATCAGCATCCCGTTGGAGTTACAGTAGCTGAGGGCGGATTGGGCCTGGCTCGACCAGCCGCCACCCTCGAAGACCGTGATCCCGGCCGATTTGAAGCCCTGCACCTTCTCGAGGTGCGTGTTGGCCTGGCCCTGGGCGTCGTCTACTAGGTACGTGAACGTTGTTCCGTAGCCGAGGGTCTGGCTGTATAGGTTCATGTCCGGTGCGATGATCTGCTCGTGATATGGTTTACCAGTCTCTAATCCGGTTGTGTCTGATGCTATGTAGCCGAGCTTTACCGCCACACCCTTCAGGGGAATCTGGGTAACGATCTGGGTCGTCACGACCGTGGTTGTGCTGCCCGAAGTAACTACTTGCTTCGTGGGTGCTGCGAAGTATCCTATGCCTCCGCCTACGATTAAGCCTGCAACTAGAAGAACTATTGCTAGTGTCATTCCTTTATCTGCCAAGTTTTACACCTTTGTTTGTCGCGTTAGTAAACTTCGCCACATTATATTTAAGACTTGACATAATATACAATAAATTGAATTAATTTTTCGACGAAACGATTAAACATGCATATGGTAAACATTATGCAGTATTTTTGTTAATTACTGCGATTTAAATATCACATTTTTATCTGTTATTTGTAATCCATTCTATTTTTATGAAAAATATTATAAATGGAATCATAGGTGAATTTTGCGGAGAAAAATGGACTTAACGATTATTTATATGGCAATCACGTACGCAAGCGAATTAACACTCCTTAGCATTGGTTTTACACTTACATATCTTACTGCAAAAATTCCAAACTTCGCTCACGGAACCTATGCCGGCTTCGGCATATATGTAAGCTATACATTCGCCAAGTTCTTCGGAATAAACCCATATCTAGGTTTTCCAATTGCTTTCATTGTTGGTGGTATAATTAGCGTAATCGTCTTCAAGCTCGTAATCAGCACACTTACTAAAATGGGTAGCGGATCAATCGTTTTAACAATCGCAACATTGGCTATTCAGATCTTCTTGGGAGCTTTGTTAAACATATATGCATATATGTTTATCTCGTTCTTCAAGCAGTACGCGACTGCATTCCTTCTAAAAGAGTTTGATTTTAAGATCGGAGAGGTCTCGGGAATATTCTTTGTGTCTATCGGAATAAGCATCGCCACTGTTATCGCACTGCACTATTTACTCACACGAACAAAGATGGGTATCGCAATGCGGGCGACTGCTGAAGACACTGAACTCGCCTCAGTACTTGGTATTAATATCAACAATGTACAGCTATTCTCTTGGTTCCTGACAGGGGGGCTGGCCTGCCTTGCGGGGGCTATGATCCCATTCTGGCTTCAGAGTAGCCCGACGACTGGCTCAGGGATCATCACTAGCATAATGGCGGGAAGTCTACTGGGAGGCTTCGAAAGCGTTTATGGAGCCATAATAGGAGGCTTCACAATCGGCATGTCTGAGATATTGCTTACACTGGGGGGACAGCTATTGCTAGGCAATTGGTTCGGTGAATATAGGCCTCTTATACCTATGTTCTTCCTCATTGCTGTGTTGCTAATCGAGCCGAGGGGCATACAGGGCTTCTATGAGAGGTATCAGAGAAGGAGGGGAAAACCGACTACTAAGGAGCCCAAAAAGAAGGAGGATGAGAAATAATGTACGCTAACGTGGCTCTAGGAATCCTAAGTTCGCTGCCAATGGCGATAGAAGGAACTAATAGACTTATCGTAGACATTGCAATGTTCTTTGGCCTTCTAGTCATCGTAGCCATGGCGCTTAACTTCCAGTATGGTAACGCGGGTATCCCAAACATGGGGTGCGCAGTTCAGGTAATCATCGGTGCCTTCTCCGTAAGCGCGATAGTACTGAGAGTAATGTTTACTGTTGTCGCGGCTTCGGGTGTGCCGCTTCAGGATTGGAATAGCGCGTACAACTGGGTTTACAGCAGCCCCTACAATGTAGGTCTTACGAATGCCTTTATTAAGACAAATGCACCCCTTGCGATAGGCTTTTTCCTACTTAGCGTAGGCGTGGCACTCGTACTGGGAGCGTTGATTGGTTATCTTCTAGCCCTACCAGCTATCCGTCTAAGAGCGACGTACCTGATGATCGTGCTAATCACAATGGCAGATGCCTCTCAGATCATAGGCCGTAATGTGACTTGGATCTCGGGAGGTACACTCGGCGTTTGGATACCTAATGTGTTCGCATGGTACCCGGGGGACATTGGCGTCATCACCGCGGTTATTACTCTACTGATCGGTCTCATCAGCTTCTTCATTTTCAGAACTATGTTAAACTCTCCCTATGGCAGATTGATGCGATCCATGAGGGAAAATGAGGTAACCCTGGGAAGCGTTGGGAAAAACGTCGTCGGAATCCGACGAAACATACTGATGTTCGCGTCGGGGGTAACGGCGATTGCAGGGGTTATGAACGTTTACTACCTACAGTTCTCTAACGAGTCTGGATACCAGCGTGCGTATTGGACCTATTGGCCGTGGCTTATGCTCATCCTAGGTGGCCCCGGTAACAATGCTGGAACCTTCCTTGGAGCAGCCCTAATCATCGCACTGAGGCGAGTCATCATTGTATTCAAGTTCCAAATACAGTCATACTTCTTCTTCCCCATCTCCTACCTCGAGGACATCCTCTTAGGTGGCCTGCTGGTCTTAGTCATGATCTTCAGACCAAACGGGCTAATCCCGGAGAAGCTACTCTACATCCCCGGCGTCAACTACACCAAAATGATTAATGAGGAGGTAAAGGTAGACTGGCGCGCAGCCCCAAAAGTTAGGGAAAAGAAAGGAGAAAAGAATACAGAGGGTAAGAAGGAGGAGAAACAGTGATGAACGGACTACTACTCATGGCTAGCATACTACGGATCATCGGACAGACTTCGGCTGATCAGTACGATAGTATCCTCTTCTGGCTAATGATCGCTCTTTGGATTATCATGCCAGCCTTCATCGTGTACGAGGAGCTGAACGAGCGCAAAGCCCTCAGAGAAGCCGAGAAAGCTACCGAGGGCACCGTTTAAAACCATCTCATCTTTACAGTTTTTTCTCTAAAACCAGAAGTCTAAAGAGAACTGGGTTTATTTTAAAGGGCGATAACAGGCGACTACTCGGTAGTGAGGGTGTAGTGAACACCCACGCCGGTGAGGGCTTTATCGATCTTCTCGATAAGGTTTTCGAGCTGCTTCAATGTAGGCTTCTTTTCGACCCACTCAAACATGAAGTCGTGGTCGCCGAGGAGCTGCTTCGCGTCGCTAATTATCTTCGCGGGCTCATAGCAGTCGACGTAGGTGTTCTTCAGGTTGTTTAGGTAATTGTTCCAGTCGCGGTTGTCCGCCTGCATCCGTGTGGGGTAGGGTATGCACTTGTGGCTGAACTTTACTTCCTTCTCCTTGGACATCTCGACGGCTACACCCTCAAGAGCTTGGAGGGCTTTCATGAGCGGTGGACCGTATATGCGAACATATGTCTTAGCCAATCTAGTCGCCTAAGAATGCATGTAAACGATATAATATAAAATCTTTCCATCGCCCTATGCTTTAATGGTGTCTTCGCTCTTCTCTGACATCCTCTTCATTATGAGGCGGTATCTTCGGTATTTATCGTCCATGGAGAACTTGGCTGGGTGCGGTGACTTCACCGGTCCCCCGCACTTTGGGCAGCTGTCCTCCTTGAGAGTGTATGAGCCGCAGCGCTCGCATCTCCTGAGGAGCCAGACCATGAGTGGCCTCTACTCCCGCTTGAAGGAGATGGTGCCCTCGTGGGTCGACCACTCCTTCTCCGCCTGCTTAACAACCCGGTCGAGGGCGAACTCCGCCTTCTTGTAGTCCTCGGAGGTGACCTCGACGCGGTACTTTGGGGACCCGAGGGTGTAGATGCTGACCGTCGACTCTAGCTCGTCGCCGAGGTCTCGGACCATCCTGAAGACATCTCTTGATCTCCTCGACGCCCTTGTTGCCCATGGCGGTGACCTCGAAGACGCCCTGGATGGTGACCCCCTTCACGACTATCTTGTCCTTGGCGACGCTTGCAAGCGCCTCGGCGGTCTTGGCTTTGATGCCGAGGTCGGTGAATACGAGCGCGCCCTTCTTCGCGGCCTGCTCGAGGGCGTCGTATAGGTTGACCTGTGCCTCGTTGAGCTTGGGGCTAATCTCGGCGAACAGGTCCTCCGGAGTGACCTTGAGGTCGGTGGCCGCCTGCTTGAGGAGGGTCTCAGCCTTGCGGGTCTTCTTCCACTGCTCGATCTTCTTCCTGCGGTCGTCCTTGTTGACCCTGCGTAGGCTTAGGTCGACCTGGCCCTTGGAGAGGTCGACCCTAAGGACCTGGAGGACGACCTTCTGGTTCTCCCTGACGTGGTTCCTGATGTTGCGGACCCAGCGAGAGCTGATCTCTGAGATGTGGAGGAGTGCTTCCTTGTTGTCGTACTCGTCTAGGGTAACGTAGGCGCCGTAGGATTCTATGCGGCTGACGGTCGCGACGACCATCTCGCCTGTTTCCGGCCACTCGGCGTGCCCTAGGCTCATCGGGTCGGTCACCCTAGAACTGCCATGATGGAGCCGTTTATCTCGGCCTTGCCACCGGTTGGCCTCGCGATGACCTCGCCGCATGTGCGGCACTTTACCTCGTGGGTCGCGTGGCTGAATACAATCTGCTCAGACTCGCAGCTGAGACACTTTACCCTCAGGAACCTCGATGAGGGTCTCGGGATTAGGTTGTCCCACTCCGCCATCTTACTCCAACTCCGCCTTCTTGAGCCGTAGTCCCTCGCGCATCAGGCTGTGCTTGCACTCCTTGCACTGGAGCTGTAGTGTGGTCTTCTTTGTGACCTTGGCCTGGTTGTGCTGCATGGGGAATTTTTGGCCTCCGTAGCCCTTCTTGCGTATGGCTTGGTCGCGCTCGCCTTTACGGGCACCGCGGCGCTTGCCGGCCTTGTGTATGGTGACAGTGAACTCAGTGTGCGTCTTGCATTTTGGGCAGAAGGTCCTGAGTGTCTTTGGAACTTTCATGGCTCTGTCTCCACTAGCTTGGCTATGCCCTTCCTTATTAGGTTATCCGCGTTCTGGGCGGGGAGGGATGCGACGTCCTCCGCCTTGAATGGGCCGTATGTTTTCATGTCCGTGCCCATTATGGCGGGGAGGGGCTGGGTGAAGCGCACCACTTTGAGGGTCTGTTCGCCTTTTTCGGTGCGTGGGGGTGGTGGCTGGGGGTGAGTCGCCATCTGTGGAGCGGATATTGGGGGAGCTTCAATGTTGGGTTCTCTACCTAGCAGCACCTGTTTCATGCCCTGCGTGTGCGCAGCGAGGAGGCGGCGCAGCTCCACCTGGAGGCGCTTCTCCTCGGCGGTGAGGTTTAGAGGCTCGATTGGCGCGCCGTTGAGCTCAGCGGTGACCAGCTTCTTCAGGCGTAGCCTGTTGAGGTCCTGGAGCATCCTCTCGACGTGGTCCCGCTCCTTCTCTATGAGTTTGCCCTTGACCGTGGTCTTTTCGGTTATCCGTTCCTGCTCCCTAAGCTGTGAGGCGTACCCGGCCATGCTGGAGTAGAAGCCCTCGTGGAGGGGCTGAATGTCAGTCCTCTGCCTCTCCCGCCTCCATGAATCGAAGAGCGTCCTGTATTCGTCTGTCATTGGTCTATCCTCGCCCCCTTCTTGCACAGCAGGAACATGGCGACCGCCAGTGGAACGGTGATGGATTCCTGCGTGTAGGGTCCGTACTCGGCGTCCCCGATCCTCACCTTTGGCGCGTGTCTGACATATACCTTCGCCTCCCCGGTTCGGAAGGCTATGGCGCTGGTCATCGGGTCGTAGTCGGGGAGGGAGTCGAGCTTGATGGTCTGGACCTGCCAGCCGGTCTTCCCGTGCAGGGTGTTGGGAAGGCGAATTAGGCGGTGGATGTCGGTGGTGACGACCGTGTCTATTTCGGCCGCCTGCTCCTTGACGGCTATTTCCATGAGTTTCGCGATGTCCGCCATGAGGCGTTCCTCGTCGCCGACGCCGACCGCCTTGAGGAGGAGGCTCGGGTGGCTCTCCTCCAGGATGGCGAGAGCCTTGTCACGCTCATCGATGAGAAGGCTCGTGATTTTTCGCCCCAGCTTCAGGGCCTTTATCTCCTCGGGTGGTGTCGAGGCGATGAAATCGTAGAAGGCTCTGCCAGCTCTCCCGCGCCACCCCTCGTCGGCGAGGGTCGATTTCCCCCCCTTCGAGCGGGGGTTGAAGCCGAGGTACTCTGACTTGATACCTGTACCTAGGATGTAGTCGACGACCTCGCGTCGGCCCGACTGGTCAAGATTCCGTATTCTCTGGTTACGGACGTGGACATGGTAGCCCCGGTTTCCGGAGAAGTTTACGACGAGGTCGTTGGCGGGGCTGAAGCCGAGGTCCTGTATCAGTATGTCGAGGAGCTTCTGGGTCTCATATTTAGCTGCCTGGAGGCAGCGCTCACAAAGCCAGGTCTCCTCCTCGAAGGCGGCTTTACCGCACCTGCATATCTCCGGGGGCTTCCCGGTGCCCTCCTCGCCGCAGTTTTTGCACTTCCACTTGTCGTGCTCATGCTGGCATGGGAGGTCGAAGTGGTCCGCGTCTATGTCGAAGACGAGGTCAGCCCCACTCCATCCCTTCCCAGCCATGTCCGCCTCGGGGCGCTGGTAGTAGCTAGGAGCTGTGGTAGCTGTGGGCGGGGCTGTTCTCGGAGAGGTATCTGCGGAACGTGCCCTCATCGGGAAAGCCTATGTGGCGGAACATCGTCTTCCCCCCGAACTGGAGGAAGGCGAACTCCCGCATCTTGATCTCGGTGGGGGCGGGTATCGTCCTCGCATTTGATTGGTACCACCTATGGAACTGGTCGGCCACGAACCTTGGGCTACCCCAGTCGGACTCCATAGGCGCTCAGGTAGAAGTATCTCTCGTGTTTTAAAACTGGTTTGGCTAGGATCCGGCTACTTCTTGACGCCGCTATGGGGGCACTTCCCGCAGAACTGCGGGTTGAATCTGACGAGGTTGTTATACTGCGTGCAGAAGTGGAGGCCCGTGTTTCTTATCTTTTCCTCTGCAGTATCAGCCAAACTAGTCCTTTATTGGCTCGGCGTGGGGGTATTTGAGGTTTGAGGCTGCGGCTGGGGTCTCTGGTAGGTTAGGCGTCTGGCCTTTATCCGGTAGTAGCTGAGTGGGTGCTTGATTCGTTCACAGATGTCGTCCTTGTTCCGGCATATGCCGTGGGTTCGGAGGGTGTCGCAGAGGGGAGGGGTGTATTTTGTGCGGTTCCCCCGGACGCCGGCTATGTGCTCGACCTGATACTGTGTCATGGCGGGGTCGAAGTCGCTGACGCTCGTGTACAGGTCGACGAGGCTGTCTAGGGGCATCCCGACGGTGACTAGGAAGCTGGTGAGGGCGAATCGCTCCATGTGGCTTGCTCGCCTGCCGGCGAGTAGCCCCTCCATGCAGAAGCGGATGCACGGTGGGAAGGCCTCGTTTATGACCTCGGATGGTAGGTCCTCGCCTCCTAGTCTCTGCCGGTTCTCCTCGAAGACCTTGGAGACGCGGTCTAGCCGGAGCTGGAGGGGCTCAGGGAGGGCGATCTTGATGGGTTTCGAGACCCGTTCCTTGATGAGGGTCTCAACTTCGCCCTGAATTAGGCGGGCGACCTCACGCTGCGTGAGTAGGACGTATCCGTTCTTCACTATTCGGTTGACGAGCTTCCACTTGTCCTCGTGGAATGACGATGAGGATCTCAGGTAGTCGTAGAAGTAGAGGCGGAAGTCGTAGAGGACGCCGTCGTACTGCTCGCCCGAGTCTTTAAGGTCCCATTCGAAGTCGTCCCTCGCTATCTGGGCGAGCTTGTCGCGCTCCTCCTCCTGCAGGAGGAAGTAGACTCGGACAGCCTCGGCGAGGGCGTAGCGCCTGCTTAGGAACTGCTCCCCTTTGACCGAGGTGAACATTACAGCGACGGGGAAGCTAAGGAGCTCCGTCATGTAGTCGTCGAGGCGATCGTCAACGGCGCCGTCCTCGATCGCCTGGACTATTCGCTCCGCGGCCCTGTCGAGAACCTTGGCGTATGCTGGGTCGGCGAGGTCGTCTAGCTGGAGGTTCAGGGCGTCCACTAGCTTCGCCGCCTCCTTAAGGAACGGGTACTTGGCCGCCTCCCTCTCCAGCATATCCTTCAGCCTCTCTGTTTCTTCGTTTCACTTTAGGTTGTTGTCTACGAAGTGTTTGAGGCGACGTAGCCCCTCGGGGACCCATGTGCGCCCATAGCTTATGCGGAAGTTGTTTCCTGGGTAGTTGAAGACCATGCCTGGCCAGACCATGACGTGCTCCTGCTTTGCGTACTCCTCGGTGAACTTTTCGACGTTCATCCCTATCAGCTCGGGGAATCCGACGGTCGCGCCCTTGGGGCGAACCCATCGGAAGTGGTCTGGAGTAGTTCTCGAAGAACTCGTCGAGGAGGGGAAAGTTGTCGTCGATTATCTTGTGGCTTCTTGCTAGGATCTTGTCCTTGGCTCGTAGGGCGATGGTTGCGAGTAGCTCGCTGGGCGCCGGCTTGCAGGGGGTGGCGAGGCCGTTCAGGTCCTTGAGCTTCTGGAGCAACTTGGGCTCCTTGATGGTTATCCACCCTATCCTGAGGCCAGAGAGTGCATAGGCCTTGGACATGACGCCGAAGCTGACAGCGGTCTCGTCGGCGTCGACGGCTGGGTGGTAGACGGTACTCAGGTTTGTGTTCGAGGAGATGGTAGACCTCGTCCCCGACGAATGTGGCGCCCTTCTCGTGGCAGAGGTCGATCAGGGCTTTGTACGTTGACCTGTCTATTGTGGTGCCAGTGGGGTTGTGGGGGAAGTTTGTGACTAGGAACTTTGTGTTGGGGTAGAATGCCTTACGCACCTTATCCACGTCGACCCGCCAGCCGTCCGGTTCGAGTGGGACAAGGGACACCTCCGCCCCGGCTAGGCTCGCGAGCTGATACAGCGCCTCGTAGGCGGGCCAGAGGACTACGATGTGATCCCCCGGCTTGAGCATGGCCGTGAAGAAGACCCAGATCGCCTCGTCCGCCCCAGCGAAGATGACAACCTGACTGGGATCAACGCCCTTATAGAGTTTAGATACCTCGGTTCGGAGCTTGATGCCGCCGGGGGTCTCGGTGTATTTGAGTGTGAGGTTCTCCCAGTCGCTTCGAAGTTCGTCGTCGGCGAGGGCGAGAACCTCGCTCATTTTCATGGGTTGGACATCAGACTCGTGCATCGTCATGTCGGTGTGTTTCTTCCACTCGGCCATCTGCTCCTCGAGCCAAAGCCTATGTTCGAGGCGTTCCCTGCCCCTTCCCCCGGTTGGCTTGATCACGCTCATGTAGTTGCCTCTGATGATACAGTGTGTTTGTGGCTTCTGGTTAGTAAGTTTTTAACGGCGCATCAAAGGGTCACAGCAACTAGGCCGTTTCAATGAAAAATGATGGTAGGATTTTCTACCGAGAATACTTTTCTACTTCTTCGCCCAGTGGCGGGCCACCTCCTCTGCGGTGGCATACCACACCATCGGGAAGCGTTCTATGTAGTTGAGGAGCCTGTCGAGGAGCATGAGGCCTCCGGGTTTGCCGATTATCTGTGGGTGGAACATCGTTGTGTAGCAAAGCCCGTAGTGGTAGTAGCCGTCGAAGGCATTCGTCCATATCTGGTAGCCGGTCTCGGGGCTCTGTATGCGTGTGTTGTAACTGGTGCCCGGGTAGTCGGCGAAGAGGTGGAAGTCGTCCATGTCGTAGTAGCTGGGGACGATGGTGAGGCCGTTCTCGAGCCTGTAAGGGAGGTCGCTGCCCCTCATGCTCGAGTCGTAGAGGAAGCCGTTCTCGGCGAGGATGTCGTGGGTGTTGGGTCCGACCTCACCTCCTGCGACGCGGTTTCCGACTGGATGTGAACCCTGACGCCTCCTTTATTGCGTCTCAGGTGGCGAGTATCCGCCTCGCCTCCTCCTCCTTCGGTAGCTTCACCGTGTCCTCGTGCTTCCATCCGTGGCATGCGAGCTCGTGGCCACGCTTCTTTATTTCCCTGAAGACATCGGGGTGGTTGACAGCGTTTATCCCCGGGACAAAGAATGTAGCCTTAACCCTGTGCTTATCGAGCAGGTCGAGTAGGCGCGGGTAGACGGGCGCGTTCCATTCATACTCTCCTAGACTCTTCGTCCGGGGCATATCCGCTACTTCGGGCCTGTTGCCCATGAAGACGTACTCGGCATCGCAGTCGAAGGTGAGGCAAACAGCACACCTCTTCCCCTTCGGCCAGACACTACTCATAAATTGACACCTAGTATAGACGTTACCCATCCGGAGATAATCATTATACCTGTAACCCTACGAGAAAGACGTTCTAACACTTCATGGCTTAAATAAAAAAGGTACGAGTCCTACATTTTAGTATCAATACTATCGGTGTCGAAACCGGCCAACCGCGGGAAGATGATGTTAATTTACCTAAACGATGAGTCGACGCGCCTAGAGTCCGCCCAGCAGATCACGCGCGACGCGCTCCAACGGGCATCCACGCGCGCATGAGAAACAGATATAACTTTAAGCTCATCTGCAATCGATCTTACAGAAAAAAAATGAGAACTAAAAAACTAAATAGGTTGACTAGTTGACAACGACGTTCTCGAGGCTGAAGTAGCGCTTCGCGAGGAAGCGTATCTTCTTTATGTTCTCCCCGTTCTTCCCGATGGCTATACCCTTATCGTGTGGGTCGACGGTCACCATCGCTATCTTGTGACCGTCCATCCTGTCGACGAGGCGGATGTCCTTCACCTTCGCCGGCTTCAGAGCGTTCCTCAGGAACTTGTCGGGGTCATCCATGTACTCGAAGATCTCGACCTGCTTATTCGTCATGGCGCGGAAGCGCTTGATCTTCTCCCCGCCCTTGCCGACAGCGAGGCCGACCTCCCCCTTCTTGACGGTGAAGATTAGGCTATCCTCCTCAATAATGCAGTCCACCACCGTCGCCCCAGTCATGTTCTGGAGCAGCTGGATGAACTTCATCTCGTTCTCCGTTATCTTGACGTTGCTTAGCATCTTACTTCTTCACCAAATCGAGGATCTTGGAGTCGCCCGGGTCGTTGATGACCATGGCGGAGACCGGGAACGGCTTACCACAAAGCGTTCCAAGGTCTACGCTGTCCTTGGGGTGCTCCATCACGGGGATCTCGGAGAGCTTCCCGTAGTTGTTAATCGTCTCCCTCGCCTCGCGGGGGCAGTTACTGCTGACTATCGCCAGCTTTGCTCTTCCTCTGCGCAGCTCCCGCACCGCGGCCTTTGATCCGAGTTGGACCTTGCCGGTGGAGAGTGCGAGTCTCAGCTCCTGATCTACGCTACTCATCGCGTTTTCCACCCATTGTCATGAACAGCTCGACGCTCCCCGTTCCGAGCGGCATCGACTGTCCGACGATGATGTTCTCGATGACGCCTTTAAGCGGATCGGTTTCTCCCCTCAGCGCGGCTGAGACGAGGTGCTGTATAGTCAGCTCGAAGGCCGCCCTAGCTAGGACGCTGCTCTTCTCACCACTGATCCCGTGGCGCCCGATCTGCTGGACCTCACCCATCTTCGTCATGATGTCGGCGACGAGCATGACGTGTCTGATGTCGACGTCTAGGCCCTGCTCCTCGAGGACGTTGTGGGCCTCCTTGATGAGGGCGTTGCGGGCGGCCTCGATGCCGAATATCTCCGCTATCTCGTGGATGTTGTTCGTCGTGGTCCTCATCGCGTCGATGCCGTCGATCTTTATGACCTCCTCGAGGTTGCTTCCATCTGTTCTGATTATCCACTCGCCCTCCTCCTGGAGGGTGAGGACACGCTTGATCTCGGGTATGCCCCTGATCTTCGCCTGCCCAATGGTCTGCGTTAGGACCTCGGGGTTGCCCGATCTTCTCCTCCTCGAGGCTGACCGTGTAGATGTGGTCTGACTCCTTCTCGTACTTTGTCGGGAAGGCGTCCTCGATCTCCTTCTCGGTAACGCTGAGCGACTCCATTCGGGATGGGTCGATCTCGATCCTGACCACGTTGGCGTTGAAGTCCACGTTCACGGAGCTCACGACGTCGTCTAGGGTCGTGTAGGTGAGCTTCTGGGCGACCTCGCGGGCGAGCTTCTCACTCTTCTTGTGCTTCGTGTCGAGGTGGATCTCCATGACTGGCGTCGATGGGGTCCTCCTCGCGTCCACTATCTCGATGAGGCGTGGTAGGCCGAGGGTTACGTTCTGCTCAGCGACGCCAGCGTAGTGGAAGGTACGGAGCGTCATCTGTGTGCCTGGCTCGCCGATGCTCTGCGCGGCGAGGATGCCGACGGCCTCACCTGGCTCGACGAGGCTGAAGTCGTAGTTCTTTAGCGCGGATTCGACTAGGCGGTCAACGCCGGCCTTTGTGAGGCCCGAGGCCTTTAGCAGGGTCTTCAGCTCATTCATGAGGCTGAGTGGTAGCACCGTTAGCTGGTCGACCTTCTTGTCGATGTAGTCCTCGGTCGCGGCTGCGCCTTTCTTCTCGCTGATCTTGGCGCGGTCGATGAGCTGCACGACGTTGACAGCCTTGCCGTGGTCGCTCTTGCTCGGGTCGATGCCGTCCTCGCCGTACTGGAACTGGATGATATCCCCGATGCTGTTGCGGACGGTGCCGTCGTACTCGACGCGCAGGTGCTCCAGCGCGTTAATGAGGCGGCGCTGCATGTAGCCGCTCTGCTGCGTGCGTACAGCCGTGTCAACCAGCCCCTCGCGGCCACCCATGCTGTGGAAGAAGTACTCGAGCGGCGTGAGGCCATCGCGGTAGCAGTTGTAGACGAAGCCCCTCGCCTGGGGGGTCGGGTCACCGTCCTTGAAGTGGGGGAGGGTGCGGTTCTCGTAGCCCCTCATGATGCGCTTTCCACGGATGGACTGCTGTCCGACGCTGCCCATCATCTGACCGATGTTGAGGCTGCTCCCGCGGGCTCCGCTCCGGGTCATGATGATGCCCGAGTTGCCCATTCCGAGCCCCTGCTCGACGGTTTCACCCGCCTTGTCACGGGCCTGGGCGAGTTCGTTCATGACCTTGATCTCGAAGGTTTCCTGCATCGTTTGGCCGGGGAGGCGCTCAAGCTGCCCGGTATCGGCCTGCTCTATGAGGTTCTCGACGCTCTTCTCCATCCTCCTCATGACGGAGTTGATGGTGTTGCGCTCCTTGTCCGCGATGTTTAGCTCGTCCATGCTGTAGCTGAATCCGCGTATGGTTAGGAAGCCGTTGATGAGGCGGGTAATGCCGTTGAGGAAGTCGTGTCCGACGTCTGTGCCGTAGTCCTTGATGATCCTGTGGAAGATGGTCTCGGCCCTCTCTGCTCCGATGCTGTTCTTGTCGATGACTCCGCTGAGGAACTTCCCGCCCTGGATCATGACATAGGAGTCGTACTGGCACGCCTCCTTGTCGCAGGTCGGGCAGTGGCGGCAGACGTTGGCTCGGCTGACGAAGTTGAAGTCCTTGGGGAGGAAGAGGCTGAAGATCTGCTTGCCGGTCCACTGCTTCACCGGCTTCTCGACGATTGGTGCAGGGTATCTCTCCACGGTAGTTAGCATTGGCTAGGAGCTTACCGACCTCCTTCGCCGTGAGAAGCGTCTCCTTCCTAGTTAGTAGGTAGGCGCCGCTGATGAAGTCCTTCGTCGCACCGATGATGGGTGCACCGTAGCGGGGGCTTAGGATCTGGTCCTGCACCTGCATGAGGAGCCGTGGCCTCGGTCTGGGCCTCCTTGCTCTGCGGGATGTGGAGGTTCATCTCGTCCCCGTCGAAGTCCGCGTTGTAGGGTGGGCAGACAGCGAGGTGCATCCTGAAGGTCTTGTAGGGGAGCACCCTGACCCTGTGGGCCATGATGCTCATCCTGTGCAGCGAGGGCTGCCTGTTGAAGAGGGCGATGTCACCGTCCTTGAGGTGGCGCTCGATTATGAAGCCCGGCTCGAGTGTGTCGGCTATGCCGCTCCTGTCCTGGACGAACTCGAGCCTGATCCTCTTCTGGTCGGGGCGCACAACGTATAGCGCACCCGGGTGCTTGTAGGGGCCGTTGAGTGTGAGCCTCTTCATCTCGTCGAGGTTCCTCGGCGTGACGACGTCGGGGACTGTGAGCCTGACGGCGATGGCCACGGGGACGCCGACCTCATTTATGTCGAGGTTCGGGTCTGGGCTGATGACGGTACGCGCTGAGTAGTCGACACGCTTCCCGCTTAGGTTGCCCCTGAACCTGCCCTCCTTGCCCTTGAGGCGCTGGGCGAGGCTCTTCAGAGTCCTGCCGCTCCTGTGGCGAGCCGGCGGGATGCCGCTGACCTCGTTGTTGAAGTATGTGGTGACGTGGTACTGGAGGAGCTCGCTGAGGTCCTCGATGATTAGGGTTGGTGCGCCCGCGTCGATGTTCTCGCGTAGGCGCTGGTTGATCCTGATTATGTCGACGAGCTTGTGGGTGAGGTCGTCCTCGGCGCGTATGCCGATCTCTAGGATGATGCTCGGCCTTACGTCCACTGGTGGGACGGGGAGGACCTGTAGGACCATCCACTCGGGGCGGGCGACCTCGGGCTCGAAGTCTACGAGGCGGAGGTCGTCGTCGGGGATCCTCTCGAACCACTCCCTGATCATGTTGGCGGTGAGCCTGCTGGCGGCCTCCTCGCCCTCGACGGCGATGGCCTCGCCGCCCTCCTTAGCCTCCTCACCCTCCTCGCCCGCCGCCTCTGACTCGAAGAAGGTGGTTGGCTTCGCGAACCTGACGTTCGTCTGGGGCATACCGCAGTGTGGGCACTCCTTGCCCCGCTTGTACTTCTTCGCGACCTTGAGTATCTCGTTGATTGTGTCGTCGGTGACCTTGCCGAAGAGCTTGAGGTCCTCCTCCCTCTTCCGCTTGAAGTAGTCGATGCTCTCGTTCCCCTCGTTTGGGACGTAGGATGCGTCCGCAGCCGCGGCATGTAGCGGTGAGAAGTCTGTAGATCTGCTTCGCGAACTCTACGTGTATGACGGGTACCGCGAGCTCTATGTGGCCGAAGTGGCCGGGGCAGTTGAGTGCGATGTTTCCGCAGGTCTGGCACCTTTGGCGGGGCTCGAGGGTGCCGAGGCGGTGGTCCATGAGGCCCCCCGCGATGGGTGCGCCGTCCTCGTCGTAGGTGTCGCTGGTCTGGATCTCCACGGCGCTGAGCTTCCTGACCTCGTCGGGGGGGAGGATGCCGAACTTTATGCTGTCGATGATTTTGCTCATTTTACTCGAACTCCTTTGTTAGCTGGAGGCTTGGGGAGAGGCAGAGGCTCTGCATCTCCTGTAGCAGCAGCTTGAAGGCGTAGCTTATGGTGACGGGCTCTATCTCGCCCTTGCCCTCGCAGATTGGGCAGACGTACTTGCGCTGCCGTATGTCGTAGTATGCTTGCTTGCCGCACTTCTCGCAGACGTAGATGCTGTAGGCGTCGGACTCTTCGAGGAGCCTGTCCTTGAGGAGCATGGCGGCGCCGTGGCCTACTAGGCAGTCGCGCTCCATCTCTCCGAACCTGAGGCCTCCGCCCCTGGCGCGGCCCTCGGTTGGCTGGCGGGTGAGCATCTGTACCTGTCCGCGGGCGCGTGCGTGGATCTTGTCGACGACCATGTGGTGGAGCTTCTGGTAGTAGACGACGCCGACGAAGACGTCGGCTTCGAACATGCGTCCGCTCTGGCCGTCGAACATTATCTCCTTGCCCCCTGGGTGGTAGCCCATCTTGACTAGGGACTCGGCGAGGCTCTTGGCGTCCTCGTTGTCGAATGGTGTGCCGTCGACGGGTTCTCCCCTGAGACTGCCGGTTTTACCGGCGAGGCTCTCCATGAACTGGCCGACGGTCATGCGGCTCGGGAATGCGTGTGGGTTGATGATGATGTCGGGGATGGTGCCGTGGACGCTGAATGGCATGTCCTCCGGGTTGACGAGCATGCCGATGACCCCCTTCTGGCCGTGGCGGCTGACGAATTTGTCGCCGAGCTCGGGGACGCGGTTGCTGCGCACCTTGACCTTAACGAGCTGGCTGCCCTCGATGTCCTTGGTGATGAAGATGCCGTCGACGGTGCCCTCCTCTGTGGGGCGAACGCCGATGCTTGTGTCTCGGAGTTGTGGGCCTCTGACCTCGAGGCCTCCGTATTCCTCCATGAACCTAGGTGGGCTGGTTCTGCCGATGAGTATGTCCCCGCCCTTGACCTCGGCCTCGTCGGCGATTAGGCCGTCGTGCTCGAGCTGGCGATAGGACTCGGCTCCGTGGTAGCCGCGTATGCCCTCCTCTGGGATGGTGAGTTTATCCTTGGCGCCTCCGAGGTACTGCTTACACTCCGCCTTGTAGATGCGGTAGAAACTGCTGTGGCCGAGGCCGCGCTCCACCGCTGCCCTGTTGAAGATGATGGCGTCCTCCATGTTGTAGCCGCTGCTGCTGAGGACAGCGACTATGTAGTTCTGGCCGCTGGGGCGCTTGTCGAAGCCTATGATCTCCATGGGCTTAGTGCCGACGGCGGGCTTCTGGGGGTAGTGTAGGAGGTGGCCGCGTGTATCTGTGCGGTCGCGGTAGTTGAGGACG
The DNA here is from genome assembly GCA_963820555.1 of Candidatus Bathyarchaeota archaeon. Taxonomy (GTDB): domain Archaea; phylum Thermoproteota; class Bathyarchaeia; order TCS64; family TCS64; genus UBA8941. Next base: position 53,456 of record CAWGAT010000034.1, read on the forward strand.
TAGAGGCCGGGGGCTTGCTTGGCCATGGCGGCCTGGTACGTGTTACGGGGGGACTGGTTGTGCTCTGGGTAGGGGATGATGCTCGCGACTACGCCGAGGATGGCGAATGGGCAGATTTCGAGGTGTGTGTGGTCGGTTGAGATGTTGTTGGGGTCGATTGCGACGTAGGCGTTCTCCTCCTCCTCCGCGTCGAGGTACTCGATTATGCCCTCGCGGACTAGGTCGCCCCATTGCCATTTGCCCTCGCGGAGCTGGCGGGCGTGGCGCTGCTTCAGAGGCTCTTACCCTCGCTGACGACGATGAGTGGGCGCCTGATGCGTCCCTCGTCGCAGTTGACGTAGATCTCGTTGTAGGTGGCGTAGTAGCAGGCGTTTACCTCGCCGCTTATCTCGCTGCGGCGCCTCATCTCGCGGAGCTTCTGGACGAGCTCCTCGGGGGTGGTTGTGTAGCCTAGGAGGTAGCCTTCGACGAATATCTTGGCGCCTTCGTGGCGGAGGTTCTCGTCGGCGTCCTTGGCCTTGACGACCCCCATGAACTCGAGGGTACGCTTCACCTTCTCGGCGTCCGTGCCTGTGCTGATGCTGGCGGTTAGGCTGAGGTTCTTGACCAGCCCACAGTTTGCGCCCTCGGGGGTCTCGTTCGGGCATAGTCTACCCCAGTGTGTGCTGTGTAGGTCTCGGGCCTCGAAGTTTGGCTGGCTCCTGCTGAGTGGGCTTTGTAGCCTGCGTAGGTGGCTGAGGGTGCTGATGGTGTTTGTGCGGTCGAGTAGCTGGGTCATGCCGACTCGTCCCCTGCGCCAGTTTCCTGTGGCGAGGGCGTGCTGGATTCGGCTGGTGATTATGCCGGGTCTGACGGCTGCGCTGATGAGGACGCCCTTGCGGCGGGTGCTCATCCTGCGGAACTGGTAGCGCATGTCGCGGTAGAGGCTCCAGAAGGCGCTACGGAAGAGCTCGGCGAGGAGGGGTCCTGCGAGCTTGATCCGCTTGTTCTTGAGGTGGTCCTTGTCGTCCTCCTTCCTTTCCTGGAGCTTTAGCTCGATGATACGTGCGCACATCTCGCCGAGGAAGATTGCTTTGTCCTTGCGCTGGTCGGCGCCGCGGCCTATGTGGGGGAGGAGGTTACGGTCGAGGATGGCCTCGGCGCGCTTCATGCGGAACTCCTTTACCTGGCCGAAGGCTACGCGGTTTCCGATGTATAGGACTGCGTCCTCGCGGTTGTGGATGTTGCCTGCCTCGCGGAAGCTGGGTTCGAGCTCGCTGAGTATTCTGGCGTCTAGGCTGACCATGTCAGCGACCTGTTTGTCGGTTTCTACGCCGAGTGCCCTCATGAGGGCGACGTAGGGGACTGGTACAGGGACGCCGGGGATGGTTACGCTCATCTCGCCCTTGGCCTTGAGGTTGGCCTCGATTCGGGCGCGGAAGCCTACGGTTGTTGAGAAGACTTTGCCGCGGTAGACTGGGTTGCTTCCGCGGTCGTCTATCTCGACGAGGACGCGGTTGGGGGCGAGGTCCTCGAGGCTGACGATGACGCGCTCGCTTCCATTGATTATGAAGTATCCTCCGACCTCCTCTGGGTCCTCCCCTAGGGCCATGAGCTCGTCGGGGGTGTGGCGGCTGAGGAGGCAGAGCTTGGACTTGACCATTATGGGGAGGTCGCCTATGTTGACCTTCTCATAGGTCTCCTTGCCCTCGTCTTCGAGCATAATCTCGAGGTAGAGGGGTGCGGCGTAGGTGAGGTTGCGTATGCGTGCCTCACGTGGGTAGACGGGGCGTTGAGTGCCGTCGACCTCGGTTATCACCGGGTCTCCGACCTCAATGGAGCCGAACTTTATCTCGTATGTATGGTTCGGCACCTCTATCGTGATGCCGCCTATCTCGTCTATGATCTGCTGCAGCGTGTGCTCGACAAACTCATTATAGCTGTCGAGGTGCTGCTTCACGAGGCCTTCGTCGGCGAAGAAGGTCTTCATGAGGTCCCAGTTATTTTCCTCTGCGAGAAGCATTACATCAATCCTCAAACGGGGGGTGTTAGGCTGCAGGGCGTGTGGCTCCCCGAAATCATGTCTATACCTAATCGAAAGGAATCCCTCCTATCCCTCGGTGTTCATCTCTTAGAAGCCACTACCCTGCAGAGGCTACTATGCATGCCGAGCACTCACTAATAAATGTTTTTGAATGTTGAATTTAGATGGTTGTGCACTGTTTGGGGGTCGGTGTCGCGGCTGGGGTGTTGGAGTGGTTATACCAAATGTTTAATAGGGGAACTCGGTTATTCGATTAGAGCCCGACGGGGAAAATAGGAGATCATTGATTTGGCGGAGATGATTGAGCGGGTCCTGGAGAGGAGCATCGGTAAGACTGTCCTCATCAAGGTGAGGGGCGGTAAGACGCTGCGCGGGACCCTCGAGGGCTTCGACCAGCACGTTAACCTCGTGCTCAAGGACGCGGAGAACGTCAGTGATCCGATGAAGTCTGAGGTGATCGGGACGATCGTGCTGCGTGGCGACAACGTGATAATGATCTCTCCGCCTCCTGAGGGTTAGGTGTAGTTTATGCCGACTAAGCATGCTCTTCATACGGGTAAGCGGACTCATATCAGGTGTAGGCGCTGCGGGCGCAGGGCTTATCATATTCGCCTCGGTGTCTGCGCGGCGTGTGGCTTCGGTAAGACGCCGACGCTGAGGCACTACAACTGGATGAGGAAGGATCTGCAGAGGACGCATAGGCTCATTTAGACACTTTTTCAGCCTTCTTTTATTACGTGTGGCGATACTTATGGAAAATATCACTTTTTTTCGTGTTAAAAAGTGAGTTCTTTTTTAAGTCATTTAAGCTGTTGGTGTTTTTTCTTTATATAGGGAATTTGGATTAACTATTTTTTTTAATATCCCCACAGATCTCATAAAATATCTGCGTACAGATACCGCTGAGATCCTCATAAAAACCTACATAGAGCACCCTAGACTAGAACAAGACCCATCCCCACACACCCCAACGAATCCAAACCGAAGCAAGCGGCCCAAAACCCCAGGCGGAGAAAAAACACCCATGGACTCCGCCGCATCCCCACTCGAGAGTAACAGTCAGCGTTCGGTGTGTGTGCGAATCGGAGCGTTTTTCGGGTCTCCCTTGTACCAGTAGCATAGTATAAGCAAAAAAAAATACGTGGGTTGCCTCATTTCTTCGATTAGGCGTCTAGAGTACAGGTTGGGTGAATCGTGTTGTTTGAGCATTTTGATGAGGAGCCGCTTCTTCTTTCGAGAGTTTTGCGTGAATTTCTATTAGTGGGCGTTTACTCAGGAAAAAGAGGTTGCCACGAATCCTCTATATTTTGTTTAAACGTGACGAAAATTTAATGGATATTTTTATTTGGTGTATGAGTTTTTGTTTGAAAAAGTTAGAATGCCAGATGCTGATACAAGATAAACGTCGAAGATTATACTTTTGTCTCATATGCACATCAGAAGTATTAATTGTTTAGACCACTTTCAATCTTTAAATTACAGCCAGTTTTGGGTTTATGGAGGTATGTTTTTTAGGTCTGTGGTGTGGGTTGTTGTTGGGCGGGGGTACCCGAGACTGGCCAAAGGGGCGGGACTTAAGATCAGGCAGTCTCTGGTGAGAGATCCCGTAGCTTAGGCTTTCGTGGGTTCAAGTCCCACCCCCCGCACCATCCTCGAACCCCCCTCACTTTCGCTTCCTGAAGATACTTAGTCCATCAGAGGTATTGCAGACGAAGTCGTAACCTAGCTCCACGAGCTGGCAGGCTTCCGCCGCGTTCTTCGCAACCTTAGAAAGGTATTCATCGTTACCAAAGTCCACGAGGTGAGTGTAAATGAGAGTGTTCTCAATCCGTCTATGTCCCAGTAGGTATTTGACGTGTAGAATGTCTTTGGTCTTGTGATACTCCATCGTTGCCTTGAAATGCCTGAGTGTTTTGAATGTTATCTGGAGTATCCTTGGATTATTCAGTTTGAAAGCCACAGCTTTTCTCTGCTGTCTAAAGTTCTGGGAGAAGTGGTCCAGTAATCCGTTGTTGAAGACGAAGATGTTCCTCTTTTCAAACTTGTTTATCATTGAGAGCAGTCTGCTGGATAGCTTCAGAGTTCTTGAATTGGAGCCCTTTTCAGGAGTTATGCTCACCGTACTGTTTTCAATGTTGATGTCTGTCCATTTTAGGCTCCAAGCTTCACCGGGTCTCATTCCTGTTTCCTTCAGTAGCTGGAGAAATGTTGAGACCTTTGGGCTACTCCCTGCAATTAACTGGTCCACTTCGGTTTCAGTCGGTATCCACGGGTCTTTATCTATTCGTCTGTACCGCGGCGGTGTCCAAGTCTTTTCTTGCATCCTAAGAAGGGTAGTGTAAGCGTGAACCGCGTTTTCTTTTCTTCCCGCACTCCACTTCTGTCTCGCTATTCCATCTTTGACTGACTCTGGGTCGTGGAGGTTAAAGCCTCTCTTCGCCAGTATTCTTAGTATCTTGGTTTTACTATCGATTGTGTCTTCAGCGAGTCCTTGTTTCTTCATCCACCACGCGAAGTTGAAGATTAGTTCTTTTTCATTTCCTGTCGAGATATCCCCCGCAGCTCTGTTTATTTCAATTGCTGCGACCAAGTTTTTCGCCTCGTCAGCGCATACTCGGCGAATAGTCTCATAGCCAGTTGACTTTTTATATTCTTCCCTCATTGGCCCACAGAATTGTGAATCTACTTTAACCTGATCATTCAGATTGCATCGATCATCCGAGTCGATAAAACCCAGTCCAAATTTGTTAATACACTCCTGTATATGACCCCTCTCAGATAAGACCGGAGAAACAAGTTTGGATGACCCGCTAAATCTGTAGCCGCAATCCCTGCAAACGTATCGCTGAATCTTTCCTTCCTTAGCGATGCGAAGCCCATCTTTGAATATTCGTGTCGATTGACAGCTGGGGCAGATCGGGAGAGGATCATTTGATGGCGACTGAAACCCTATGCCCTTCGACTCCTTTTCCCCGCCCCGAATAGTCAATCCTCATACAGCCACGCATACGCTGATTCCATTTTTCGCGTAAGCCATGGGCTTTACCCTATTCTATTTATAAATGGTTGGAATTATTGGTTAGAAACAATATTCTGAATTTTGCGTTCATTATCTGAATGATGAATCGCCGATGAGGCTAGTCGACTGGGCTTCAGATGTTTAGGATCAGAATTGATACTCTTAAACATCTGATTTATCAAATTCTTACGAGTTGGATACTCTTAAACAAATTCGATACTCTTAAACATCAATATTTTCAAAGTATCGATGATTGGAGCCTGATACTCTTAAACATCCGAATATTTTTCAGAGTATTGTCCTCAAAATAGGAGACTCTTAATCTCTTTGTCGCCTCAAGCTCTGTGCTATTCGGATCATTGATTGACTCACGAAGCTGACCCTAAGTGATTTTTTAGCCCTCAATAGTCTTATCCTCACTTCCACCTGATGCTAAGTCAGTGAGAGAGTATGGTTGATCTTCAAACGATTGGGGTTTTGATGACAGGTGTGAGTGTGACGGTGGCTGCGATCTACTATATGTTCACCCTCAGAATCAACATGAAGACACAGCAACTAGCCCTCAAGGCACAGGAGCTGAACTTGGAGACGAGGCAGGCCCAACTGTTCATGCCAATATACGCGAAGATGTATGATCCCGACTTCATTGAAGGAAACGCCAAGGCATTCAGAATCGAGTGCAAGGACTTCGACGACTTCAACTCAAAGTGCAGCTACGAGGGCAACCCGGACCTGTACAAGAGTTTCTGGTCATTAGGATGGTACATGGAGGGGCTGGGGGTCCTAGTCAAGAGGGGTCTGATAAGCCCTGAGCTTGTGGATGACCTAATGTCTGGAACCGTCATCGCGTGGTGGGAGAGGTTTGAGCCAATGATTAGTGGGCTGAGGACTAGAAACCCCTCGGCCGCTGAAAACGTTGAGTACATGTACAGAATGGTCAAGCAGATAGCAGTAGGTGAACACCCTGAGATCATGGAGAGAAGGGTCGAAGTGACGTAGCATTAGAGATAGTCTTATCCTCACTTTCACATCCCCATTAAGAAAATCTTATCCCAAAGTTTCTTTGGCATTAGCCTCATCTGACTCGTTTTTCGCCTACTGGGCACACCTTAAGGCAGATACTACAGGTAGGCCTTGTGGATAGAAATTGGTTGCACGCAAACCTGTTAATCTTATAAGATTCACCCGGGTCTGGGTTCTGAAGCGCACCAGCTGGACATTGGGTGATGCATTTACCACACTCCGGGCAAGGGTCACTCATAACGGTTTTATCGGGTTCAATATCAGCGTCAGTTAAGATCCCCGTGAGACGTACCCTAGGCCCATACTGAGGAGTTATCAGAAGACTGTTTCTCCCGATGGTCCCTAATCCCGCCTTGGCGGCCGCATGCTTTAAGGATAGCAGACCGGTTAGGTATCTTCCATCTATTCCTCCAGTCGATGAGAGTTGATGGTAGGCCTTGTATCCCTCTGCCTCCAGCATCCTCGATATGCTGTAGCCGGCAGCGTCTAGTTGCTGTGATAGGTAGGCGTTGTGTCCGCTGAACATTGCTTGTCTTGGGGAATTTGATGATGTTTCTCCTTCAACTGGGAGTAGGTCGGTTTGGGCGTCCAACATCTTTAGTCCTAGGATGATGACTGAAGATGCGCTGGGCATGACATCTGTGGGTTTGTGGCCAGCTGGGGCGTCGCTGAGTTCCCGGGTGGATACTACGCCGAAGAGGTCTATTTGGTGCTTATTTGACTCTCTGCGTAACTCTTCCTTGAGGTTCTTCACGTTTAAAGAAGATGTGTGGATTGTGTATTATTCTTTCCTTGTAGGGTAGGCGTTCATAATGTTATAGAGTGCATTTCAATAGTCTTATCCTCACTTCCACCTGATACTAAGCAGTGAATAGTACCTACGCGGGATACCCTCGTTGGATAACGGTGACTCTGACGTACTTACAGTAAATGTTATACATACTGAAGCTTAGTTTCTGTTCCAGGTGAACAAGTTTTGAAGGACGGCGCTAAGATCCTGGTAGCTTACGATGGCTCCGAGTTTTCGAATAGGGCGTTGAGTGAGGCAGCGGATCTCGCGAAGAAGTTCAACGGATCAGTCACCCTACTCCACGTCTACTACGAGGACGAGGTCAAGAAGCTAGAAGGGACCGAGATCCGTGACCAGCCGACGATGCAGCTGCTCGCCAACGCCGAGAAGGGCCTGAAGGCCTTCAAGGTCAAGTACGACGTGAGGAGCGAGAGGAGCAACGACCCACCCTACGTCATCTTGAAGATGGCTAAGGATGAAGGGTTCGACTGCATCGCTATGGGTAGCAGGGGGAGGGGTGGCGCGAAGGCTTGGATACTCGGCTCCGTTTCGAGCAGAGTCGTCGCCGAGTCATCTTGCCCAGTTATCGTTGTTAAGTAGACATTTCGTGCTCGATTCAATAGTCTTATCCTCACTTCCACCTGATTGTAACCCGTGATTGTTGATTGGACATACCCACAATTGCATTGATCGTTCAAACATGTGGTGTTGTGGGACGCTGCTAGCAGCAACGATAGCTGTGAGAAGCTACGTGAACTCCAACAAGCGAGCCGAGAAAGCCAGAAAGAGAGAACTTGAAACGAGGCAGGCACAGCTCTTCATGGCGCTATACCAGAGCTGGTACGGCAAAGACTGGAACGAAGCCGAACAAATAGAACGCTTAACTAAGTTTAGAAACGCGGACGATTTCATCGAGCTTATGAAGGATGACAAAAAGGCTCAGGCGTGGAATATAAACGTAACATTCTATGAAGGCATCGGCGTGCTCGTCAGAGAAGGCTTGATTGACATAGGCATCGTGGCGAAGCTGATGTCTGGTGGAATAACCTCGTATTGGGATAGGAATAGAGAGGGCTTCATCGATTTTCGAGAGAGGTTTAATTGGCCGAGGGCGGCAATCGAGGTTGAGTATCTCTACGGTAGGGTTGTTGAGTATGGTAAAGAGCACCCGGAGTTGAAGATAAAAATCCCCGAACTGAAGCCGGTCTTACTTTGATGATCGAAAATCTTACCACAGGCTTATTGGCATTAATTTATAGTTCCTCTATTGAGACGATATCCACCCTTCACTAGCTTGACCTTTCCCTCATAGATCAATTCCTCAATGTAACTGTGAACCGTAGAAACCTCAGTAAACGAAGCCTCATCGCTTCGTCCAACCAGAAGCCGGCGAACAACCTCGTCAGCTATCTCATTCAACACATTCCACTCGCTCCTAGCAAGAATCGAGAGAACCTCCTTCTCAATTTTCATAGAGCGGTCGAGCTGCCTCTTTACCTCAATAGCTACGTCGCCTCCGCTTCGCATCGCCTCATGGGCCGGCAGAAGCGTATTCACCTCAAGATTTGAGAGCCTCATCAAGGTCTCCAAATATGAGCGGGAATCAACGACATAACCCAGCCAAGTATCAAAGTTAACAGTCGGCGTGAACGCGTGACCTGGAAAAAGGATCCTTCTCCCCGGATCATATAGGCTGATGCCACCATACTGATGACCCGGAGCATGAAGAACCTGTAGTTCAACAGCCGACTTACTACGTCCCCATCTCTCAAAAAGCGGCCAAGTCTTACGCCTCTACCACCAACGTCCCTAAGCCAGGTGCGGTAAGCCTCCTCAGTTAACTCCCCAAAGTGATCCCTGAACGACAGCGGGCAGGGATTCTATAGCCAGGCGTCAGCAGGGTGAGCCGAGAAGATGGGCTTGAATTTCTCCTCAAGCATGGGACAGCTTCCGACGTGGTCGTAGTGCCCATGAGGGAGAACAACCTCTTTCAAAGTGCTGCCTTCAAGGTTTTCCTCGATGTACTTGACCGCTTGATCGGCCCCAGTGCCAACGTGGGCGTCTATCAGAAGCGCCTCGCCGCCGTCAATGATGAGGTAGAGGTTTGTCGAGTAGGACTCGAAGTGTTTTACCTTGAGATAATCGGGTAGGATCAACCGGTCAAGCCTCCACTCCAATACTAAACTTGTCGCCAAAGCTTACGGGTGAGGCTGCCCGGCTCGATGTAACTCCTAATCTCCGCAAATAATTCCGGACATCCCTCAACCTTGGATGCCTCTCCGCCAAAATCATCGACACCCTTCAAGTCATCGAACTCGAGGAACTCGATGAAGGAGTCACCGACACCACCATACGTCTGTTGGTCGCTCTTGATAGACCTCAGCGACTTCACCTTCTTAAAAAGCTCGTTTCGCTTCACCCTCAGCTCCTGCATCCTTTCTCGATTCTCTCTTCTAACGTAGTACTTTTCAAACATGATCACGGGCACAAGACATCACTAACTATGAATTACTCCTAAACAGATGATAAGTTTTATCAGAAAATCAACGATAAATGAACTGTGTGTAGATGATGTCTGAGGAGAATCAATCTAAGTTGGTAAAGGTTGGGCGTAGGGTAGTAACAGGGTTCGACGAAGAAGGCAAGTCCATCATCACTCTGGATGGCCTGTACCCCAATCAAGTGTTGGGAAGTCGGGAGGTAGGCTCGTTAACTGGATGTGGAGGGCGAAGGATGTGCCTTCCCAGATAAGCGATGTATCAGATCCCATGGAACTTTTCAATGCGAAGCGCGACTGGCCCGAGCAGGAGGGCTACCTGATTGGGATCTTCAAGCGGGATCCGGGAATCAGCTACCCTATGCACACGACGCCTAGCATCGATGTGGGGTTCGTGCTGTCGGGTAGCATCGAGTTGGTAATGGAGAAGGGTTCTACGATTCTGGGGCCTGGTGATTGCTTCGTTCAGCGGGCGACTCCTCATGGGTGGAGGGTAGTAGGCGATGAACCTGGAGTCTTCGTCGGTTTAATGGTTAAAGCAGAGTAACTTGCTTGCCGCTTCAATCAACAAATTAAGCGTGGGCATCGATAAGAATTGGAAAAGCGCATTTGGTTGCTTACTTGAAACTGTGTTCAAGTAGCGGTGACCATAGGTGCATCGTATATGTTTCAGGTACTATCTGTGTCATCCAGTCTTCCCAAAACTTGAGATGATCCTTGTCTTGGTACCCGAAGTCTAGGAACTTCTCGGCTACGCCCATGTCTGGGAACTCGTAGAACTCAACATAGGTTCCCATTGAGCCAATCTTGTGCGTGTATGCTTTATAGGATTTGAGGCCGGGGAACTTCTCCGGATGTTCCTTCATGAACTTGTTCAGTCTCTGTAGAAGTGCATCTAAGTCGCCTTGTTTCTCGGGTTTTACAACGTAGGTCCAAACCATAAATACCGTCACAGATTGTTCACCTTTCCTTTTTGATGGTGTGGTTTTAGGTGAAACTATGGATAAAATTATTGGTGGAAATCCAATCTCTCAAAAATTTTTATCCTCACTTCCACCTGATACTAATCTGTGAACTTGATTGGATCTTAGTTTGTTACAGCCGGTATCATGGGTAGCTGCGGCGATTGGTGTCTGCATCGCCGCATTCTACTATGTTATGACTATACGAAGTACACTCCAAACGAGAAACGCACAGATTGTGATGGACCTATTCAATAAATGGAACTGGGAGAAGATCTTCAAGATCAACACCTGGAAGATCAACAATGTCGATGAGTTCATGGAAATCTTCAGCGAGAACAACTGGGAAAAGGGCAACATGTTCAACGATGTCTTCGCCGTTTACGAACAAACAGGTGTCCTGTTACACGAGGGACTGATCAACATACGTCCTATAGCGAGGATGTATGGAGGTTTCTATAAGGGTCAGTGGGAGAAGTGGGGCCCATACATCAAGCATCAGAGGGTCATCTGGAAATCCCCGAGGTCATGGATAGAGGCAGAGTATTTCTATGAAATACTGATGAAATTTGCGAGGGAGAATCCTGATTACCGGATTCTAGAACATGAATCTGCAATGCCGGTCATAACTAAATCTTGAATTCGCTTAATGAAAATCTTAGCTGAAGAAATTTACTTTTGTATTACTCCATCCAACGTTGAAGTTATTGATGGATGAATAATCTTATCCTCATCTTCACCTGACTCTAACCAGTGATTCTATGGTTGATGCGCAGACGGTTGGAGTATTGGTGACAGCGGCAAGCGTAACTATTGCAGCGATTTACTATGTCCTCACCCTGAAGACAAACCAGAGAACCCTAAAGACGAACCTAGAGACGAGACAAGCCCAATTCTACATGCAGCTATACGACAAGTTGGAAAGCCCAGAGACCCAAACCAGATTCATTGATGTCCTAAACTGGAGTTGGAGAGACTACGACGATTACGAGAAGAAGTATGGCTCAGATGAGCACCCCGAAATGTATGGCAAGAGATCCGCAGCTATGTACGAGTGGGGTGGAATAGGCTGGCTACTCAGGAAAGGTGTAATTGATCGAGACACCGCTTTCACACTCAGTAACGGTATCGCGGCTATCTGGATTTGGAGTAAGTTTGAGCCAATAATTAGGGAGCAGAGGGTTAGGTATAACATTCCGGAGGCCTGGTCTGATCTTGAGTATTTAGCGATGGAGATGGCTAAGGAGATTGAGGGGAGGGGGTACTCTTCGAAGACTCCTGAGGGGTTCGCTCATTATACGGGTAAATGAGTCTCAATAGCCTTATCCTCACTTCCACTAGAATAACTCGCAGAAGTGTAACTTCGATGATACTTTCATTAAAGGAATAAAGCCATCATCAAAACATCATCAAATACCCCATCAAGTTTACGAGCCTTCCTCTTAATCCCCTCACACACAAAACCGCGTTTCTCATACAGTCTTATAGCGGGAAGATTTGATGCATAAACTTCTAATTCAACACGTTTAACGCCAAATTTCTCTGCAGCCAAGAGAGTATCCTCCATCAACATAGTGCCAATTCTCTTCCCTCGATAATTGGACAAAATCCCCATGCCTAATGTACCACAGTGTGTAAATCCCTCACTTTTGTTGGGTATGATGTCGCACCATCCGACAACGTTCCCACCTTCAATAGCAACGTATTGGGGTACTCTATCTCGTATGTTTGAAAGCACGAACTGACGAGTTGATTCAAGAGGTGGAGCCTTAACTAAGCCAAGATACCGTCTTTCACGCGCTACTGAATCAAGGCACCTGTGAAAGCTCTCTACATGTTCTTCCGATATTGGCACAATCGAAATAGTCTCTTTGTTTCTATGAATCATGTTGTAGGACTCCTCAAACCAAGTCTTCTGGGAATTTGAGATAAAGACATATTCATTCAATACTCAGCACGTGTGACGTAGGCTACAAAACTGATATAAGATTTCAACCGGATAGATATTCGAGATGTCATAGATGGGTGCAAAGGTTTCTGAGAAAGACCCACGCCTGGATGTTGAGAACATAAAGTACCCCGGAGAAACGGGCGATTCTTGCACATTTAGCTAGACCCAAAGGATCTGGTAAACATCCCGGTGTAATCGTAATACACGAAATTTGGGGGCTTAACTCACATATCGAGGATGTCACGCGGCGCATCGCTCTGGAGGGCTTTTTAGCGATTGCCCCAGACGCCTTATCTCCGCTGGGGGGACCCCGGACAACGTCGATGAGGCTAGGTCGATGATGCAGAAGCTCGACAGCCAGAAGACAATCAAGAACTTCGTTGCCGCAGTGAAGTACTTGAAGACGCACCCACTGTCAACTGGCAAGGTGGGGGTCAGGGTTTCTGCTGGGGAGGCGGGGTGACAAACCAGGTTGCGGTCAACTCCGATGTGCAGGCCGCGGTTCCCTTCTATGGCATGCAGCCCTCACCCGAAGATGTCCCGAAGATCAAGGCGTCGCTGCTGATACACTACGCTGAGGACGACGAAAGGATAAACGCGGGAATACCCGGCTTCGAGGCGGCGTTAAAGAAAGCAGGTGTAGATTACCAGATTCACATGTACAAAGGCACCAAACACGGCTTCTTCAACGACACAAGCCCCCGGTACCACGAGGATGCCTCCAAACTGGCATGGAAACGGACAATCGACTTCTTCAACGAGAAACTAAAGACCTAGAATCAAAGCGAATCTAGGCCACTCCCTTACTACTGCATATTCTTTTGTTGATTCCAACAGTGCAGCCACCTCTGAGACGAAGGGCTTGCAGTGAGTGAAGAACCGTTTATACCCATCACACAGATAGTTTAGCCCCGGTTCTCCATCGGGTGTCGAGGAATACGGTTCTTAGGGCACTCCCCGTGGCACATATCCCTGACTTCGCATTCTCTGCAGTACCGTGGCAGATTCAGCAACTTGGCCTCCCCGAACTCCTTAGTTTCGGGTCCTCGAGTAGCTCAGCCAACGGGGTCTCCTTCAGGTTCCCTAGGAGATGATCGGCGTCGACGAAGTGGTCGCATGAGTAAAAGTCGCCGTTGTGCTCGAGAACAGGGACATCGCCGCAGGTTGGCCTGAAGATGCAGAGAGAGTGCTCTTGCTTGAAAGCCGTCCTGAGCGCCTCCTCGAATATCTGCACCTTAACCTTCCCAATGTCTTCTTCAACCCACTCGTCGAAGATGGTGCAGAGGAATCGCCCCCAAGCCTCGGCTGGTACGCTGATGCTGCTGACGCCGTTCAGGGTGCCGGGTTGTGGCTCGACGAGTGGCAGGAAGGTGATGTACTGGGCGTTAATCTGTTTGAAGAATCGGTAGACTTCTAGGGGGAACTGCGCATTGTATGTGTTCACAACGCATAGAATCTCTGTGATTACCCGATGTCTTCTGTAGGAGGTTGTAGCCTCTGATTGCTTCCTCATAGGTGGGTTTCTTATCCTTGGTCAAGCGGTACAGGTCGTGATCTTCTTGGGGCCATCTAGGCTGAGCCCGACGTAGAACCCCTGCTCCGCGAAGAAGCGGCACCACTCCTCGTCAAGGAGGGTGCCGTTTGTCTGGATACCATTCACAATCCTCTTATTTGGGGGTTTATGTTTTCGCTGTAATTCGACTATGTTGCGGAAGTAGTTTAGCCCGAGGATGGTTGGTTCACCGCCGTGCCAGGAGAAGTTGATGACTTCCCCGGGGGAGGCTTCGATGTGCTGGGCGATGTAGCTCTCTAGGACATCGTCGGACATTCGAAATGTCTCGCCTTCTGGGTAGAGGTGTTCCTTGTCTAGGTAGTAGCAGTACTGGCAGTTCAGGTTGCAGATGGAGCCTGTTGGTTTAACAAATATCTGAAATGGATGAGTGACTGAAGGCATCAAGGAATCCACAGGTCTTACTCTGGATAAGATATTCGTAGATGCGCACCCATTTTGGTGTGCTGCGCATTTGGCTTCTCTCCATATGAGGTTAGAAAAATCTTAACCCAAATTCACTTTGGTATGATACTGTGGTATTTTTCCCAAATCTGTAAGCCTATCTAACTGGTTTTTCATATTATGCGCAAGCGCACTTTGGGTTAAGCCTCATCTTACACCAAGGTATTTGGTGGACGAATAGCCTTATCCCCAAATCCAAAAAAAGGTTCTATAAAGTACTGTCGACCAAATTAACTCGACATACATGAAGAAAATCCTATCTGCAGTGAAATGGTAGATGAAAAGAAGACAAAATGGAGAAGTGATTACAAAGGTAAGAAATACTACTTTTGCAGCGAAAAACACAAACTTACATTTGATGAGAACCCGAAACGATTCGCAGCTCCATAATCTTATCCTCACTTCCACCTGATACTCAACCAGTGATTGTATTGGTTGACCTTCAAACCCTTAGTTTGGTTGTGCAGATGCTAGGAGTTTCAGCAACTGCTACCGCTGCAATAGTTGGGGTGAGTAGCTACGTGAGCTCAAACAAACGGGCGGAGGATGCACGAAGAAGAGAACTTGAGACGAGACAGGCGCAGCTATTCATGCAGGTATATGGTCACTACCTCGACAAGATAGTGGACGACGAAGCGGCCATCTACAAGATGAACTATAGGGACTACGACGACTTCATGGAGAAGTATGGCTGGGAGAAGAATCCCGAGTTCTATAAGAAGTTCAACAAGTTCGGAAGTTACCTAGAGGGCATCGGTGTGCTAGTCAAGCGGGGGCTCATTGACGCGTCCCTTGTGCATGATTTTAATGGTGATCTGGTGAGGTGGTTCTGGGAGAAGTCGAAGCCTTTTTGGGTGGAGTTTAGTGCAAGGGAGAAGTTTCCAAGCCTAGTGGTGCCGTTTACTGAGTATTTGTATGAGAGGCTCAAGCAGATGGAGCAGGAGAAGTCGTCTCCTAGGAAGATGGCTCAATAGCCTTATCCTCACTTCCACCTGATTCTTACCTGTGAGATTGTTTTGGTGGATTTATCTGAGATTCAGGCTGCCTACTACATGGTGGCGGCAACAGGAGTACTAATAGCAGCGATCTACTATGTGATGAATCTGCGAATAAGCCAAAGAAACCAGGAACTAAGCCTGAAGGCGCAGGAGTCATCCGCGAAGACCCAGGAACTCGCCCTCAAAGCACAACAACAAAATCTTGAGACGAGGCAGGCACAGCTCTTCATGCAGATCTTCAGCAGATTCATCGAGCCGGACTTCTCAGATAAACTCAGCCAGGTAATGAGTTGGAAATGGGCTGACTACGACGACTTCATCAAGAAATACGGCCCAAAGACCAACCCAACCGCGTGGCAATCGGAGGGCTCCATAGCGGCTTTCTTCGAAGGCATAGGTATTCTAGTCTCCATGAACCTGCTTGACGCTAAGCTCGTGTACTCTCTGCTCTTCCGGCATGTGAAGTACTTCTGGGAGAAGATGAAGCCAATCTCACTGGAGATGAGGAGTAGGATGTCTCTGCCGAATATAAATCGATGGGTCGAGTATCTATACGATGAGATGATGAAGATAGATGAGAATCAACAAAAAACGATGACGCATTAAATAAGTTTACTTGTTTTTTCCTCTTATGATGATTGGTTTGCCAGGTTATTCCAGATTTGTCCCTCGAACTTCCACTTTCCATCAACCTTCTTGTATAATGTGAGGAAGTATCCCTCCTCCGTCACAGGGCCCTTCTCTCCCTCGTTCACTATGCGGTAGTTGCCCATATCATATGCGAGGTCCCCTGAATCTGATACCTTCACCCTAGTTGGGCCACCGCTCTTCGAGATGACCTCAGTTTTAACCATCTCCTCGCATAACTTCTTGAATATTGTCCGCCCCCACGACGGGTGGCCCGTTTGGGGGTATCACGAAGGCGTCCTCCGTGAAATAAGTGTACTCCTTCTCGACGTCGCTGTTCTGGTCTAGTATCATGTCTCGGTGAATCTGCTTCAGGGACTTCTTATCCTTCTCAACATCGACCTTGCTCATTTAGTTCCCCGACTAAATCAGTCTCTATTCAGGATTAATATTTGCTTATTCTGAAAGAATAATTTGTACTACGGTCTTCACTGTAATTTTGGGTTTCGGGTCATAGCCTATCCTCACTTCCACCTGATACTAAGCAGGTGTCAGACGAATGAGCGTGAAAAGCCCTGAGAATCCTAAGTGGAAGGAGAAGATGGATCCACCGCTGAGGAGTACTTCAACATACCGTGGTTTATACCAAACATTAACGTAGTGAAAATGGTTCGTGTAATGGAGAAGGAACTCGGCAAAGAAAAGGCAACATAATAATGAGGAGAGTCGCGAGGGAGTTCGCTGAAGAATACATGAAGAAGATGCATGGGGACAAGAAGATAGAGAGTGTTCGAGATTTCATCGAGTATAATGCCAGGGGTAGTCCAATGGATCGAAGCAGCAGAAGGCCCTAGTAATGGAGAAAATGGAGGCGTCGGATGAGAGGTACGAGTTCAGGGTTCACAGCTGTCTCTGGGCTAAGACTTGGAGGGAGCTCGGTGCCCAAGATATTGGTTACACTTGGAACTGCTGCGCTGACTTGGTCGAGGCGAGATGTTGAATCGGAACCTGAAGCTGACGAGGACTGACGTTGATACAGGGTGCGCCATACTGCGACTTCTGTTATACTTGGGAGAAGTGAAATTTCATCGCCTGCTTGTTCTTGTGGCAGGTTTTATCCAGAGCTCTACCTGATACCAAGTCAGGTGTATTGATAAATGGTCGATTTAGTGAGATTCAGGCCGCCTACTACATGAGTGGCAACAGGGGTACTAGTTGCAGCCGTCTACTACATCTTGAACATCAGAACCACCCAGAGAAACATGAAGCAGACACTAGAAACCAGATAAGCAGACATACTGCACCGCCACGCACAGATCAACGCCTCCAAAGACTTCATAGACGCAGTGAAACGTAGTCAGCCAACAGAACTTCTTAACCTACGAAGAATGGAGGACAAAGTACGGCCCATTCAACAACCCACTCGCTTATCCAACCTAGTGATGGTTGTTCAATACTATGAGATATTCGGGGCCTCCTACGGGAGAAGATGGTGGACATGGAGATGATAAGGAGCATTTGGCAGCCCATTCACCTAATTCTAGTTTGGGATGTGGTTGAGCCAGTCATCAAGGGCTGGGAGAGAGTATTATCACGATGACTCCATGTACCGAAACTTCGAGTGGCTGTTTGACAGGTTCATGGAGCTTAACCCCGATTCAGGACTACCCTGTCGGTTTGGCGCGATCAGAGGATTGGAGGCATAGTAAAAGGCTCAACCCCCATAGTTTTATCCTGACTTCCATCTAATCCTCAATCGTGAATTGTGTTGGTTGACATTCATATATCACTTTGAGAATAATCATTTCGAGCGATATGGGTGAAAGGGAACTCTACGAGGCTGCAAAGAATGGTTATGCGATGTATGGGGCGTTAGCTAAACAGCTGATGGACAAATACGGCGCAGAAATGGTTTACAAAGCAGTAGCCAGCATGGGGGAAGCAGCTGGCAGAGGCTCCGGGGAGGGACTCAAACTAGGTATAGAGAAGTTCGCATCGCAGTTACTGGAGAGCCAGCTTGCGGGGGATGGAGGTCCGAGGTTAAGGTTGATGGGAACAAGGTTGTTTTGAAGAATCACACTTGCCCTTGCTATGCTGGTATGCGAGCCGGTGGGCTAAGTCATGAGGAGGCTAGGAAGATGTGTTACAGTTGGTGGGCTCGGTTTCCCGATAGCGCCAGGGAGGTGAATCCGGGTGTTAAGGATTACTGGATTGAACATTACAGATCTCCTGAGGCGGATTATTGTCTCGAAGTCTTCGAAGTACATGAGAAGAGTTGAATTTTTCACATTAGCTAGACGCTCAATAGTCTCATCCTCACTTCCACCTGATACTCAGCCGTGAACTTAATTGGTTGACTTATCTTTGCTCCAGTCGCTGAGCTACATCGCTGAAGCCCTAGGCGTAGCGTAGCGGCAAGCCTACTACGTGATGAACCTGGGAGCAAGATCAATAGACGAATATCACAGACAACGAGATGCAGCGATTCTTCCAAACATACGAGAACCCAGAAACGTGGCTCGAACTCCTAAACATGGAGTGGAGCGACTACGATGACTTCGAGAGAAAATATGGCTCCGACTATAATTTGGATAATGTGGCGAAGAGGCACCTGTTCTGGATATATTTCGATGCCCTCGGTTGCCTACTTAGGAATGATACAACGACAGGGACACCATATATAACTCCTCAGCTTCGAGTGTAATTTTCACTTCGTTAAGTTTAAACCAATTATTGAGGAGAATAGGAGGAGGTATAGTGGCTTGGAGTCTTGGAAAGGGTTTGAGTATCTAGCTGATGAGATGATGAGGTTGTCGCAGCTCCGAATCCATCATTTAAGATTCCTGAGAACTTCGTTAAATATGTTCCAGACAAGTGATGTCTCAATAGCCTTATCCTCACTTCCACCCGATTTCAGCCCATGCAAAATACCTCAGGAAAATATTAAATGATTATTGATAGTAATTGTAAGTGGTTGACATAATGAACTCGAAGCATAAGGGAGAGGAGGCGAAGGTCAAGAAAGTCATTGATGATTGGCTCAACGCAATGAGCAAAAAAGATCTCGAAGGCATCTATAAGCCCATTAGCCCAGGGTACATCCAGCACCTTCCCGGCGTAGCCCCAATCAAGGGACTCGAGGGGTTTAAAGGAGTGATGGAGGAGTATTTGTCCCAGTTTGGCCCTACTACTCACATAGAATCAGCCATTACCGTGTCGAATTCTGGTGATTTGGCTTATGCGATTGGGAAGCATGATCATGTTATGTTCGATAAATCGGGTAGCACTAAGGTGATTGATTTGCACTTCATTGTTTTGAAGAAGGTTGAGGGTGCTTGGCTGATTGATGGAATCAGTGAGATGAGTTAAAAGTAGTCATCTTCATCTTACGTGCAATAGTCTTATCCTCACTTCCACCTGATAGTAAGTCAGGTGTAACTTGAATGGTTGATGCACAGACAGTTGGAATATTGGTGACTGCGGCAAGCGTGACGGTAGCAGCCATCTACTACGTGATGAACATCAGAATAAGTCAACGTAACCAGGAACTCATGCTCAAGTCTCAGGAGACATCCGTCAAGACTCAGGAACTCGCCCTCAAGTCGCAGCAGCAGAACCTTGAGACGAGGCAGGTGCAGCTCTTCATGAGCATCTACCAGAGGTTCGAGGAACCCGACTTCCAGAACACGTTCTGGGAGCAGATGTCGTGGCAGATGAAGGACTACGATGACGACGTCGCTAAATACGGTGAGAAGGCGAACCCTGAGGCTTGGAGGAAGTATACAATAGTGAGCACCTTCTTCGAGGGCTTAGGGGTCTTAGTGAAGAGAGGTTTCATAGACGCTGCGATTGTGGACGACCTGATGTCGATGTACATAATTGGCTATTGGCAGAAGTATGAATCCATCTACATTGGTTTGCGGAAGTCTATGAACACCCCAACCGTTTGCGAGTACTTTGAGTATCTCTACGGTGTGGTTCACGAGATTTGGAAGCAGCAGCACCCGGGGTACGAAACTGTGATCTTGTCTCAATAGCCTTATCCTCACTTCCACCTTCCATTAAGAAAATCTAATCCCAAAGACTCTTTCCGGTTAGCCTCATCTAACGTACAAGTATTCTAGGGGCGAATGTCTTATCCTCACTTCCGCCTGACTCTAATCAGTAATGATTATTGGTGGATCTATCTGAGATTCAGGCCGCCTACTACATGGTGGCAGCCACTGGGGTACTAGTGGCAGCCGTGTTCTACATAATGAACCTCCGAGAGCAGAGGAGAAACGCGAGACTTACCTTAGAAACAAGAAAAATAGGACTAATCGATAGCCTACAAAAACAGCTAATCAGCGAAGACGGCATGAGAAACTACTTCGAGTTGATGAACTACGAGTGGAGAGATTACGACGACTTCGAACACAAATACGGCTCAGACTTCAACGTAAACGCAGCTGCGAAGAGGTACAACATGTACTCCATGTACAATGAGGTGGGTGCACTGCTTAAAACGGCATCATAGATGCAGAGTCGCTCTACGACATGGGTTTAATTGGAAGCATTTTCCTCTGGGCTAAGTATAAGGATGTCATCGAGGAAGGACGTAGAAGATACAACGGGATGGATTATATGAGGGACTTCGAGTTCCTTGCTAACGAGATTCTTCGAATAAAGCAGATTAGGGATCCATCATACAAATTGCCTGCCACTCTAACCCAATACGTGCCAGACAAGTGATGCCTCTTCCTAGGCATTGATTACTGTTCGATAAACATCCATTTTATCGAGTGGAAGGTGGGTTACGATCTTTCATTGAATAATATCAGAAAAACGGGGACCTTGCGCGCTTGTAAACGAAAACCCATCGAGAATCAACTTGCTTACTTGACTATGCTCGCATCGAGAACAACCGTCGCGTCTTTATCCCCTGATAACTTGAATGCAAACGTGTAGAAGCCACTCCGCGGCACCTTATACAGACGCTCGAAGCTCTGGACACCTGACTCGCGGAAAATGTAGTCACTTGGCTTACCTAGCTCAAACGGGGTTATCACCGGGGAATCGGGGCTACCCGAGAACGTGTAGAAACCAAACTCCACGGGATTCGTCGCATTATAGCTAAGCCTCACGGTTGCTCCCTGCTTCATGTAACAGTTGTAGAACACCTGTATGACGCCTGTAAAAGTCTCGTTACTCCCTGAGAATGAGTAGAAGCCGATGTTGAACTTGATGGGGAAGTACTGTCTACCCCCACTCAATATATCATTAACAGACCCGCTAGCTATGACGGCTGACTGCTGAGCGTAGAGGGGATAGTCTCCAAGTATATCCGCCGTGTTGACGTGAAACAGGTCATAGACCATACCGTTGATGCTGAGTCTGAAGGGGAAACCTGTAACACTGATCTGTGAACCCCTAGAATAAGCTCTGTTCAAGTCGGAGAGAGTCACGTTCCCGAGCTTCGTTTCACCTTCGATCGTGGTAGGGAAGAACTCGCTTGGAGTGCCTAGGTGGAGGATTATGGGCTCCATCGACTTCTCCTGTTTTAGAACCATTACGCTTCCCTTTACTGTGGGGAACAGTGAGGGTGCTAGCGTCCCGGTCAGTGTCACCGTGTTGTTGATCGCGGGTGGGAACGTGTAGTTGAAGACCACATCATCTTGCCCTCTGGTCTGGACCGGTGTATTATCTGGATAGCTGAGACCACTGGCGTCCGCTACCCTGCACCTGAATGAGACGATCGCCGTCCTGCCTCTTGCGCCGTACTCCCATGGTAAGTCCATCGCGAAGCTGAAGGTGTAATTCCCCGTGGCGGGTACCCGGAAGGTGGTGTTAAATGAGTATAGATCATCGTGGTGGACAATATAAGACGGAACTATTCCGAGGCTGAAGATCACGGGTTCCGTGGAATTGTACCCATAAGTTATCTCTGTTCCTTCATTGAACCTCGCCTCGAAGTTGATCGAGTTGTCGCCCCAATACATGCCGTTCCACCTCCGACCAACTATGAAGCTATTCGGAGGAGGCTGTAGAGAGAACTGTTCCCAGCCCATGCCTCCGAAGTCGTTGCTGGTGCCCCCCGACTCCGTGAAAAGAACATCTCGTGGAGTTCTTGCATTGGTGGTGTTTGGGTGATAGTAGACTATGGGAACGTTATCCCATTGGATAGTCGGCTGCGGATTCGTTGATCGTGTGTTGACGTCGGTATACAGGGCTGATGTGGTGATTGTGAGAAGTATGACTGCCGATAGTAATGCGATAAAGTTGAACTTCATAGGATTGCCTTGATTGATGGTGCTGTCTTGGGGTATAATACTAAGGTTTAGAACAATGAGCAAGCCCGCACACGCTTTAAACAAAAAAACGGGGACCTAAGCGGGCGACATCTCCAATTACGGCAGGTTCAAGTCCCACCCCCCGCACCAAATCACCAACCCCAGTAATTTTGTTGAGTATTTGAGGGGACAGAGGACTCATTAAGTCTAGTAAAAATCGAATACACGCCACCATAAATTTAAACCACATTATCTAGTAAATCTAATTCGGTTACAATGAAAGAAGAGAAACAGGGGTCAAAGAAGGTACTCAACAAGGCGAAAGAGATGCCGGATAAGACGGCAAATAAGAAGAGAATCGATTTTGTCGTAACTTATGAAGTGGAGGGATCCAGATCCAAGAAACAGAAGGTGCACGCTTATTCGAGAGAAGAGGTGGAGGGGATTATGACCACGAAACTAGAATCACAAGTATCAGCAGGGGAGATCAATGGTTTTAAAATCATCTCAGTAGAAATAGAAAATACACCGTAATAACGTATTCACAAATCTTAATCCAATCACGCATGAATTTCTGCGTAGTGTAAAAATATGTCCATTTCTAACTATTATCTACAAATGGACAACGATAGCAGGATAACCCAACAGCGCGCACGCTCTAAAGAGATGATGGTCAAGAAGGCGGGAGTGTGAGGATTTACGAAGTATGAAGATGTGATGAAAGTGTGGCAGAGAGCCGGTGACCCAATTGGCTACAGCATATCGAAACTATCCCGACTTACAGGCATCGAGAGTCTAGAGGTCAAGAGGATAGTAGCCAAGCTGGAGAAAGAAGGCTTAATTGAGAAGAAGTGGCGACGTGACTTCACTGGCTGGGTTGCCAAGGGAACTCAGGATAAGATAGCAAAGATCGATGTCGACGACAAATAAGACTGCTGAGCTTCACCCAGGTTCACTGTCTCACCGTCGCGCGTGAAAAATGGATGACTATAGCACACATATGAAATAAATAAGATAGAAACTACTTGTAGCAACAATGAGAATAATAAAAAACACAGGCAATTATCTAAAGCATCAAATGGAATGAATAACTTTGACGGCTCAACTCCCTCCCAAATCTCACTCGTACCACTATAGACGGTTCCTCACCCACTGGCCCCTCAGTCTTTAAAAGGCAAATCAGGTTGAAGGTAGGAAAGATATATTCACATCCCTTCCCCGGGGGGAACTCAGCTTGACCGAGATCGCCTTAATCTACCCCTACGTCGACCCACCTAGAAATAAGTCAATATTCAGGTTCCCGCCCCTCGGCCTCGGCTACATAGCCGCCCACCTCCGAGACGAGGGCCACGGCGTATCCATAGTCGACGCCACCTTCACCGGGGAGGAGGCCGCTATACAGAGGGCAAAGTCCCTCCACCCGCGTGTCGTCGGGATTTACTCCATGTTCACTATGAGGGAAGCAGCCCTACGCTTCGCACGGGCGCTAAGGGGAGACTGCGAGCTCCTCGTTGCGGGGGGCCCCCTACCCACCGTCGAGCCCGAGACCTACCTCAACGACTTCGACGTCGCAGCAGTAGGCGAGGGGGAGCAAACTATGCTCGAGATAGCACAGGGGGCCAAACTAGGTGAGGTCGACGGCCTAGTCTACAGGGAAAGAGAGGGTAGGCCCCTTAGGCCCGGGGAGGAGGGTGGAGACCTGATCCGCACCCACCCAAGGCGCGTCCTCAGCAACTTAGACGCGATCCCCCTCCCAGCACGTGACCTCTTCGACAACAAACACTACATAGACTACTACAGGAGGAGGGGTGAACCACCCACGACGAGCGCCATAACCAGCCGTGGATGCCCCTTCGCCTGCGACTTCTGCAGCCACCCAATCTTCGGCGAGAGTTTCCGCGAGCGCAGCCCCCAGAACATGGCAGACGAGGTTGAGCAGATACTAGACCTCGGCTACGAGCGCGTCTTCTTCCAGGACGACTGCTTCACCCTCACAAAGGGTAGGGTCGCAAGGTTCTGCGACGAGGTCGAGCGCCGCGGCCTTCGCTTCGGTTGGGAATGCCTCAGCCGAGTCGACAGCATGGACGAGGCCACCGCCGCCAGGATGCGTGCCGCCGGCTGCGATCACGTCTTCTTCGGCCTCGAATCCGGCAGCGACAGGGTCCTCAAGATAATGAACAAGAGCGCAACCCCCGAGATGGGCAGACGAGCCGTCGAGGCTGCGAGGGCAGGAGGCCTCAAGACCGGCGCCTTCTTCATCTTCGGCTACCCCGGCGACGACACCGAGTCGATGCTTGATACTCTCCGCTTCGCCAACAGCCTCCCTCTTGACTACCTCAGCTTCACATACCCCTACCCCATCCCCGGCACCCCCCTCTATGAGAGGGTCAAGGACAAGATTATGGAGGGCAACCCCGAGCCCCAGCAGAAGGGCCTCGTCCAGCACCAGCTCATCTACTACAGCGAGATACCGGAGAAGAAGCTCAAGTTCGGCATAATAAAGGGCCTCACTCTCCACTACCTCAGGCTCCACATGGGCCCTGCAGCACCCATAATCGTAAAACCCCTGGAGGTGATAAGCGACGGAGTATTCAGGCTCCTATAGCCCCAGCGTCTCCGTCGTCGTCCCCACCTACAACGAGGCTGGGATCATCAGTACCCTCATCCAAGGTTTCAACTCAGCCTCTACGAGGCTCCACCCGAGGATAGTCGTCGTCGATGACGGCAGCGGGGACGGCACATGCGAAGAGGCCTATGCGTGTGAGGGGATGGATGTCACCGTCATCGAGAGGGGTAAGAGGAGGGGATTCGGCACCGCGATATCAGACGGCCTTCGCGCCGCCCTCCGCCTCGCACCCGACTACATAGTCACCATGGATGCAGACCTCAGCCACGCGCCCGGGGACTTACCCCGACTAGTCGAGACCTGCACTGAGGGCACCCTCACGATAGGCAGTAGGTACGTCGACGGCGGGAGCTCCCCGGCCTCAGCACGGGGCGTCACCTCGTCTCCCGACTCGGAAACTGGGCGGCCCGGGAGACCCTCGCACTCCCTATCCGCGACTGCACCTCCGGCTTCAGATGCTACCACCACTCAGTCGCGGAGACCATCCTCCCCAAGCTATGCAGCAGGGGATACGACATACAGATCGAGACCTTGTACAGGTCCATAATGGAGGGGTTCAGGGTCGTCGAAGTCCCCATAGAGTTCAGCCCACGCCGCGAAGGAAAAAGCAAACTCGAGGCTTGGGGAGGCTATAAGATATTTTAAGACCCTGAGCAGTCTATTAGACAACAGGTGTCTTAGGAGAGTATAATATGGGCATCCTAGGTACAGGCGCCTCAACCACCGCCGATATAAACCTCATCACCCAGCTCATCATCGTCGCCCTCCTCGCGGCGGGCTGGGTCATCGGCAGGGACAAGAAGAAGATCAGGCAGCACGGCCAGCTCATGGTCGCCGCCGTCTTCGTCAACGCTGCGGCTATCGTCCTTGTCATGGCCCCGTCACTCATCCACGGACTCGGGGCTATAGCCTCGGACCCCCTTGGCCCTGGCCCTCTGATAACTGTAATCCATTCGTCTATTGGCACCGTGGCGTGGCTCCTCGGCGCCTACCTCTCCTGGACCTGGGGCTTAAAACCAGCGACGGTGGAGTGCTTTAAAAGGAAGAGGCTGATGAGACCCGTCACCTATCTCTGGCTGCTCGCCGCCGTCCTCGGTGTAGGGTTCTACGTCTACTACTACGTCCTCTAGGGACTCTGAAGAGGCGGGCTCGTCCTTCCTTATCTCCTCGTACTTCTTCGTCCTTCTGAGGACGGCGTACCAGGGCGCGACGGCGTCGAAGAGCATACCGAAGGTTGCACCCCAAAGCATCTTTAAGCCTCTTGTGGGGCTCTGACCTGTCCACGTATACCTCGTGCAATTCCAACCCGACCTTGTAGGCGCTGTAGATGGTCCACCACATGAAGCCGGTGACTATGCCGCCGATTATCGGTACGATACCACCGGTGGGGTAAAGGAGTCCTATAACGGCAGCCATGATGGATGGAAGAGCAGAGAGCCAAGAGCCGAGGCTGTACACGAGGGGGAGCTTGTACTTCGTCTTGACGTCCCTTCGTGCCAGAACCTCCATAGAGCCGAGTATCCACCTCCTCCTTTGCTTGAGGTGGTCATGGATCGTGAACGGGGGCTTTTCATAGGCGAACCCCTTGAGCCTCCGCGTGACTCCGCCGAAGCGCTCCCTGAGTTTGAGGCTGAAGAGGAGATCCTCAGACCTCACTTTGCCAAAGTCCCAGCCTATGTCGTTCTCGACATCGGCCCTGACTATAAGGTGGGATCCGTGGTAACCGAAGGGAACGGCGCCCCATATCTTCATCTGGCCCATGGCACCGAGGTCCCCGACGGAGCGCGTCGTCTCCTCTACTGAGTTGAACCTGTACTTCCAGTCCTGGGGGTAGAGGATGATGCCAGCGCCTATGAGGCGCCCATCGCCAGTGTCCGTGACGAAGTCCAAGTTGCCGAGGACAGTGTCCTCCCCCACCATCGTCTCGGTGTCCTGGTGGTAGACCCAGTCGTCTGGCGTGTCTATGCCCCGATCCAACCTGACCTCGCAGGCATACTGTAGGGCGCGGGCCTTGAAGCCGGAGTGGTTGGGCGTCTCGTATCCCTTGGGGACGACGACGAGGGTGGCCCCGTCCCCCTCCATGCCCTCGAAGAAGCCCCGCTCCTCTCTGAATCGATCCTCCTCGGTCACCACCCAGATCTCCGACCTGAATTCGAGCCCATGATCCTCCCCGACCCTCCTCAGCCAGTACCTGACTGAGTCGAATGAGTTCCTGAGGGTGGTGAGGTTCTCGCCCCTGGTGGTTATAGTGTAGATGATGCGCTTCCGAGTGATCTCCTCACACCTCTCCTTCAGCGTCTCCGTGCTAATGAGCAGGTCGGGGTTGAGGGCGAGCTGAGTGGATACGGCTTGGATCATGAATATGGGTATCGGTATGAGCCAACTGAGCCTTGTAGCGTAGATGGCGGCGCCGATGCTGTCCGTGAACTGGGGTCCTCCGGGGAAAAGTATACCCATCGAGGCGGCTATGAGGGCCGTCTTCTGTAACCTACCCGCCTTTCCCTCGATCTGTCTCATTAGAGACGAGTTGTAGTTCCTCATCGTGTAGGCGAGGTAGGGGAGGCGGTTGTGTGGGTGCAACTTGGAGAAATTTTCGTAAGCCTAGAACTTAAACAGGACCAACGGGGATGGGGCTACCCGACGAACACCCCACTCACGAAGCCGAGCCACAAGATGAGGCAGGATGCCACGGAGGT
>CAWGAT010000035.1:0-64895 GCA_963820555.1 Candidatus Bathyarchaeota archaeon
GCATCCGGCTGGGAGCCCCTAACTTTGCCAGTTTTCTGTCAATAACCGTCACAATAACGAACATGCCGTCTTTGGACAAAGTTTCACGGTCCCGAAACACTACCTCCCCACATCGCCTACTCCCAAGCCGTCAACCATGACATAGTTCGATTCGGCGACTCTTTTGTCGACAAAAATTCTACCCGTGTTTAAGTTGACAATCCCGGCCGTTTTCTGTAACGACGATATTTTTTTCCGGTATTCCCTGTGATTTAGCAAGTTCGGCGTGGTTGACCAGCATGGAGTATTGGCCGTGAATGGGCAAAAAAATTCGGGGGCTCATAATTTTGATCATTTCTTTCAATTCTTCTGGCTTGAGCCGTGGCCGCCCGCGTGAATATCCATCATTTTGTAATGGAATACTTGGGCTTTCTGGCGATAGAGTTCGTCTTTTAGGAATTGAACGGTTCTTTCATTGCCTGGCACCACCGAAGAAAGAAGAGAACCGTATCTTGTTTTTTCAATCTGACAAATTTGTGCTCTCTGTTGGCGATTCTCATTAAGACCGCCTGGCCTTCCCCGGGGGCGCCGGTTGTAACCGAGGTCAGGAACCTGCACTAGGAGTCGCTCAGCTGCGGCTATAGTTAGGGTGAAGACTCCATCGTTTGGGCGGAAAGAAGCTAGGAGAGCGTCTCCGAGGTGTATGTGTCTTATCCTGCCCGTGTTACGGGAGTGTACTATCCTCACATCATCTGGGAAGAGGGCAGCGCCCGAGCCGGGGCCGAACTGGTACTCGGCCACCGCCCTAATCCTCCTCAGGTCATCATCCATTCCATCCCAAACTGCTCGCCTATCCTTTAATATGTGTTACTGAGATGTTCTATTCTATTTCATTGACTCAACCGAGTTGAAATACGCTTGCCGATTCGTTGAGAGGAGATCAGTAAGTTAATGTGAGTTCGAGGTGTTTGGTTACCAATTATGAAGCTTCAAACTCGTCTAAGTTATAAAATAATAATATGGTTACGGATTCGAGATTCAGGGCAGTGAAAAAACCCCTTAATTGATTAAAGAATTGAAATCGACTATTTCAGCTCTTTAGAGGTCAGACCACGCGCTCCCTTCACTAGGTTATTCAGCCCCTGATTAAGGGAATTGATCATGTCTTGCTGCAAATTATTGTCTATCTTTGCCTCAAACCTTACGTAAGGGGGCCCGCATCTGACCTGGAACAACTCAACTTTCTCAGGGTCACTTGAGGCAACCTCCTTGTTTGCGGTTATTGGAGATCCCACCTCGACCGCCTTCGAGTTCTCGATCTCGTACCCATTCTTCTCCAGAATCTTTACCACACACTCCATGTTCAACTTAACTTCCATATTTTTCACCAGCCGTAACGAGTCATCAGGTCTAAAATTAATATGGTTCATCCTTGTTTTTCTACCCTCCCATAACCAGGTTACATTAAACTTCATTATTGTACATGAAACTGGAATGACATCCGAGCGATATTTAAAAAGAAAAAAATCCAAATATTTTTTAGAGGTTGAGTTGGAGCGTTTGAGTGATCCAAGGCTGGATATTGACGATGAGACGGTGAAGCAGACTAGGAAAGCGGTTGAGGAGAATGCCAAGACTCAGTTAGATCCTCCATTGGCCAACATGATCTTAGAGCAGATTGCGGGAACAGATGGAGAAGAGAGGAAGGAAGCGGTTATTCGATCCCTCTTAATCTTCACCTGGACACAGAGGCTCTACTTCATCATCAGATCCGCTCTAATGGGAATCATGGGGGCTGGTACGACCGCAGCGATAGTTTTGCTGGTCGGTAAAGTTGATGCCATCCAAGTTGCGGTCATCGGTGTAATCTCATTCATCGCCACACTGGCAATCACTAGGACCTTCGACTCCCAGATAACTCGAAGCTCAAAAAGGATCGTATTGATGTTATCGCATCACAGAAGACTTCGAGCTGCCATCTTAGGTCACTTCTGACCCACAACACACAGAGAGAATAGCTTCTTAGTCGCCTGACATTAAACCAAAGTTAACCACATGTCACGTCCGACGTCTGCATGTATAAACAACAAAGTTCCATAATTCAACTGTGAATTCAGCCGGATACGACCTAGTCGTAGAGATCCACAGACAACTCTACAACAAGATACTAGAAGACGCCTATAATATGAATCCAACAATCGCCACAAGGAAAACAGGCTTATACTCATATGTGTTAAAACTGGATAAACCCCCAACCGTCGACCGATTCAACGAGAATCACATCGCCTTCACAGTCGAACTGAATATTATAATCCACATATTAAGCCTCATCAGCCTCAACATGGACTCGACGGCCCACCTACTCGTATCGATCCAGAGCCACAAGGCATCGAAGAAGCTAGACGCAGACATTTTAGAGTCGAAGCTAACGATGAAGCCCAGAGAACACGGGAACATTATATCAAAGCAACTCTCGAGACTCTACTACAGTCTACTAAACCTCATCATCGACTCCCGCCTCGCACACCACTACGAGAAGCTGGTGCTCTCACCTAGCCTGTACTCGTTTACGCTACCGGAGCTCGAGAAGGAAGACCTCTCACCAATCCAGGTAGACGTAGCCAACATCACCGCGGTCAATGGTGACGTCTCAGCCATCCTGATCAATCTCCTCGGCCGCACCAGTGGCTCAACAAACAACCTAACAGACTACACGGCTGGGCAAGACATCTCCTTCAGCCTATCTTCAGACGCCATCCAGAGGGTCAAGAGGTACTGGTGGAGAAACCCTAACAAACCCATCACCGACGAGTTCAATGGAAGACTAGAGATCAAACCAGATGTGCCCCTTGATCTGCTCACACGACTTGGCCTCGCACTAGATGACGTACTCGAGAGGCACACACTACCCAGAAACCGAGAAGCGCGTGCGTGGTGGATAGAATACAGGATCGAGGCAAGGCTAGGCGAACCAGAATTCATCCTCAAGGAAGGGAACGAACTCGAAATCCCGGGTCTCAAGATTTGGCTCGACATAGATGCGAAACTACAGATCTCAACCTTTGCACCAGACGAGAGGGGAAAGGACCAGACCATGACGGCCGCGACATTCACAGAGAGGGACCTCGAGCTAATCGTGAGGGAAGCCTCAGCATCGATCCACTTAGACACAAAGTACCGCGTCGTAGCAAAACTCGAGAAACTAGACACGACCCTCGACCTAAAATGGGGGCTCCCCCAACGAATCCTCGACCTATTCATTGATAGGGTGGAGGAACACATCGTACAGTTATTCTCAGACGTCGTGATATCACCAGCCATAATCCGGGAGAACATACCGGGCACTGGCCTACATTTCAAACTCGATGTGAGTAGGATCGAGACATCCAGAGACGAGGTAACGATAGGGGGATCCATCGAATCCTCAGCCAAATAAACGCACACTGCCTCACTGTCACAATATGGCGTTTTAATGATGCATATCTTTCCAGCTGGTTTCATGAATGCAGCCAACTTGGGTTTTCCATGTCATGCCTAGAACATGCACGTCTAGCACGATGATAATCCAAACATTTTACGATACCTTCACTTTATAAGCCGATTTCCCTCTAAATATTGGGGCTTCGATATGCGCTGCGAGGTATGCGGAAGAGAGATTTTGGGCCCACCCCAGCGGAGAGTCATCGAGGGGGCTAAGCTGACTGTCTGCTCAAGATGCGCACCATTCGGGTCATCCGAGTGGACACCTAGCAGACCTGCACCAGCCAAGACTCCTGGTAGAGCACAAGCGATCCCACAGGCCGCCCCGCGCCCCCGCATGAGAAACGACGTCGAATCAGTCGAGCAGCTGGAGCTCGTCGAGGACTACGGCACCCAGATCAGGAAGGCACGTCAGAAGCTCGGCCTATCCGAGAAGGACCTGGCCAAGAAGATGCAGGAGAAGGAGTCCGTTGTCAAGAACCTCGAGAAGATGGAACTCACCCCTGACTACAAGCTTATCACAAAGATCAGAAAGTACCTCAGTCTCGACATAGTTGAGCACATTGACGCGTCGAAATCCCAGATACTTGCCAAACCTACTGGGGCGAAGACTATCGGGGACATGCTCCGCATGGACTCGGAGAAGGGCGAGAAGCCTTAGCGGCGCGGGACATGGAACCCACACGCACAGTCATTCTCATTACTGGTACCCCCGGCACAGGGAAGACCACGGTATCCATGCTACTCTCCGGGGAGCTGCACGGTGAGCAAATAGAGCTCACCCGTCTCGTCAAGGAGGGGGGCCTAAGCCAGGGCTGGGACGAGACACGCGCCACGACTATAGTCGACATAAAGGCCCTGCGTATCGCCCTCGCCAATATAATCGAGGCCGCTAAAAAGACGGTCATCGTCGATGGCCACTACTCCCCCGACGTCGTCCCCCGCGAGGAGGTCACACTCACCGTCGTCCTCCGACGCGCCCCCTGGGTCCTTCACAGAGGAACTCAGGGCACGAGGATACAGCCCGAGGAAGATCCGGGAGAACATAGAGGCCGAGCTCTTAGGCACATGCCTCGTCGACGCGCTAGCAGTCCAAGACCCTGAGAGGATCTGCGAGATCGATACAACGGGGATAACCCCCGAGGAAACCGTTGAGCTGATAATCGCTGCCCTTGATGGGGAGACGGAGTGCCGCCACGGAGTCGTCGACTGGATGAACCACCCCGAGGTTGAGACGCTTCTAAGGGAGCCCTAAAAATGTACGTAGTGGTCCGATGCCCGAGGTGCGGGGAGCTCATGCTCGCCAACACCGCAAACCAGACTAGGTCCTGCCCCCATTGCAACAATCGAGCCGAGCTCAAGACCCTCCGAGTCTACGGTAGTGCCGAGACCCCCGTTGAGGCGACGCAGCTCATGAAGACCCTCAAGGCTAAGGAAGGCGGCGGCGAGAACTACAAGCCGAGTTTCAGGCGCCTCGACCCCTAGACTAACAGTCAACTCGCCGAAACCCCCCGGTGCCAAACTTTCGCATTTTTATACTGGGGGAGGGTATTTGTGCTCTAGAGGTTAAACGAGATGGCGGCTGTAACCAGCAGAAGATTCTTCGAGGAACTCGGCCTACTCGTCGGCAAGCCCGTGGCGGTCTTCGACACCGCGGGCAAGTCCTACGACGGCGAGCTACTCGGGTACGACTCAAACACGCTGAGCATCTGCCTGGGCAACGTCAACACCGAGCGCGGGAAGGCACACAGGGTCTTCATCGCCGGAGGCAGCGTCGCCCGAATCCTAGCCTCCGAGAGGCCATTCAACCTCGAGGGGCTCAAGGAGAGGCTCGAGAAGGTCTTCCCCAACATGGTGCAGCTAATTCCGGAGGCACGAGTCATCATCGTTATGGGGAAGATTAGGCTGAACGAGACCGGTGTCATCGATGGGACGGGCCCCGCCGCGGACAGGGTCAGGGACATCTTCCAGAGATTTAAGACCGAGACCCAGGGCTAAACTTTTTTTTTATTTTTTCCATAAGTATCGCCACGCGTAAGTTTGTTCACCCAAATCGCCAAGGTGAAATACCCGCACCACACACCCACAGCCGATATGGCCTTCGAGCTCAGGGACAGGGACCTCATGGGTAGGATCGGCCGCCTCAAGACGAAGAGTGGCGTCGTCGAGACCCCTGCATTCATGCCCGTCATCAACCCCCTCACCCAGGTCATCCCACCGAAGAGGATGAAAAAGGAGTTCCACACCGACATAGTCATCACAAACAGCTACCTCACCAAGAAGAACTTCCCCGAGCTCCCAGACCTCGACATCCACAGACTCCTCGACTACGATGGCGTCGTCATGACCGACTCCGGCGCTTACCAGATACTCATCTACGGGGAGGTTGAAGTATCCCAACCAGAGATCATCGAGTACCAGAAGAAGATACGATCCGATATAGCCGTCATCCTTGACATCCCCACCGGCTGGGATGTCCCCCGTGAGAAGGTCGAGTACACCGTCGACGAGACACTCCGCCGCGCCGAAGCCGCCATCCCATCAATCAAGGAAAGCGACGCCCTCTGGGTCGGACCCGTCCAGGGCGGGAAGCACCTCGACCTCGTCGCAAAGTCGGCGAAGAGCATCGGCGCGATGCCTTTCCAGGTCCACGCCCTCGGCAGCCCAACCGAAGTCATGGAACGATACATGTTCCCCGTCCTAGTTGACATGATAGTAGCCGCGAAGCGCAACCTCCCTCCAGATAGGCCCCTCCACCTCTTTGGCGCGGGCCACCCAATGATGTTCAGCCTCGCCGCGGCGCTGGGCTGCGACCTCTTCGACTCAGCCAGCTACGCCCTATACGCGAAGGATGGGCGATACCTAACCCCACACGGCACCCTCCGCCTCGAGGACATCAACTACCTCCCATGCACCTGCCCCGTCTGCAGGAAGCACTCCGCGGAGGAGCTTAAGACCGCGACGAAGGGCGAAAGGGAGAGACTCCTCGCCGAGCACAACCTTCACGCCTGCGCGGCGGAGATAGACGCTGTGAAGCAGGCCATATTCGAGGGGAGCCTCTGGGACCTGGTGGAGAGGAGAAGCCGAGGACACCCTGCCATGACCTCGGCGCTCAAGAGGCTCTGGGAATACCGGGACGACCTGGAGAGGGGTAGCCCCGCCTTCAAGGGGCATGGCGTCTTCTACTACGACTATCACAGCCTCACCCGGCCGGAGGTCACGCGATACACTCACCACCTCAATCAGAACTACCGGAGGCCAGCAGGAGCGGACACCCTCATTCTCATCACTACCCCCACCCACAAGCCCTTTGACGGCAGCGACGAGTACAGACACCTCAGGCAGCACCTCTACAACGAGCTCGGTGAGGGAGTGGACAGACTCCATTTCTGCTTCATACGCCGCCCCCTACGGGCCCGTGCCAGCCGACCTATCGGAGACTTACCCTCTATCCCAATTCGAGATAGCAACCCCACTCGACATCGAGACGATCCGATATACCGCGGGTGAAGTCTCCCACTACGTCGGATGCAGCGGCCACAGGGCGGTCTACCTTTACAGGGGGAAGGGTGACCTCGATGACGAGGTGGAGTCAGCCCTCATGGACGCTTGCGAGGAGTGCGAAAATCAACCTCACGACGATCTGGAACAACGAACCCTTGGAGCGTTGACGCCTTCTCCACCCTCAGCAACACCCTCAAGACTCGAAAGTAGACTATCGGGTGAAATGGACCCCTCATCCATCACTCTTTTTAAGGTTCGACCCAGTGGGAAGGTATAAGTGCACGAAAAACATAGTTGCACCGTCCCCCCAGGGGGCCAGATAGGCCACCGGGGAAAGGACTCGACGATCCGTAGGCATATAGCCTGTAAACAGCGGGTCGCTTCGTTGCCTAGGCAAGGTATAGATAGCAATGGTAAAGTTAGGATTCATGGGTGGAACCCATGAGGTAGGTCGTAATGCGATTGTGCTTCATTCAAATGAAGCGAAGTTATTATTGGAGTACGGTGTCAAGGTCGGGGAGCCCACCGAGTTCCCCGCCCACGTCAGGGCGAAGGACATCGACGGCATAGTCTTGGCTCACGCTCACCTCGACCACAGCGGTGGCGTGCCCATGTTCTACCTCAGTGAGAAGAAGCCCCTCTTCTGCACCTCCACGACAGCCGACATCTCCAAGATACTCATCGAGGACATGATCAAGCTCAACAACTACTACCTCCCCTTCGAGTACATCGAACTCGACAACATGATGAAGCAGAGGAACGACCTCGCTTACGGGCAAGAGGTCAAGCTCAAGGACATCAACTTCAATCTCCAGAACGCGGGTCACATCCCCGGCTCCGCCATGGTCGACATCGAGGTAAACGGGAAGAGCATCCTCTACACCAGCGACTTCAACACGATTGAGACACGACTCTGCACAGCGGCAAAGGTCCCGAAGAAGAAGTACGACGCCGTCATCATCGAATCAACATACGCGACCCACGAGCACCCCGAGAGGAAGCAGCTCGAGATCGAATTCGTCAAAGCGGTCAAGGACGTCGTCAACGAGGGCGGCAAGGTCCTCATCCCCGCCTTCGCGGTGGGTAGGAGCCAGGAGATGTTCAGCATCCTCCACGCCCATGGCTTCGAGGGCACGATCGTCCTCGACGGCATGGCACGCGCCGTGGACCGCATACTACTCGACAAGCAGGAGGCCGTGAAGACCCCCGCCCAGTTCGAGCAGGCCTGCATGAGGGTCCAGGAGGTGCGCGGCTGGAGGGACAGGAGGAAGGCGATAAGCCAGGCGAACGTCATAGTCGCCCCCAGCGGCATGCTCCAGGGAGGCACAGCCGTCTTCTATATGGAGAAGCTCGGCTTCCGCCCCGAGAACGCTGTCTTCCTCGTCAGCTTCCAGGTCCCCGGCACAGGTGGCAACAAGCTCCTCGAGCAGGGCACCTTCAACGTCGCGGAGAAGGACGAGAAGGTCACAGCCAAGGTGCGCCACTTCGACTTCAGCAGCCACACCGGCGCGACCCCCCTCCAGAACTTCATCAAGGGGCTGAAGGGGAAGCCCGACCTCTACGTCATCCACGGGGAGTCTGACAGCTGCGACTTCCTAGCCCAGTGGGCGCAGGACGAGTGCGGCCTCAAGGCCACCGCCCCCAACATGGGCGATGAGTTCGAGGTCTAACCCTATCCGACCGAAAGGCTAAATATTAGCCTCCATTTCTCTTGTCAAGACACGGTGGCAGGTATGCCGAAAGAAATCACTAACGTTGACGAGTTCCTCAAGCTATCGGAGAAGGCGAGCGAGTGCAAGGTAAAGAAGCTCGGCGAGGTCACGAAGCTCAAGCTGAGGACCCCTGGCAACCTATTCACTATAAAGCTCGAGGCGAAGGCGGCGGACGAGCTCCTCGCCAAGATCACCTGCGCCAAAGACCGAGTTGTAACTCAGCCCAGACTTTTAGACATGGTGCCGATGGCACCCGTAGTAAAACCAATTAAATGAAGAAATAATGTTTAACTCAGAGTCGGATGTGGGGGGAGAGACCAAGCAGGGTTAGATAAAGAGTTAGGGAGGGAGGGTGGGTGGGGGAGAAGTCGGGTTACGACGAATACGCCTTATCGAGGGTCGATGAGGTCTACGCGCGCCTCCAATCAGGCCCGGGTGGGCTGACCGCGGAGGAGGCAGCCGCCCGGCTGCAGAAATATGGTCCCAACAAGCTCCCCTCAGCCAAGAAGAAGAGCCTAACGAGCAGGACAATCCTCCAGATCAGGAACGCCTTCAACCTACTGCTCCTATTCGCCTCCGGCCTCAGCTTCTTCAGCGGATATGCCTACAGCGACCCTGGCTCGGTGCAGATGGGCGCCGCGATACTTGCTGTCGTGATAATCAACGTCGCTTTCAGCATCTTCCAAGAGTACCGCGCAGAGCAGGCCGTTCAGACCATCACCAAGATGATACCGACGAAGGCTAAGGTCTTCCGCACCAGGGTCGAGGTGGAGGTCGAGGTATCAGACGTCGTGCCCGGTGACGTCGTGGTCCTCGATGAGGGTGACAGGGTCCCCGCCGATCTCAGACTCGTAAGCGCCTTCGAGGTCTCCGTTGACAACTCGATTCTCACCGGCGAGTCGGAGGCGCTGAGGCGCTTCGTCGACATGACGCCGGGGATGACCGTGAACAGCGCGGTGGAGTATCAGAACCTGCTCTTCGCGGGCTCCACGATGGTCTCGGGCGTAGCTAGGGGCGTCGTCCTGATGACGGGTAAGGACACCCAGTTCGGGCGCATAGTCGCTCTCTCGAGCCAGATTGAGGACCCCCTCAGTCCACTGCAGAGGGACATCGACAGGACTGCGAAACTCAACCTCGTACTCTCTGTCGCCGTGGGCGCCCTCTTCTTCCTCGTCGCAAAGACCTTCGTCAACCTCACGGTCATCGAGAGCATCCTCTTCGCAATCGGCGTGATGATCAGTCTCGTCCCCGAGGGGTTCCAGCTCACGGTCTCGCTGAGCCTAGCCATCACCGCCCTCGGCATGGCGAAGAGGAACGTCGTCGTCAAGCGCCTATCAGCCATAGAGACAATCGGCTCCATGACCGTCCTCTGCGTCGACAAGACGGGGACGATAACGAGCGGGGAGATGATGGTGGAGAAGCTGTGGGCGGCGGGGAAGGTCTTCGAGGTCACCGGGGACGGCTACAGCCCCGAGGGTTTCGTCACCGTCGAGGGCAGGCGCATAAACCCCGAGGAGAGGCCCCACCTAGTCAGCCTCTTCGAGGTCTCCGCCTTCTGCACGAACGCGAAGCTTATGGCCCCGACCGACAGGATAGGGCGCTGGTCGGTGCTTGGGGACCCCACGGACGGCGCCTTCCTCGTCTTCGCGGGCAAGGGGGACTTCAACGCCGAGGTCGCCCTAGCGGAGAACCCACGCACGGGGCTTCTCCCATTCGACTCCGCGAGGAGGATGATGACCGTCATCCATGATGCCTCCGGCGGGCCGAGGAAGGCATACACGAAGGGCTCATGTTACGACGTCCTAGCCCGCTGCACATCCATATTCTACGACGGGAAGACTGAGCGGCTCACCGAGGCGATGGTGGCTGAGATAACCCGCCAGATAACAAGCTTCGCCTCGGATGGTTACAGGGTCCTCGCCTCAGCGTCGCGGGAGCTACACAACGGCACAGAGGCGACCCCTGAGGAGGTAGAGAAGGAGTTGACCTTCCTCGGCCTTGCGGCTCTCCACGACCCGCCGAGGCCGAAGACGGAGGCCGCCGTCAGCCAGGCAAAGAGGGCCGGAGTCAGAGTCATCATGATCACCGGTGACCATGAGCTCACCGCGGAGGCGGTGGCGAGGAAGGTCGGCATAATAACTGAATCGAACAGCGTGGCAGTTACCGGCTCCGAGTTAAACCGGATGAGTGACGAGGAGCTATCCCGTGTTCTCAACAACCGCGAGGTGGTGTTCGCGAGGACCACCCCCGAGCACAAGCTGAGGGTCGTGAGGGCTCTGATGGGGAAGGGTGAGATAGTCGCCGTGACGGGTGACGGGGTGAATGACTCCCCTGCCCTCATTGAGGCGAACGTGGGAATCGCCATGGGCGCGGGCGGCACCGACGTGGCACGTGAGTCCGCCGACATGGTGCTCCTTGACAACGACTTCACCTCTATCGTCGAGGGACTCAGGCTGGGTAGAGCTACATACGACAACCTCCGTAAGTTTGTCTACTACGTTTACACCCACAACTTCGCCGAGCTCGTCAGCTTCGTCGCCTTCATAATCCTCGGCATCCCACTCCCTCTTCTCGTCATCCAGATTCTGGCCATCGACCTCCTCCTTGAGATACCCGTCTCCCTCGCCTTAATCACGGAGCCGCCAGAATCGGACGTTCTTGAGAGGCCACCGAGGGCGAGGAGCGTGAAGCTGATGGGTGGCGAGACGCTCGGGAGAGCGGCGATCATCGGGGCGCTAGTCGGTGCCATCACGGTGTTGTACGCCTTCAACGTCTGGGGGCGTGGAGGCTGGCACTACGGTGCCGCCTCGATAACTGACCCGCGGGTATACGCGATGGGCACGACCGCGGTGCTGGTCGGCATAATGGCGGGGCAGCTCGGGAACCTATTATCGACACGCGTCGGCCTCCACTCGGCGTTCAAGTCAAACCCCCTCAGCAACAAGTGGATACCCATCGGTGTACTTGTCGAGCTGGTGCTTCTCGCACTGATGGTCTACGCGCCGTTCCTCCAGCCCATCTTCGGCACAGCAGCACTGGCTCCGGCGGACTGGCTAGCCCTGTTCCTGTTAGCACCCGCCGTTCTCATCATAGACGAGGTGAGGAAATACCTAACGCGCAGGGTGACTAAGAAGGGGGATTAACCTTCTTCGGCCAATGATTGTATACTCTGACCCCTTCTTCCTCTAGGACTCCCCCTGTTATCTCGGCGGGTGTCCCGAGGCGCCTGTAGACCTCCTCGCATGGGATGTAAGGGGCGCCTCCCGTGATCAGCTTGGCGAAGGTCTCGTAGGTGACACCGTAGACTATCCTCCTTATCCCCGCCTCCCACACGGCGTAGGCGCACATAGGGCAAGGGGCGGTGCTCGCGTAGAGTGTACACTCCTCGAGTACACCCCGTGGGCAAGTCCTCCGGGCCTCCGCGACGAGATTAAGCTCCGCGTGCCTCTTCTGGTCATTGTCGGTGTTGACCGTGTTCTCAGCTGTCAGTATTACCTCGCCACCGCGAACGAGGACGGCGCCAAACGGATGGTTGCCCTTAACCGCCGCGGAGACAGCGAGGTCAAAGGTCATCCTCATGTAGGAATCGTGTTCAGTCACATACAGCCCTCGGTGTAGGCTTGGAGAATCTCGTTAAAAAGAGGCTGGGCGCTGTCTAAGCCTTAGCGAAGACCTTCATCGCCGCCCCGACGCCCGCCCCCGGCTTCTTGACGTAGCCGAGCTGGTGGAGCGCCATCTCCATCGCGGAGAGGGTGGCCATGAGGTCGTTCACCATGTCGCTGCCCATGTGGCCGACGCGCACTGTCTTGTCCGCGACGGCTCCGAGGCCGCCAGCGATTATTACGTTGAACTTACCGACGGCTACGCGGAAGTCGCTGCCCTTCACGGACTCGGGGAGCCTTGGCACGCTCAGGGTGTGGGCGAGGTTCTTCTCGTCCGGGAAGCTCGTCAGTCCCATGCCCTTGATGCCCGCCTGGAAGGCCTTGCTGAAGAGTGCGTGCCTCTTCCACCTCGCCTCCAGACCCTCCTCGTTTATGATCTTCAACGCCTCGAGCATTCCGAGGACCATCCCCGTGGCGGGGGTGGCGAAGTACTTCTTCGGGTCCTCCATGATGGGGCGCCACCTCTTGAGGTTCGTGTAGTAGTCCGCGATGGGAGTCTTCCTCGCCTCGATGGCCTTCCAAGCCTTCTCGTTTAGGCAGAAGAGGCTCAGCCCCGGCGGGGCGCCTATGGCCTTCTGGCTGCCGGAGAGGCAGAAGTCGATGCCCCACTCATCCATCTTGAGGGGCATGCCGCCGATGCCGCATACGCTGTCGACGACGTAGAGGACGTCTGTGCCCTTGACCAGCTTGCCTATCTCCTCGATGGGGTTCCCGATCCCCGTGCTTGTGTCGACGTGCTCGACGCAGACGGCCTTGTAGCCGCCCTTGCCAAGCTTCTCCTTCACAAGCTTGAGGTCAACCGCCTTCCCCCACTCAAATGTGAGGCGGTCGGCGACGCCTCCGTGGCTGGGAACTATCTCCTGCCACTTTTCGCCGAAGAAGCCGTTCTCTATGCAGAGAACCCTGTCCCCCTTCTCGACGAGGTTGGCCGCCGCGGCTTCCATGCCGAGGGTGCCGCTCCCAGAGAGGAGGAAGGGCGTCCCACTCGTCATGAAGAGGCTCTTCTGGAGCCTCAGCGTCTCGGTGTATGCCTCAGTGAACTCCGCTGCGCCGTGGCTCAATATCGGCTTGGCGAGGGCTCTGAGGACCCTTGGTGAGACCATCGTCGGTCCCGGAATCATGAGTAACTCGCGCTCGTGGTCCAAAACGCGCACCTAGGACCATAGCCGACAACAGGCGATTAATGTCTTTCTGGGGGGTGGCTAGGACTTGAGTTTAGCGTAGTTCTCCCAGAAACTCTTCTGGGAAGCCTCGATGAGCCTCTTCGCGTCCTCGACGTCGTTCCAGACCTCTACTCGCGTCTCCTTGTTTTCCGGCCTCTTGTAGTTGTTGTAGAAGTAGTTGAGCTCGTCTAT
Source organism: Candidatus Bathyarchaeota archaeon (assembly GCA_963820555.1). Taxonomy (GTDB): domain Archaea; phylum Thermoproteota; class Bathyarchaeia; order TCS64; family TCS64; genus UBA8941. Next base: position 13,693 of record CAWGAT010000035.1, read on the forward strand.
CATGCTCTTCGGGATGTCGGCGAGGCTATTGATGTGCCTGTAGAAGGGGTCCGTGGTGCTTACTGCGACTATCTTGTCGTCGAGGACGCCGTCGTCCCACATCCTTATGTTGGCGACGGGGCGCGCGACGGTGACGCAGCCCGTGAAGGTGTGCTCGTTTATGAGGAGTATGACGTCTAGTGGATCGCCGTCGTCGTCTAGGGTCTGCGGGATGAAGCCGTAGTCGCAGGGGTAGTAGGTGTAGAGGACGCGGTCGAGGATGAATACCCCTTGTTTCGCCTTGTACTCATACTTGTTCCGCCCACCGCGCGTGATCTCGGTGACGACGTATATCTCGTTGGGTGCGTTGGGGCCAGCGGGGAAGTCGCGCCAGTAATCGACCATCTATGTTCAGGATAGTAGAGGTGTCCAGCGTTTTATGTTTACCCGCCACAAACCAGCAACGATAATTACCCCCAGGACGAGTTCAAGGGCAACTTGATCAAAGGGACAATGGTCCAGCTGAGGCCCTTCGGCGTCGAGGATGTGGGCTTTCTCCTCAGGTGGAACAATGACCCCAACTACTCTGGCGAGTTCGAGCCCTTAGAGCCCGTGTCCCGGGAGGAGCTCATGGAATGGCTCCCGAAGGAGAAACCGGGTCAGCTATGGTACGTCATCGAGACGGCGGCGGGTGAGAAGGTCGGCCAGACCGTTGGCAGGCACCAGGAGGACGGCTCAGTCCCGATCGGCTACCGCGTCATCCCCTCCGCGCGTGGGAGGGGCTACTGCACCGAGGCGGCGAGGGTCCTCATGGCACACCTCTTCGCATCAGCCGTGGAGAGGGTCGTCGCCGAGGCCAACCCGGGTAACAAGTCCTCGATAATGGTGCTTGAGAAACTCGGATTCAGGGAGATAGAGTACAAGGAGAAGGCGGTTGAGATTAACGGAGTCTGGCTGGACGGGGTAGTGTACGAACTCAGACGCGGCTAAGGCTCGTCTTCTGGCATCGGGGTGTTGGCGAGAACCTCCCTCCAAGCCTCCAGCGTCTCCAGTGCCTCCTTCTCGTCGAGCGTCTGGATGACGAAGCCCGTGTGGACGAGGACCCATGTGCCGGGGTTGACGGTGCCCTTCTCCATGAGGTCTATGATCGCCTCGCGCTTTACGCCGCCGAAGTCGACTATGGCTACCCTGCCGTCGATTGACTCGATCTTCCCGGGGATGGCGAGACACATATCAGAAGTTGCAGAGGGTCGGCTGCTTATAACCCCTACTCCAGCGAGCCTAATTGAGGATTTTTTGAGACAATCACCTTTTTGGGAAGGTTTTAATGTCCGCCCCATCGCCTGCTATCGTAATCAGTCGACGGCGATGGCATGGATAGCAAGAAGCGTCTCATATTCCTCGGCCTATGGGGGGCCACGTTCATGGTGCAGTTCGGGGAGACCATCCCCCAGAGCTTCCAGCCCCTATTCTTTGAGCAGCTCGGCATCTCGGCGGCTTTAATCGGCCTCGTCTACAACATAAGGAACATCGAGCAGAGCGTCCTCCGCCTCGTGGCCGGGTCGCTGAGCGACGTATTAGGGAGGAAGAGGCTCATCCTCATCGGCCTCATCCTCATATCTATAGTGCCCTTCATCTACGCCGTCTCGTGGAACGCGTGGCTCCCGTTAGTGGGGATGTTCGTCAGCGGCCTAGGCGTGAGCATCTTCTTCCCGCCGACGGAGTCGTACGCCTCGAGTCTCTATCCGCCTCATCAGGTTGGGGCCGCCATGGGGCGGTACCACATGAGCTGGGCGATAAGCGCCGTGATCGGCCCCAGCGTAGGTGGGTTCCTCGCCCTCTACTTCCCCGAGTACCGTCAGATATTCGTCATGGCGGGGGTCGTCTCGATGGCGGCCGTCGTCGTCTTCATGCTCCTCACACGCGGGGAACATGAGAGGAAGAGCGAGGAGAAGGTTTCGGGGCAGACGTCGAAGCTCGTCCACGAGTTCCCATCGACGATGAGGCGACTCTTCGGCAACAAGGCGGTCGTCGCAGGCTGCGCCGCGGTATTCGCCCACGCCTTCTGCCACTGGATGCTCCCCACCTTCATCCCCATATACGCAGCGGGAGTGCTGGGCTTCAACACCGTGGATATCGGGCTCGCTCTGACAGCGAACGCCCTAATGACGGCGGTGGCCCTCCCCATCGTGGGGACTGTCTCTGATAGAATAGGGCGCTTCCTCCCGATCGTGACGGGGCTGCTGGCGAGCGTCGCCGCATTCGCCATACTCCCCCACGTGCAGTCACCCATAATGCTCATCGCCATAATGGCGGCCCTCGGCTTCTGCGCCGTCCTCGAGTTCCCTATTAGCCAAGCCGTCGTCATGGAGTCCCTCCCGCTGGCAGACAGGGGCTCCGCCACCGGCGTCTGGGGGATGATGATGAGCCTCGGCGGGACCATCGGCATGTTCGTCATAGCCGGCATCGTCTCCGTGGCGCCGATTGAGTGGATATTCTACTTCTGCGCCGTCTTCAGCCTCGCCGCCGGGCTAGTGATGGTGGCGATCAGGAGCTACTTCAAGGCCCAGCCCTGAGCCGACGGGTCCTGTCCTCGTCCACCACACCGTCCCTGATCGAGACAGCGTAGTCCCTCTCCGCGGATTCCAGGGAGACGAGCCCATTCATCACGTCCCTGAGGACCACTCTGTGGTTCTCTCCTCCTCGGGTACCCGTATCCTCCCCCTCCGGGGGTGTGGACAATTAGGGTGTCCCCCTCCTCGATCTGGACGGTGCACTTCGAGGGGAGGGTCAGTGTCTCACCCCCCTTCTTGACGAGCTTGTACTCCCCCAGGGCCCCGCCCATACCCCCCTCCAGTCCCCAGGGCTGAATCTTCGTCCTCTCCGCTAGGATGCTCAGCGTCGCCTTCGGGGCGGTGAGAGTCCAGCTCCTATCGATGCCGCAGCCTCCGCGGTACTCCCCGGCACCGCCCGTGTCAGGGCGCAGACCGTAGGAGACGAAGTGCATCGGCAGGTATGCCTCTAGGCTCTCGATGGGGGTGTTCATAGTGTTTGTCATGTTGACGTGGACGCCGTCCACGCCGTCGCCGTCCGGGCGGCCGCCGGAGCCACCGCCGATGGTCTCGTAGAAGGTCCAGGGCGTCCCGTCGCGGCGGATGCCACCAACGCTGACGTTGCTCATTGTGCCGAGGCCCGCCGCTGGGACCCTGCCGGGGGTGATCTGGGAGAACGCCTTCATGAGCACGTCGACGTTTCGCTGGCTCGTCTCGACGTTGCCCCCGGCTACTGGTGCGGGTCTTCGTGGGTTCATCATGGTTCCCTCAGGGATGCGTAGGGTGACGGGGCGGAAGCAGCCATCGTTCACGGGGATGGTCGGGTCCGTGACGGTGATGAGTGTGTAGTAGATGCCCGCGATGGTCACGCCTAGGGGGGCGTTTATCGGGGCCTCGACCTGCGGGCAGGTCCCCGAGTAGTCGAAGGTGATGCCGTCGCCGTCGACGGTGACCCTCGCCCTGATCTCGGCGAGGCCCACGCCGGGGACATCCTCCATGTAGTCGGACGCCTCGTAGACCCCCCTAGGCATCGCAGGAGATGGCTGCCCTCATGCGCCTCTCCGAGTAGTCCATGATCTCCTCCATGGCGAGGTGGAGGGTATCCGCCCCATACTGCCCCGCGAGCTCCAGAACTCGCCTGATCCCCGTGTTGTTAGCCGCAATCTGTGCGCGGAGGTCCCCCATCTGGACGTCTGGTGTCCGGACGTTGCTCCTGATGAGCCAGCTGAGCTCGGGGTCGATGATGCCCGCCTTCACGAACTTGACGGGCGGGATGATGAGCCCCTCCTGGTAGAGCTCGGTCGAGTCGCCGGCGATGCTGCCGGGAGCCTTGCCGCCGATGTCAGTGTGGTGGGCCTTGTTCGCTGCGTAGCCGAGCAGGCGGGTGCCTTGGTAGATGGGGGCGATGAGGGTTAGGTCGGGGAGGTGGGTGCCGCTGATGTAGGGGTCGTTGAGGAGTATCATGTCCCCCGGCCCCAGTGTGCCCTTGTAGGCGGCGATCCCCTCCCGTACTCCAAAGGCCATTGAGCCGAGGTGGACGGGTATGTGCTCCGCCTGGGCTATGAGGCGCCGCTGCGGGTCGAAGAGGGCGCAGCTGTGGTCCATCCTCTCCTTGATGTTGGGGCTGTAGGCAGACTTCTTCAGCGCGATCCCCATCTCCTCGGCGGCGTAGACGAGGGCGCCTCGGATCACCTCGACCGTCGTCTTGTCGATCATCCAGTTGCCCTCCCGAGGACGAGGTTACCCACCCCATCCGTCTCCACCGCCCAGCCCGGGTAGACCACGGTGGTAGCGTCATACTGCTCAATTATAGCGGGGCCGGGGAATCCGCCCTCCCAGTCGCCCCTCGAGTAGACTGGTGTTTCAACCCATCTCTCCTTCTCGAAGTAGACCCTGCGAGTGCCAGAGCTCTTCGGCTACGTCGCGCTGCTTCGCTGCTCCGAGTTCGGGCTTCGGAATGCCTCCAATCGCCCTGAGTCGGAGGTTGACTAGCTCGACGGGCTCCCCGTCGGCGGAGTATCCGTATGCCTCCTTGTGGCGCCTGTGGAAGGCGATGACCGTAGCGGCAAGGGACTCACCATTGACCCTCTTCGGGGCGGGGATCGTTAGCTCATATGCCTGCCCGAGGTAGCGGAGGTCGGCTTGCCTCAGGAAGCTCATCTTCTCCGGCGGGACGTGTTCCCTCCTGAGGGTCTCGCGCCCCTCCGCCTCCATCTCGCGGAACGCGGTCTCCATCTCAACCGGGTCGATCGTTGTGATCCGTTTGACGATAGGATGGATGTAGTCGTGAAACATGTCAGCGGTTAGGAGGCCGAGGGCGCTGAACATCCCCGGGTTGGGTGGGACTATAATCTTGGCGACCTCAAGCTCCTCAGCGAGGGCGCATATGTGCATGGGGCCGGCACCGCCGAATGCGACGAGGGTGAAGCCGCGGGGGTCGTACCCCCTCTCCACTGAGACTATGCGGAGTATCTTCCCCATCATCGAGTTCGCGATGCGAATCACGGCTACCGCCGTTTCCTCCGGGCTCATCCCCGTCCCCTCCCCTAGCCCAGCTAGCGCCGCCCTCGCCTTCTCTGGGTAGATGGGCATCCCGCCGCTAAGCAGGTTGCTCGGGTTTAGGCGGCCGAGGATAAGGTTCGCGTCGGTTATCGTCGGCTCCTCCCCACCGCGCCCGTAGCAGGCAGGGCCGGGGAATGCGCCGGCGCTGGTCGGCCCGACCCTGAGGGCGCCGCCCTCGTCGGCCCATGCTATAGTGCCTCCTCCGCTGCTGCACTCGGCGAGGTCTATGAATGGGAACCTGACCGGGTAGCCGCTCCCCTTGACAAGGCGGCCCATGTGTATGTGGCCCGCCACCTCGTACTCGGGGACCACCTCGGGCATCCTGCCCCGAACCATGCCCGCCTTCGCGGTCGTTCCGCCCATGTCGAAGCTGATTATGTCCCTCGCCCCAGTGAGTTCGCCTAAGCCAGGCAGCAGCGATGACGCCTGCGGCGGGGCCCGACTCAACTATCGTGGCGGGCTTCTCAGCGACTATCTCCGCGGTGGAGAGACCGCCATTGCTCTGCATGACGTAGAGAGGCGCCTCGACCCCCATCTCACTGAGGTCTTCGCCGAGTTGGGTGAGGTACCTGTGGATTATCGGCATGAGTGCTGCGTTGACGACGGCCGTGCTCGTGCGCTCATACTCTCGGTACTCGTTGCTGACCCTGTGGGACGCGGTGAGGTAGGAGGCGGCCCTCCTCTCCTTCGCCATGGCTAGTGCTCTTTCCTCATGTGCGGCGTTCGCGTAGCTGTTGATGAAGGAGAAGGCGACGGAGACGACACCGAGATCAGCGATCTCGTTGAGCACTTTGCCGAGTTCCCCTTCATTCAATGGCATCGAAACGGAGCCATCGTACTCTACCCGCTCCCCCACCTCATACCTGAACCTCCTCTCTACGAGCATCTTTGGGCGCTTGAAGAAGAGGTTATAGACCTCTGCGCGGCGCTGGCGGCCGATCTCGACGACGTCCCTGAAGCCCCTGGTAGTCACGAGGGCGACGCGGGGAACATCGAGATCTACCTGACCCAATAACGCGTTCGTCGCGATAGTGGTCGCGTGGCCTATCATCCACACATCACTTGGCGGACGCTCGCGCAAGAACGCCTTGAAAGCGTCCGTGACACCCCTCTCCGGATTCCTCGGGACGGATGGGACCTTGATGTTCTCGACCCTCCCAGTCTCCTCGTCGAGGGCGACGAGGTCTGTGAATGTCCCGCCGACGTCGACGCTGACCCTGATCACGGTGCCTCACACTCAAGTGATGGGAGGCGTTAAAAACCTTCGAGGGTGCCTATCTGAGGCTGAATCCAGAGAGTTTTATGGACTCAAGCACAACGTGGCTCTCAGCCTTCTCGATGCCCTTTACCCTGTTGATCTTGGCGAGCAGCTCCAGAGCCGCCTGTCTATCACTGCTCAGGGTCAGGGCGAGGAGCTCACACTCCCCACTTACCCTCATCACGACGTAGACCTCGGGGAACTCGGCCACTCTCTTACCAATCTCCCCCAGTTCGTAGCCCGACTTCGCCGAGATCCTCAGGCACAGGGGGTACAGCCCCTCGGCGTCCGGGTTGATGACAGCCGCGTAGCCCTTGATGACCCCGCCGTCTTCGAGCCTCTTTATGCGGACCGAGACGCTCGCGTGGCTCAGCCCCAGCATCTTCGCGATGTCCCTGTAGCTGAGGCGGGCATCCTTGGCCAGGGCTTCGAGAATCTGCTTATCAACGGAATCGATGTCCATACATTAGCCCCCTAAAGATTGATCACGGTGTTGCCGCCTTCGAGCAGCAGGGCGACCAGCTCATCATATCCGACGAGCCGGACCCGCTTTTGGAGTTTTTCCTTAACGCCCCGCTTCTCAGCGTCCCCGGCGAGAGCGTAGACCTCCTCTGCCTTGATTGGCGACGTTGCTAGGTACACTCCATCCTGGAGGAGTGCGATGGCCGCGCCTTCGATGGACTCTGCTAACCTTAGCTGAGCAGCGTCGCGCTCCCTGATGATGAATAGTTTCACGCAGGTCACCTCAGAAGACTAGGGAGGCCTCCGCCTCGGAGGCTAGTTGGGTAATTTTTTGTGCATCGGCTGGCACGATGGCTGAGGCGAGATCGGAATCAGCTATCCCCCTCTCCCTCATCGCGCCCACGTCGGCGTACAGCTCAACACCTAGGTCGGGTAAATCGGATAGAAATTGACCGGTCAGCTTTTTGTCGGAGGTCTTCGTGGCAGCGTAGACGCCCTCGCCCGTGTATAGTATCCTCAACTTGTGCTCGATGAGCCCGGCGGCGACCCTCGTCCCCTCGTAGTAGTCCAGAGTCGTGTATGGCGGAGACTTGATGATTATCAGCAGGTTCTTCTCGGGCATCTCATCCACTCCCCGCGAAGCTGAGGACCGCATCAGACTCGGCTATTGACTCGCTGAGGTCGAAGAGGCCCCCGATCTCTATGCCCTTGGGTATGCTCTCCTCTGATACACCCCTGAGCTCGGCGCAGACCCTGCACAGGACGATCCTCCCGCCCTTAGACATCAGGTCGGAGAGCCTCTGATAAACCGCTTCGACGTTGAATGACTCCCCGCTCTGTTTGTTGTAGACCGAATAGACTCCGTCCATCATCAGGTAGAGGTCGAGCTTGTGCCCCCTGCTCAGGGCGGCGTGCCCTATCTCTATTGCCTCGTCGACGGACTCGTGGTGGAACGGGCTGTGGCAGAGGAGGATGGTTAGGCGGGCCATCAACCGCACCTAGATGAACAGCTGAACGTCGCTGTCCAGGGCGATGCTGAGGAAGCTCGCCGCGCCTACGATCTCGTCGACCTCGGGGATTAGCTCCTCCTTTTTCACACCCATGATCTCCATCGTCGTGCTGCAGGCGTAGATCTTCACGTTACCCATCTGCCTGCACATCTTCAGGAGCTCGGTCAACGTAGGGACCTTGGCATCCCTGATCTTCCCCTTCATCATGCCGGTGCCCACCGTCATGAGGTCGGGGAGGCCCGCTGACTCGAGCCCGCCCTTCTTGAGGGCCATTAGGCCCCAGAACGTGAAGAACAGGTGTGTCTCCACATCCATGGCGGCACCCGTGCTGCTCAGCATGAAGACTGGGTAGAGCTTGTCGAGGCTCCCCGAGTGGACTATTATCGCCATCTTCTTCGGTCTCTTCTCTTCGCTCACATTCATCCCTTCCTTATCGTGTAGGTGTAGACGCCACTCTCCTCCTTCACATCGAGGAGGGTGTGCCCACCGTTCTTCGCCCAGCCCTCGAAGTCCCTCCTCGAGCCGGGGTCCGTGGCGGTGACCCTGAGTATCTGGCCCGGCTTCAGGTCCTTCATGGCCCTCGTGGCCTTCATGATTGGTAGGGGGCACCTTAGCCCCTTCGCTTCAAGTTCGAAGTCGGCGGACATCCTACATCTGGGTAACCACTTGGGAGAATTGGTATATAAATTATATCCAATTGGTTAGATGAGGCCCTCTTCTTTGGCGGTCTTCTCCACGAAGGCCCGGGTCGATTCCATGATGTCTACGGAGACGAGGTCGTCGAGTCTAACCCAGCGCGCCTCATCGGCGTCGTCGCTGGCTTTGGGCTCCCCGGAGACGTATTCGCAGAGGTACTCGAAGAGGACGTAATGCCAGTGGACGCGCCCGTCATCGTCCCTGCGTATGGAGTCGAAGGTCGTGAGGTGTTTGAGTGGTTTGCACTCGCAGCCGGTCTCCTCGCGGACCTCCCTGACGAGGGCCTCCTCGACGGTCTCACCGACCTCGACGACGCCCCCGGGTATCCCCCACTTCCCCTTGCTAGGCTCCCGCCCCCGCTTCACCAAGATGATCTCCTTACCGCGGAGGACGATCCCCGCTACACCGGGGATTGGGTGGGCCGGGTATTCCCTGCTCGTACCTCTCCCTCAGACGGCCTGGGCGCCGGCCTCGATCGCCCTGATGTTAAGCTCGTGGAACTGGGGCCTCATCAGCATCTTCACTGCGTCCCTGAGCTGGTCGAGGGTGATGATGCCAGTCTTCTTCGTGTAGGCGGCGAGGATCACCATATTGGCGACTATGGGGTTGCCGAGCTTCTCGGCGAGGTCCGCCGCGGGGACCGCGACGGTCTCAACGTCCTTCCTGACCTCCTCAGGCTTGAGGCGAGTGACTACTCGGCTGTCCACCATGACTAAGCTACCACCCTTCGCCACGCCTATGTACTTCCTGTAGGCGGGGAGGCTGAGGATGAGCATCGCGTCACTCGCCTCGAACTGGATATCATAGATCTCCTTGTCGCTCGCGATGACCACGCTTTGGGCGCTGCCTCCGCGGGCCTCCGCTCCGTAGCTGCGGGTCCCAACGACGTGGTAGCCGTTCCTGAAGAGTGCCTCGCTGAGGAAGTCGGCGGCGGCGAGGATGCCCTGTCCGCCGGTGCCGCTTATCATTATGTTGGTCTGCATCAACTGCTCACCCCTGGCGCGTCTCCCGACCTCGCGTAGCGCCTCAGTGTACTCGGTGCGCTGCTTCCTGACGAAGACGCCTATCTCCTGCTTTCCCTCGTGGGCGTCGGCTATGCGCTTCACCTCGGGTATCCCGAGCTTCGCCTTCGCGGCCTCGATGTCGGGGGCGTCGACGCGGGCGACCCTGCCGAGGGTGAGGTGGTCGACTAGCTGCGCCTTCCCGGTGTCGCCGAGGGCCTTCTCGACAGCCTTGATCGCTGCCTCGGGCTCACCCGCGAGGACCGTATAGATGTAGCTCTTCCTCTCCTCCCTGTCTGCAATATAGGTGCTCTCCGCTAGCATGTCGAGGAGCCTGCTGGGGAGCTCCTGGGCCGGGGCGCGGACGCCGAGGATGTTCCTCTGCTGCGTCGGGCACTGGCTCAGGACCTCTATGAAGCTGAAGCCGGGGTTCTGCATCGCTTCCTTCATGCTCTTTGTGAGTTCGAGGACGTGGTTCGTGGTCCACTTGGCGACGTATGTGGCGCCCGCCGCTGCCACGAGCTTGGCTATGTCGAATGGTTGCTCCGGGTTCCCATAGGGGCTCGTCGATGTCTTGGAGTCGTGTAGAGTAGTGGGGGCGATCTGGCCGCCAGTCATGGCGTAGTTGAAGTTGTTGACGAGTATGCATGTGAGGCCGATGTTCCGGCGCGCCGCGTGGATGAGGTGGTTGCCACCTATCCCCGCACCGTCCCCGTCACCAGTGAAAACCACCGTCTTCAGAGATGGGTTGAACACCTTCGCGCCTGTCGCGAATGCAAGTGCCCTCCCGTGGGTCGTGTGGAGGGTGTCCCCCCTGAAGTGGGGGCTCGGGATCCAGCTGCTGCACCCGATGCCCGAGACGCAGAGCATGTCGTCCACGTTCCACCCAAGGTCGTCGACGGCGCGGACGAAGCAGTTGAGGATCATGCCGTTCCCGCAGCCGGGGCAGAACGCCGTCAGGTTGTTGACTATGTAGTCTGCCTTTAGCTCTCCTAAACTCTTCATTGCGCGAGCCTCCTGAGTTCTTGGGCTATATCACCCTGAGTTGGAGTAACGCCGCCGAGGCGGGTTAGCGAGGCGATCTTTGTCTTCCCACAGGCGACGCGCTGAACCTCGCGGACTAGCTTACCCGCGTTCATCTCGACGACGAGGATGGCGTCAACTTTGCTGGCGAGGTTCGCGAACTCCTCCTCTGGGAGGGGCCATAGGGTTTTTAGCCTGAGTAGCCCAGCCTTGATTCCCTCCTCGCGGAGCTTCTTGATGGCCCCGTAGCTGGGGCGCGCGGAGGCGCCGAAGCTGACCACCGCCACCTTGGCGTCGTCGAGGTCGACCTTGGCGACGTCCCTGATCTTGGGCTCAGCCTGCGTAATCTTCTTCATGATCCTCCTCACCTTGTCGGCGTGGACCTTGGGGCTGTAGTCGCGGACCCCGTTGGGGCGGTGGCTGCTCCCCGTGACCTGGAGGCGGTAGCCTTGCCCGAACTTCGGCATCTCGGGGACGAGGCTAGGGTCGTCGGTGCCGAATGGGGTAACGTTGGAGCCCGAGGGAGCCTTCCTGTTCACTATCTCCACCTCCTCTGGGACCGTCAGCTCCTCCCTGATGTGGCCGATCATGCCGTCGGCTAGGAAGTAGACGGGGGTCCTGTACTGCTCGGCGAGGTTGAAGGCGCGGACCGTTAGGTCGAACATCTCCTGGGCGCTCCAGGGGCTTAGAGCTATGATCTCGTAGTCGCCGTGTGCGCCGTATCGTGCCTGGTAGAAGTCCTGCTGGGAGGCGTCCGTCGACTGCCCTGTAGAGGGGCCGCTGCGCTGCACGTCGACGACGACGAGTGGCGTCTCCGTCATGTGGGCGTAGCTGAGGTTCTCCTGCATGAGGCTGAAGCCGGGGCCGCTGGTTGCCGTCATGGACTTGGCGCCCGCCCAGCTGCTACCGATGCAGGCGGCGATACTCGCGATCTCATCCTCCATCTGGAGAAAGAAGCCGTCCACCTTGGGGAGCTCGCCGCTCATGTACTCAGTGATCTCGTTGGCGGGGGTTATGGGGTAGCCGGCGAAGAGTCGGCACCCGACTCGGAGCGCTCCCTCTGCGCACGCTATGTTACCGAGGGCTAGATGTTTACCAGGCTTAAGCATCGATTTTTTCCTCCTCGATTGTTATAGCGAAATCTGGGCAATACCTCTCGCACCAACGGCAACCCGTGCACTTGTCAGCGCCCTCGGGTAGGCTCCCGCCGAGGAGCGTCCTCTTCTGCCCATACTTGAGGTTCTTACCCCCCTTCGTCTCGCAGATGTGGACACAGATGCCGCAGCCCTTGCAAGTTGCCTCGTCCACCTTCACCTTGAACTTCTTAACCAATGGCCTCACTCCGGTCTAATCAGGTGAACTTATCTCGCCTCGTGTTTTAAGATAACGGCCCAGATGGGGGAAGCTATCTCTTTGATCGATGATTTTAGCCTTACTCGATTTGGTTAATGGAAGGCTACGCATAGGAGTTGCCAAATTCATACACGACGGGAACTTAGCGAGGAAGGAGTTCGATGAGGGCCCCGACATCATGGAGAGGGGCGGCCTCTACTCGCTTCTCGAGCGCCTCGGCGTCCAGGTCACGGAGACGAAGACTAGAGCTGCACAATCACCTTATCAGCTTTCTTTCCACTCATGTGGTCGATGTCGATCCTGCCGATGAGGATGCGCCCCGTGGAGTGGGGTGTGATCTGCTCATCAATGATCTTCTCCGGGTCCTCATCGAGGTGCCTGATCATGATTCGGAGTGCATGTTCTCTCTCCTCCTGGTCATCGATAAAAGTGACCCAGCCGTGGAACTGGGTCGTCCTGTAGAGGTGGTCGCAGCTCCCCTGCTGGTAGCCATTGTCGACGAGTGCTTGCCCCCAGACGCGTGGGTTTTCCCTCAGAATCTCGACTTTCTTTCCCTCCATAGCGCAGTGGAAGTAGATACGGTCATTACCATCGTCGTAGCCATGACTTAGAGTGACGAGGTAGGGCTCATCGCCGAGGCTCATCGCAATAGTAACATGCTGAGCCTCGCGGAGGATTGCCCTCACCTCGGCCTCGTTGGTGATCTCCTTGTCCTTACGCCTTAGTGAGTGCATTTATAACATCCAAATTACATACACCATTAATGTTTTTAAGCTAATTTTGATGACGGCTATCTAATAATCTCACACGAGATAAACCCGTTCTCAGCGATTCTAAGCTCGATGAGCATTAGATAGCTACTTCAATTAGTGTGTCGCGGAGTCCCAGGTTAGTTTTTTCTTCATAGATCGAATGCAAGTTAATCTATAAATTGTGACGATGATGAGTAGGATTCCTATGCCAATTGGCGAAAGTTTTAAGACTTGGGATTCTTCGGGAGTCAAAACGATGTTTGGTGAAACATACTTCATAACGAGGACCTGCATGTCAAGCGTCCTCCAGTAGTTCTCCCCAACAACATAGACATCGTCACCGTGGATGGTGACTGCCCTAGCCCTATCTATGCTATAATCACGAAAATAGCTTTCCCAGAGCACCTTACCGTCCGGGTCCAGCTTGTACACAGATGCATCTCCTAAGTCTGTTAATGAGGGTCGAGAATGGCCCACTAAATACGTGTATAATCCAGTCTTAGCTACGCCCCAGGCCATGTCCTCTATCGGGGATCCACCTAGGATCTGGGTAGACTTCAAGTCGCCATTCTCACTATATCGTAGTAGTACACTCTTCGCTGTTCCATTATTGTATAATGTATAACCCGCAACAACTATCTCATTCACTGAGTCAACGGAGTTAGCGACGTTGTCTAATCCAATCGATAATTCCCTCGACCATATTAACTCGCAATCTAGACTGACTTTCCTAAGCAACATCTTGGCGGTGGATACACCGGTAGTTTCCATGATTGTAGTGTTGTAAGTCACCTCTCCACAGATGTAAACCGCGTCGCTCACTGATAGGCCCCAGGCTGTCTCCGTGCCATTGGAGTCGATCACTTTTGAGAAAAGGAGATTTCCATCCTCACTGTACTTTAAAAGGAACTCCCTATTTTCCAGAGATGATAGAATTACGTATCCCGTGACGTAGATATTGCCCCTATCATCTATGGCGACGCCACTCGACTTGGCGTTGGGTCCTGGTCGCCACTCTTTCGACCAGATGAGCTGCCCGTCTAGGTCGTACTTGAGTAGTAGTGAATAAGAGGCGTTCTCGACCATGTGAATTCCACTGATATAGATTGAGCTTCCATAGGAGGCGAGACCGCGTCCCATTGTGTAGCCTCCATTCCAGTAAGTCTGATTCCAGATTAACTCCCCATCCTCACTATACTTCAGCAGAATCAGGTTAATAGGACTGGGACCATAACTGAAGGAGGCACCCGTGACAAACAAAGCATCGCCGGAAAACACGGCGTCATATGAATAATCTCTAAATGGTCCTCCCCATGTAGTAGTCCAAGCAACTCGATACGAGGAAGCGTCACTCAGAATTAGTCCCCTCTGAGTGAATAGAACAACTATGAGAATAAACTCGAATGCGAGAAGAACCCGATAGAGGGCGCTGATTTTCTGCATATTCAATTAACTATGTTAGACCTTATCTATTATTTGTAATTATGATTCGAGTGAAAAAGCCGTCACTCTTGGAGTTACCTTTGGAAAGAAATACAACTATTCGAAGATGTTGAGGATGTATTGAACTGAGTTGTTATCAGTAGTAAAGTCTAGAGTTTTACTGGCTTCGGGGGGCTTGGGTAGGTGAACCGGCTCTGGGTCAAGCCCAGCTCGACAAGCATCTCCGCTAATCTGACCGATGTCCTCCCTGGGTGAATAATTGTTGCCCCCGGGTAGGACTCCCTGAGCTCCTCCGTGAGTCTATCCACGTGGTTGTTGAGAGCCATACAGCCAAAGCAGACGGCGTCCGCCCCATCATCGATTGATTCGATGACCGTCTCCTTCACAGCATCGTAGCTCTCCGGCTTCCCCAGTTCCAACACAGGGATGTCGACACTGTAAACACCGACGCACTTGTCCTCAAGCCTGTAGTCCCTTATCTGGCGCCATGCCAACTGCTCCACCTCTGGGAGCTGAACTATTAGACTAAAGTAGTCGGCGAGGAAGGACGCAACATGCATCGAGGCACTCCCGGGTCCGAGGACGGGTATATCAACTAGGCTCCGGGCCGAGAGAAGGGATGGGTCATGGCCGCCCCAGATCAGCACCGCGTTCGCGCCCTCCTTCTCCGATTTGACGACGCGCTCAAGTATACCTGGAGCCGCTAGCTCCATCTCCGCCAGTGAATCAACCGAAGGCGGCGGGTTCCTCGTCATAACGAGATTGATCTCGGTGCCCGGCGAGGCGTAGCTCCTCAGAATTTCGATCCTACTCTTCAGATCCGCCTCTGGCAGACCCCCTATCAGCATAACAACATCAATCCGCAACCGAACCACAAACATTCAATACCCGGTCTGAGGATAAAAGCCCCGACCCAAACGCCTACTTCTTTATAATAATACTCGACCGGCTATTCAGAGTACTCTTACATAGGCTTTGCAATAGGCCTCGAAAAAAAGCCTCATCAAGTCCTAGGAGAGGTCGACCTTCTATCACCAGTTGGGTACACTACTTAGTGCCAAACCAGTTGCATTACGAGCGTGGATTTACCCACACATCTTTTCATGTTTAACAATGAATCCTTCCTTGATGCATGAAATCATTTAGGTGTGGTAATAAACTAACTTTATAGCTTGATATTTCTTTATGACTATCTTCTCCTCCTATCTAAAAATTGGGCAGTTTCAGCTTTTCTTTATCTTCCTAAGTACGAGATTCGCAACTGAGGAGTCCTGTATAGCGATGCCGACACTTTTAAAGACGGTAAGATCATCAGAGGGGGTCCTACCTAGCTTCTCGCCAGTGACCATCTCGCCGAGTTCGGCGTATATGTGGGACTCCTTGATAGCACCCTCTTGGATCGGGATAAGGATGTCACCCGACTCGAGTCTTATAGCCTCCCAGTCGTCGATGACGACCTTCGCATCCCTTATGATGCCCGTCTCTAGCTCCCTCCAGTCCGGGTAGAAAGCGCCTATCGCAGAGACGTGCACCTTGTCGCCCAACCACGCCCGCTTCACGACAGGGGTCTTGGATGTAGTCGCGGTGAGAACGATGTCGGCGCCTCTGCATGCCTCCTCCCCGCTCGCCGACTTGATGATCGGTATCCCGAGCTTCTTCTGCATGTCCTCCGCAAACCTGTCCACGGCTGGTTTGATGGGGTCGTAGACTCTGATCTCGTCGAGATGCCGCACAGTTGCAGCTGCCCAAACCTGGTTGCGTGCCTGCGCACCCGCACCGAAGACGGCGGCGACTCTTGCGTCCTTGGGCGCTAAGTACTTCGCTGCGACCCCTGATACTGCACCTGTTCTGACCCCCGTCAGATAGGTGCCGTCCATGAAAGCCTTGATCTGCCCCGTCTCTGGGTCGTTCACGACTATCCAAGCCGCCGTCGTGGGCAGCCCCTTCTTCGGGTTGTCGGGGTAGATGCTGATTATCTTAGTCGCCTGCGCTTTCGACTCCTCGAGGTAAGAGGGCATGAAGCTGATGCTGCCGTTGTACTCAGGGAGCATGATTGTGCTCCTAGTCGGCATCACCACCTTCCCGTGACGAAGCTGGGCGAAGGCCCCCTCCACCGCCTCGATGGCCTCCCTCATTGTCAACAAACCCGCGACGTCGCTATCGCTCAAAACGAGCATGGGTAAACCACCACGCCCACCAATAAAAAACATGAGGAGAAAAACAACGAATCTAAAAAAGGGGAGTGGGTGATCAAAATAACCGGAAATCAACCGCTAAAAGCCTGAAGGAGCCTTAAAAATGACCTGATGGGGTCCCAATCATGTCCATTTCTGGGCACTTAAGGGACAGGGGCGTCTAGAGCTTGCTCGTGAAGCTCTTGACGCGCTCGACGACGTCCTTTAGCACCGGTATAGGAGCCGTCATCGGCACCCTGATGAAGCCCTCCTGCTTCGTGCCGAAGGCCGCGCCGCTGCTCAGCGCCACGTTCTCCGCCTTCTCCAGCTTCGCGATGAAGTCGTCGCTCTTCAAGCCATACTTCCTCGCGTCGAACCACGCGTAGAAGGCGCCCTCGAACTTGTGGCAGGGCATACCCATGTCGTCGATCGCCTTAGTGAAGTAGTCGCGGCGAGCGGAGTACTCCTTCCTCCTCTCATCGACGTACTTGAAGTCGCCGCGTAGACATGCGACGCCCGCCGGGTAGACGAAGGTCGCCGGCCTAGGCGCAGTGACACGTGCAACAGTCTGAGCCTTCACTAGGTATTTATCCGGAACGATCACATAACCGAGCCTCCAGCCAGTCATGCTGAACGTCTTGCTGAAGCTCATGATGTTGATCGTCCTCTCCTTCAGGTTCCCGATAGTGCTCGGGGCGACGAACTTGTTGTTGTCATAGACGTAGTGGAGGTAGATCTCGTCGCTGAAGATGGCGAGGTCGTGGTCTTCGGCGAGGTCGCCGACCGCCTCGATCTCCTTCTTCGTGTAGACCGACCCAGTCGGGTTGTTAGGGTTGCAGACCAGCACCGCCTTCGTCTTCTTCGTCACATAGTTGGAGAGCTTGTCAAGGTCCATGTGGTACTTTTTCTCCCTGGGCAGCTCGGGGATCTGCATCTTAATGCCCATGTCTCTGAGCATGACGTAGTGGTTGCTGTAGCTCGGCTCCCAGAGGATGATCTCGTCCCCCTCCTTGAGGACGGATGCCATCGCGATGTAGAGGGCCGCGCTGCTACCCGCCACCGGGATGACCTGAGACTCCTTGTACTCCGGGCCGATCCACTTCTTGTAGTAGTCCACGACCGCCTCGCGGAACTGCTTCGGGATCTCGTTCCCACCGTAGTGGGTCCAATCGCCACCCTTCTTTATCGCGTCCTGAACCGCCTCAATGGCGTACTTCGGGGCCTCGACGTCGGGGTCACCGGCGTTCAACTTCACATAAGGCTTGCTCGGCATAACCAGGCACCTTTCACTAGAAGGCGTCGAAAAGGGTATTTAACACTAGCCGATTACAGCCGGTGCCTATTCCTCAACCAACAGGTTCACGAAACGCCCATCAAACTATCCACGAGTGCCCGAAACAAGCCTGACGAGCTAAAACACACCTATAAGCAGTGTCCACAACCTCAACCCATAAGGTGAAGCGATGTACTCGATTGAACTCCAGAGCCTCACGAAGCGGTTCGAGGACAAGACCGCTGTAGACGACCTCACCCTGACGATAAATGAGGGCGAGCTCTTCGGCCTACTCGGCCCCAACGGGGCGGGGAAGACTGTCACCATCAAGACCCTCTGCGGCATCCTCAAGCCCACGTCGGGCACTGCAAAGATCAACGGCTTCGACGCCACCAAGGACGCAGACAAGGTACACAAGATAATCGGCCTCTGCCCACAGGAGCCAGCCTACTACAGCTACCTAACAGGACGCGAGAACATTGAGATATTCGGCACATTCCACGGCGTCCAGCCCAAGCTTCTCAGGGAAAGAACAGCACAGCTTATCGAGGCCGTGGGCCTCGGCTCCGACGCGGAAAGGCGGACGGGGAAGTACAGCGGGGGAATGGTTCGTAGGGTCAGCCTCGCAATGGCACTCATTCATGACCCCGCAATCGCCTTCCTCGACGAGCCGACAGTCGCTATGGACCCCCAGAGTCGCCACGCCACATGGGACATAATACGCGACCTAAAGAAACGTGGAAAAACCGTTGTCCTCACGAGCCACTACATCGAGGAGGTTGAGGCTCTCGCGGACCGTGTCGGTATAATCGACAACGGGAAACTCATAGCCCTGGGCACACCAGCGGAGCTCAAACAAAAACACGGCGCTGCTAGTCTCGAGGATGTCTTCATCGCGATGACAGGGCGGAAGATCCGGGAGGCGGCTTAGATGAACGCGAGAAGGGTCTCCGCTCTAATGGTCAAGGAGCTGAAGAGGACGATACGGGAGCCCGCCAACCTATTCATGGTAATCGTGTTCCCACTGCTACTCACTATCGCCTTCGGGGCTAGCTTCGGCGCAATCGGCGGAGGCGAGACTAAGTATAGCGTTGCCGTCGTCAATCAGGACGCTGGCCCAGCGGGAGCAGCCTTCACAAGCGTCCTCACGCACATCGAGGTACTCTCCATACAGAACTACACCGACCCAGTGGCGGCCCAATCAGACCTTAAACAGGGCAGGTTAAAGGCGGTCCTCACAATCCCAATAGACTTCACCGATAGCATCCAGTCCTACACTCAGAGCCCGGCGCTACCATCAAAGTGGCACAACACGACGCTCGGCCTCTCGATCGACGAGGGCTCCATGGTGGCGAGCGCTGCCATCCCATCAATCATTCAGCAGTCCCTCACCACTGTGACGCAGGTAACAAACAAGGTCGACACACCCATCACCATCGGGACTCCGACACTCGTTGAGGCCCAGAGAATAAGTCAGTTCTCATACATGGCCCCAGGCCTCTTCGGGTACGCAGCCGTCTTCCTCATAATGTTGGTCGCCCAAGCCCTGACGACTGAGCGCGAACAGGGCATCCTAAGACGCATAAGCGTGACGCCCACGACTGTCGGTGACATATTCGCTGGTCACATAGTCGCGAACATCATCCTCGGAGCAGTCCAGGTCGCACTGGTCTTCGTCGCATCCTATATGATGGGTTTTAGACCCCTCGGAGGGGTCGCCGGTGTAGCTGTTGCCTTCGCTGCGGTGCTGGCGCTTACCGTGACCAGTGTAGGCCTCGGCCTAATTACAGCCGCGTTTGCTAGGAACAGCGGGGCTGCGACGGGCATCAGCTTCGTCTTTATACTCCCCCTCATGTTCCTTGGTACCTTCGTCCCTGCCCCCGAGTACATTTCCCGCTTCGTGCCCACATGGTACGTCACAGACGCACTGACCAGCATCTTCCTTAGAGGTGCCCCGGTCACGAGCCCCACGATTATAAACGACCTCCTAACCGTAACGGGGGCCAGCACTGCCATCATCATAGTGGGTGTCCTCACCTTCCGTCGCTTCGGGAAAAACTGAGGAAGGCGCCATGCAGCCCATCGATCTTGAAGTCTTGAGGAGAGAGGCTCTCTCTTCCCCACAGGGAGAATCCTATACCCCCCTACAATCCCACGGAGACCAACGGGTCGGGGTCGGGGCGCGGATCAAACAAAAAGAGGCCCAATACTTCGTCGAGGTGATAGTCCCTCTCTGCCGGTGTGAAAAGACTAACCTCCTTGAGATAGAAGAGAGGATCATCTTCCTGAAGGTCCTCAAGACGCGGGGCTACGCCCTCATATGCGAAGATGACGGGAGCATATCATGCGAGATCCAACTACCCGAATCAGATATCGATGCCGAGATAGAGCGACTCACAGAAGCGGGTAGACTCATATAAAGCGGTTAATCTTAAACAGTCCTCGGACGACCCTAACCCGTGGCGCCCCCCCTTGAAGCCCATCATCTTCGAAACCTACCCCGGCCTCGATGTCATCCCTTGGGTTGGGCTCGGGGAATTCCCGACACCAATCCAGCAACTGGAGAGACTCGGCGAAGCAAAGGGATTCAAGAACCTCTACGTCAAACGCGAGGACAAGAGCTCCCGCACATACGGTGGGAACAAGGTTAGGAAGCTCGAGTGGGTCCTCGCTGACGCGAGGGCGAAGAAGAGGAAGACCCTCATCACAGTCGGGGGCTCGGGCTCGAACCAGGTCCTCGCCACAACCATATACGGCAAAAGCCTCGGCTTCAGGGTCATCGGCCTTGTCTTCGACCAGCCCAACGCCGAGTACGTCCGCAGGAATCTCCTCCTCGACCACCACTACGGGGCGGAGCTTCACTACGCCCCGAATACCCTAGCCGAGTTCCTTCTCTTCGGCCTAACCTTCGCCTCGGAGGGGCTTAGGGGTGAGAAGCCGTACTACGTCCCCGCGGGGGCGAGCAGCCCTGTTGGCAACATGGGCTATGTCAACGCCGCCTTGGAGATCAAGAGGCAGATCGAGCAGGGAGAGATGCCGGAGCCCGACTACGTCCTCGCCGCGGCGGGGAGCCTCGGCACCGCCTCGGGGCTCCAGCTCGGCTTCAAGCTCGCCGGGATGAAGACCCGAGTCGCAGCCGTCAGGGTATCTATGCCATGGTACATAACGGAGGGTAAATTCGCCTCGATGATGAGTAACATCAACGCACTCATGAGGAAGGCGGACCCGAGCGTCCCCGAGGTGAAGCCGAAGCCGGAGAACCTCATCATACTCGGGGACTATCTGGGCAAGTGCTACGCGGCCTTCACACCCGAATGCGTATCTACGATTGAGACCGCGAAGGAGCTTGAGGGGCTCACTCTCGACCCAACATATACTTCGAAGACGCTATATGGTGGCTTGGACTGGCTGAGGAGTAAAGGGGAGGGGGACAAGGTCGTCCTCTTCATGGACACATACAACAGCATCGACCTCACCCCCAAAATCGAGGGCGCCGACTACAAGGCGTTACCCAAATCGCTACACAGGTACTTTGAGAAGCCGACGCAGGAAGAGGAACTAACCGAGTAGACTCCGTAGGTAGTCAGCTATCCTCGCGTGCACGGGTATGCCGGTCGCCTCCATGAGGGCCTTGTAGCCTGGGTAGCAGTTCGCCTCGAGGACGTATGGTTTGCCGTCCTCTCCGGGGAGAATGTCGACTCCGCATATCTTCAGCCCGGTTGCCTCGGCGACGGCGACTGAGAGGTCGTCGTAGATCGGGTCGCTGAACACCTCCGCGGAGCCCCCCACGGCGACGTTGTAGCGGAAGTCCTTCTGGTTGAACCTCCTCTCCCTGCCGACCACCTCGCCGTCTATGACGAGGCACCGGACGTCGTAGCCGAGGTTCGGTATGTACTCCTGGAGGTAGTAGACCCCCTCGGCGTGCTCCCGCGTGTACCAGACGAGGAACTGGAGGAGGTCGTCCCGCCTCCTTATGCCGCTGAGCTTCGTGACCCCAACCCCCCTCGCCCCGCAGGTGGGCTTGAGGACAACCTCCCTTCCCCGCTCGAGGAGGTCATGGGCGAAGGCGTACGCCTCCTCGACGTTCTCCGTGGCGATCGTCCTGGGGTGGGGTAGACCCAGTCTCGTTAGTCTCATCGTTAGCTGCTCCTTAGAGTACTGGAGCATCGACTCGACCGGGTTGACGACCGTCGCCTTCTTCTCGAGTTCACGGAGAATCAGCAGCCTATGCGTAAGCTCGTACGTGCTCCCGCGGTGGAGCATGTTGCTTGGCGCGTATACCACGCCGGCGTCGAGATCGGGCATATTTGGCAGGCTGAAGTCCCACGGCGCCATGGATCGTACCCTAGTCCCTCCACTCCTGAGCTCCTCGGCGACGAGCTTTACCTCCTGAACCCCAGGATTATCTGTGAATATGAGCACGCTCAAGTCGGCAGCCAAATAGGGTTGAGGTGCTTCGCTTAAATCCCTTTTCAGGATGCCTGCCCGCGCATTAGATTCCGCGCACAGTCCTGAGAACGAAATTTATATAGATTATATAGATTATGTTGGAATATATTTTCTATGAAAGGAAATTATAAAGGTGATAGACTACTTTCGATCCTTAAAATCACTATCGTGGCTATATACTGGAGTAGGGAAGATGGCGAATCGGTTGCTTGACTCGATTATGGTGAGGCTCGATAAGCTGTCGTCTCACCGCGAGTCAAGGCGGGCAGTGTACATCCTCGCCGTTGTCTTCCTAGTCTCCTTCATTCTGCTCCCCCCAATCCTCGGTATAACCTTCAAACTCGATTTAGCGGGGCAGGTTCTCTCCAATAGTGATCTTCTCACACGCGCGGAGGCCTCGATATTCTGGTCCTTCGCCATAGCGCTCTCCGTAGCGACGCTTGACCTCTTAGCCGGCCTGCCGTTCGCTTGGTACATTGCGAGGGGAAAATCACGATGGATCAACATATTAGACGCCCTCGCGGACATCCCGTTCGTCATCCCGACGGTGGCACTGGGTTTCTCGACGCTCCTCTTCTGGGGTAACACCGGGCCTATCAGCGTCCTCGGGGTCTCGGTGGCCCCGGGCCTCATCCTCGTCCTGCTGCTCCACTTCACATTCTCATTCCCGGTAGTCGTCAGGGTCATGGTCGGTGAACTACTCGCGTACAACACGGTCTACGAGACCGCAGCGAAGACCCTCGGGGCCCGCGTATTCACGATTGCGAGGACTGTGACCCTCCCCCTCCTCAGACCGGGGCTGATAGCCGCGTTCCTACTGGCCTTCGCGAGGTCGCTGTCAGAAACCGGCGCAACGGTGATCGTGGCCGGTGGCTTCGAGAACGGCCCCGTCTTCATAAAGAACGCCCAGGACGCAGGCCTGCAAGGCCCCATGGTCCTCGTAAGCTTCACACTAATAATATCCTCAGTAACGGTATTCGCCCTCATCCGCCTACTTGGGAACAGACTGAAGATCCCGATAAACCGGGTCTATCCTGGTCCAGAAGCGAAGCTGAGTTCCGGTGGGAGTATAAACTTTCGAAACGGGCTTACCCTATTCATCTTCGGTTTCTTCGTCCTTATCCCAGCGATCTACATCACATTCCCCGCCTTCACCGCGTTGACTGATGGGACACTTCAGAAGGCGATCTCCGGAGTCGGAGTCTGGTCAAGTTACTGGCAGGCGATGACCCTCTCCTACACAATAAGCGTGCTCGTGACGTTGATCAACATCGCCTTGGGGTTGCCCGTCGCCGTTCTCATCGCGAGAAAGAGGCTCGGTAGGCTCTGGACGACCCTCCTCGACGCTGTCGTGAACGTCCCGATAGTCGTCCCCAGCGTGGCCCTCGGCGTATCCCTCGGAATATTCTGGCGCTCATTCGGCTTCCTACCCGAGTTCTGGATACTCGTCCTAGCCCACATGACGATCACATACACCTACTTCGTCCAGGCCATGGCAGCCGCGATAGAGGGGATACCCGAGGAGATGGAGGAGACGGCGAGGACCCTAGGCAGCAAGCCCCTACACGTCTTCAGGAAGATTATAGTCCCACTCACCAAGTACAGCTTCCTCTCCGGGGCGATACTCGTCTTCACGAGGAGCGTCGACGAGACTGGCGCCGCGACCGCGGTCTCCCAGACCCTGAAGACCGCCCCGGTGCTCCTAGTCTCGTGGGTCAAGCAGCAGGTGCCAGCGACCCAGTCCGATATCGCACTGGGAATCGCGTTCTTAGTTCTGACCTCGTTCACCGCTCTATTGGTGCTTAGACTCGTAGTGTACAGGGGGAAGAAGTGAGATGCCCGCACTTCGATTGTTGAACGTGACGAAGCGCTTCGGCGACGTAAAGGCGCTCGACGATGTGACCTTCGAGGTTAAGGATCGTGAGTATGTCTGCATCCTCGGATCGACGGGGAGCGGGAAGACGACGCTGCTCCGAACTATTGCGGGTATAATCAACCCTGATGAGGGGGAGATATTCATGGACTCGGGGAATACCAAAGGAGTCGCCGCTGAGGATAGGAACGCTGTATACGTCCCCCAGACCTACGCCCTCTTCCCCCACATGACCGTCCTAGAAAATGTTACATTCGGCCCATTGGCCAAGGATAACCGCAGGGCTGCAGCTGAAGAAACCGCGATGAATGTTCTCCGACTCGTCCGACTTGACAAACGCGCCGACGCCTATCCGAACGAGCTTAGTGGAGGCATGCAGCAGCGCGTGGCCCTCGCGAGGGGCCTCGCATCGGGTGCCCGCTTACTCCTACTCGACGAACCACTCGGGGCCCTCGACGTCAGGCTACGCCTAGAACTCAGAACCGAGTTCAGGAGGCTTGCGAAGGAGTCCGGCTTCACCGTCATCCACGTGACTCACGACCAGGAGGAGGCCATGACCATAGGCGACCGTATCCTCGTCCTCCGGAGGGGGCGACTACAGCAGTATGGGACACCCTACCACGTCTACAATCGCCCGGAGAAGATATTCGTCGCCAACTTCGTCGGAAACACGAACTTCTTCGAGGCAATAGTCGAGAGCAGGTATAGGGCGGGAAGCACCCTGACAATAAGGGAGGGTCTAAAGATCCGTGTCCTCGACTCAAGCTTCGAACCGGAGGAGGCAGTCATAGTAGCTATCAGGGAGGAGAAGACCTCGCTGACACCTGAACCGACGGGGGACGAGCCCAACAGGCTATCGGGGGAGATAATAGAAGTACACTTCTTGGGCAGCCACATCCGTTACGTCGTCAGGTTAACAAATGGCGACGAGGTCGCCGCGCGCCTCCCCCTCAAAGAGGCGAGGAGGGAACTCAAGCACGGCGATTGGGTGAGCATCAGCTTCGACCCGGTGAACTCACACGTCTACGAGTACCCGATGCTCGGGCTGCAGGGCGAGCTGGAGGCAAGCTAGATGCCGGAGATCAAGGTTGTAGGGCTCAGCAAGCACTATGGTCCCGTCATCGCCCTAAACGGTGTCAACCTCACCATTCACGACGGGGAATACCTCTCGATAGTCGGCCCAAGCGGATGCGGAAAGACCTCACTCATCAAGTCGATCGCCGGCGTCGTCCAGCAAGACGCGGGAGATGTACTAATTGACGACAGGAACGTGACCTCTCTACCAATCGAGGATAGGGGGATCGGCTACGTCTTCCAGGAGATAGCCCTCTTCCCCCACATGAATGTCTATGATAATGTCTCATATGGCCTCATGATTCGTGGTGCTTTACCCCCTGAGCGTAAGGGGCCAGTCGAGGAGATGCTCCACATGATGAACCTTGAGGACTACGTGGCCCTCTACCCCAAGGAACTCAGTGGCGGTGCGAGGCAGAAGACTGCTATATCCAGAGCCCTCACATCGGGCTCAACCCTACTGCTCCTGGACGAGCCGCTCGGCGCCCTCGATCTCAAGGTAAGAACAGTCCTCCGATACGAGCTCCGGCGACTCGTAAAGGATCTAGGTCTAACTGCTATTCATGTGACCCACGACCAGGAGGAGGCACTATCCATCTCAGACCGAATAGTCGTCATGAAGGCCGGGAGGATCGTCGAGGTCGGCCCCCCAGAGCAGCTCTACATGAAGCCGAAAGAGCTCTTTACAGCCAAGTTCCTCGGCGAGGCCAACTTTATAGGCGGTGAGGTGACCAAGGCGAATGGGGCCGAGCTCGCCATCGACGTGAATAGCTCAGAAATACGGGCAATATGTGATCTCGATCCCTCACTTGGTGCAAAGGAAGCCTGCGTGCTCGCTATCCGCCCCGAGTTCATCGATATAGACAGGAAGCCTCAAAAAGAAAACGCTATAAAATGCGAGATCGTCGATGCGAGCTTCGTCGGAGACTCGATGAGGTATACTGTAAAGACCGAGAACGGCGTATCTCTCCTCGTGAAAATGCCGATCACCGGCGAGGAGACGAGTTTAGCTATCGGAGATAAGGCATATGTTACCCTGCCAGTCGAGAATCTACTCGTTTTCAGGGCCCCAGAGGAGGGGCTGGAGAAAGCTCTATCACTTGAATAGGCTGTGATGTAACTGTGAAACCACTCGAGAGTTGGCTGAAGACGCGCAGAAAGGTCCAAGCTATCAGCATGGTCCTCGAACACTCCAAGACGACCGTGATGGCCGCAGAGCTGCTGGACCGTTGCATAAACTTCTCCCTTCAGGGGAAGAGGGAGGATCTTGTCCGGAGCTTCGAGGTTCTTCAGCTCAAGGAGAAGGAGGCCGATCTTCTCAAGCGGAAGATCATCGGTGAGCTCGCCAAGGGTGACCTCCCGGTCTCGGAGAGGGAGGACCTGATGCGCTTGGCGAGGCAGATCGACGATGTGATAGACTGGATAAACGAGACCGGCCGCATACTCGTCGAGTTCAGCCTCAAGGATATGCCTGAGGACGTGAAGGTGACCACCGGCGAGATGGCGCGCGTGATAAAGAGCTGCGTCATAAAGCTCGACGACTGCATCGAGAAGTTGACCGACAGGGAGTTCCAGGACGCCTTGAAGGCGGCTGACGAGGTTGAGCGGCTCGAGGAGCAGATGGATGGCCTCTTCCAGACGTGGGAGGAGATCCATCTCGGGGCTCACCACTAAGTCGGTCGAGATCGGTCAAGCTATTCTTCTCTCCGACTTCATGGAGTCCCTCGAGAACATAACCGATCGATGCGAGGACAGTTGCGACGAGGTCAGGGTGATCGCGGTCACGGCACCCCTCCTCTGATCTCAACGTCTTAAAATTCGGAACCTTTTTTCAATAGGTCAGTTTTTTGGTCTTGGTGTTTCTGGGACTGAGTGATTTTAATCAATGCGTATCGTCTCAGTAGAGGTGACGTTGACCCGGTTCTCCCCCTTCGCCTCGACAGTTCAACATCTACCGTCGAGGATCAGCATCGAATTCAGTTTAACAAATAACAGGGCTCGCAGGCCTGAATGGACTTTCTATATAATATTTTAAATCGGCTGCGCGCGAACAGTTCTCCGGTGCGCTAGTTTTGACCAATCCCTGGCTTGAGGTTGACAAGAAGATAGTTTCGGAGATATACACGTCGTCAGAGCCGATGGACAACCTGAAAATGCTTTGCGATGTCTACGGGAGCAGGTTCCCTGGGACGTCCGGGGACCTCGCCTCGGTCAAGTACATGGTTGAGAAGCTGAAGGGCTATGCCATACCGGACGCCCACTACGAGAGCTATAAGATACCGGGCTGGAGGAGGGGGCCCGCGAAGCTCACGATGGTTAGCCCCTTCAAGAAGGAGATCGACTGCATAAGCCTCCCCCACAGCATCGGTGGAGAGGTCGAGGCGAAGCTTGTCTGGCTCGGGGACGGCGCCGTCGACGTGTACGAGAAGAGGAAGAAGGAGATCGACGGCAACATCGCCATGGTGAGCAGCGCGAACCCGCTGGGCATGACGCGGTCGCTCCACAGGTCTGAGAAGTTCATGAGGAGCGTCCTCGCGGGGGCGAAGGGCTGGATATTCATGAACCAGTACCCCGCCTACGGGCCGCAGACGGGGGGCATTAGTCCGGTTATCCCCTCCATCAGCGTGAGCTACGAGGACGGCATGTACCTCGTCAGGACACTAGAGAGGGAGGGGGAGGTCACCCTCAGGATCAAGACGACTGACAAGAACATGGAGGTAACGACGTACAACGTCATCGCGGACGTCCCCGGGACGTCGAAGAGCAAGGAGTACGTCGTCGTCGGCTCCCACTACGATGGGCACGACATCAGCCAGGGGGCCGAGGACCCCGCCTCGGGCACAGTGACCGTGATGGAGATCGCCCGAAACCTCGCCATGGTCAAGCAGAAACTCAAGAGGCGCGTCCGCTGCATCTGCTTCGGAGCGGAGGAGATTGGACTCTACGGAAGCTACAACTACACCGCCATGCACGCCGACGAGATGGACGACATCAGATTCATGCTCAACCTCGATTCGCGGCGGCAGTAAGTCACGGAAAGGGGTGATCCTCCACGACTTCCCCGAGCTCGAGCCCTTCATGGACAACTGCGCCAAGGAGATGAATGCAGAGCTACCCTACTTCGAGCGCGTCGGCCCGTACAGCGACCACTGGCCATTCTACCTCCGCAGCGTCCCCTGCGGGAGCGGTGGAGACCCTGAGACGATCCGCACCAGCACCGGCAGAGGCTTTGGCCACAGCAAGTACGACACCGTCGACAAGGTAGACTTGGAGTACCTCCGCCTCGCGGCCTCCAACTACACTCGCTTCCTCCTCAGGGTCGCCAACGCCGACAAGTGGGAGGCGAAGAGGAAGACCCAGAAGGAGATCCAGGAGTTCATCAAGAAGCAGGGGTACGACCAGACGGTCCAGCTCGCCGACAGGGTCAAGGCCTACGTGAGGACGTGGCCCGAGATCCACCCCGAGACGAAGGTCGTGGCTAGAGAGCAAGAGTGACTGGTAGCTCTACTTCTTCGGTGGCTCCCCACGTTCCTCTAGCATCTTGTCGCGCCACGTCGAATATATCTCCCCGGTGTAGAGGATGTTCGGCCAGACAGACTCGAAGCCGTCCTCCCCCTCGATCCAGTTGCCTAGGTCCTTCAGCTCCTTCATGTTCCTCGTCCAAGTAACGAGCAGGTATTCCCCCGGGAGGTTGCTGAAGACCATGGTGTAGAGGAGGTTCGGAGAATATTTCTTCGCGATCTCCATCGGGTCGACCCTCTTCCCGGCGCTCGTCTTGATGTGGAATATCGTGATTATGTCGTTTCCCTTGTCGGGGAACCACTTTATGCTTAACTCTACGTAGTACTTGCTCATCATGCGGTCTAGGTGGCGTCTCACCGTCTTCGCGGATGCGTTCAGTGCCTCCGCGATCTCCGCCAGCGGCTTACGCGAATCATCTCTGAGCTGGTAGATTATCTGCCAGTCTAGTTCGTCGAGTACGCCCTTCGGTGCTTGATGGGCACCTATCCCCCAGTTTACTATGCCGACCTTTGGTTCCGGCATCTCCCCCTTCTCGCGGATGAACTCCGCAATGTGTTCGAGCTCGCCTATGTTTCGAATGTAACAACCGACGAAGAGATAATTCCCACTCGCGACGGCGACCCAGTAGACCGAGTCGTTCTCCGAGAGCCTCCTCATTGTGTCCCGGATCGACGCTGTGTTCGACTTACCAAAGATCAAGACGTCGAATGCACCGAGGACTATGAGGTGAGGGCGCGCCGTGAAGCTGTGGATGACCCCCTCGTCGATGAGGGCCTGCACCCGTTTATGGACGGCGTTGACTGATAGGTTGAGTCTCTTCGCCAGCTCCTGGTATGGCGTACGGCTGTTAGCGAGTAGTGTAAGAATGAGCGTGATGTCAACCTCGTCCATTGCCCAAACCTTTGAATTCTGACGGATAAGACCTCCGGAATCACCAGCAAGGTTAAAGTGTTCTTGCTCCCAAACGTGAAACAGGTGTAGAAATTGACTTATTGTTCAAACTGTGGTAAGGAGATTGATGCCGAGGCAAACTTCTGCCCTAAGTGCGGGGTGAGGACCGAGAAGGGGGTCAAAGAGGGTGTGTCTATACCTTGGGCCTCTGACCCCCACTGGAGGCAGGAGATGGACATAGCCCTAGATAAGGCATCGAAGGCCATAGACGAGGGCGTCAAAATAGTTCAGGACACGTTCCGCGAGGTCGCCCACGAGGTCGACAAGAACGTGAAGACCGCGAGGACAAACGTCGCGGAGAGGACCACACCCGTCTTCTGCAAGTTCTGCGGCCAGGAGAACACTAGGTACGCGAAGTTCTGCACGAAGTGTGGGAAGCCCCTCTAAGCCCCTTACTTTCTCGGGACCTTATCCACGTCGACTAGGACGACGATCACCGCGTTGACCATCACAATTGGGTGAGTCTTCGCCTCATCTTTCGTAGAGTCGGCTGGGAACCTGAAGCCGCCCTTGACGACGTTTATGCGCCTCTTTCCCTCGGGGAGCGTCGACAGGACGGCTTCGCCGTCCACCTTCTCCGGGTCGGGTGCCGCTATCGTGACATCCACCATGAGTGCCTCCTCGATCTCGGAGAAGCTCTTGATCTTGAAAAGCTGGCTCAGGCCGATCATGCT
Organism: Candidatus Bathyarchaeota archaeon; assembly: GCA_963820555.1. GTDB lineage: Archaea > Thermoproteota > Bathyarchaeia > TCS64 > TCS64 > UBA8941. The sequence goes on from CAWGAT010000035.1 coordinate 43,774, forward strand.
GCTGTGGCTTATGGCGTCCTTCACGGCCCTCTGGGCCGCCTTAGTAGCGTCCTCACCGTGGAGGTCGATCCCCGTTCCTACCTCGACTAGGTATCTCCTGTAGTCCATCCCTTCACCGCGGGATACGGTGGGAGGACGGGATAAAAGTCTTGGGAAAAGACCATCTGAGTTTCCACCGCCCGGTGCATACCCGAAATCAGTAGGTAGTCTTTTCACTAGCCGTCCATATTTTTCTCAGCATGTCTGTAATCGAGTTCGAGGGCAAGAAGCCGAAGATTCACCCGAGCGTCTTCCTGGCTCCGGGTAGCTGGGTCATAGGTGACGTGACTCTGGATGAGGACGTTAACGTCTGGACGAACGCCGTAATTCGGGGGGACGACGACAAGGTCGTGATAGGGGCGCGCACTACGGTGCTTGAGGGGTGCCTCATCGAGGCGCCGACGGGCAACCCTGTCAGCATCGGTAAGAATGTCATCGTTAGCCACGGTGCCACGGTTCACGGCGCAAAGATCGGGGACAACGCCATCATAGGCATCCAGGCAGTTGTGCTCGACAGGGCCGAGATCGGGGAGGGGGCGATGGTTGGGTCCGGCGCCCTCGTGAGCCCTCGGAAAGTCATTCCACCGAAGATGGTGGCCCTCGGCATGCCCGCCGAGCCGAAGAGCGAGGTCACCGAGGCGACCGTCCAGTACATGGCGAAGGAGCGGGAGAGGACCCTCAGCAAGGCTAAGGTGTACAAGCAGATCTACGCGAAGAAGTAGCATTTTGAGAGTGTGGGGGCTCACGCCCCCTGATGCTGGTGTCGTCGGCTACGGGAGTATGGGTGTAGTCGCCGGCAGGGGAGGGTTTGGAATCCCTCAATATAAACTGAAAGCAGTCTTGTGGGGGACTCTGGTGGGTGAAACTGGCTCATCTCCGGTTGTGGGGGAAAATGAACGCGGAGGGACAGAGCTCATTGACTACACAGTTGGCGCAGTCTGGCCTTTGAGCCTCGCAGATCTTTCTCCCGTGTGTTATGAGTAGGTAGTTTACCTCGAACCACTTCTCGCGGGGGATGAGCTTGAGGAGGTCCCTCTCTATCTTGTCCCTGTCCTTCTCCTTGGACCAGCCGAGGCGCTGGCTGAGGCGCATAACGTGGGTGTCAACGGCGATGCCCTCAACGATCCCGTACGCGTTTCCCAGAACGAGGTTCGCTGTCTTCCTGGCCACTCCCTTGAGGGTGAGTAGCTCATCCATAGTCTTGGGGACCTCCCCGCCGAAGTCATCGACTATCTGGCGAGTGGCGGCCTGTATCAGCTCGGCCTTCCTGTGGAAGAAGCCCGAGGACTTGATGTATTTTTCAAGCTCGTCCCTGTCCGCGTTGGCGTAGTCAGCGGCGGTCCTGTACCTCTTGAAGAGTGCGGGGGTTAGCTTGTTGATCTGCTCGTCGGTGCTCTGGGCCGAAAGTATAGTGGCCACGAGTAGCTCCAGGGGTGTCTCCCAGTGGAGCATCGTACCCTTCTCAAGGGGGTACTCGGCCTCCAGCAGGGCTATGATCTTCTCCGCTCTCTCCCGCTCATTCATGGTGTTATCTAGGTGGTCTATGCGTTTAACCCATTCTGGGCTCGGGCAGGTTTATTGCCCCCGTTTGTAACGGGATTACTCGACGTTGTTCTGGAGGAAGAAGAAGCCCGAGCGGCCCCGCGGCGAGCTCCCGCCGGACCAGACACCGATAAAGGAGATACTGAGGTGGGGCATCGACCACCCCGGCATCACCCACGTGCTCCCCGTTATCGATAAGAAAGACTGGAGCCTCATCGTCGACGGGGAGGTGGAGGCGCCACTCAAGCTTAGCTGGGACGACTTCATGGCTCTCCCCCAGGTCGAGGTTGTAAGTAACTTCCATTGTGTTGAGGGTTGGAGCGTGCTCTCCCAGAGGTGGGGCGGGGTACTGTTCAGCGCCCTACAGGAGAAGGCGAAGCCGATGGAGGGAGTGGAGTACGCGCTGTTCGAGTGCGCCGACGGATACACGACCAGCCTCCCCCTCTCCGATCTTCAGGGCAGTGACATAATCCTCGCTCACAGGCTAAACGGTGGCGACCTCAGCCAGCCGCTGGGCGGACCGATGAGGCTAGTCGTCCCCGAGAAATACGCTTACAAGTCCCCCATGTGGCTCACGAGGATCACCTTCGCCACCCGAGACAAGCCGGGATTCTGGGAGCGTGGCTACTACAGCAACACCGCGGACGTCTGGACGAACGACAGATACCGGAAGGATGCCTAGGACAGCGCCCGACTAACTCATAAAAGAGCCCGATATGAGACAAATAGAGCGGGTTTACCCCCACAATAACCCAATTTTCCCTAAAACCCGATAACCTTTTAACCCAACAACAACTCACTTTAGCACACCTACAGAAAACGAATGTCTGGAGGGGTCCAAAGTGGAGAGATCTAACACCGTATTCATCGGACGCAAACCTGTCCTCAACTATGTCCTTGCCTGCATGACCCTCTTCAAGAGTGGCCAGGAGAACATCTCAGTTAAGGCACGCGGACAGTCCATCAGCAGGGCTGTCGACGTCGTGGAGGTACTCAGGAACAGGTTCATGCCAAGTGTCACAGTCTTGGAGATCAAGATAGGCACCGAGCAACTCCAGTCCGAGGAGCGTAGCACGCCTTCAAACGTCAGCACAATCGAGATAGTGCTGAAGCCGTGAAGGCGCTAACAAATTAGGCTCTCGCGGCGGCTCCCCCGGATACCCGGAGGACCACTGAGTGCAAACGCAACTATGTGAGTTCTGTTTAAAGAGCGGCATGCTATGCTCGAAGTGCCAGACGAAGATCAAGACAGGCGCCGTAACAAACGACTACATGGAAGTGGCTAAGAAGCTCATCAGTTACGAAGGCCAGAACCCATTCCTTCAGACAGTCACCCTAGACAACGTCGTCGACGCGGGGGGTTTCCTAGTCCTCGTCGTCGGAAAGGGCGACTCCGCCAAGTTCAACGCCAATCCAAAGCCCATCCGTGACCTCGGAGACGCCCTGAACAAGAGGGTCGTAGTCATCGAGGCGGGGATGAACGATCGGAAGTTCCTCGAGGACCTATTCTCGGGGCAGCAGATCGTCACCATTAACATCATCTGGCTCCCGGATGGGAGCACGGAGACGCGCGTCGTCCTCGGGGCACGGGGGGCGAAGAGGCTGAGCAAGAAGCGCATACAGGCCCTCACCGAGATAGCGAAGAAGGTCCGCAAGATGGATCTACGCGTCGAGTACGCCTATTAGTCACTCGAAAGTATTTTTATACCCACCCCTCACCTAGCTGGGTAGCTTACAGGGGTTTCCTTCATGTTCGACAGGGTCTACATCGAGGAGGCGAAGAGGCGTCAGGGCGAGCAGGTCACCATAGCGGGCTGGGTCGTCCGCACGAGGGACCTGGCGAAGATCAAGTTCATAGTGATGCGCGACAGGACGGGCGAGATACAGATCACAGTGAAGAACCTCGACCTCTTTCCCAAGGAGGGCCTCGGCAGGGAGGACGTCATCGCCGTCACAGGCAAGGCGGAGCAGAGCAAGATCGCCAACGCTGGCGTGGAGTTCTTCCCCGACAGCATCGAGGTCGTGAACAAGTCCCGGCAGCCCCTTCCCGTCGACATAGCTGAGACGAGCCAGAGCGAACTGGAGACAAGGCTGAATTGGCGCTTCCTAGACTTTAGGGCACCCCAGACTCGCGCCATATTCACGATACAGAACAGACTGCTCTCGACCTTCCGTGGTTGGCTGACGGAGAACGGGTATGTGGAGATTCAGCCCCCCTGCATAATCGCCTCCGCGTCGGAGGGAGGCGCTGACCTCTTCAGCCTCCCCTACTTCGAGAAAAAGGCGTTCCTCGCGCAGAGCCCCCAGCTCTACAAGCAGATGTGCGCCATCAGCTTCGAGAAGGTGTTCACAGTAACTCCAATCTGGAGGGCGGAGAAGTTCAACACCCCAACCCACCTCAACGAGGTCAGGCAGATGGACATAGAGCAGGCGTTCGCCGACGACGAGACGGTGATGAAGGTGCTGGAGAGGGTGCTCGTCCACATGTTGAAGGATGTGAAGGAGCACTGCACCGAGGAGTTAAAAACCCTGAACAGAGAACTTGTCATCCCTAAGCTGCCATTCAAGCGCGTTACATACTCTGAGGCGATCGAGATGCTTCAGAAGGCGGGGGAGCAGATCAACTGGGGAGATGACTTCACGAAGCCCCAGGAGAGGAAGATGATGGAGCTAGTCGGGGAGCAGGCCTTCTTCCTCAAGGACTGGCCCGCGGCGCAGAAGGCGTTCTACTCGATGCCCTACGCTGATAACCCCGAGGTTGTCCACGCCTTCGACTGCATCTACGGTGGCATCGAGATAAGCAGCGGTACGCAGCGTATCCACATCCCCGAGCTTGCTCAGGGAGAGGATCAGCAAGAAGGGGTTGCACCCGGAGAACTTCGAGAGCTACATAGAGGCATTCGCCTACGGTGCGCCCCCTCACGCGGGGTGGAGCATCGGGCTGGAGAGGCTGACGATGATAGTGACTGGAAAGGACAACATCAGGGAGTGCTGCATGTTCCCACGCGACAGGGAGAGGCTGGTCCCATGAGCAGGCAGAGCCAGTTCGAGTACAAGATGTGCATAGTTGTCCGCACAGACCTCAAGATGAGCGCCGGCAAGATGATTGCCCAGGCGTGCCACGCGGCAGTCGACTGCTCAGAGAAGGCGAAGCAGGAGAACCACGCAGGGTGGCGGAAGTGGCACGAGGAGGGCGCGAAGAAGGTCGCCCTACAGGTCGATTCACAGGAGGAGCTGGAGGAGCTCGCGGAGAAGGCGGATAAACTGGACGTCGTCTACTCGATAATTCAAGATAGGGGGTTGACGGAGGTCCCACCGGGAAGCATCACGGCTCTCGGTTTAGGGCCTGAGCGGAATGACAAGCTCGACAAGATAACCGGCAACCTCCCGCTGATGAAGTAAGAGGCAGTACGTATCGATTTCTGATGAAATCCATTCCTTCAGAGGGAATTTCGAGAATTAGAGGGTCTATTTACGGGCCTTGGAATCCGCAGGCGGGGCACCTGTACGTGCGGCCGAAGAGCCGGCACTTCTCGCAGCGCCAGATAGTTACAGCGCCACAGTTGGGGCAGCTCATCTTGACGGCCTTCTCCCCGGGGGCGACCTTCCTGCCACAGGAGATGCATATGGACATACTGATCAGCCCAGATACAACCTTGGCTCGATATTTAAATGTTGACTAGCTCTCTGAGCTCGGCGAGGGCGAGCCTCCCGAGGCCGCCTGCAAGCGGCCTTCATGATTCTCCGCTCAGATAGGGCGCGCCTGATGACCCCGTCTTGGAGATCCATGTCCCCGTCCGCCACAAGATCGTAGAATACGCTAGTCAGCCCTGCCTCGGAGAAGGTGCGGAAGAACCTGTTCATCCTCCTGTCAGAGACCTTGTCGGCGAAGCTCCTGAGGGTCTGCATGCTCTTAAACTCGGCTCCGTAGAGCCTCCTCCACGTCTCTTCGTATCGTGTAGAGTTTTTCTCGGAGAGGTCACCTGATTCTAAGGCTTGGGCAGCTACCTTCCCCGCCTCTATGGCGCAGAGACCGCCGAGCACAACGCCTCCCCCAGTCGTCGGCTTGACGTGACCCGCCGCGTCCCCGACGAGGAGGAGCCCAGGGAACGATGTCTTGCTAACCGGTCCGTCGACGAGCACCTGACCCGCCCTCGGCGGTGTATGAGTGGCGGTACCGAAGCGCTTCTTGATGAAGCGGGTCAGCAGCTTTACAGGGTCGCCCCCCCTCGTGGCGAGGCCGACCCTTGCCTGCTTGTCCGAAGTGGGGATCACCCATGCGAAGAAGCCGGGGGCGATCTCCTCGCCAAACCAGACCTCTACCATTGTAGGGTCGATTTCGCATGTTATCTCGGTATTTACGCCGAGGAGTGGTACCGTTTTGGGTTTGACTAGGCCCGCTTCCTTAGCGAGTCTCCTTGATGGGTCCCTCGGCATCGATGACGAGGCGTGCCTCCTCCTACCCATCCAGCGCCGGATGCGCCGGTGACGCAGCCGTCGGCGAGGATCAGTTTCTCCACCCTCCTGCCGAGGACGAGTTCGGCTCCGGCGTCGATTGCCTTCTCAGCTAGGTGCTGGTCGAGTGCCGCTCTGTCGATAACGTATGCGCGTGGGCGAGTGTCTCTGATCTCTATGCACTGCCCGTCGGGGGAGTATATTCGTCCCCCGACTACCTCGTTCTGGACGAACCTGCTCGAAGCCTCGACACCGATCCTCTTGAGTCCCTCGATGCTGACGAGGCCTGCGCAGTGGCTCGGGACCCCGACTCTGGTTGTGTTCCTCGAGAATCTTGACGGAGAAGCCCTTGGTGGCTATCTCCTTGCCGCTAGAAGACCCGCTGGCCCCGCACCCACTACTAGTGAGTCGGAGCCCATAGGGTCACCGATGAAAAGTGGAGCTTAGCTGCGCTTAACGATTTCCTGGAACTCGACGTCTTCGAGCTCCGGGAAGAACTTGAGTACGTCCATGGCGAGGCCCCTCTTGGCAATCTGGATATTCTCGCCGAAGAAGATCTCGTCGGGGATGGTGATGGTCATCTTCTTCTTGCTCATTTTCTGGCCGAACTTCTCAGCGTCGACGCCGACGAAGCGGCGGCCGATGAAAGCCTTGACCTTCGCCTTTTCCTCGGCGATGATCTCCGTCACCTTGACGTCGTAGATGATCTTCCTGCCCGCGAGGGCGTGGTTGTAGTCGACCTGAACGCGGCCAGCACCAACGCTGCGGATGACCGCCTGGCGGCCGTCAATCTCCAGCTCAGCCCCGGGGACGGGGTTTACGCCCTTACTACGGAGTATGCGGTATGGGATTAGCTGGACATTTGAAGGGTCGCGCTCGCCGAATGCCTCGGCTGCTGGAATCTCGATGGTTGTTTGTTCGTTGGGCTTGACGCCACGTAGGCGTGCGTCGAGTCCACGTAGCACCCAGCCCTCGCCGACGACGACGAGGCGTGGGCCGTAGACGTTGCCCTCGCGGTGGATGCCTTTCTCCTTGGCTACTTCCTCGTTGGTGGTGTCGAAGACCTCGCCCGTCTCCTCGGCCTTGCCGGTCATCTCCATAAGGATGAAGTCACCCTTGTTAACGGCGCCCTCAATGCGGGGCTCCTCTGCTGGCTTCTCCTCCTTAGCCTCGACGGGTGCCTCGACCTTTGCTTCCTCGGCGGCTTCTCCTGAGCCTCGACGGGGGCTTCCGCAGGCGCTTCATCTGCCTTTATTTCTGCTGCCGGCGCCTCGACTTTTAGGCTCCTCGACTGGCTTCTCTTCTGGCTTTTCTTCGATGGGCTTCTTCTCTTCGCTCATGGTTGAACACTCTGAGAGTCATTGCCCCCCATTCCCGGGGGATTCACGCATGGAGATGCGGAGCCCGGTTTAAAGCCTTTCTGTAAAATCTGACGGCTGACGTCCGGAGGAGGCTCTGCACGGTTTTTAGTTGAGTTTACTCGTCTAGTGGCGGATTGTCCCCAACCCCCAAGTCCGTTATACCCCGGAATCCGGAGTTCTGCCTCAGATGCAGGAGGAGGTACCTATACTGGGTGCGGGGCTCCGAGTCGGTCATCAGGTGTTTCGATCCCTGTGACAACGCGGTCGTTGTCGAGGCACATGACGGCTTCATAGGGTTCAGATCTACTCAAGGGAAAGGGACGACTTTCACCTTCATGTTCAATGAAGGAGTACCTCGATCCCAGGCCTCACCTTAAATATTTTAGTAAAACTCCATCGGCATTGAACCCATTATTTCAGATCGCTAACCATGTCAAGCGAGCAGTTGAGGCTCGGAAGGGTTGGCGCTGTCCTGAAAATCAGTGTGGCTGATCAATCCGAGAGTTTGAAAACGCTTTTTTTAAGTGTATCTTTAAGTTAATTTAACCAAGCAACGAAGTAGGTTAAAATATAAATATATCATCTCTCGATGTATCTGTGGTGAAATATCACCAAAATTCAAGGTGTAAAACTTGGCAGATAAAGGAATGACGCTAGCAATAGTTCTTCTAGTTGCAGGCTTAATCGTAGGCGGAGGCATAGGATACTTCGCAGCACCCACCAAGGAGGTGGTAACCTCGGGTAGCACGACCACGGTCGTGACGACCCAGATCGTTACCCAGATCCCCCTGAAGGGTGTGACGGTCAAGCTCGGCTACATAGCATCAGACACAACCGCCCTAGAGGTCGGTAAACCATACCACGAGCAGATCATCGCACCGGACATGAACCTATACAGCCAGACCCTCGGCTACGGTACGACGTTCCAGTACCTAGTAGACGACGCCCAGGGCCAGGCCAACACGCACCTGGAGAAGGTGCAGGGCTTCAAGTCGGCCGGGATCACGGTCTTCGAGGGTGGCGGCTGGTCGAGCCAGGCTCAATCCGCCCTCAGCTACTGTAACTCCAACGGCATGCTGATGTGGAGCTCATCCTCCACATCGCCCACGCTCGCGATCGCTAACGATAACCTCTTCCGCATGTGCACCGCCGACAGCCACCTGGCACCCGCCCTAGCGGCGGTGATGTGGGCGGCCGGCGTGAAGAGCCTCGTCACTCTTCCAGCGCGGCGACTCTTGGGGTGACGGCATCGTCAACCTCCTGAAGCCCATCTGGACCGCGTATGGTGGTACGTTCGCGGGTGACACGGTGAGGTACGCGTCTGAGGCGACCGAGTTCTCTAACTATCTGACGGTTGCGGATCAGGCGGTTGCGACCGCGGTGGCTAAGTACAACGGTGAGACTCAGAGGGTAGGCGTTGTTATACTATCCTTCAACGAGATCTCTGTGATTCTTAAGCAGGTGAGCAGCTACCCGAACATCTACAACGTCCACTGGTGGGGGAGCGATGGCACGGCGATTAGCCAGAGGGCCATGGATGATGCGCCCGATGAGGCTAACCACATCGGCATCTACAGCCTACTCTCACGCCAGACCCTAACGCCCCTATACTCCACCCTCGAGACCAGATACGTAGCGCTCACTAAGCAGCAGTACAGCACCTATAGCGCGTACTCCTACGACATCGCGATGGTGATCACTAACTCTATGTACCAGACCCAGAGTACCTCTGGAGCCGTCCTCGTCCCACTGCAGAAGCCAACGGCTGACCAGACGTTCGGGGCAGCAGGTTCGTGCCGCCTTGATGCAACCGGTGACAGGATCGGGCCCGCATACGACGTATGGGGCTTCTACCCGAGCGCCGCAAAGGCATCAGTAAGCATGATCATGGCACAGTTTGACCCCGATGCCGAGCAGATCAAGGCAGGAGACAGGGACTACTTTCATACCCTCCGTCCTCGGTTTCACTCCCATCGGGCCGTAAAACCACAAACTTACCTCCTATCTTTTCTTCACTTTTTTCAGAATCAAAAATAGTCCTTAAAAGGGGCTCTGCAAAACTATTTAAACTCTTTACAGGCTACTGATACGTTCTAGTCGCAGTTTCAATCATTGGTGGAGACATCGGATACATCGCCGCAAACAGTGGAAATTAAGGGCAGTGGTACCATCGTCGTACAGATCGTTATCTCACTGTTGCGCTGAAGCGTACAATGATCAAATTAGGTTGCATCGCAGCTTCAAAGTCCTTAGAAAACGGTAAGTCGCATATAGAGGATATCTACTTCCAAGACATCAACAATTAGATACAGGTGCTCCTATGGTGCACTCTTACGTTCTGGGATCTCCTTTAGGGCGCGAAAGGTCAGGCTGACTCCCGTCTGGAGAAGGTACGTGGCTACATCTCAATGGGTGTTGACATGAAGAACATGGCCTGGAACATAAGTGTGCTTCAATAGACACTAGACTAAGTGCCAAGGGTCCGTAAAACGAATCCTCAGCTTCATTTTTTTCTAGTATTTCTTGTAATTAATCTATTTACTTTCGATTTTCTCTGATGTAGATTAGATAATGTTAAATGTATCAGCTGTCGATGAATTTTTTAGGTGAAGGGCTCTTGTTGGCCGAGGACCATAGCATCATTTCTGACTTCTCCCGATTATACATGTTGACCATCCTCTACGAGGGCCCTGAGCATGGCTACGGTATGTTAAAAAAGTATGAGGAGCGTGTGGGGAAAAAGATCAGTCCAGGAACGGTGTATCCCTTTCTCCAACAGCTGCAGAAGAAGGGCCTGATCTCGGTCGAGAGCCACATGATTGGCTACAAAGAGAAGAAGCTCTACTCCCTCACTGATGAAGGTCGGAACTATGCCCGAACCGTGTTCAAGCGCTTCTATGGCATACTCTCGGTCGCGATCGAGCCTAGTCTGGATGTTTGTCATCACTGCGGATGCTCGATATATAAGGGGGGGCACAGGGAAATGATAAACAGTAAGGAGCTGGTCTTTTGCTGTGTACACTGCGCCCAAGCTTACTCTCAAGGTTTTGGAGTGAGTGGAGATAATTAGAAAGAGTTGAGTCCAACCTTTTCTATGCGTTTTCGTCGTTCGGTGAAAATTTTTAATTTTAATCGATATATCAAAACAAAATATATTTATATTTAATGATGCCCCATTTTAATTAGCCTGGATGAACTCATAGAACGCTCTTGGTCGCATAACCGTCCAAGTCTTCACCTGTTTGTCGCAGAACAGTGACGTTCGGAGTGACAGGTCTTCTAAAAAACTACCTCAGATCGACACCCAAAAAAAAATCTGTTATTATCGTTACGAGTAAGAATTTCCAGAAGCGGATCCCTAAATAGACTTGAACCTAAAAGAATTTAGTTCCAACGGGAGCAGGTGGAGCCCGGTTCAAGTTCGTCGATTTAATCGACCATGCGTCTTATCTTCACTACGTTCTGATACTATTTCGATGACCATAATATGAAGGTTCTTGACAAGTAATAGACGACTACCTAGGTGCACTAAAACTTTCTCCAGCATAGGGAGAGTCTTTCCTATATGGGAATCTGATTCTTACCCCTTGGCTAACCTACTACTTTGAATTTAGTGTCTAGGATGTTGTAACTTGAACTAGTTAAGACGTGAAATCCAGTCCAGGTCATGACTCCACTTTCACAATATACCTACCCATCACATCATCTACTACGTTCGTAGACACAGCAAGTGAGTAATTCCCCGCCTTTTTTCGATAAATGGTTCAATGCGGATAATTTTCGGTGACGAGTAATTTATTAAACGGCTCGAGCCTGTCGCAACCTCGATCTAAGCACATATAATGCTTGTCACGTGTGTGGAGTTCCCAAGCGCGCGTCAATTTGGATGATTTTCTAAACAACCAAGCGTGCGATCTTCTCTGAACCTGCTTCAATAGGATCTACACCCCTCATCGGCAAGGTGACCGTGAAGACCGTGCCCCTGCCAGGCTCCGACTCGAACTCAATCCTCCCCCCATGAGCCTCAACGACCTGCTTACATATCGCCAACCCCAGACCCGTCCCGCTCTGCTTCGTCGTGTAGAAGGGTGTGAACATCCTCTGAGCCACGTCATCCGGGATCCCCTTTCCAGTATCACACACTGTCAGTATAGCCATCCTCTCAGAAGCCTCAACCTTGACCGAAAGCCTACCCCCATCCTGCATAGCCTCAACAGCGTTCTTCACCAGATTATCCATCACTCGTCGAATCTTATACGAGTCAACCTCAGCAACCATGGGGGCACCATACCGAGCATCAACATCGATCACCGACGAGATGATGGCATCCTGCAAGCACCCCTTAACGAGATCGTTGAGGTCCCGCCTCTCCCTCTTTAGCTGCTGCGGCCCCATCATCACCTTGAGGTCGTCGAGGATCTTGACTGCGTACTCCACCGCGTCGTTAATCTTCTTGCTAAACTCCTCAGCTCCTATTAGTCTTCGACTCATCAGGTACGTGGCGTTCTGGATGGTCTGAAGCGGACCCCGAAGGTCGTGGCGAACCATGCTAACCAGCTTGTTGGCTCCATCCATCAACTCCCTAGACTTCCTCTCCTCCTGCTCCCTTATCCTATCAATCTCGCGGATCCTGTAAATCGATGAGGAGACGTGAACAGAGAGCGTCTCCAGCAGCTTCTGGTCCACAACATCGAATGCGTTCATCTCAACGTTCTCCAAGTTTAAAACAGCCACAACTTTACCGTCGAGGGTCACGGGAACCGCGAGCTCCGAGAGCGAATCAGCGGTGCCGCGGAGGAAATCCGAGTTGTTCCTGAGATCGTTCACTAAAACTGCCCTTCTCTCCCTGACCGTCTTCGCAGTGATGCCCTTACCCATGATTGGAATGCGTCTGCTGAGTGTCGGTGCACCCCTGCTCTCGTAGACTCGGAGCGCGTCTCCCTCGACGAGTAGGAATGATGCGATGTGGAACCCGATTACCGATTCAATTGCGTCGAGGGTAGATCGACATATCTCCTCTAGGTTTGAAGCGTGTGAGAGTGAAGTGGCGTGGGCGTGGAGTGCCATCACCTGCCTCTCGAAGCGCTTCGTCTCAGTCACGTCCCTGGTCTGGGCGAGAACAGCCGGTTTACCGTCGTACTTTATGACCGCTGTTGCCGTCTCTGTCTCAACGGTCTTGCCATCTTTCCTCTGCAGCTTGAGTTCGTATCTGTCGGGTTCAGGCTCTCCGCTCTGCCTGCTTAGGGTTCTCTGTCTGATCCGCTCCTTCTCGTCCTCGGGTAGCGTGATTGAGATGTCTAGGCCGATCAGTTCCGAGGCGTTGTCGTAGCCTAGGAGCTTGGCTTCGCTTGCGTTCGCGTAGATTATCTTCGTTCCTGAGAGCAGAACCATGCCATCGAGTGATGAGTCGAGGAGCTTCCGATACTTGTCATCGGTGATCATGAACTCCTTGAACTGCTCTAGTCTCTGAATCGTCGACGCGATGTATTTTGTGAGGGATCCGAATGAATCCTTGTTCTTCTCTGGTAGGGTACTTGTATTAGCTGAATTAGCCATTGGTGTGCCGGAAGATTGTTATGGTAAATATAGTATTTATCGAGTTGCGTATCGCCAGATGATACACACATACTTGGAATCTGCTAAAAGAAACATTATATCATTTAAAATTAAGATATAGAATCGAAACTCGCGATACCGACCACTGGAAACTAGATATTTGAGATGGAATCCACGTTTTGTCTAATGTCTTTCTTATTCAAGAAGATGAACGCATATCTTAGTTGACTAGGTAGATCTTTAATATTTACATTTTTTTATTGAAAGTTGAGTATTATATAAGGAAGCCTCACTAAGTTAAGATTTAAAGAGAAAATAGTAATCTTCTGTAACATCTTGATTAGGAGGTATTACTGGGGCTGATTCACTGCCGATCGTTGCCTGACCAAAGTCAACAAGTTGGCGGAGTTGTTGGTTGGGGGGTTAGAGGATTGAAGAGGTTCTAAGAAGTATCGTTTAGAGTCAGCGCATTAGCTCCCAGACATGCAGGAACATTGCTGCTAGAGCAATATAGCATAAAAATATGTAAGTAAGATGAGCCGGACTTAAACCAATTAGGGTTCAGATCTTTTTCTAAAATTTCATAAGGAAAACAAATTTTAGAAATTTTTAACTATTAATAATGGATTATGATTCCAGTTCCAGTGAAAGGCAAACCTAAAATATAAAGTTCATTCGAGAGCTTCGACAATGTGATTGAGTGAGATTGCCACTAACATTGCAAAGACAATATAAAGTCGATTACTCTCATTGACGAGAGGGGTAACATGGCGGAAGACCTCAAGGATGTAAACGAAAAGCTGGAGGAGGTCATCCGCCGACTAAACAGCCTCGAAGCGATGATCACCGAGACCCGAAAATACCCCGAGGTCGCCTCCCTCATGCACGACCTCAAAATCGGCGCACAGCTCTACGACGAGCCACTAAAGATGATTCAACGACTCCTCGAAGTCAAACACTACCTAGACCGAAACACGGGTAGCAGAGATGAGATTACAAGAGAGATCCTTAACGCGCTGGCCCTGAAGGGCCCCATGAACATCTCGGAGCTAACTAGGGAGATGGCGAATATACGTGGGAAAGCCTCCAGGGTGACCGTGAAGAAGCACATAGATGCACTCCTAAAACAGATGATAGTCTCCAAAACCGGGACCGGGAGATATCAGCTGACCTGACTGATCAGTATTTGATCAGTTCTTCGCATCATACCTATACCGACTGATCACCCCTCTATAAATTGAGGTATAGAAAATGAGTCAAAGCACGAAACATGAGAGAATGGACCCCAAGGAGATCGCTGAGATCATGGAATCGGTCTCCGAGAAGATCCCAACGCTCATCAAGGGCGTACTCGACAGCTTCTTCTCCCCCGAGGCGGCGGCTAACATTGGGAAGGCGGTCGCCGTCTTTAGGAAGAGTCTGATTGAGGGTGGGATACCTGAGGGTGAGGCTCAGGAGATGACCCGGGAGTATCTCCAGACGTTGACGAGGTGGTCGAACGTCATGAGGGAGGCCCGTGGTCGTAGGGATGAGTAGGTGGTTTGCGCCTCCTGGATTATCTCTCTATCCTATTTTCTTCGTTGAAGATATTCGTCACGTTGAGTCTTTTTTTGCTCGTTTTCCCGGTTTGGCGTTGGGTTGCTTTGAGGCATTTTAAGAGGGTGTTATTGTCATCGGGGGTGTCGAGGTTGGATGCAGAGTCGTTATCCCGTGAGTATCCTTTGAGTTTGACGGGATTAACTAGAATCTTGTTTAGGGTATCAAATGATAGCTTTGACAACGCGTCTGCTGTTGTGTCTACGAGAGCTTGAATCGAGTCTGCGTATGCTTTGTATAAGGCTCTAGAGCTCGCTGCGAAGTCTAATTCCATTTTTCGTTATCAAGTCTGCGCGCGCGACAAGATGGAGAAAGGCGTCCAATAATGCTAACTAACGCAATTATACGACTGATTTAGCTTTCTTTTATCAGTATCCTTAGAGATAAGTCACTTAGAATATTCACCAATTCTTCATCTGACTTTGCAAAAGGTGCTTGGAATAGGTGTCTATGTACAAGGGCATCGACTAAACCGTAAACCCTTAGATATTTTTCAGTAAGTTCATTTAACTGAGTCGGTGATTTGATCTCAGTGAAGTTAGCTCGAATCTTGGTTTCGATTAACTCGGCTCGACTCCGTTTTAATCCCTCAAAAAGGTCCTTCTTCTCTAGGATAGCCTGATCGAAGGCCCTGTACAGCGCCTCATGTTTACGATGGTTTTCCAAGTGGAGCGTTATCTCCCTCTTAATGTCCTTGTCTGAGCCCTTGAGCACGAAGATCGGGTCCATCATGACGTTGAGAGACTCCTCCCAAAAACCAGCTGCTATTTCTGGTTTACCTTCGGTGAAGTAGTGATAAATTATCCCGACGCTGATACCGGCGTCTTTAGCTATCTTGCGTGTTGTGACTTTTTTATATCCTTCGGAATTGACGAGGCGAGAGAAGGATTTGTAGATTAGTTTGATCTTCTCGTCTTTGTCGCGGGTTATGACTCGTGTGGCCACGACACACTAGTTGTTGAATGTTGTTCATAAAGCTTATATTGACAAATGTTCAATAAGTGTTTAAGTTATGTTCAATAACGATTGGTTACCCTCTTATGACCGAGAATATACAGAACAACGGTAAGATGGTTACCGATGTCCGACTCTATACTAATCAACATCCTGGTTCAATCAGCTGTAATGATAATTCTATGCATTGGATTCACCTTCATCTACATGATGGAGAAGTTCCCAAACTTTGGCCACACTGCAATTGCGATGATTGGCACTTTGATTGCCTATGCGCTCGTCAGAATCTGGGGCTACAACCCATACGCGACATGGCTGATATCAGCTGTTGCCTGCGGTATTCTCACTGTGGGTCTCTACTTCGCAGTGGTACGACCAATCAAAGAGAATGGTGCTAACATAATCACCCTCACGTTTGTCTTCTTCGCCATAGCCATGATCATTGGTTCTTTAGTGGATGTGTTTAGCTACTGGTTTTTGTATAACCAGGGTTATCCCACCGAGGGGTTCTGGTTATCTTCCTATGATTTCACGTGGCAGGGATACCCGGGTGTCTTCATTGTGAGCATACCTCTTTGTGTTTTGCTTGTGACCGCACTTTACTTATTCCTAACTAGGGTCAAGCTAGGCATCGCCATGAGGGCGGTCGCGGAGAATGAATCGCTGGCCGCGGTTCTCGGAGTGAACACGCATGAGATTCATATCTTAAGCTGGTTCCTTACGGGTGTCTTAGCTGGCCTTGTGGGTGCCATCATCCCGCTTTGGCAATATACAGGGTTGGGTTACACCGATACTTTCCTTGTAGTTGTCATGGCGGGCTGCGTTTTGGGCGGGCTACAAAGCATCGCAGGGGCGGTAATCGGGGGATTTCTTATAACTTTGACTCAGAAGGGATTAACGATTCTGATGATATCGCAGTATGGTATCTGGGCAGCGGATTGGGAAGGGTTGATTCCCTCGATCGTCATTTTCGCTGTCTTGATGGTTGAACCTGAAGGGATAATGGGTATATCAGATAAGTCTAATTCCCCTGTTAAGACTCTGAGAGTAAATTTAACCCGACTTAGGGAAATCGTTGCTAGGGTATCCACTTCGCTGAGATAGTATACAAAGCGTGCATGAGATTCATCCAGATCCAAGCTACAACCGACCTTCATTTACTAATACATCCCCAAATGGAGACTATGTATACAGTCCAGTTACAGTTTGGGCAACCATTTTAGTTTCTCAAGGAACTCTATCTAATGTGAAATTCAAATCATTACCGCACAATACCTCGGATTTTTGGGAGGTATTCACGAAGCCAGGTCATTGAATCAGACCGTTCAAGTAGCTTTTTGAAGTTGGGGAAATCTCTGACAAAGAATTCAATGGCCTCTTGCTTTGTAGAGATGGATGTGCCCTCTGAGAGTTTTTTGAGACTAAGTTCGTCGGCTTTAACCTGTTCCTCATACTCCTTGAACATGGTTTTGATGAGCTCACTCGGCCGAGGGGGTTTACGCTTAACCCACAGGAGGCGTTGTGCATCCCACTGAACCGTGGTGACATCCAGGTCTTCCATTAGCCTCTTATTCACTGATGCGCGCGTGCTAGTATGTATTTAGTGCCGGGTCGCGGCGAATCTTAATCTTAAACTGCTCCTCAACCTTACGAAGCGATCTCGCGGTCCTAGAGACGGTGGACGCCCAGGTCACGCTCATCGAGGGTAAGATCGCGGCCCTCGCGGCGGAGGATCGGCGTGTGCGGTTGTTGATGACGATGACGGGAGTCAGCTACTTTACGGCGATGCTCGTCGTGTCGGAGGTCGGCGACGTCGGCCGGTTCCGCGGCGAGAAGGAGTTCGCGTCGTGGATGGGGTTGGCGCCTTCGGTGCATCAGTCCGGTGAGAGGACTCGGATCGGCGGCGTCGGTCCGGGTAATAAGAGGCTCCGGTGGGCGTTGGTGGAGTGTGCTCAGATGGCTGTCCGGCATGATGCTAGGCTGGGAGGCATGTATGAGCGGGTTTCGAGGCGGAGGGGCTCCGGCTGCGCGGTTGTGGCTGTGGCTCACGAGATGGCCCGGATCATGTACTTCATGTTGGTGAGGGGTGAGCCGTATCGGGGTGAGAACAGGGGGGGTTGACGGAGAGAAAGCTTAAGGGTATGGGTAAGAGAGCGTTAGATGGCCTGCGGAGCTAAGTGGGATGCTGCCCGGGGCACCGTGTGCTCTGAGAACGTTCTCATAGGAGCGCGCGATTAACTTACGTCGACACTCTAGTACAATAGATCTTAAATTTACTTAGATGATCGATGACCAGAAAAAGGTAACTTAGATGAGGCCATTAAGTAATTTCATTGAACTCACTACCAGAATGATCTGAGTAACAAAGAAATATACGTACATTAACTTCCTCGACCTGAGGACTGCCTGAAGCTCGAAACCACTTGTGAGAGGCATGATGCCCCAGCGGAGCAAGATAAGGCTGAAAGCAACTACAGTTATTGGGAATAGAACGCTGAACCCCAGTCTTGCGTATGTTACTGGTGCCACAGTCATCATCACCAACACTGCCATGCCAAGCATCTGTACTCTCCTTCTCCAGCTCAGAGCCCTGCTTAGGGTCTTCACACCATAAAGCCCGTCCTCATAAGCGTCGAAGGTGTCGACGAGGGCTGGTTGAACGAGGAAGATGAATGTCCCGAATAGCAGACCTGCGAATATCGCTGGTATAGAGACTCCGCTTGTCACCGCTATGCTACCGATAAGACTACACAGGATCCAAGCCGATGAGACGACGAGTTCCTTGACGATGAACATATTCTTGAGTCTTATCCTTGGGTAGCTGTAGATAGTGAATAGTAAGAACCATGCGAAGCTAACTATGAATGTCTGTAAATTGACCCAGAGTGCAAGTAATAAACCCACCACCGCGGAAGTGATTATTGTAAGCCATGCAGCTGACTTTGGGACGCGTCCAGAGGCCATTGGCCTAGTTTTGTGGTTCGTGCTGATACTATCCATCTCGGCATCGACGAGGTCATTGTATATGTAAACTGAAGCTCCTACGAGGAGAGTCGAGGTAATCGCCATTGTTGACGGAATGAGGGGTGGGAAGCCACGGCCAGCTACCATTATTGCGATGGTTGTGCACCAGGACAGCATGAAAAGGACATCACGACGGGACCAAAGCAATAGCGGGAAAGCCCTAAGACTCACAGCTATATTTGATCCATAATCCTTATCTTTAGTCACAGATGCCACACATTGTATGAAATTTGTTATTTCCTTTATATATTTATCTAATAGTTGAAAACCTTTTTACGCTAACTATTAAGTTATAGGGGGTTGGGTTTAAGTACGTTAGAACTTCTGAGAGGGAACCGCTTTTTCATCTTTGTTTTCATTTTCTAAAATGGAACTCTTAATGGTAACGTGTACTGTAGGTAAAGTTATTGAGCAGATTGTCCCTTTACCGACATTTGATTTAATACGAATTTCCCCGTTGTGTGCCTCAACTATCCGTTTGACGAAGTTGAGTCCGAGGCCTGTCCCATTTATTTTCGTTGTGGTAAATGGTTTGAAGAGGTTTTCCATGACGTTATCTGGTATCCCGCATCCAGTATCCTTGACAGATATGTTCACTGATTTATTATTTGAATCAGTTGAAACAAAGATGACTCCTCCGTTTGGCATTGCGTCGATTGAGTTCCTGAACAGATTGTCTAAAACACGCTTCATTTTATTGATATCGATTGATACATGTGCATCTGCCATCAATTTTTTTTCGATTTTATAGTTTATCGGCATAGCGGTTTCATCTACGACATTAGCTATGAAGAGGTTCAGATCCACTTCAACAAGGTTCAAGATCTCATCCTGGATCCTCGTTCTCAACTCATCGAGGAGAAGAGTTGACATATCCACAGCCTTATTGATAATCTTGAACATGTCTTCGGTCTTCTCAGGGAAACGTTCTCCCACATAAGCCGCGTTCCTAATAGTGTTCAACGGTCCTCTTAGGTCATGGCCTACCTGAGCGGCCACCCTTCCAGCCGCAACCATCCTCTCAGAGTCGAGAAGTTTCCTAGTCCTCTCCTCCACCTGGATCTCAAGTTCATTCGACCTGTTTTCTAGCTCCTCGAGAAGTCTTTTGCGCTCCGTTATGTCGCTAAGAATGGCTAGAAGCTCCCTCCTCTTCCCATCGACGGTTATCAGGCTTACGTGTGCCTCGCCCCATCCATGAGACCCGTCCTTCCTCACGTAAACGAACTCGGTGGGTGGAGGCACCTTTCCTCTAACGATGCTGGCGAATGTCTTTAGGAATCCGGGCAGATCGCTTATACGAGCGGTGCCCACACTAGGGAACCACTTTCCAACCATCTCATCCTCCTTGTGACCGGTAAGCTTTAGCAAGGAGGGATTCGCAAAGGTGATTCTGCCTTTTAAATCGAGTGTTAGTATCCCGTCAGGCGCAAGGTTCACAAGAAACCGATATCGCTCCTCAGACTTCTTATAGAGAACCTCGATTCGCTTCTTCTCCACAGCGTCTTTGATCCTCTTCGCTAGGAGCTGATAGTGGCTCGGAGACAACTCTTTACGGAGGTAATCCTCTATTCCGATTGCGAAGGCTTTCTCTGCGACCTCCTCACTGCCTTGGCCGGTGTATAGTATTATGGAGATGTTGTGATTCTTTTTGATCCTTCGAGCGAGTTCGATGCCATCCATCTCTGGCATCTTAAAATCTAATAGGACGCAGTCGAATTTCCCATGTTCAAGCTCCTTTAGAGCTGCGATGGGTGATGACTCAGACTTCACTAGGAAGCAGTTATCCGTCTGCTCGAGGAATTTCTTCGTCATCTCCAACTGATCTTCGTCGTCATCAACATGGAGAACCTTAATCCTATTCCACTCTGATATGCTGTTCTCCGGCAGCTGGGGGTGCAAGTGAAATCAGTTTTAACTGCAATTATTCGTTAAAAGAGATTGTTGATGCTTAATCTGTATTTAGTAATCTATCAATAAAGTGGTGGGCCCGAAGGGACTTGAACCCATGACCACCCGGTTATGAGCCGGGTGCTCTAGCCAAACTGAGCTACGGGCCCACGCAACACACAAACCCTCGAAAGAATATAAAAACACTACCGACCAGATGACTAGGCAACAATTATAAACGGGTCGAAGCCTAACATCTCCGCGCGCTCCCGTGGTGTAGACCGGACAAGCATACTGGCCTTTCGAGTCAGGGATCCCGGGTTCAAATCCCGGCGGGAGCACCACAAACTTATTGGAAAAATTGGTTCCTATAAATACTTTAAGGTGATATCTCTATCCTTATCAAATAAATGATAATAAGACCTGAGCAAGAAATTGAATACAAAGAGATTACCGAAGTTCACAAACTGCTTTTGGAGGTATCTTTGAGGCTCACCCACGCCGCTGGGACTCACGATGACAGGTTCTGGGCCCTGGCACTAGCAGCATATGCTGCTGAGAAGGAGACACTTACAGGTAGATCCATCGCCAAATCGATGTAGCTGGACGAACCGAAAAAGCAAAGATGATAGTATCCACTATCATCACACTATCATCACACTTAAATACAGGAAAAAAGCCCAGACGACTAAGAAATTAACATAGAGA
>CAWGAT010000036.1:0-85686 GCA_963820555.1 Candidatus Bathyarchaeota archaeon
CTTTGAAATCGTGGCTACTGCTGCACCGAGTCCTATCAGTGTTCTGCACCGAGAAAGCGAAGATGTCATCGGCATCAAAACTCACCTCCCAACCAGATAGTGCGCCATCTTCCATACTCTTGCTGCCTGCAAGCTCAGGGTAGGTGCCGCCAACTATTGACGACAGACCATCAGGAAAGTCGGCATAAGCGCACTTTAGAATATCTATGTTGAATAGAGTCGGCTCGGCATCAGCGAACATGCTTATACTCTGGATAGTCCCGGCAAATGGCGCCCTCAGGTAGCCAAACGGATTGCCGGAAAGAGGCGCCATTCCACCGTCAAACACATACTCGAGAGCTGTTATTAGAGGTATAGTTGAAGCTCCGCCACCGCCTTTAATCAGCAAGCTCACCTACATTGCCTCCAGCATTTACATTTTCTCCATCATGTAGTCATAATCTATTGCCTGACCGTTATCGGCGGCCTCATTGCTTTGCAGTGTTACCCTTAACACCTCGTGAATCCCTAACTGTGCCATTGATAATCCACAGCCCCGGAGGGTCAGCCGCGGCATCAAATGCCTGCTCATAGACTTTGCGCTCCACACCGTTTACGAGCATATATAGCCTTGCCGTGACGGCAGTCCCCACCAGGTTGTGAATGGAGATGAAAAGAGGAGGTGGCCACACCCCACAGGAACCCCTCAGGGAAAGCACCGCCCAAAACACATCAATTCACGCTTACCCGAGGCCACATATAACACCTAGCCTCAGCGACAACCCATATCATCAGACATGTGGCCAACACTGATCAACGTTTTATCTACCTAAACCACGTCCAATACTATGCCTGAATTCGGAGTCACCCACGAGTCCGCCGACCTGAAACGGGTCCTCGTCCACCACCCGGGAAGGGAGCTAGAGCTCGCCAACCGCGATCCCGTCGCCCATCACTTCGACTGCGCTGTCGACATAGAGCAGTTCCAGAAAGACCACAGGATGCTCATGGACGCCCTCACCGAGGCCGGGGTCGAGGTCCTCGACGTCGGCACCCTCCTCGCCGGAGACAAGCAGATGGAGGGCCTCATCAAGCACGCGCCCAACCTCGTCTTCACCCGCGACTCCAGCACAGTCACCGAGGCGGGCGCCATCCTCTTCCGCATGGGCCTCCCCAGCAGACGGGCGGAGACCCCCATAATCCGGGCCGCCCACGAGGCCGCGGGCACACCCATAGCCCACCAGCTCAAGGAGCCCGAGACATTCGAGGGGGGAGGCTTCGCCCTTCTCGAGGGGCGGGTCGCCGTCGCAGGCTTATGCGACCGTACAACGCAGGGCGCCCTCAACGACCTCGGCGACTTTCTCCTCAATGAACAGATCGTGGACCAGTTCATCCAGCTCAAAATGCCTAAGGGCCTTGTCCACATAGACGGTGAGTTCGCGGAGCTACCTGGCAAACGCGCCATCGCCCATCGCGCCTCCCTCGAGGAGAACCCTGCTACCTTCCGCACCCGGACCGAGGCTTGGGACGGCAGCTTCCTCGAGTGGCTTATAGACGACGACTACGACATCATAGAGATCACTGACAAGGAATGCAACGACATGGCTGCTAACTTCCTAACCGTACACAGCGACCTCTGCATCCATTACACCGGAAACCTACGCGTCATGCAAGAGGTTAGAGACCGAGGCATCGAGGTCGTCCAGATACCCGGAGACGAAATGCGAAGGGGATGTGGCGGCATTCACTGCATGACTTGCCCCGTCCTCAGGATCTGACCTCACCTCAGTCCGAGTACGAATCTGAACAGATTTGGCTTTAATTCTGAATAACTCTTTAATAAAAACTCGGGTATTGCTTCAACTCGGGGTAAAACATGATGACGACGGCCCAAACACTCACAACCATTGACGACCCCACCGAGTTTAGAATACGCCGAAGGATCGGCTTAGTCGGGAACTGCCTTACAGTTTATCTCTCCCAAAGAATCGGCGAGGCAGCCAACCTGAAGATCGGCGACGAGGTCGACATCTACATCGAAGACAACAAGATCATCATCGACCCCAACCACGCGAAGGAGGCGAAGCACTAATCTGCAGACGCAATTCGGAGACGGAGCACAGCCTCGATGCGCTCTATACACAAATGACAGAGCGAAGACCCGAGTAAACCCAAAGGAGAGAAGCTAGCAAGTCTCTATACTGCTAAGTACACCAAGTCGTCGCTTCAAGTCAAGGTAAGGGCGCATGCTTTACCCCTAATTTTTGCTACCCCTATCAATTGGACAGACGGTTCGCGACGAGGTGAATTTTACTAACGTTTTATTTTCGAGGCGTGATCCTGTACAAAATAAAGAGTAAATAGTTTTATATGAAACAGTCCTAAGGTAAACTATTCACCGGTGTGGACCATGAGCAGAACGCAGGGAGGATACTTGATCTCGAAGATTCACCAGACCTCAGACAGGATATTCACGAGACTTCTCAAGGAGGCGGGAGTAGATGAGATCAACCCCGCTCAGGGCAGGATACTCTTCGCCCTGTGGAAGAAAGATGATGTCCCAATCACAGAGCTCGCGAAAGAGACCATGTTGCACAAGTCTACTCTAACGAAGATGCTTGATACCCTGGAAGAGGCGGGCCACATAGCTAGGGAGGCATCGCCCACTGATCGTAGGACGATCCACATCAAGCTAACCGACATGAACAGACAGCTGAGGAGGAGATACGACGAGGTCTCCGAGGAGATGAGGAGGATCTACTACAGGGGGTTCACGCAACCTGAGATCGAGCAACTAGGAGATCTCCTTACCCGCTTCCTGGGGAACCTTGTGGAATACACCGGCGAAGAGGAATGAGGTAAGGAAAAGTGGAGTACTACGAAGCAGTCAGAAAAAGAAGAACGGTGAGGGAGTTCGACGCTAGACCGGTGGAGGTTGAGAAGATTCGGCGAGTCCTCGAGGCGGGGTTAAAGGCGCCGGCCAACGCCCACCTTAAGGATTGGGAGTTCATACTCCTGCGCGACCCAGGGAATCGGAGAAGGGCACTAGTTAACGCCCTCAAGGCTAGGGACCTGAATGATAAGAACGGAATCGAGGAGCTGATCAAGACGATGCCCTACGAGGAGCTGAAAGAGGTCTACAGGAAGTCCCTCCCCCGCCAGCTCACAATGATGATCGAGGCGCCCGAACTCCTCATAGTCTGCTACAAGATGAGGAAGCCCCTCGGTGAGGTGAAGACCCTATTCGAGCTCAACAACCTAGCATCTGTGTGGTGCTGTATAGAGAACATCGTCCTCGCGATGGCTGCCGAGGGACTGTATGGATGTACTTACTCTCCATATAACACGGCAGGTTTGAAGGAGTACCTTAGGCTGCCGAGGGACATGGAGATCGCTGTGTTGATACCGATTGGCTACCCTAAACAGGAACCCGAGGAGAGGAAGCCAGAGAACCTCGACGAGAGGCTTCACATAGACAAGTGGTGAATGAATCGGGGAAGAGGCGAACCTCGAAAGCCATACAACCATTTTTTTAGCAGTTATTTGAATAGCTCTAGCTGGACTTCATTGAAGCCGCAGGCGAAGTCCCGTGGTCAGGTTCTAGCTGAACGGGATCGTTGCTCTCCTCGCTTTCCACCCAGAGGGCTTCGTCCCGTCTATGCCAATCCCCCCGCCCCGGAGTACTATGTCTTCTGCAGGCTGGAACCTCGTGGCGGTCCCCCAGACGACCTGCCTTAGGTCCGCGGCCTCGATGTCCCCGTCTACACAGATCGTGAGCCCCGGACCATTAACAGACTCCATTAGGGCCGCCTTCGCGTCGGAGCCCGCCGCCATCTTCAGGACGCGTAGACGATTGTCGCCGAGCGGGTAGAGAACCTCCGCCACACTGAGACCACGAAGACTCTTTTCTTTACCGACATCGGTTTTAGGTATCCATCGAGGTTGACCGGTGGCGTCGACGATGGCTTTCGACGCGGTGCCGTCGGGGGAGGAGGACGGGTCGAGCCTGTGGCAGAATACGCCATGGAGCATCTCCACGCCCGACCCCAGCACCATGTCGCAACGCTCCGCCATCGCCCCAAGCGAGGCGCCCAGGTCCCCGACGTCGATGTCCTCGGGGAGGAGCACGACGAGCTTCAGGTAGGGGTCGAGGCCGAGGACGAGTAGACCGACCTGCTTCGCATAGCCGGGGACAGCCCTCGCCGTGGCTTCCATTGAGACTAGGCAGACGTAATGGGTCCCCGAGACGGGCCAAGACATGTCGCGGACCGCCGGCATCGGGGTGAAGGCGTTCACCGCACTGTAGATCCTCGCCTGCTTCGGCAAGCCGCTCAGCAGCAGATGCTCGTCGGAGTTGCTCGGCATGATCGTCTGGTAGACGGCGTCCCGCCGCATAGTGACGCAACCCACCTCGAAGACGTTCCTCGTGGAGCGCCCGCTCAGGTAGCCCGTGTACTCGGTGAAGGGGCCCTCGTCCTCCTCCTCTAGGATTATCTGGCCCTCTAGCACCATCTCGGCGTCGGCGGGTACCGGGACGTCGACGGTCTCGCCGGCGACGAGCCTCATAGGCTCCCCGATAAGTGAGCCAGCGATGGCGTACTCACCTGTTATCTTCGCCGCAGCGGCGAGGTAGAGCGCCGGATGAGCCCCGATCACCACCGCAACGTCAAGCGGCTTCCTCGCCGCCTTAGCCTTCTCGAAGTAGCTCCACAGGTTCCCCCTACTGTGTAGCGTCGTCCCTATCCTCGAAGCGCCCTTCAGCTGCATCCTTGCGTAACTGAGATTCACAACCTCCGGCTTCGCTGGGTCCCTCGCGGCGACGAGCCCGCTGGTGATGTACCTCCCCGCGTCCTGCTCGTAGAACCTCAGAATTGGTAGCCTTGTCAGGTCAACCTCGCCGCCCCTGAGCTTGATCTCCTTCACGGGGCCACTGGGCACGGTTACGGGTTCGACGCTCTTGGCCATGAGGGCACCCCACTCCCTGTACATGTCCGGGCGAGTAGCGACGGGGCGCATCGCCCCCTCGAGCGCAAGCTTGATCCTGTCTACGTGGCCGAAAACGTTCACGAGCACCGGCTCCCTGAACCCCTCGACTCTCTCGAAGAGAAGGGCGGGGTTACCAGGGGCGTGGGCAGCCTCCTCCACCCTCCTTGTGACATCGTACTCGTGGCTCACGGGCTCCGAGATCCTCAAGAGTTGGCCGGGCAGCTCATGCTCAACCTTCTCGAGGTATGTCCTGAGGTCGCGCATGCATAGAGGTTGGTCGGACTCGATAAAAGGTCGTCGCGGCTACCTGAAGAGGTCGGGCTGGAACTCCTTGAAGCCGTCGGGGAAGTCCCAGGGATCAACGATGAACTCTACCATCGCTGGGACGCCGCTCTCATTCTCCTTCTTCGCCTTCCTTAGGACCTTCTTCACGTCCTCAGGGTCGGTGACTCGAGCTCCATAGCATCCCGAAGCCTCCGCTATCTTGACGAAGTCGGGCTGCGCCTCGAAGTCGACGGCGATGTACCGCTCCCTGTTCGCCCTCTCATGGAGTTTGATCCACCCGAGGCTGTAGTTGTTGAGGACGACCCAGGTGACGGGGGCCTTATACTGGACCGCCGTGGGCATCTCCTTCATGAACATCTGGAAGGCCCCGTCCCCCGTCGTGCAGACAACCGGCCTCTCGGGGGCTGCCAGCTTCGCACCTATACATCCGGCAACTGCGAGGCCCATGCAGGTCTGCTCCGCCGGAGCGACGCAGCCGTCGAGGGCACCAACCGCCCAGTACGGCCAGTAGTAGCTCCACAGGTCCTGGCTCCCATTCTCGTTTACCAGCACCGTCTTCGGCCCGAAGACCCGGCACGCCTCGTAGACGACCCTCTTAGTCTTGATGGGCTTTGAGGAGTCACAGCATTCAGCATAGACTTCGGCCATGTAGGCAGCCGTTGCCTCGACGATGCCCTTCACCCGGGGCATCTTAGAAAGAGGCGTCCTCTTCACCCGCCCTCTAACGTATGCGAGGAGGTCCTGTAGGAACAGCTTGGCGTCGCCGACGATCGGCACCGTGGGCTGAAAGTTTCGCCCCAGCTCGGATGAGTCGATGTCCACTTGGATCAGCGCCGCGCCCTCGGGGTAGTATTGCCACGCGGCGGTCTGGAACTCCTCATTTCTGCTTCCGAGGGAGATGATTAAGTCTGAGGACTGGTAGGCGTCACGCCCAAGCCTAGTTCGGTAGAGCCCAACCTGGCCCAAAGAGAGAGGATGGTCCTCGGGGATTACCCCCCTGCCACTCGGCGTAGTCAGCACAGGTGCCCCGAATAGCTCCGCCAGCTTCACTAGCTCCGCCGAGCAACTGCTGTATAGCGCACCACCCCCCGCGACTATTACCGGCCTCTCTGCAACGAGGAGCAGCTCTGCCGCCCTTTTCACGGCGGCGGCATCGGGTCTCGTCCTAACAAATGGTATCGAGGGGTGATATTGCATCTCCTTAGTCTTCTCCTGCCCGACGTCGAAGGGGACTTCGAGGTAGACTGGTCCCGGTTTGCCGTTGACAGCGAGGGTGAGGGAACGTCTCAAGGCCCACGAGGCACGATCCGCCCGCGGTACTCTGAAGCCCCATTTCGTTATTCCCCTGAAGACCTCCATCTGGGGCGCCTCTTGGAATGCGCCTTCCCCCTCGTGTTCGAGCGAGGCGGAGCCACCTAATGCGAGCATCGGGACACACCCGCTCCATGCCTCGAGCACACCGGGGACGAGGTTCGATACGCCGGGGCCGGGGCTGGCAAAGCAGACGCCGGGGCTTCGCTTCATCTTCCCGTATGCATAAGCCATGAACGAACCCGAGGCCTCGTGCCTTACCAACACGGGCTCGATGTCGGAGTCGTAGAGTGAGTCGTAGAGTGCGGCGGGGTGGCCGGGGAGGCCGAAGACGTGGCCTACCCCTTCCGCCTTCAAGCCGTCGACTATTATATCCCAACAGCGTTTATCGGCCAAAAGGGCACCTTGAGAAATATCCGTGGGGCGGATTGATAAAACCTAGGCTCAACTAATGATGGTGTTTGAAAAGAGATATCACCTCAAAGTCTCATTCACCTTCGGGGATACGAAGACGAACATCAATGTCTACGAGGACAAGTACTTCATCGTCTTGAGCCCCGACCACCCCCTGAACTGCAGGGAGGACGGCGGCCACCTGATAATGGTGAAGAAGGAGAGGGTCACCGACCGATCCGATATGACGCCCCAGGAGGCCATCGACTTCATGCGCGTATCCATGATGGTGGGCAAGGCGATGTACCAGGTTCTCGGAGTTGAGAGGGTAAACTACGAGGATCTTGCCAACTGGGGGCTGGATGACCCCGAGGGACCGAAGATGCACCTCCACTTCTTCGGCCGGGCGAGGCGGCAGATCCACCAGATCAGGGGGCAGCACATCTCACTGTTCCCTAAGGGGCACCCAATCTACGAAGGCCACCTCAAGCCGTTCACGGAGGACGAGGCCGCGATGCTCAGTGCGAAGATCGAGGAGATCTCCCACGAGAAGAAATATGTGAAGATGGCCGAGTTAGCGGGTTTGATATAGAAAAGTAACTAGTGGATTAAAGGGAGTTGAGCTGTTTAGAGTTTGCCTTCGGCGCCTCTTCCTCGTCGTCATCATCTCTCACCCTCGCCTCCGTAGATGAACTGAAGGTCGTCGAAGGTGAGCTTCTCACCAGCAGCCATCTTACGCTGTGCCTCCTGGCGGAGGGTCTCGACGCGGGCGTTAACCTTCGCCATCTTATCCCTCTCGACCTTCAGGTCATCGGCGCGCAGGCCATCTCTGATACCCCGCACCTGAAGGCTGATTCCGTCAAGCTCCTGCTCAACCTTCTTCACCTCCCCGAGGTACTCGACGAACTTTGCGTGCGCCTGGTTCGCCTTCTCCCTCTCCTCATCAGCCTTCCTGTGTAGGAGGAGCATCGACTCATGGTGCTTCTGGCTCTCCTCGCGGAGTGCGTTCATCTCATCGCGTACCTGGCGGATGTTCATCTCCGTGGCCTTGGCTTCGGCGGTGGCCTCCATGGTGGCCTCGGTCCTCTTCGGGGGCTTCTTGAACGTGCTCAGCCTACGCCTCAGAGAGTTGGCGCGCTCGACTAGTTCGAGCTCCCTCTCCCTGTCGAGTAGCTCCCTCGTCGGGGTCGTCATGACCTCCCACTCGACGGTGTTCAGGTCGCGCTCGACCCTCCTCTTCTTTGGGAGTTCTCTGTAGCCTTGCTGGACCTGCTGCTCGATGCCTGCCAGCTTCTTCCTCTTCTCATCCAGTTGATCGTAGAGGGGTTGGAGTCTATTCTTCACATCGGCGACTTGGGCGTTGATCTTATCCCGTTCCTCCTTGTGTTTAATCGCCTCCTCCCGTATCTTCCGGGCGGACTCGTTGATCCTGTCGCGCTCGTCGCGCCAGCGATTGACGTGCTCGAATAGTTCGCTCCGTTTTCTGCGGAGATCGGAATCCATTGTTTCAAGCTGGTCGAGCTTGAGGTCGTCGCCAGACATCAGCAAATACACCACTTAGGGGTCTCAGACCTACGCCTACTATTCACCTCGCCTCTTATTCAAAAAGGAATCGGCCCCATATGCCGGCTGTTGCAGCAAAAGAGGTTACTTCCTCCCGTTTTTAGGGCTTAATCGGGGCTAAAATCAGTTATTTTAACAGTTAAGTATATATGTTAATTGAATCTAAAGCATTGGTTGCCTGCTTCTCAGGTTAGGAGTTTGAAGGAGATGGGTTCAACGATCGGGCTGTTGTCGTCGTTCGCTGCCCTAGCTTTCGGGCTTTTCTTCTTCGTCTACGCGGCGAAGTATTACACATCCATCCTTATTGCGGTTGGTACCCTTGGTGTGAGGAAGCAGCCGGAGGATGGTGAAAGGGATGAGGGAGCGGACGACCGGAAAGATATGCCCCTCGTCTCCATCCATCTCCCCTTCTACAACGAGGCTAACGTTGCCAAGAGGGTCATCCAGGCGTGCCTCGACCAAGACTATCCGAACATGGAGATCCTCGTGGCCGACGACTCACGGGACGAAACAGTACGGATTCTCAAAGATTCGACGTGGAGAAGACAGAGGCCCGTGGTCAAGTTCATTCATCGGAGAGATAGGAGTGGCTTCAAGGGTGGCGCCCTTACTGAGGCCCTCCGCTATATGGACCCGAGGGCAGAGTTCGTAGTCGTCTTCGACGCCGACTTCATACCATCCTCCAACATTGTAAGGCGGTTCTTAAACAGATTCAGGGAGGAGGATATCTCCACTGTGAAGACCGACTTCTTTCCGGATGTTCAGCCGCCCTCCATCCCTCGAAAACCTATCGCCGCGGTCCAAGGTTATCAGCTACACTACCTTAACAAGTCGGAGAATTGGGTCACACGTGGTGTTCGAGCCGAATTCTCCGGGAGCTACATGATTGAGAGGGTAGCGGAGGAGAGACTCGGGGCTATGAAGATGGTCAGCGGGAGTGTTTTCATGCTCCGGGCTGATGTCCTCAGGGAGTTGAGGTGGGGGAAGAGCATAACAGAGGACTGGGAGCTGACCCTCCGTCTCTACAAGGAAGGATACAAAGTGTCCTACACCCCACTGATCCAGGCGCCCGCCGAGATGCCGACGACTGTGAGGTCGTTGGCGAAGCAGAGAATGCGGTGGGCTGAGGGGCACACCCACGCCGTTCGCAAGCATTTCAGAGACATGTTGGGCTCTACCAAGCTCAGCTTGGCGGAGAAGCTCGAGTTCCTTTACTTCGCCCCCTACTATCTTCAGAGCCTCATGCTCCTCGCCGGCTCAGCCTTCTGGCTGCTCGCCGAGTTCAACCACAGGTACCCATGGTTCTGGCAGCCCGCCTTCGGTTGGGCTCTTCTCATAAGCAACCTACTTGCCTCCCCACTGATGTGTCTCGCGGGGCTCTGGCTCGAGGGGGACCTACGCTCAGACTATAGTGGCGCTTTCAGCCTTATCGCCCTAACCTACATCCTCGCCCCATATCAGGGATACGCGGCGCTAAGAGGTCTACTCGAGAAGGAGGAAGGAACCTGGATCAGGACGCTGAAAACCGGGAGCGTAACGGACAGGTTCCTACACCTTAGACTGAGGGGGCTGATGAGATGGCTTAGGATCGGAGGCGGCTTGAGCCGGTTTAAACCGAGGCTTGAGCTTCCGAGTGTCAACCTACCGGTGAGGGGGCTACTGGCCACGGCGTCGCTGACCCTCCTCATACTCCCGCCAACAGTGGCGTTAATATTGGTGATCTAGATGGCGAGATATTACTCGATTCAGGGTAACAACCTCTACGTCTATGCTACGATGGGGGACAGCCTCATCGATTTAAACACCATTCCTGAGGGGCTCGGGCTCTTCAGCGCCGAGGTTCCCTGGAGGTTAACCCCGTGGGTGGTTGTAACCGAGGAGGCCCCAGAGGAGGGACTGAGGGTCGCTGAGATATTGCTCAAGGCTGAGGGGTACAAGAGGTCATCCATCGACAAAAGCGCGCTAGAGGAATACTTCCTAAGCGGCGATGTTTCCATTCTCCCCCAAGCAGAGCCGACCGAGACCGAGGAGGTCGTACCCATGCACCAGTGGGCTCTCGACAACAGGCCGAGCGCTCAGGCGAAACCTCGTCTCCGCCGACCATCCAGGGGGAGAAGACTTCCAAAGCCCGCCCCTCTCCAGAGAACTAATAGAGATTAAATCATTCCTAACATGGTAAAACTCCACTAGTTAAACCCATGAGACAACAATCTGAAACGCAGTGTCTTCTTTTTACAACTGAGTGGCTAGGACATTTACCATTGGAGTGAGGACCTCCATATTCTTCACTCATCGCCCTTCAGGCCAACTGCTGGAAGTAGGAGTGCTAGACTTCCTCTTCTTCCTCGTCGACCACAGGCTTAGGAGTCTCCTCACTGGCCTTCTTCCCGAAGCTGACAATGAGGTCTACTAGCTGCTTCTGGTCGACCTCCGCTCGGCTCCTCCAGTCGAGGTAGAGGACGCCCTTCTCGTCCTCGCCGAGGTAGCCCTGCTGGATGTAGCGGTCTATGCTCATCTTCACACGCCAACCCGGGGAGCTTCTCCTGTAGGAGCTTCTCCACGTCAGTGCGTAGTGCCTTGCCTTGCTTAGAGATTATGTAGGCAATGGAGACGGCGAGGCCCGCGATGTCGTCAACACGCCAACCGATAGTCTTGGCCGCCTTCTGGTCGATCCCGCTACGCATCGTTATGTAGATATCGGGCATCGGCAAGCTGCGTCTGGTCTGGGTCGATGATATTTGGATCGTCCAAGACCCTCGTAACCTTGAGGTCAAGGGGCTGGAGCTGCTTATCGAGCACCTCTAGCACGTTCTGCCAGTCTGGGCCGAGCTCCTGGCGGAGCTCCCAGCCACGCACGCCGGGTAGCCTGTGGTGTTGGAAGAATAGTAGATGTACAGCGTCCTTTAGCTTCCGGGCGTAGCCGGCCTCTGATCTTACCCTTTTCGCCATATTTTCCACTCCTCGTAGTCGACCAGCGTGGGTATGCTGATCTTCGCCTGCCCCGGGTCTGGGAGGGGCTCGGGGTTGTGTATGATCTCTACCTTCTCTCCGAATCTGTCGGACTCGATGTTGGCGTAGCCGTAGCTGACTAGGAAGACCGTGAGGTAGCTGCGCTTCACCGTCTCCTCGTAGGTGTCTGCGCCTATCCAGTCCCAGTAGGCGATGCGGCCTCCCTTGCCAACGCGCTCCTCTAGCTCCCTCCAGAAGGACTCGATGATGTCCGCGAAACCCTCCTCGGGGAGGTATCCCAGCGCGCGGGCCTCATCCATCGTCGCGGTGCCAGCGTCGACTAGCTGGAGGTTGGATTCCTTCCACCTCTCTGCGAGGGGGATGAGGTCGGTCCAGTAGCCGAGGCTCCCCGCGAGGGTGCTCGCGCTGAGCTGCTCCATCTGGACCATCGGGTGCCAGCTCCTGAGGAAGCTAGTCGGCGATGGCGGAGATGTCCATGCGTTGTATCTGCTGGTTGAGGAGGAAGGGGTCCTTGTAGAGTGTCGTGCTCTGGTGCTGTATCCAGTCGTTCTGGCTCTGGAGGACGTTGCTGAGGCCCTTTATTGCTGCTGCGTCGGTGCAGAAGTCCTGTAGGCTCGTGGTCTCGGGGTAGTATCTGCGGATGACCTCGAGCATGTAGTCGATGTCGACTGCGAATGGCTCGACGCTGCCGGCTTGGACGGCGCGGCAGAGGCTTATGACGCCCTCGAGTTCGTCTCTCTTCCTGCCGCTCATTCCTCCACCAGCTTGACTGCTGCTTATGTCCTCGGTCTTGTGGACCATGATGATGTGTACATCCTTGCCCTTGAAGGTGACCTGGCTCGGTGTGATGGCCATGTACTGGTCCTTTGTCCCCTCCATGGTGGAGACGATGAACTCGGAGACGACCTCCTTGTTCTTGGGGTCCATGTGGAGGTCGAACTCGTCCACTGCCCGGAATGGGCTGAGGACGTTCTGCTGGAGGGCGAGGAGGAAGGCCATCACGGTTGTGCTCCTCTCGCCTCCGCTGTGGGTGTAGGGGTCGAGGCGGCTGAGCTGCCCGCCCTTGAAGCTGACGAATATCTCGAGGCCAGCCTCCTCGATGTCGCGAGGGGTTGATGAGGCGGACCTCGCCGCGTGCCTGGAGCATGCTTAGGAGGCTCTGGTAGCGGGCGTTGACCTCGTCGAGGAGGTTGTGGATGACCTCGCCCCACTTGCGGGTCCTCTCCTCTATCTCCGCCATGACCTGGCGGCGGTCCTCCTGGACCTGGGCGACCTTCTCCTGTATCTCCTTGTAGGTCTTGCTGTAGGAGTCGTACATCTCCTCAGCGTCCTCGGGGACCTCGGCGAGGCCCATGAGGATGCCAGAGGTCTTCCTGATCTCGTTGAGTACGTCGTCGCCTGTGCGCCCCGTCTCGACGCGTGGACCCTTGATCTGTGCCTCGGCCTCGGCGTCCCTGCGCTCCGTGTTGGCGCGGTCGATCTCGGCCTTTAGCTCGTCGATGCGGCGCTTGAGGCGGCCCCGCTTGTCCTTGAGGAGGGCGAGCTGTATCCTGCCCTCGACGTGCTGGTCTGTGGCGGCGTCGATCTCTGACGCGTAGGACCTCCATGTCCTCGGTGACGCGGCTGACGGCGGCCTCGGCGTCGCTGAGCTGCCTACTAAGCTGCTTGATCCTAGACTCAGCCTCGCTCCTCTGGGTGATGAGCTCCCCGCTCCACCCCTCGAAGGTCTCCGTCTGCGTCTTCTCAAGCTCGTCTATGATGTTGAAGTAGTCGTCGAGTTTCGTGGGGCCCTTCTTGAGGCGCTCCCTGAGGGTCTGGGCGGTGAGCTCGAGCTTCTTCCTCTGCTCACCGCTGCTGCCGAGCATCTTGTTTATGCTCTGGATGCGGTCCTTAGAGGAGTTGATGCTGAACTCGCTTATGCCGAGGGCCTTCTCGGCCTCGACGCGGCGCTCTATGAACTCCATCCACTGTCCGCGAAGCTGCTTCAGCGCCTCGTCGCTGTCGACTACGGCTTTGCTGAAGCGGTTCATCTCCTCCTCTGCGGAGTAGAGGTCGGCGTCGGCCTGGTCGAGCTCCTGCTCTAGCTCCTTGACGTTTCCCTCCAGTTGGAGGACGCGGCTCCACGCCATCTCGCGCTGAAGGAAGTTCATGCGCGTCTGTAGCTGCTTCTTCTCCTGTAGGCGCTCGTTCTGCTCGCGCCAGTAGGCGAGGGTCTCGCGGGCGCGGTCTAGGAGCTGGTTGAGGCTCTGCTCCTCACTGAGTATGCCACCGAGGCGCTGCTTCGCGTCGACGACGTCTCTGCGGAAGGTGTTGAAGCCCACGGCCTCCTCGAGCATGACGAGGCGCTCCTGTGGGCTGAGGTTCGGCGAAGCGGCCCGGCATGTTCTGGTGCATGATGATGAGCATGTTGTCGGGGTCGAAGCCGAAGCCCTGTAGGAGTTCAACGACCTCTGCCTTTGATACGGTGCGCTGGTTGAGCTCGAAGGTATATTTGCCGTCGCGGCGGATGTTGCGTGCGAGGCGGACCTCGTCGATGTTGAAGGTGGGGACTGGGCGCCTACCGTTCTCGCGTGGGCTGTTGTCGAGTATGAGGCTGACCTCTGCTTGGTCCTGCTCCCAGCGGATGAGGTCGCTTAGCTTCTTGCTCCTCTCCGTGTAGGTGTCGCCGAGGGCGACGCATATGGCGAGGAGGAAGCTGCTCTTCCCGGCGCCGTTGGGACCACACACGACGTTTACGCCGTCCCTGAGTGGGATGCGTGCGTACTCGTAGGACATGAAATTCTTGATTATGACTTCCTTGATCAGCATCCGCGGCGCCTCTGGACTCCTGAGTCTAACAGTCCTCTATTTTTAAACCTACCCCGCTTTTTTCCGGTGGGGTGGATGAAAGTGAAGGTAGAGGGTGCCCCTTAAACCTTTTACACGGATGGGGCCATGGTTGAGGGGATTGTGATGGTCGAACTCTCGAAGAGGCAGGAGGAGGAGGCAATGCGCATCCACAAGGAGGCCGTCGTCGTCGACACCCACTGCGACACATTGATGGCGTTCATGCCACAGCAATATGGGCAGCCGCCGGCCAGGAAGCTCGGTGAGCGAGGCGAGAAGGGCCACCTCGACCTCCCCCGGATGAGGGAGGGGGGAGTGGACTGCCAGACATTCGCCATGTACACGGGGCGCCGTGAGGGGCAGCCCGACGCCCTCCTCACGGCGATGCAGATGACCGACGTCTTCTACAGGGAGATGGAGGAGAACAAGGAGGACATAGTGCCCGTTGTCTCCGTCGGGGAGATACTCGCCGCGAAGGAGGTCGGGATGTGCAGCGGCCTCCTATCCATCGAGGGGGCGGAGCCCCTGATGGGGGACCTCGGGGTGCTCCGCGACTTCTACAAGCTCGGCGTCAGGATGATCAGCTTCACATGGAACTGGCGCACGCCCTTCGCGGATGGCCTCGCCGCCTCCCGCGCCGAGAGCAAGCTCACCGACCTCGGCGTCAAGGCGATAGAGGAGATGGACCGCCTTGGCATCGTCCTCGACACGAGCCATATAAGCGACACCTGCTTCTGGGACATCGCCGAGGTGAAGAAGGGCCCCTTCATAGCGAGCCACAGCAACAGCCGCGTCCTCTGCGACCACAAGAGGAACCTCACCGACGACATGCTTCAGGCCCTCGCGGACCACGGCGGGGTGACGGGGATGAACTTCGCCCCCGACTTCATATCCAAGGATGGCGCAACCGTCGAGAAGCTTGTCGACCACATCGACTACATCGTGAAGAGGGTGGGGCCGGACCACGTGGGGCTCGGCTCAGACTTCGACGGCATAGGGACGCCCCCAGTGGGACTAGAGGACGCCTCGAAGATGCCAAACATCACTCGGGAGCTCGTCCGCCGCGGCTACGAGGAGGAGGATATAAAGAAGATACTCGGCGGCAACCACCTCAGGGTCCTCGGCCAGATCCTCAAGTAGCGTCAAGTGACGGCGATATTTCTATCAACTCACGCGCCGAAGACTGTCACGTGACTACCTTCGAGGTCCTTTTCCGAGTCAAGCACGAGGGGTGCCCTCCTCGAGCTGAGTGAGAGGCACCCGTCCATGCGGGTCTACACTTGGTGCAACAGGGTGAACGAGGTGCTCGAGGTCGAGGTGGGTGATCCCTCGGAGTACGAGGAAGTGTTGGAGGAGGTGGGGAGGGTCGCCACCGTCGTCGGGGAGTCGGAGGGCGGCGGCATCAACCTCATCGAGTCCACGTGCTTCTGCACTCCCCAGAACAGCGTGGGGATGAACGTCGAGGACCTGCCGGTGCTCGTCGTCTCCCCCGAGGTCATGAAAGGGGGCTGGGAGCACTACCGCCTAGTCTTCTTCAGGCACGAGGACTTCGCCGAGGTGGTGAGACGCCTAGAGGGAAGGGGATTCACCGTGGAGGTGCTTGAGAAAGCGGAGATCAGGGGGTCGCTCGCTGGTAGCCTGCTGGAGGCGGACTCGGTCTTCTCCTCGTTGACGGGGAAGCAGATGGACGCCCTAATCCGCGCGTACGGCCACGGCTACTACAGGCTCCCCCGGTCAGCGGACATTCAGGAGATCGCTAGGAGGGAGAGGGTGAAGAGGACGACGTTCCAGGAGCACCTGAAGAAGGGGGAGAACAAGATCATCGAGCGTATTATTCCCTACATGAGGCTCTATGCCTCTAGGGCTATGGGGCGGTCAGGTGACGCCGCCAGACTTACCCCGCCTAATGGGGAGGGGAGGACGATGAACCATGACTGAGGGGATCATATCGTGTTGCGGGCTGGATTGCTCGAAATGTAAGGCGTACGTGGCCACGAGGAAGAACGATTACGCCTCCGCGGCTAGAGACCGCGAGGCGCTGGTCCAACCCACGAGGAGGGCTACTACAAGCCGGAGGACATCTGGTGTGACGGCTGCCACAGCGAGCACAGGCTCCACGCCTTCTGTGCCAAGTGCCCGGTTAGGGCCTGCGCCGGGGGTCACGGCCTCGACAACTGCGCCGGCTGCGTGGACTACCCATGCGGGAAGCTGGAGTCGCTCTGGGGGTCGTGGATCGAGGCTTCGCCGGTTGAGGCGAGGACCAATCTCGACCGTATAAAGCGAGATAGAAGCTAGAATTCCTCCATAGTCGTGGGTTTCTCCCTGCTGTGGAAGAGTCGGTCAAGCTTCTCGACGTGGGCGGGGTCGGAGACCGTGGCCAACCCGTAGGTCAGGAGGGACCTGAAATCGACTACGCCCATTATGAGGCTGCTGAACCACTCAACGTTCATCGTCGCCTCGGCGTCGTGCCGGCCTCTGTCTAGGACCTTGGCCTCTCCGCCCTTGAACTGGATTAGGGTGGAGCCCTGGTTCTCGGGGAGGAAGCTGTCCTTGATGGTGAGTTTGAGGCGGATGGATTCGCCGTTGAAGTCGTGGCCCGCGAGGGCTTCGAGGAGGTGCCTCGTGTCGAGGACCCTGTACATTATGCCGAGGGCCTGGGTGGCGGGTGTAGCCGCGCTCGGCCTGGGTTCCATCTACTATCCGCTGGTTCACCATAAGAGGTCTAACATCAATAATTCAGGGTAAATGCAGTAACGAAGACGTTGGAATATCAAGTGATGAAATCCTGAAAAAATTTCTAGAATACCAATAAAATGTCCGATGCGGCTGTTTTTCGATGAGGTAGAGCTGATTCACTAAAAACGTGTTGTTCTGTATAACCCTTAAATGGGGCTTCTAAATCCCCTTCCCTTAGGTGTAAGATATGCCGACGGCTGGGAAGGTCTTCGTCTCTACCGAGTTCAAGAAACTCGCCGACGTCGCCGCCGCCCTCGAGGGGCACAAGGTTGAGGAGGAGTACGCCGAGGGCGACTTCAAGCTCACCCTCCTCACCGAGGTCGCCAACGTGAAGGTAACCGAGGGCGTCCTCACGGGGCTCTACAGCTACGACCACGTCGTCTACAACTACCACCGCGGCAAGGTCCTCCCAGCCGCCGCGACGAAGGAGGTGCTCTTCAGCATGAACGAGTACGAGGGCCGCCTATACCTCGCCGTCGTCGACAAGAAGGCCATCGCGAACAGGGTCGCCAACAGGCTGAGCGAGATCGTGTACGGGGAGATGGGCGTCATAGTCGAGGCGCGTATCCTCCCCGAGACATTGAAGAAGTTCCACCTTGCCAATAAGGAGGGCACGAAGGTCATCTTCTTCGAGAACATGGACATCCCCAACATAAACAAGCTCAGCCTCTACGGCCCAGACCTCGTCGACACGAAGCTCTTCAAGGAGTACGACAGCATCGGCGACCCGTGGTACGTGCTGGCAAAGAGCAAGAAGTACGGATACACCGTCGGCCTCGTCCGAGACGGCTCCGTCACCATCTTCAACACCGTCGATCAGGGGCAATACCTTCAATACGTGCGGGAGGAAGTGATCCCAATGACCCAGCCCCCGAGGGCTAGGAAGGATGAGGAGGAAGAGTGATGGTGGACAAGACGCTTGACTGCACGAGTCTCTTCTGCCCGGAACCCGTATTCCGCACACGTATGGCTCTGGACGAGCTCGCCTCAGGCCAGACCCTTGAGGTCCACGCCGACGACCCCGCCGCCTACGAGGACCTACGCCGCCTCGCCGAGAGGCTCGGCCACGAGGTGGTCTCTCTCAAGAAGGAGGGCGACGAGACCGTCATCGTAATCAAGAAGAAATAACAGCCATAACCCGGTATTTTTCAGAGCCTCGCCTTGAACATGCAATTATTGTATGCTTGAACTCCTCGGATACGATAGGTATATTGAGCACAAAGGTTCGATGCCCGCCGCACCACGAAAAATTTTTCGTTATCAGTAGTAGCAGGTGATAGCCACTACCAACATCTCTGAACCCTTTTAATCCACCGAACCCACAATCAACAAAAGGCGAAACACATGAAGGCCTACCTCGACAACGGCTCAGGAGCACCCGTCGACCCAAGAGTCCTAGAGGAGATGCTCCCCTACTTCACCGAACACGTAGGGAACCCGAGCAGCTTCCACAGCGAGGGCTTCAAGGCCCTCAAGGCGATAAACAGGGCACGCGAACAGGTCGCCGCCCTCATAAACGCCGACCCAACCGAGATAACCTTCACCGCCAGCGCAACTGAGGCCACAAACCTCGCCATAATTGGCACGTGCAAACCGCTACAAGAACAAGGGCAACAGAATCGTCTCAAGCGCCGTCGAACATATAAGCACCGTAAACATCTGCAAGGACCTCACCACGAGGCGGCTGGGAGTACCAGCAGGCACCTGTCGACAGGTACGGCGTCGTCTCCCTCGAGAAACTCGACGAACTCACCACAGACAAGACCGTCATCGTCACCGTCATGGCCGCAAACGGAGAGATAGGCACCATAGAGCCCATCACAGGACGCAGCCGCAATCGCCCACGCCAAGGGCGCCTACTTCCACACAGACGCAACCGCTGCCTTCGGCAAGATCCCCCTAGACGTCAAACAAATAGACATAGACCTGATGACCCTCAGCAGTAACGACATATACGGCCCCAAGGGTGTCGGGGCACTCTACGTTAAGAAGACCATCCGCCCCCGCCCCGTTATCATCGGCGGAGGCCAGGAGCAGGGGATGCGCAGCGGCACCGAGAACACACCCGGTATAGTCGGCTTCGGAAAGGCCGCCGAACTCGCCAAGCGGGAGCTGCCCGAGGAGTCGAAGCGCCTCACCGAGCTCCGCGACCGCCTCATCAAGGGCCTCACCACGACAATCCCCGAGGCCTACCTCAACGGCCACCCAACCAACCGCACACCAAACAACGCCAACATCCGCTTCAGCTACATCGAGGGCGAGGCACTCACCCTCAGCCTCGACGACGTCGGCGTCCAGTGCAACACAGGCTCCGCCTGCGCTGCGAAGACCCTCGAACCAAGCGCCTGCCTCCTCGCCACCGGCCTCAAACCCGAAGACGCCCACGGC
This sequence comes from Candidatus Bathyarchaeota archaeon, assembly GCA_963820555.1. Classification (GTDB taxonomy): domain Archaea; phylum Thermoproteota; class Bathyarchaeia; order TCS64; family TCS64; genus UBA8941. The sequence continues at coordinate 19,438 of CAWGAT010000036.1, forward strand.
AGCCTCGTATTCACCCTCGGGAAAGCCAATAATAAGGACGAGATCGACTACGTCATACAGCAGCTACCGGGGATAGTCAAGCGCCTACGCGCCATGTCGAGCATAACCCCACAGGAGCTAAAGTAGAATGTACAGCGACAAGGTCATGGAACACTTCAAGAACCCCCGCAACGTCGGGGAGATAAGCGACGCCGACGGCGTCGGTACCGTCGGCAACCCCGTCTGCGGCGACATGATGACCATGTACATCAAGGTCAAGGACGGAAAGATCGCGGACATCAAGTTCAAGACCTATGGCTGCGGCGCCGCCATAGCCACAAGTAGCATGACGACCGAGCTCGCCATGGGCAAGACCGTCGAGGAGGCCGACAAAATCACCCGCCAGAGCGTCGCCGACGCCCTCGACGGCCTACCACCCGTCAAGATGCACTGCAGCAACCTCGCCTCAGACGCCCTACACGAGGCCATAAAGGACTACAAGAAGAAACAGGAGGAGAAGAAGAAATGAACGAGAAGGTAGTAAAGTGCCCGATGTGCGGGCTCCCGAAGGGGGAGGACTGCGACCTAATGGTCGGCAAGGGCGGGGAGAAGACCCTCGTCTGCTGCTGCGACAGACTACAGAAGAAAAACGTTAAGAAGTAGTAACCATGGGGATAAATACAGCACCCGAAGAGGGCCATTATTTGGATAGATTCAAGCTAGCCTCACGCCTCTCCGCCGCCCTAAACGCGCCCTTCATCACCCTCATAACCTTCATCCCCCTCATCCTCCTAAACGGCCTCAGCGAAGCCCCCCTCCTAATCGCGATAACGAGCTTCTTCGGCTGCATCCTCCCCCTAGTCATGGTCTACGGCCTCCTCAAACTCGAGATAATAAAAGACTTCTACGCCCACGAAGGGTCACGCGCTTCATCCCCTTCCTATGGACCACATTCTTCTACCTCCTGGGGGCGCTCAGCCTCATTCTAGTCTCGGCTCCACCCGCCGTCACCGCCTTAATGGCATGCTACTTCGTAAACGGCATAGTACTCATGCTGATCACTCTAAAGTGGAAGATCAGCATCCACGCCAGCGGGATAACCGGGCCATTCACAGCGCTCGTCTACCTACTCGGCGCGGTGATGTTGCCCCTCCTCCTCGTCGTGATACCAGTCGCGTGGGCGAGGGTCGAACTAAAGGCCCACACAATCATGCAGGTGGCGGTGGGGGCCGTACTCAGCTGTGCCCTGACGTGGGTACAGATGAGCTTCTACCTCCACAGGCTAATCCTTTAGGGAGAAGTGGAGCTAAGCCCCAATAATCTTTTCGCCTACCATCTGGCCGAAGGCATACGCCCGCTTCGCCTCATCCCCATTCGGCTTGAAGACGAAGTCTATGTCGCTCTCAATCATCTGGATCCCGCTCGCCTGCATCTCGGTCTCCACCACCTTCTTCGCGCCGCCGGCCCAGCCATAGCTCCCGAAGGCAGCCCCGATCTTGTTAACGGGCTTCAGCCCGCGCATGTAGGCGAGGAACCCGGCGACAGTGGGGAAGATGTGGTTGTTGAGCGTCGGGGAGCCAACGAGGATGGCCTTCGCCTCAAGGATGTCCGCAATGACATCGCTATTTATGCTGGCCCCCAGGCAATGGACCCTCACCTCCACCCCCTTCGAGGCTATGCCATCGGCTATCGCCCTCGCGAGGACCTGCGTGCTCCCCCACATCGTATCGTAGACCACGACGGCCCGCTTCCTGTTTACCCCCGCGACCCACCCTTGGTAGGCGTTCATTATCTTCCCCGGGTCCTTCCTCCAGACCACTCCGTGGCTCGGCGCAATCATCTCTACCTGCACACCCTCAAGCGCCTTGAGGGCCCGTGAGACGCTCCTCCAGAGGGGCATCAGAATATTGGCGTAGTAGGTAGCGGCCTCCTGCATGAGCTCCGCCTCATCGACCTCGTCATCGAAGCGGCCGCTGGAGGCGAGGTGCTGCCCGAAGGCATCGTTGCTGAAGAGGAGTTTCTCCTCAGGCATGTAACTGACCATTGAGTCGGGCCAGTGAGCCATGGGAACGGGCACGAAGGTTAGGCTCCTCCGTCCCAGCTTGATAGTTGGCATCCTCTCGACGGGCGTCGCCTTGATGTCCTCGCCATAGTACTTCTTGAGGATGTTAACGCAGCGCTCCGTCGCCACAAGCTCCGCGTTTTGGCAGACCTCCATTAGCCTCCGGATGCTCCCCGAGTGGTCCGGCTCCGCATGATTCGCCACTATATAATCAACCTTCTTCGGGTCGATGACTTCGGTTATTCTCGCGACCTGTTCCTCGGCGAATGGAGCCTTAACGAAGTCAATTAGCGCCACCTTCTCGTCGACGACGAGGTATGAGTTGTAGCTGACGTCCCCCTGTGGGTGATATATCCATGGAAGTTGCGTAAACTCCAATCAACTGCGCCAACCCAGTGGATGCCCTCCTTAAGCTGCGTCATGAGAACTAACCTTCGAGTTCTCCGAAGGAAGGAGTGAATAAAAGCGTTATGTGCTGGGGACCTCAACCTCGAGGAGGTCGCTCGCAACCAACGGTGTTAGGGAATATCTTCACCGCCGCCTCAAGCAGTGGAGCGACGTCGCCGTATCGGCTGCTGATATGGGTCAGTATTAGGCGTCTTCACACCCGCCTTCACGGCGACCCCAGCTGCTTGGCTGAAGGTCGAGTGTCCGTCCTCCTTCGCTCGCTCAACCATGTCGTCGGCGAACGTGGCCTCGTGTATAAGCAGATCCGCCCCCGATGCAAGCTTCGCGACCTCATCGCTTGGCCTCGTGTCCCCGGTATAGACGATGACCCTTCCACCACGGGGCGCATCGGCCACATCTAGCGACTTGATGATCCTTCCCGCGACCTCAACATCTTCCCCTTCCTGGAGTCGCTTCCAGAGTGCCCCCTCTGGCACACCAAAGGCTCTCGCCTTCTCTGGGTGAAACTTACCCGGCCTCGGTTTCTCGATGATGGCGTAGGACCAAGCCTCGAGCCTGTGATCCGCCCTGCAGACCTCTACCTTGAAAGAGTGTCCCTCATAGACCATACCGGGCTCACCTATCTCGTGGATAGTTACTGGGAAACCTGGGCCGCCCAGGGTATTCGAGACCCCCTGTAGGAAGGCATGGGTCCCCTTGGGGCCGAATACGTCGAGGGGCTCCTCCCGCCTCTGGAGGGTCATCGATTGGAGCAGGCCCGGGACCCCTAGTACGTGGTCGCCGTGGAGATGGGTGAGGAATATCTGCTTAACCCTACTGAAACCGATGTGGGCGGCGACCATCTGCCGTTGCGTACCCTCGCCGCAGTCGAGAAGGATGACCCCCCTCCCAATCTTCACAGCGACGCACGATGAACTCCTCTCGGGCGTAGGCAAACTCCCGCTGGTCCCGAGGAAAACGACCTTCAACCCTGCAAGCTCCGTCGGCTCAGAATCGAGCCCACCGATTTAAAACACCTCAGCGAATAGACTGAGCCTCGAACCAGTGTATCGCTTCGAGAGCTGCGGCACAGCCGCTACCGCAACTCGTAACAACTTGACGGTAGTCCATATCCATGAGGTCCCCAGCGACGTATACGCCCGGCTTTCTTGTCTTGACTCCAAACGTCTCCAGGTTACCCGACTCGTCCATATCTAACTGTCCCTTGAATATTCCAGTGTTAGGGTCCCAGCCGATGGCTAGGAGGACGCCATCCGCGTCAATGACGCTAGCTGTCCCGGTTTTAAGACTCCTGAGCCTCACCTGCTGAACCCGTTTCTCCCCGACTATCTCCTCCACGATGGTGCTGTAGAGGAACTTTATCTTCGGCTCACTCAATGCCTTGTCAACGAGGCATCTGCAAGCCCGTAGCTCATTCCTCCTGTGGACAATCGTTACCTGGTTGGCGAACTTGGCTAGGTCTATTGCCTCTTGAACGGCGGAGTCGCCTCCCCCCACAACGATGACCTTCCTGTCCTCGTATAGGACCGCGTCGCAAGTGGCGCAAACGAAGACTCCCCGCCCGAATAGTCGATCCTCCCCAGGGACGCCGAGCCTCCTGTTAGTCATTCCTGTCGCCACGATGATTGACTTTGCCTCGAGTAACTTCTCGCCGACCCACACCCTATACGGCGAAGAGCTGAAATCGACTCGAGTAGCCTCTGCATCGATGAACTCCGCCCCGAACCTCTCCGCGTGCGCCTTGAACCTGTCTGACAACTCCGGTCCCGTGAGTCCATCGGGGAAGCCGGGATAGTTGTCGACCTGATAGGTTAGAGCTATCTGGCCCCCGATCATCGGGCCGACTATGACGAGTGTCTTAAGCTTCCCACGGGCAGCGTACATCGCTGCTGTGAGGCCAGCTGGCCCCGCGCCCAATACTATGACGTCGTGCAACGGGGTGTCCTCTCAGGTGCAATCCTTGATGATGTTCTCGATGGTCTCGAGGAGGTTGACAGTGGTCTCCAGTCCGACGATCTCCCCAGTCTCAATGCCTTTGCAGTAGACCTTGAATGTGGGCGTCCCGATGACGCCCTTGTCTATCGCGAAGCGGCGTGCCTCCCTGCTCTCCATGACGTTGAAGCGGAGCAGCCTCGCTCTGTCGCCCAATTTCTGGGGAAGCCCCTGCACCACAGGCTCGATCTTCTTGCAGGTGGGGCATGACTGGTGCCAGAACTCGACTATGATCGGCTTATCTGACTTCATAACTTGGCTGTCCCAGTCACCGTATTGGAGATTATCCCCGGACAATGAATATCACTTGATGAGAATCTGGAAAGGCCGGATTTAACCCGTTCCCCAGCTACGCCTCGGCGAAGTTGAGGGCACCGTCGGTTATCGTTAGCTCGTAGAGCATATTTGGGTAAGGCTTGAGGCGGAAACTCTCCAGCTCCTCTCCAGTCAGGATTAGAGTGAGCTTCATCTGCTCATAGTCCTTCCCCATGCCGGGCAGGACGCTCTGGAAGCTCTTTGTGACCTGCATTACCATCTGTCCTATCTCCTCAGGAACATCTTGGTTGGTCATCATCATAACCGGGGGGCGCTGCCGGACCTCGACGAAGTCGATCTGGAAGCACTCCCTCCCCTCCATATCCTTCACCGACTTGACGGACTGGACCTTGATCCTGATCTTTGAGCTGATCATGGTCTTCTCCTCAAGAAATGGGTGGGTGTGTATAAAGGATTGGGGAGTTACTCTAACTCCCTCAACTTGTTGGCGATGAGGTTTGCCACACTCACTTTGCTGAAGGGTGTCTCTATCGAATCAGTGGCTAGGATGGGATCGGCGCCGGCTTTCCTGATCTTCTCCTCGGCGCCCGGCATGTAGAGCACGTGCGTGCAGGCTGCTGCTACCCTCTCGGCGCCCTGAGCCATGAGGGCCTCCACGGCCTTCGCCATCGTCCCGCCGCTACTGATCATGTCGTCGAAAACCACGGCTTTGCGACCCTTGATGTAGAGGTCTTTTATATCCATCTTGATCTCACCCGTTTTCTTGTCACGGGTCTTCTCGAAGTAGTTGTATCCGCCGCCGAGTATCTTGGAGGCGGCCTCCACGATGTAGATTGCTCCCTTGTCAGGGGAGAGGCTGTAGGCGCCGGCGAAGCCCTCCTTCTTGAGATGCTCCGAGAGGAGAGGGATCGCGGATAGGTTATGGATCTTGACGCCGTGTTTTCGCCTCGATGGATCGTATCGACGCCTCGTTGTGGACGTTCACGACCACAAGATCGGTCACGCCTGCGGCGTCGAGGAGACTGATGATGACGTCGAGGCTCAACGCCTCTAGCTCTAGGAACCTCTTGTCTTGGCGAGCGTAGGCGAGGTAGGGGACGACTGCAACAATGTCCTCCGCCCCGAAATCCTTCGCCGTCCTCGCCATGAGGAGGAGCTGCATGAGCTTCGAGTCTGGGTTTGGGGCCGTGGTCTGGACGATTACGACCTTCTCGCCAGCCACGGGCTTTGTTAACCTAATATAACTCTCCCCATCGGGGAAGACGCGGTGCTCCACGGGGTGTGGCTCCACGCCGAGGGCCTCCGCGATCCTCCAGCCGAGTCCGAGGGAAGAGGGACCGGGTATGACGATCATACGGGGAGGGATAGACGCATCGGATAGATAAGCGGAGCCCTAGATCCCCGTAAAGAGCAGGGCAAAGAGCAGGAGGAGACCCGCAGTGAGGGCCGCGGCTGCCCAGGCCCTCTTATCCCAGTTGAATATCTTCATCCCATCGAATACGCCGAAGGGGATGAGGTTGAAGAGGGCTAGGAAGGCGTTAATCTCGATGCCGTAGCCGGCGAGGTATCCAAGCAGACTTGCGGGCGTGATGATGAGGATAATGAAGTATATAATGGCCTGGGCGATGTTTGTAGCTGGGCCAGCTATCGAGATCTTACCGTACTCGTTCTTGTTCATGAGGCCGGCAATCATCACAGCACCCGGGGCGACTATCATTATTGGGAAAACTGAGGTCTGTAATAGAACAAATGATAGGAATGTAAAGAGTAGCCCTATTGTGCTGAGTCTGAACTCGGCCCACATACCTAGTCGTTGTGCGGCGAACTTGTGTGCGAGTTCGTGGAGGATAAAAGCGAGGGCGAGGATACGTAACGACCCCGACTACGAAGAATGGATCGACTGTGAAGTAGCTCCATATCTTGAAGAAGGGCAGGGTCACGATCACGAGTAGCCCGATGGCGAGGTCCCGCAACTCCTTCTTACTGAACCAGTATGGACGTATAATTCGACTGGTCGAGTAGTTGCCGTAGAACCCGCCCGATGTGGTGTACTCACCGACCTGGACGGTGTTCGGCTTCGTCTGGTCGTACTTGCCTTTGCAGTCGTGGAACTCGGGTAGCCTGTGCTGCTCGCAGAAGTAGCCCCCGCAGTAGTTGCACCTGAAGGGCATGTATGTCTCTACGCCGCACTTGTCGCACTTGACCATCGGGCCTTCTCCGAATTAGGCGGGTTGCCTCACTTTAAGACTTTACTGAACGGGAAAAGAGTGAAGAGGAGCGATTATGTCGTTGCTTGCTTTATCGCGGCGACGATCTTTTCCTTGCTCGGGAGTAGCTCCTTCTCGAGCCTCGGGTTGAAGGGCAGTGGAATATTTGGTGTCGCGACGCGGATCGGCGGCGCCTCAAGGCTCTTCAGCGCCTTCTCCGCGACCAAGGCGACGACCTCGCCGCTGAAGCCGTAGTGGAGGTAATCCTCGTCGACGACGACTAGGCGCCCGGTCTTCTTGACGGAGTCGACTATCGCCTCCTCGTCGAGGGGGACGAGGGTGCGGGGGTCGAGGACCTCGACACTTATCTTGCCTTTTAGCTCGTCGGCGGCCTTCATCGCTTCCTGCACCATGAGGCTGGTGGCGACGACGGTGACGTCATTTCCCTCCCTGACGAGGTTGGCAACGCCCAGCGGGACCTCATATGGCTCCTTCGGGACCTGCCCCTTGACTGGGTAGAGGAGCCTATGCTCCATGAAGATTTTCGGGTTGGGGTCGCGTATGCTGCTGATTAGGAGGCCTTTGGCGTCGTAGGGGTTGCTTGGGACAACGACCTTTAGGCCGGGCATGTGGGCGAAGAGGCCGTGTAGGCTCTCGCTGTGTGTCGCGCCGCTGCTCGTGCCCGCTCCGGTGAGGACGCGTAGAGTCATCGGGACGCTGACTGCTCCCCCACTCATGTAGGTGCTCTTGGCGAACTGGTTGAGTATCTGGTCCATGGCGACGAGACCGAAGTCGACGAGCATGAGCTCGACGACGGGACGGTAGCCGGCTATGGCTGCGCCGACGCCTGCGCCGATGAAGGCTGTCTCGGTGATTGGGGCGTCGCGGACGCGCTCGCGCCCGAATCTCTCCTTGAGCCCCTTCGTTGCCTCTCGCCAATGGCTGGAGACGTTCTCGCCGAAGACGATGACCTTGGGGTCTCGTTCCATTTCGGCGAGATGGGCCTCGTTGAGGGCTTGGCCAAAGGTTATCTCACGTGCTGGCATCTTAGTCGACCTCCTCGAATACGCAGGTGTACGCCTGATCAGGTGTCGGCTCAGGGCTCTTGAGCCCGAAGTCGATGGCCTTCTGGATCCTCGCTGCCTCCTCTGCCCTGATCTGCTCGTCGAGCTTCCGGGGTATCTTCTCCTTTAGAAGGTTTATGGGGTCCCACTGTCTCTCCTTCTCGTTTGCCTCGAGGCGCCCCTCTAGATTACCTTCAAGCTGGTGGACCTTGAACTCTAGGAGGGTGGGACCTTTTCCAGCGCGTGCACGCCTGATGGCCTTCCCCGCTGCCTTGTAGACCTCGGCTACGTCCCAGCCTATGTGGGTGCTGCCCGGCATGCCGTAGTTCTTCGCCCTTAGACTCACCTTATCTATGCTGAGCTGAGGGTAGTCGATCTCGTGGCCTAGCATCCTCTGGACCTCGGGGCTGCTGTTCTCGCAGACAAAGACTATGGGTAGCTGCCAGCAGGCGGCGAGGTTGAGGGTCTCTTGGACGCCTCCCTGGTTGCTGCCGCCTTCACCGAAGTAGGAGACTGCGACGTTTCGCTTGGCCTTGAGCTGGTCGGCGAGGGCGTAGCCCGCGGTCATGGGGACGCTGCCGCCGACGATGCCGTTTGCGCCGAGGGCGCCGACGCTGGGGTCGAAGGTGTGATAGGGGCCCGCCTTGCCGTGGTTGAAGCCGGTCTCCTTCCCCATGAGCTCGGCCATGAGTTTGTCGAGGTCGCAGCCCTTGGCTATGAGGTGGCCGAGGGCGCGGTGGGTGCTTCCGATCTGGTCGCCCTTCCTGAGGTGGGCGGAGACGCCCGCGGCGACGGCCTCCTGTCCAGTGTAGAGGCCGAAGCGGGCGGGTATCTTTCCTTCCTTCGTCAGCTTCCGGACGGCGTTCTCGAAGGTCCTGATCCGGATCATGACGCGGTAGAGTTCAGCTGTCTTAGTTTCGTTTAGGCTCAAGGTTGACTCTGGGAATGTGTGTGATCTAGTGAATTTAGGATTTCCTGCGTATGTGTTTAGGTGCTTGTGGCGTGCTACTACTCATACTTAATTTTTTTTACTCTCGTTGTGTACGAATGGAGAGAAGTTAAACAGAGTGTTGGTCTTTAGAATCTATTCTGGGCTGAGTTGTGTTCTTAGGGTGGATGGCCTTGACGCGCCCGACCTTTCCGTCGGATAGACGGACCTTGATTCCGTGTGGGTGGAACTGGCTGCCAGTCAATATCTCCTTGATGACCCCTCTGGTGAGTTTCCCAGTCGTCTGGTCCTTCTTGAGGACCACGTCGACTGTGTCGCCTGGGTGTATTTCGCTTCTCTTCGTGCCAGCCATCGGCTTTTCGGGATAAGACAGTGGAGTCTATAATTAAAACACTTGGAAGAGCCCACTTCTAAAGGATTTTTACTTTCGTTACCCTAATCACAGCTATTGAATAATCGTGGGCCTCTCATGTCTTTCGCATGTGTAATTGAACACATGGGGTATGTAATTGTAGGTGTGGCGGGCCCGGAGGGATTTGAACCCACGATCTCCGGCTTAGAAGGCTTGCGCGCCGGCGTCGGGTTGCGGCGACCGGCTAGGCGCCTTATCCTGGCTTGGCCACGGGCCCCCACCGTCTTGAGGAGCGCCCCCTCTTTTTAAGAATTGATGCAGAATCCTAAGCGTTGGGAGTCTGAGCCTCTCATCGCTAACGGAGTATTTACCACGTGTTGCGGTGGACACGGTCGTCCCTGTAGCGGTTCCCTGGTGGCTTCTCTTCAAGGGGGTAGCCCACGGCAATGATGCAGAGTGGAGTAACCTTTTTGGGAATTCGAAGGAGTTCTTTTACACCTTTGACAAGGTTCTCATTTGGGTAGACTCCCAGCCAGACTGCCCCTAGCCCCGTTGCCTTGGCGGCAAGGAGGATGTTCTGAGTCGCAGCGGAGCAGTCCTGGACCCAGAAGCCGGTTCCCCCCTCGAGTTCGAGGTCTCCGCATACGATGATGGCGAGGGCGGCCTCTTCCAGCATCTTGGAGTAATTGTGGAACTTGGGTATCTCCAGTAGCGTCGCCCTTTCCCTAACTACTATGAAGTGCCAGGGCTGCTTGTTGTGGGCGCTCGGTGCCGCCATAGCCGCTTCGAGGAGATGCATGACCTGCTCATCGGTCACTGGCTTTTCCGAGTACTTTCTGATGCTCCGCCTTCCGAGTATTACTTCTATCGCTTCCATGTCCTCACCACTTGTTCACGTGGATTATCTCTGTTGTGGGTTTCTTAGAGCGTGACCCCGGTTTCTCGTCGGGGAGGCCAAATGATATCACTGCCACCACATTGGCCTCCTGCGGGATGCCGAACCCCTTCTTCACCTCGTCCTCCTCGAAGTCACCGACCCAGCAGCTGCCCACGCCTTGAACCTCTGCGGCGATTACCATGTTCTGGAGAGAAATAGTCGTGTCCACGACGCCCCACCTGCGGCTGATATCGTCAAAGGGCAGAGAGACCCCAATGACGGCGAAGGAAGAGTCCTTAATGAAGCCACACCACTTCCCCTTAGAGAGCTTCTCCTTGGCTGCTTGGTCTTCGCATATTACAAAGTGCCATGGCTGCCTGTTAGCGGCGCTGGGGGCCAGTCGCCCCGCCTCGAGGATCTTCTCCTTGACCTCCCGTGGTACGGGTTCCTTCTTGTACCTACGCACGCTCCTCCTGCTGAGTATCTTGTCTATGCAGCTCATAGTATCCACCGATTTATCGGATAGCCGTGGGTTTTTAGGGTAATCGCCTTATCCCAGTCACAGGATCGTTTCACCTATGGAGGTCCTTGTTGAGAAGGGGCTACTCGGTGAGATGCTGATGTTCGCCAAGGATAGGCACCCGAAAGAGGCAGTCCTCATGCTGAGGGGGAACGTTAAGAAGGAGTCGATCACCGTCACAGATTACCTCTTCCCACCATTCGCCACCACAAACAGCATCTCCGCGAGCTACCCAATCCACATGCTCCCCATCGACTTCTCCATAGTGGGCACAGCCCACAGTCACCCTTCCGGCTCCCTACAGCTCTCGGCGCAGGACATGAACAACATATACGGGCGAATCAGCATGGTGATGGGCTTCCCCTATGGGCTCGAGGACGTGGCGGCTTACAACAAGCAGGCCGAACGCCTCCTCGTCAGGTTAATAGATTAGCCCCCAGTGACGATAGGCATAATCGTCACCCTATCCCCACGCACCAACCTCGAAGAAGGCCACTTGCTCTCCCCGTTGACGAGCACGACTATAACGCGTTGATTATACGCGTAGACGACGTCGGACCCAAGCTCCTCCATGAACTCGCGCAGTGTGGAAGGCTTGACTACACATATGGTCTGGGGGCTGGGGAACATCTGTGAACCACCTCGGATGCGTCCCGCTTAACCCTTTCTCAGTCTTCCTGTTTCCCTGCGCTTCTCCTGAAGCCTCTTGAACCAGACATCGACGTTCTCCCTAGTGACGAAGTTTTTGTGGTGGCGGAATCCGCCCTGGAAGCCGTGTGGGATGTGGAGAAGCTCGTGGACGAGGACCCTTTCCTGCCCGTCCCGGCTTAGGGGATCGAACTGTTCTGAGATCACCTCAATAATATAGGTGGCTTCTATGTCCATGGCGAGCTGCCAGATTCTCCCCAAGCCGTGAATACGGGCGATGGTCCTCCTGGACTGGCTCCCCCTGCTGCGGATACAGTAGATGTTCCTAGGCCGGCAGTGGTCGAAATGGAGGGTCTCGATGATGTCATCCACTCGGCTCTTAATATCCGGAGCGGGGTAGTACTCAATCAAGCCTGGACCGGTTTCTGCTTGGGCTCCCCAGTATTCAACGTTTCCGGGAGCCTCCTTATCCCCTGAATAATCGGCGGGGCCAGAACGGCGAAGATTATCGTGTTTGTCACGGTGTGGATAATTGGTGGCCAGGGGTAGTATAGAGGTACGAATGTCAGGTAGATGGTCTGAACAGGGTCTGTTTGGTAGGCGAGGGCGAACCCGAGGCTTGATGTGAGGTCGTAGATAAGAGTTAGGGCGAATCCTATGACACCGAGGCTAAGACTGAACCTCCCCCAGCCCGCTGGTTTTAAGAACCTGGAGGTGAAGGCACCCGCCAACCCAAATAGCGCGCCGAGGCCAGCCATCACTATGAGGAGAACTGGGGAAATCGTGTATAGCCACGCAGCGGGATGGGCGAAGGGATAGGGGACGAGCATGTATATGCTCAGGCTGATTACACCGACGCTTACGCCCACAGCTGCTCCGAAGCAGAATCCGGCTATGAAGATCATCACAGTCATGAGTTCGAAGACCCCGGGCAATGTGGATAGTGCTAACCCCCTGCTATAGGCAACGACGATTGCGAGTGCCGACATCACCGCGGTTATGGAAGCCTGCTTTGAGTTCATATGTGTCTGGATTATCCATCCAGCCTTAAATAATTTACCCAAACTTTAACAGGCAAAACCCCAGTTTTTTATCAGAATGAGCTTCAAACCCATCCTAAACCGTGTTGCGGAGAGGTCCGCCCCCGGCAGGTCCCCATCCTACGGCGAAACCCAGGTCCTGAGGGCACTTGAACTCGTATCGGGCGAAGGAATCGGCAGGGCCGCCCTCGGTTTAAAACTCGGTATAGGCGAGGGCGTCGTAAGAACCCTCATCAAGCACCTCTTGGCGGAAGGTCTGGTGGAGGTGTCGATGAGGGGAGTTAAGACGTCGAAGAACGGGGGGAGGCTCCTCTCGGATATACACGCGGTGATATTGAGAGGGATTGGAGCCCCGGCGACTGAGGACGTCGTGGGGGGATGCGGCTACATCGTCCTTGTGAGGGGGGTAGCATCCCATGTGCGTGTCGGCCTTGAGCAGAGGGACGCCGCGCTGCTCGCAGGTGCTAAGGGGGCAACGACCATAACATTCGTGGGCGGAAGGGCATCGATACCCGGAATAGATCGTGGCCCCTCCCGGTCCTTATTGTCCTTCTTGGAGGAGAAGGTCAGACCCGAGGACGGTGATGTGGTGATCGTGGGAACGGGTGACACAAGCTCGGATGCGCAGGTCGGAGCCTACGCCGCGGCGCTGAGTCTGATTTAGAATATCCGGACGCTAAGCATACGCCCTACATCCGCCGCCAAAGCAACTAGAAAAACGCCCCGATTAACAACACCGGCTAAAACAGCCGGAAACGTGGCGGCGGCGAAAGTACTCCTCCTCCCCCTGCATGCACACTGAGACACAGGGTTAACCTCAAATGGCGAAGAGCGGCACAATACCTATGCTCCACTTCGCCTACGGATCAAACCTATCTGCCAAGTTCCTCCGCCAACACTGTCCGACCGCCGTATTCCAGATGAAGGCAGAACTACCCAACTTCAGGATAACGTTCCCGTTCTACAGCCAGAAACGGCAGGGGGGGATAAGCAGCATAATCCCAGCCCCCGGCGAACTCGTACGCGGGGTTCTATACGAGGTCAACCAACACGAAATGGAGGAGCTCGATGTCGTCGAGAGCGTCCCCCAAGGCCTCTACGTCAGGGAGACATACCTCGTCCTCGCCGAAGACAAGAGGTGGCACAGCGCCGATCTCTACCGCTGCACTAAACCAACCGGCCCATACGCCCCTGCTAGGAGCTACGTCGAACTTATGCTCGAAGGCGCAGAGGAGCACCAACTCGACCCCAACTACGTCAAGGAGCTGCACTGGCTCATAAGCAGTTTAAACTAAAATGCTGATTAACTGGTTGGAACGAGCTTTATCTCGTAGAGGTTGGGCCACATCTTGCCCGTGACGAAGAGGCGGTCACTAGATGCATCATAGGCGATCCCGTTCAGGACACTGTTAACGTCTGGATGCGACGGTCCGGGTAAGCCAGTTAGGTCTGATCCAGGAATCGACGTGGCCGGTCGAGGGGTCGATGACGGCTATCATGCTCGTCAGGAATATGTTTGCGTAGATCTTTCCATTGATGTATTCGAGCTCGTTCAGGTCCGTGACGGGTGAGCCGTCAGTCACCGTCACATGCCCGACGTTTCTGAGTGTCTGGGGATCCAGGAAGTAGAGGGTCGAGGACCCGTCGCTCATAATTAGCCTGCTACCGTCGTATGTGAGGCCCCAGCCCTCCGTTGGGTAGGTGAAGTTCCCAAGGAGGGCGAAGCTTGACAGATCGTAGATGAAGCCGATCCCGTTCCGCCAAGTGAGTTGATAAATTCTGTTGCCCACGATGGTTATACCCTCCCCGAAGTACTCAGCTGGGAGAGAGATGCTCTGGAGCACAGTCCCTGTTTCAAGCTGGACCCGCCTCAGCGTTGATTGTCCGTTGATCCCGGTTCCCTCGTAGAGGAATCCACCGCGATACACCAAACCCTCCGTGAAGGCGTCAGTCGAATGAGGGTAGATGTTGACTATCTGGTAGTCGTAGACGGGGGCTCTCGACACGGTTAGCCTCGGTAGAAGAGCATAAGTCACTACGAGTACCAAAGCCACCGAGAAAATGAGCACCGGGACGAGGTACTGCCTCTTCATCCTATTTCAGGAAGCCTTGCCAGAGCTTAAACAGTTGATCTTTCCGCTGTCTGTTGATACGGGGGAGACATCTCATTAACCCGCGCTGACGTAGATTGTCCCGATGGGATCAGTGGATAGTCACTTCGTCGTTGTCGCTCTGGGGGACAGCCTCACAGCGGGGTATCGTTTCAGGGATCCCTATGCCATGGACCCCCGTGTACCTTACCCCGCACAGCTTGAGACCATGATGAGATCAACGCTGACGAAATCGGGTCGGGGCACCCTCGCCTTCGTCGTCAACGCGGGTGTCAACGGGGACTCCACCGATGGCATGCTGAAGCGGTTCGAAAGAGACGTATCAGTCGAGAGGCCGGACATCGTCGTGATCTGGGGAGGCGTAAACGATCTGGGTGCCGGCCGAAAACCTGAGTACGTGATCGGGAATCTACTCAAGATCTACGAGATGACCAGAGCTTCCGGCGTGGAGCCGGTAGCCTGTACACTGACACCTATGCGACGCACGAGCAACGCGATGAGGGAGTTGAACGAGCTGATCCGCGCCAATTGCGCCACAACGGGGACGAGGCTAGCAGACCTATTCCCACAACTCGCAGACGCGGATGGCAACCTGAAGCCCGAATACTCCGATGATGGCGCTCACCTTACAGCCTTAGGCTATGGCCTCGTTGCGAAGATCGTCTACGACGCCATAAGACCCATTTTAGATGCACGTGGCCCTGACCCGTAGTATTTATAACAAGGTGCCTCACTAATCTGCTGAGGTTTCATCTTTGACGAAGAAGAGGAGCAGCGGAGGCCACAGCGGGGGTAACAAAGGGAGCTCCGGGTTGGTGCAGTGCAGCATCTGTGGGGCTCAGGTGCCCCGCGATAAGGCCAAGAGGCAGACGAGGTACACGAGCCTCGTCGACTCCCGGCTCCTGAAGGAGCTCCAGAACCAGGGCTCCAGCATCCAGCGCACGAAGGTGACGAAGTACTACTGCATCAGCTGTGCAGTGCACCGCGGTGTGGTCAAGGTGCGCGGGAAGGAAGAGCGAAAGTTCGTGCCGAGGCGCCGCAGACCGAGACCCGGGCAAAGCGCGTAACCGTTCATCAATTTTACTACTGTAATCCTTTTAGAGGATTATTTTGCGTTTTTCTTAAAGTGCATGGCCCTCTGGATCACCGTCAGCATGTGATAATACAGCGAGTAAGATGACTCCATAGTTGAGGGCATCGATCCAGAAGACGGCGATGAAAGTCACAGCAGCGAGGATCAGCATCCTCTCCGCCCTCTCGGCGAGGCCGACACCGGCCATGCTGACACCCGCGGCCTCCGCCCTTGAACGCGTGTAGCTTACCATCAGTGAGCCTATGAGGGCGGCGAAGCCAGCTATCGGGTTGCATAACCCTCCGAGGGTTATTCCCGCTAAGACCATGGCGTCCGCGTACCTGTCGGACACCGAGTCGAGGAATCCCCCGAAGGCGGTGACCTTGCCCTTCGTCCGCGCGATTATCCCATCGATGGCATCGAAGAGCCCCGAGAGCAGTATCAGCAGCGCCGCAGCTGGCAGTAGGAACGGTGACGACGCCCAGCTGTAGTAGCACCAAGCCGAGGCGAGGGAGACGATGAGGCCAAGGATCGTCACGGTGTTCGGCGTGACCCCGGCGTCCGCGAGCGGCTTCACGCCAGCCAACACGACGCCCTCGAACCTCTTCTTCAGCTTGCTTGAGACCAAACCGCTGAGAGATACGGTGGAGCCGGTATAAGTCTATTCGTAGTACTACTTTTATCGATTTTATTGCATTAAACGTGTTAATTGACATGTTCATGTAAAAAGAAAGTTGATATACCAAGGAACCCGGGTATCACCATTAACGCCGTTGAAACCATCGGAGTAGTGGATGGATTGAAGGAGGCCCGCATAATCGACGACCCCCTCGCCGAGGGGAAGGTTGAGGTACTAAGGTATAGCGACGCCGTCAAGGGAGTGGAGCCCCGCCGAGGCAAGGTTAGGGATGTATACGACCTAGGTAATGAAATGCTGATAGTCACAACGGACAGGATAAGTGCCTACGACGTCGTCTTCCCCACGCTCATCCCACACAAGGGGGAGAGCATCAACCGCCTCTCCGAGTTCTGGTTCAACAAGACGCGGAACATCATCCCAAACCACTTCATTAAGATCGAGGACGAGCGCACGATGCGCGTCAGGAAGGCGGAGAGGATAGACATCGAGTTCGTTTGCCGCGCCTACCTCTACGGTTCAGCGTGGCGCGCCTATCGCGACGGGGCTAGAACCGTGAGCGGAGTCAAGCTTCCCGACGGTCTCAACATGGCGGATAAGCTCCCCGAGGTCATCCTCACCCCGACGACGAAGGCGGAGGCCGGCCACGACATGGAGATCAGCGGCACGGAGGCCATCGCCCAGAAGCTCGTCACCAAGGACGAGTGGAGGGAGCTAGAGGAGTCCACGCTAAAGCTCTTCGACGCCTACCAGAGCCACGCCAAGAGCCGCGGCTTCATTATCCCCGACTTCAAGCTGGAGTTCGGCCGCCTAAACGGTGGCCTCATCCAGATCGATGAGCCGCCGAGCCACGACTCCGCCCGATTCTGGGCCGAGAAGTTCTACGAGCCCGGCAAGCCACAGGAAGCCCACTGCCTCGACAAGGAGTTCCTACGTGCCTATCTGCGCGAGGTGGGCTACATGGGGGACGGCCCCGCACCCGAGATCCCCGCCTCGATCGTGAAGCAGGTCTCCATGAGGTGCGTCGCGAGCTACGAGGTCCTCAGCGGCAAGAAGAATCTCGGCGACTACAACCTCAAGAACGTCGATCAGGTGATGAGGGAACTCAAGTGAGTATATCTGAGAAGTGTGGCGTCTTCGGCGCCCAATCAGAGAACGGGGAGGTTTTTCCCATCCTCTATTGGGGGATGCTGGCCCAGAACCATAGGGGGCATCAGAGCCACGGCTTCGCCACCTGGGACGGGAACATCGAGCTCTATACCCAACTCGGCCTCATCCCCCCCAACCAGGGCTCCGGTTTTAACGTGAAAAACCTCAAGGGATCCGTGGGCATCGCGAACGTCCGGTATGCGACGTCGGGCGCCCTTGATCTCGGTGCGAGGCAGAGGGACGCCATGCCCATTGCGGTCAAGGGGGAGAAACGGAGTGTCGCAATCAGCTTCAACGGTAATATCGTCAACGTCCGCTCCCTCCAAGACCGCGTCGGTGTTGACCGGAGCTACTCCGATACCCACGCCCTCGCCCTGCTCCTCGTTCGGAAGCTGGACGAGACGGGGAGCATAGAGGAGGCGGCACGAGCCTGCATGGAGGGGATAGACGGTAGCTTCGCGGTCACGGGGATTGTCGACGATGGCACCCTCTTCGCCTTCAAGGATCCGATCGGCGTCAAGCCACTCTGCTACGGAAAGGCTGATGGGCGTCCACGGTTTCAGCTCAGAGAGCGTCGGCCTCGATATAAACGGGCTCAAGTGGGACCACGAGTTCAGACCCGGAGAATTCATGTCCGTCGAGGAGGGGGAGGTCATTAGGAGGCAGCTCGTTGAGAGCAGTAAGCGAGCCTTCTGCGCCTTCGAGTTCGCTTACTTCATGCGCCCCGATAGCAGGATGAACGGCAAATTCGTTTACCAGGCCCGCGTAGACTTCGGCCGAGCCCTCGCCAGCGTCTACGCCGAGAAGGCAAAGAGGTGCGACATAGTCGTGAGTCTTCCCGAGACGGCGGACGACGCCGCGTACGGGTTCCACGAGGCTGCAGGGATCCCCTGGGAGCGCGCCACGAGGCGGCACCGTTACGTCACCCAGCGCGCCTTCATTACCGACGCCGAGGACAGGCGCAGCGTCATCTACAGGAAGGTGAACATCCTCGAGCCCCTCATCAAGGGTAAGAGCCTCGCAGTCGTCGACGACAGCATAGTGCGAGGCGACACGACGATGGGTACAGTCAAGAGGCTCAGAGAAGCTGGGGCGAAGGAGATACACCTCTTCATTACTTACCCCCGAATCATTGGTCCCTGCTTCTATGGGATAGACATGGCAACCTATACCCAACTCATCGGAGCCAGGATGACCCCAGAGGAGATCGCCAAGGAGGTGGGCGCGGACAGCGTCAATTACCTCGATATCGATAACTACGTAAAGTGCACCGGCTTGTCCAGTGATCAACTCTGCCTCGGGTGCATAACGAATGGCTACCCGACGCCGATGGCGGACTCCCTCGCGAAGCAGATGTGGGAGAGGGTGAAGCGCGGAGAGGCCGAGACCGGGCGCATCTACGAGTCCGTCCGGTAGCCGCGCTTCATGTTCCTGTAGGTTTCAAGCGCGGCCTTAGCTATTCTGTGTGCGAGCATCAGCCTGTAGACCCATGATTCCGGGTTCCTCTCGTAGTATTCCTTCACGTCCACAAGCGTCTTCCGTCGGGGAGGGTCATTTGCTCCCGCTTGAGGCGGGTCTCCCACTCGAGCCCCTCCGCCTCAATGTAGCCCAAACTCAACCCACCCTTACTGAGAAGGATGGTAGGCCACTCCGAGTCGTTGTCGAAGAACCTCCCCCGTGAGTACTTCGTGAGGACCTCGGTTGCCGCCTTGGATACGCCACGGGACGCCGCCGTGATGTCAACATCCTTCCCATATATGAGTGAGAAGACTCTGTTGGCGATTGCCTCGGTCTTGATCTGGTTCTGTGGATGGGTCTGGAGAGCCCTAGGCGTCCTTCCAATTATTGTAAAATCCAGATCAGGGATTTTACCGACAATCTCCCTAAGTTCATCAGGATAATGTGCTACCCAATGTAGAACCCGATCCATATCTATGAGGTGTACATGGTTAGCACCAGCTTCGACGCCGGCTCGGATGACCCTAAGTCGAGAGTCGGCGATGTACTCGACGCCAACGTTGCTTCGAGGCGAGATGAGGATCCAGCCAGACGCCTCAAGTGCATCTATGACAGCGGAGCTCGTTCCCTTCGTCGCAACGACGATACGCCGTTCATAGAGCGCATCAAACAAGGACGCACTCTCCTCTAGGAGCGCAATGCTCCAACCGGCGGAGTCGTGAAGGGTCGACACGAGCGTGACTCGGGGCATGGTTGAGAAGAGCCGCGTCGCCGATTTATCTCTACATCCTCAGGGGACAACCAAGATTGTTTGAGTAAGTAATTAGTTGTTTACCCGATAGATTCTAGTCCCTTCCTTGTAGGTACCCGTATAGCTCCCAGAGATTCATCTGATGAGACTTCCCCTCGAACTTCCCGAATTTGAAAGCATATTGGACAGAGTATCCAAGGCTTAGGGCGGTAACAACCGTCCCGACGCCAACGGGGCCACCGAGGAAGAAGCCGAGGATCAGGACCGTGACCTCTATGCTACCCCTCACGAGCCAGATGGGTTTGTTCAGCTGCTTAATCAGCCCGACCATGAGGCCGTCTCTTGGACCCGCGCCGAGTTGCACCCTCATGTAGAAGAGACTGCCTAAGCCCACGAATACAATGCTGAGTAGGAGCAGCGACACCCTGCCCACTGAATCAGTGGGCTGTGGAACTATACCCCATTCCATAATCCGGTCCGTGAACCAACCTATGAAGAACATGTTCATCACCGTCCCGAAGCCCGGTGGGAAGCCGAGCCCCCAACCGATCAAGAGGACAACAAGCCCAACCATCTGACTGATCTGCCCGAGGGTAAAGCCGCTCAGCCCCGAAACACCGACGTGGAAGACCCCCCAGGGGCTCATCCCTAGCCCCGAGTAGAGATTCGTGACCGATCCAGCTGCGAACAAGAAGAGGCCGAAGTAGAGAGAGGGAAGACGAATCAGGAAGCTCTTGAGATTCTCCCCGTGGATCGGCATCTCATGAGCGGGGGTAAGCCACCTCAAAAAGGGATCGGTCTAGAGGGTGACCTTAAGCCAGTCGAGAACAGCCTTGATGAGGGGTATCCGGTGCTCCGAGAAGCCGTGGTCCGCCCCCTCGATCAGAACCCACTTCTTCGGCTCGTGCGCCCTATCATAGAGAATCTTACAGAGGTCGGGCGGAGTCACGTCGTCCTCCGTTCCAACGACGATCATTGAAGGCCCCTTTATGGCCGAGATTAGATTAACCGGGTTACCGGTCTCCGTGACCTCCTTGAGATCAGCCCGGAGCTGCTCCACGCTCATCCCATCGAGCTTACCCTTAGCTGACTGCATGAAGTGGGGTATCACCGTCTCGAGGGCGTCACCACTCGTCCAGAGGCTAATGTCGCTCACAGGAGACATCAAGACACAAGTCTTCAGGGTCGCGTCGAGACTCATCCTCTTTGAGAGGGGGAGGGCTCCCATGCTATGGCTGACGAGGCCGACGCGCTCCGGATCGACGCACACAAGGGATCGCAGATAGACTACGGCGTCTCGCGTGCTCGGCTCCAGCTTGGCGAACCTGTAGGCCCCCTTGCTCCCCCAGGCGCCCTGGTAGTAGAAGACGAGCGTCACGATGCCGTTGAGGGCGAGCTCCTCGGCTAGGTCCATGTTCTTGGTGTCCCCAGGGTAGCCGTGGCAGATTGCCACCGCGGGGTACCTACCCTCCGGTGCCGGCCTGTAGAGTCTACCTAGAAGTGGTATGCCATCACTCTGGAAGGAGACGTTCTCGACAACGATGCTCATTGGAAGGCATACCCCCGTCAACTAACTTAAATCAACCGATTGAAACTTTCAGTCCACTGTGTGGGGTCAGATTTGCTTCAAGAGCCAGTCGAGAATCGCCTTGATGAGGGGTATCCGATGCTCCGAGAAGCCGTGGTCCGCCCCCTCGATCAGAACCCACTTCTTCGGCTCATTCGCTGCCTCGTAGAACCTCCGGCATATTTCAGGTGGAGTGACCTCGTCCTTCGACCCCACAACGACCATTACGGGCACTTTGATCTGCGGGGCGAGATAGACGGGGTTCGTCGTCTTCGAAACCTCCCCAAGGTCCTTCAACAGGCTCTCGTATGTCGCGCCCTTCAGCTTCCCCTCCGCCATAGTAGCGAGCCGCTTCGCGCTACCCTCAAGCCTCTCTTTGGCCGCGAGGGCTCCGACGTCGGCCGCCGGCGACATCAAGACTCCAGTCTTTATGGTCGGGTCGAGACTCATTGTCTTCGAGAGCGGCAGTGCTCCCATGCTGTGGCTGACGAGGCCGACCCTCTTCGGGTCGACGTATGGGAGTGAGCGGAGATACGCGACGGCGTCCTTGGCCCCGACCTCAAGCTTGGTCAAGCTGTACTTCCCGCCGCTCCCCCAGGCGCCCTGGTAGTAGAAGACGAGCGTGACAATGCCGTTGAGGGCCAGCTCCTCGGCGAGGTCCATATTCTTGGTATCCCCCGGGTAGCCGTGGCAGATGGCCACCGCCGGCTTCCTAGCCCTACCCTCTGGTCTGTAAATCCTTCCGAGGAGGGTGTTGCCCCCGCTCTGGAACTCGACGTTCTCCAGCTTCACCATCGTTATCACTTTCACCTCCACCCACCTCCCCATAACACCTGCGCCTCGATACCCCTATAACCGCCGAAGGTAGGAGAACCACCAGATTGGGGAAGAGGATCGCCAAGAGCTTCAAGCCCAGCAATACGTGGGTCCGGGAACTTGTCCAATCAGACCCAGAGATAGGCGCCTCCCTCGACTACACAAGCGACCAGCTCAGGCTCCAGGCTCGGGATAACCTCTGCACCGTCTGCAAGGGCAGTAAGATGCTCTGCGGGAAGACGCGGTGCCCCATCATAGAGCAGGTCGCGGCCCACACACGGATGTTCCGAAGCGTTCACGGCACAAACATCGAGGGCAGCTCACCCCCAAGCGTCTTCGTCGGGCGATTTGGGTACCCCTATGTCCAGGTCGGACCCATGACCCCCGGTTTCTATGGTGACACCGCCATCCTCGACGATACCGAGAAGTGGTTCGGAAAGAGCATGGACGAGATAATCAGGCTTCCGCAGCCAGCTCGTCCGAGGCATGACCCCAGTAAACGTCCACAAACCCGAGAAGGCGGGCAAGATACTCGATGCCACCCGTGAGATTAGCCTCAGCGAGCACTATGTAGAGACCGAGATGAAGCTCCAGAAGCCCCCGGTGAAACGCCTCTACATGGACAACGACCTCCAGCCCATAGGCCCCACTGCCCCCCTCGACAGGGTCAACATAGGCTTCATCAAGTGGAACCAGTGGATGGAGAAGGCCCACTACGACACCGACCTCAAGGCGGGGCAAGCCGCGAAGACCCTCTACAAGAGCGGCGTCCCCGTCAGCAGCATAGTCAAGGCCTTCAGCACAGGCAGCTTTGGCATAGAGAAGAACAGGCGCCTCGTCCCGACGCGCTGGAGCATCACAGCTGTCGACGACCTCCTCGGCAAGGACATGATAAAGACTGTCAAGGACTACCCCCTCATCAACATGCACGAGGTCTACGAGTCCGAGTACCTCGGCAACCGCTTCGAGATACTCCTCGTCCCCGACGCGTGGTGCTACGAGGCCTACGAGGCGTGGTATCCACGGACCCTATGGAACCCATCGGAGACGAATGTGAACATAGTCACGGACTGGGAGGACTACGATGGGCGGAGCACATATGCCTCGATGGGGGGCTGCTACTACTCGGGACGCCTTGCCGTTCTCGAGTACCTCACAAAGGTTCGCCGCCAGGCAAAGGTCTTCATCTTCCGGGAAGCCTACCCCGACTACATCCTCCCCGTCGGCGTCTGGCAGGTCAGGGAGAACTGCAGGAACGCGATGAGGCAGATGCCACGTCTCTTCACCTCCATGGACGATGCCCTCAAACACGTCATGAGTCGACTCACCATCCCCCTCGAGAAGTGGATGGAGGTCAGGCCCCCTCCTCAGACACACCCTCACCCAGAGCAAAATAACTGAGTATACATGATAGAGTCACGTAAAATGGCCCTGCAATATTCTCACGGCATGAACCTCCTGCCGCTTACACTGAACCTAGGATATATGACAAACAGGACGCCTAGGCAAATCTCGTCAATCCGAAGACGGCTAACTACTCCTGCCCCGTGTATTTTTAAACATCCAACCTAGCCGTTATGATAGGCTAGTGAGACCTTTGAACCCCGAAGAGGTAGCATCAAGGCTAAACGAGAACGAGAGGAAGCTCCTGGTCGCCCTGAGGGGCGGCGGGGCATCCTCCACCGCCGCGCTCAGCCAGGCTACAGGTCTGGGCAGGGACGCCGTCGAGAAGGCCTCCGCTTGGGCGGAGACCAAGGGCGTCGTCAGCTTCAGGGCGGAGGTCTCACGATTCTTCAAGCTCACAGAGGAGGGAGCCAAAGTACGCGGACGAAGGGCTACCCGAGAAGCAGCTCATCGAGGCTGCGGTGAGCGGCGACAAAGAACTGACGCATCTCAAGGCGGATATCCCCGCCATCAACATCGCCCTCGTCTGGGTCCGCAGCAATGGCTGGGCAACCATCAAGGGTGGGAAGGTCGAGCCGACCCCCGAAGGCGCCAAGGCAGCGAAGACTGAGACCATCGACGAGAAGATACTAAAGCGTCTCGCTAAAGGCATGGTCCACGAGGGCAAGCTAGACGCAGAGCTCGTCACCCGAATCCCAATCCTCACAAAACGCGGACTCGTTGAGGTCAAGGAGGAGACGGAGCGATTCGTAGAGCTCACTCCATTTGGTGTTGAGGTCCTGCCCTTCGTCGAGGCAATAGCCTCGAAGCCCGTGATCACCCAGATCACCCCCGAGGTGCTCCAAGCGGGCACGTGGCGCGACGCCGTCATCCAACACTACGATGTCACCCTCCCCGTCCCGAGCCTCACCCCGGGCAAGCGCCACTTCATCAGCCAGATAATCGACTACATCCGCCGCTTCTGGGTCGAACTAGGCTTCAAGGAGATGAAGGGGAACTACCTCGAACTCAGCTTCTGGAACTTCGACGCCCTCTACCAGCCTCAGGACCACCCCGCAAGGGACCTCGCCGACACTTTCTACATGAAGACCCCCTATCAGGGGAGGCTCCCGGATAGGGAGCTCGTCATGCAGGTGAAGGAGACCCATGAGTATGGTTGGACCACTGGCTCCACCGGCTGGCAGTACAAGTGGAGCCCCGAGTTCGCTAGCCGCTGCGTGCCTCCGAACCCATACAACCAGCCTCAGCGTCCTTCAACTCAGCAAGCTCAAGGCTGAGGACCTCCCCGGGAAGTTCTTCAGCGTAGGCCGTGTCTTCCGGAACGAGGCAATAGACTGGAACCACCTCGCCGAGTTCTACCAGACCGATGGCATAGTCGTGGGTGAGGATGTCACATTCCGCGACATGCAGGGCTACCTCAAGGCGTACCTCGAGGGGCTTGGGGCTGAAGAAGTTCAGGTTCCGCCCCGGCTACTTCCCCTACACGGAGATGAGCATGGAGGCCGAGGTCTGGATAGAGGAGCGAGGCGGCTGGATGGAGCTCTTCGGCGCCGGGATGTTCCGCCCCGAGGTCGTTAAGCCCCTCCTTGGCGTCGATGTCCCAGTCCTCGCCTGGGGCCCAGGCTTCGACAGGCTCGTCATGCAGAGCTACCATGTCAACACTATCAAGGAGCTGTATGGCAACGACATCGGGCTTCTCCGGAAGGCGAAGCTCTGGACGAGGTGACTTGAATGCCGGTTATTAACGTCAACCTTGCGGACCTCCAAGAGGTACTGGGGAGGAAAGTCACCATCGAGGAGCTTCAGGAGAAGCTCCCAATGATGGGGACGAGTTGGGAGGGGCAACACGAGGAGGGCTTCGCCCTAGAGGTCTTCCCCAACCGCCCAGACCTCATGAGCACCGAGGGGCTTGCGCGCGCATACGCGAGCTTCACCGGTGAGAGACCCGGCCTACACCACTACAGGGTCAAGGACGCCACATACTTGGCAATCGTCGACGAGAAGACCCAAAAGATACGACCCTACTTCGTCTGCGCGGTCGCGAAGGGCGTGGACTTCAGCGACTCCCTCATTCGCAGTATAATTCAACTGCAGGAGAAGCTCCACATCACACACGGCAGGAAGCGACGCAAGGTCGCCATAGGACTCCACAACCTCAAGCCCATCCAGTTCCCCATCACCTACACGACAAAGCCGCCGGAGTTCAAGTTCAGGCCCCTCGGCGAGCGCTTCGAAAAGGATCTTCACTGGATGCTGACGGAGATGCAGAAGGGCGTTGAGTACGCCTGGATACTCGAGGGGGCCGAGGAGTACCCGATGATACTCGATGCGAAGGAGATGGTCCTATCGATGCCCCCGATTATAAACGGGGAGTACACCCGCATCGATGAGGCGACACGGGACATCTTCATCGACATCACTGGCACCGACATGAAGGCGATAACCGAGGCCCTCAACATAATATGCACCACGTTCGCGGACAGGGGCGCCGAGATCTACAGCGTCGAGGTCATGTACCCGGATAAGGCGATAAAGACCCCCGACCTCAGGCCCACGGAAGTGGAAGCTGAGCAACCATTACGTCAACAAGACCCTCGGACTGAAGCTGAGCCACGCAGGAGACCGTGATGCTCCTGGGGAAGATGGGGCACGGCGCCGAGGTCGTGGGCGACGAGATCGACGTCTACGTCCCATGCTATCGGACGGACGTGATGCACCCCATAGACCTCGTCGAGGACGTCGCCATCGCCTATGGATACGATAAGATCGTCCCTAACATCCCGCCTATCCACACGAAGGCGGGGGAGGACCAACTCGAGATATTCAGCAGGTACATCCGCAACTTCCTCGTCGGCTTCGGCCACATGGAGGTCGTGACCTTCATGCTGAGCAACAGGGAGAAGCTCTTCACGAAGATGAGCATCCCCGTTGAGTCGGTGGCTGAGGTCGAGAACCCGAAGATGGAGGGTTACAACGTCCTCCGCAACATGCTCCTCCCCAGCCTCATGGAGGTCCTCAGCGTCAACAAGCACCACCCGTACCCTCAGAGCCTCTACGAGGTGGACGACGTGATCCTCCTCGACGACAAGACGGACATAGGGGCAAGGAGCGCCCGCAGACTAGCTGTGGTCCAGTGCCACGCCAAGGCGAGCTTCAGCGACATCAAGGCGACGATGAACTCGATCCTCGAGAACCTGGAGGTCAAGGCGGAGATAGAGGCGGGAGGCTGGGACTGCTTCATCGACGGGAGGCGCCT
This sequence comes from Candidatus Bathyarchaeota archaeon, assembly GCA_963820555.1. Classification (GTDB taxonomy): domain Archaea; phylum Thermoproteota; class Bathyarchaeia; order TCS64; family TCS64; genus UBA8941. The sequence goes on from CAWGAT010000036.1 coordinate 46,033, forward strand.
CGTCGCGAAGGTGAATGGTGAGCCCCTCTGCTGGGCTGGGGAGATCAGGCCGGAGTCCCTCGAGGCGTGGGGGCTGGAGATGCCAGTCGTCGCCCTCGAGATGGACATCGACCTCCTCAAGAGGGTCGTTAAACCCTAGTTTTTCGCCTTTTCCACTATTCCGTTTATGAATCGTCTTCGTCTGTGTAAGCGACCCTGTCGTCCGTATTTCTCGAAGCTGATTTCAATCTGTAGGCTTCGGCGTCGCGGGTGGTCGTAGCCAGTCGCGGAAGAGATGTGTTCGTGGAATGGCTCCCTCTTGACAGGTGAAGGTGGAAGCCGGGCTGTGGGCTTCCAGGCAGTAGTACCAGTCGGGGTCCCGGAGGCGTCTCGTATCGAGTTGAGGAGCCCTGCACCTTCGGCGCTCCGTTCACGCCGCGATGATGTCAATGATGGCTTCGCCCAGAGGCCGGGACGCTCGTGCTCCCGATGTTCGAGGATGATGTCTCCCGCGTTCTTGATGAGCTGCTCTCCTCAGTAGATCCTCGGCCACTCGGGGTCGTAGGGCACCAACACGACTGGTCTGGGCATCAAATCTCTGTGATGACTTGCTCTCTTTTATAGCTCATGCCACAATATTCAGTGGATCGTCTTGGGTGAGAGGCCCGGCGTCCCACCGAACCTGGTTCTGTTCGTTAGCATGTAGCAGTTTCGACGGCCTCGATCCTTATCCGGCTTACAGATGCGCCACCCATGGCAATCGCTACTTGGCGACTCGTCCTCTCTACGCTGATGTTGCTCCCCTTCTTCTTAAGTCGTGGCGGGGTCTCCAAGCTGCGCGCAATGGGGCGGGGTGACCTACTGACGCTGGCTGGGGTTGGAGTGGTGCTTGCTGTCCACTTCGCGACTTGGATAACGAGCCTCAGCTACACCTCGGTGGCGAGTTCGGTGATCTTCGTCCACGTTGACCCCATCTTCGTGGCGCTGGTGAGCCACTTCGTCCTCGGGGAGAGGGTGAGCAGGCGCGTCGCATTAGGGATAGGGATCGCCTTCGTGGGGGCGTCGATCATCGCCTTCGGTGACCTCGGCGTCGGTGGGGAGAATCTAGTGGGGGACGCGCTGTCCCTCGTGGGGGCGATCGCGCTAGGCATCTACATCATGGCTGGGAGGAGGCTCAGGCAGAGGCTCGATTTAACGACGTACGTCACTCCGGTGTACGCGGTCTCCGCCGCCGTGCTGGCGATTGGAAGCGTCGCCGTCGGGGCCCCGCTCGTCGGTTACGATTCCGGGGTGATCCTGATGTTCTTCGCCATCGCCCTCGTCCCCATGATATTCGGCCACACCCTCTACAACTGGGCGCTGAGGTGGATATCAGCCCCCGTGGTGAGCATCAGCCTCCTCGGGGAGCCCGTGGGGGCCTCGATACTCGCCTTCTTCATCCTAGGTGAGTACCCCGGTCCCCTCACCCTCGTCGGCGGTGCCGTGACTCTCGTGGGCATCCTCGTCTGCGCCTACCAACCCGCGAGTAAGTAAATATCGGGACCTGCTCGGAGTGGGAAACGAAATAAACCCTGTCGTGGTTAGTTAACCTCGATCATTAATGGTGTTCAAGGGCAAGTTCAAGGGCATACTCTGCCTGCCTGTCACCCCCTTCGTTCCGGGGGGAGAGGAGATCGACGAGGAGGCGATGCGCCGCATCACCGACATCATAATCGAGGACGGCGCCGACGCACTCGTCCCCGTGGGCGCCACGGGTGAGTTCCCCTACCTCCTCCACGAGGAGAGGAAGAGGGTCATCGACATCACTGTCGATCAGGCGAATGGGCGCGTCCCCGTCATCGCCGGGACAGGTGCCATGTCTACAAAGGAGGCCCGGATGTTCACGCAGTACGCGAAGGACGTGGGCTGCGCCGGCGTAATGCTCAGCCACCCCCTCATGGTCCGGGCGAACGACCATGAGACCTACCACCACTTCGAGGAGATAGCCACCAAGGTGGACATACCCATCATACTCTACAACAACCCCGGCTTCGGAGCCTCCATAAGCCCCAGCGTCGTCGCCCGCCTCGCGGAGAACTTCGACAACGTAGTCGGTTACAAGGAGGACGACTTCTTCAGCCTCCGCTACAGCGACATAATCTGGCGCGTCCGCGAGAAGATCGCCGTATACACGGGTAGCCCTTCAGCTTATCTCGCCTTCCTCGCCCAGGGCGCGACGGGTGCCCTCATCGCCGAGTTCCAGGCATTCCCCCACATAATGATCGGCCTCAAGAAGGCCTGGGAGAAGGGGGACATGAAGAAGGCCCTCTACTACCACGAGCTCGTCGTGAAGATGTTCAACATCATCGACACCAATTTCGGTACTGCGAGTTTCTGGGGGCGATACAAGGCGATCTGGAGGCTCAGGGGCGTCGACATGGAGCTGGATGTTAGGGCACCATGCACACCGGTTACGCCGGAGCAGCTCGAGAAGGCGGCGCCGGAGTTCATGAAGCTCGACATCGAGAAGACGTGGTTCAGGGGTTAGACTCCTTCTGGGGAACCTTTCTTATTCCCCTGACACCTTTTTTCAGAGATCAACATGGCTGATATCAAGGTTCTCAGGGAGAAGGTTAGGGGCGAGGTGGACACCGTCATGCCCCGCCTCGTCGAGATGAGCGACTGGATAGGGAAGCACCCCGAGCTGGGCAGCGAGGAGGTGGAGTCCTCGAAGCTCCTCGCGGGTGAGCTTAGGAAGCACGGCTTCAAGGTGGAGATGGGGGTCCTCGGTATGCCCACCGCCTTCAAGGCCGTCTACAAGGGTAAGGGGAAGGGCCCGATTATCGCCTTCCTCTGCGAGTACGACGCCTTACCCGGCGTCGGTCACGGTTGCGGCCACAACATAATAGGCACCTCAGGTCTCGGGGCTGGGATAGCTGTTTCGAAGCTGATGAAGGGGCTCCCCGGAGAGCTCTGGGTCGTCGGCACACCCGCCGAGGAGGGGCACGGCCCGAGCAGCAGCGCCAAGAAGAGGATGGCGGAGGCCGGTTTCTTCAAGGGCGTCGACGCGGTGATGATGATGCACCCTATGGGTAACAGCAAGGCGACGGTCGCCACCGGGTTCCTTGCTATCACCGGGATCAGGATCGAGTATGCGGGGAAGACGGCGCATGCGGCGGCTGACCCCCAGAACGGGCTCAACGCCCTCAACGCGGCGGTTCTCTGCTTCATGGCTATTCACGCCAACCGGCAGCAGCTACGCCGAGACGCCAACCCAGTCGTCCACGGCATCATAACCGAGGGCGGTCTCGCCAACAACATAATCCCCGACCGCGCAGTCCTCCAGTTCGGCGTCCGCAGCAGCGACGACGCATATATACCCACCCTCGTCCAGATGGTGGAGAACAGCGCAAAGGGGGCGGCCATCGCCACAGGTTGTGAAGTCAAGGTCTCGGTAAACCCTGGCCTCAAGTCCAACGTCAGGAACCCTCCACTTGAGAAGCTCTTCGTGAAAGCGTACAAGGAACTTGGGATCGAGGCGGAGGACCCAGACTACACGGCCGCCCAGCCGCCGGGCGGGAGCACCGACTTCACCGACCTGAGCCACTTCGTCCCCGGCATGCACACCATGCTCGGCTTCACGAAAGCCAACATCACCAGCCACAGCAGGGAGCTCTGCGCCGCGACGATGACGGAGGAGGGACACAGGGGCATAGAGATTGGGGCCAAGGTACTAGCCCTCGCTGGCGTCGAGGTCCTCACCGACGTGAAGCTCCGCGCCGAGATCAAAGAAGCCTTCGACAAGGCGAAGAAGTGACTCGGGGCCCAGCTCCCAAACCCTAAATACGCTCCAGCTTAACCTACTTGAACCGGTGACTATTATGAAGAACGAGTTCAAGCGTATGATGAAGGCCGGGAAGCAGGGCTTCGGCACCTGGATCACGGTCGAGAGCCCCATGTGCGCAGAGATGATGAGCAGCATGGGATTCGACTACTTCGTGCTAGACAACGAGCACAGCCCCCTCGACATACTCCACATCCAGACCCTGATGCAGGCCTTCCGCCCCGACTCGAAGACGTCCCCCATCGTCCGCCCCTGGTGGAATGACATGGTGGCCATCAAGCGGGCCCTAGACATCGGCGCCCAGGGACTCCTCATCCCCTGGATAAACACCCCTGAGCAGGCGAAGGCCGCCGTCAGCTACACTCGCTATGCCCCCAAGGGGCTCCGCGGCTGTGGTCCCCGCCGCGCGGCGATGTTCGACCCCGACTACCTCAAGACGGCGAACGACGAGATCTTCATCGCGGTCCAGATCGAGACGAAGGAGGCTGTGAAGAACATTGACGCCATTCTGAGCGTGGAGGGTGTCGACTGCGCCTACATCGGGCCTGCCGACCTTTCTGCGAGCCTCGGTCACATCGGTGACTTCACCCCAAAGGACGAGCAGGATGCCATCGACAAGGTCTTCGACGCCTGCAAGGCTCACGGCGTCGCCGCCGGCATCCACGAGGGATGCGGAAAGCCCCTCAAGGAGAGGATCCAGAAGGGCTATAATATGGTGACATGCGGGAACGACCTCGTCTACATGAAGATGGGCGTCCAGAACCAGTTCAAGGAACTGGGAATAAAGAAGTAGTCGAGCCCCTTTTTCGCTCGACCCGAAGCGACGGCTCGCGTCCTTTATATACACGGAGATTTTCTCCAGCCTACGACGACTATGAGCGGGAACGCGGCGCTGGTGATAATCGACGTTCAGAGCGCCTTCTTCGACAAGGACGGCCACGTCTACGCCTACCGCGGGGACGAGTTCCTGTCAACGATCAAGGGGCTGATCTCGCGGGCGAGGAAAGCCGGCGTACCGGTCATATACGTCCAGCACGACGGGGATAAGGGGACCCCATTCGAGCCCGGGAAACCGGGCTGGCCAATACACCCCGCAATCGCTCCCCTGAAGGGGGAGCTGGTCATTCACAAGCGGACCCCCGACTCCTTCTACGGCACGACGCTTCAGGCTGAACTCGAATCACGGGGAATAAGGAAGCTCATAATCACGGGCTTCCAGAGCGACTGGTGCGTCGACACGACGGTGCGCCGCGCCTACAGCCTCGAATACGACGTTACGGTTGTGGAGGACGCCCACAGCACGTATGACACGAAGATACTGAAGGCGCCCCAGATAATCGCCCACCACAACTCGATCTTTGGCGGCAGATTCGCCAAGCTCGTGAAGGCCGCGGACATAGACTTCGATAAACTTTAAGCTGAGGTTGTTGCAGAGTAGCAAGACATCTCCAAGAAATTTACTCAGCGAAAAGCATCCGCTGCACCTCCACCGCCAAAGGAACGATAAAAACCCGCCAAACAGGAAAAATGGTTAAAATAAGCGGAAACATGGCGGTGGCGAGGGTACCCCCCTCCCCCCCTGCGCGCACGCACAGATACAAAGAATCTACCGAATAACCAGCGACAATCCATCCAATACGTAAAACCGAACCACCTTAGCCAATTCTTAATAGCAAGCTAGGCTCACGGAATCTTGGCGAACCCAATGGTCGGCACGGTAGCAGTCATCGGCGCAGGAGTAATCGGCGGAGCCATCGTCAAGTGCCTACAAGAGTCCGAGGAGGTCGGTAAGGTCATCGCGACCCGCCGCAGCCTCGAGGCCCTCAAGGCGCTGAAGGAGCTAGGCGCCGAGGTCACCACGGACAACAAGGCCGCGGCCAAGAAGGCGGACATCATCTTCCTCTGCGTCAAACCCAACGATGTCGCCACCGTCCTCCAGGGCATAGAGGAGGAGGTCGAGGGAAAGTTAGTCATAAGCACAGCCGCCATCATCCCATTAAAGTACTACAGCGATGCCGTCCCCGTCGCGAGGTACGTCCGTAGCATGCCCAACATAGCCGCACTCGTCGGCGAGAGCTTCACCGCGTACGTCTGTGACCCAAAGGTCACAACAGAGGACAAGATCCACCGTGAAGACCCTGCTAGACACCATGGGCACATGCACCGAGGTGGAGGAGAAGTACATGGACGCCATCACTGGCCTCACGGGTAGTGGTCCTGCTTTCGTCGCTATAGTCATCGACGCCTTAATGTTCGCCGGCTTAAAGGTTGGGCTCCCTCGGGAACTGAGCCTACGTGGTGCCGCCCAGTCCGTTCTCGGAGCCGCAAAACTTGTTCTCGACGGCACAATGAAGCCGACCGAGATAGCGGAGATGGTAACCACCCCTGGAGGCACGACCATCGACGGCATCTACGAGATAGAGGACGGAAAGCTCCGCACCGCCCTCATGAACGCGGTCGAGGCAGCGACAAAGAAGAGTGCAAACATGCGCTTCAAGTGGGAGAAGAGCGAGTGAAGAAGCTGTTAAATCCCCTATTCAACCCATTTCTCAGCCAGTGAATGACTTGTCGTACGATCTTCTGATAATGAATGGCAAGGTGATCGATGGTGCGGGGAACCCCTGGTATTGGGGGGACGTAGCCGTCGAGGGCGATAGGATCGCCGCCATAGGTAAGCTATCCGACGTGAAGGCAGGGCGGGTCATCGATGCCAAGGAGCTTGTGGTCGCCCCGGGCTTCGTAGACGCCCACAGCCACAGCGACTTCAACACCCTCGTCTACCGGGAGATGGAGAGCACCGTGATGCAGGGCATCACCACGGTGGTTGCGGGGCAGTGCGGCTCGACCGCTGCCCCGGTCGAACCCGGCTCAGCGCGAGTCCTTCGAGAAGCAGGCCAACGCCCAGCTCCCGTCGGGTGTCAAGATCAAGGTGACCTGGAGCACTTTCGACGAGTACCTCAAGGAGGAGGAGAAGGCGGGCCTCGGCGCAAACGTCGCCCACATGGTCGGCCACGGCGCCATACGCGAGGCAGCAATGGGCGCAGACGCCCGCCCCCCAACCGCTAAGGAGCTGAGGAGGATGAAGGAACTCTGCGAGGAGGCGATGAAGGCCGGCGCCTACGGCCTTAGCTCGGGGCTCATCTACCCCCCCGGCATCTTCGCCAACACGCGGGAGCTGATCGAGGTCGCCAAGGTCGCCGCCGAGTACGGCGGCATCTACGACACCCACATCAGGGGCGAGGGCCGCGCCCTCCTCAAGTCGGTCCGCGAGGCCATCAAGATAGGCGAGAAGGCGGGGCTCCCCGTCCAGATAAGCCACCACAAGGCCGCGAACAAGGCAGTATGGGGGAAGAGCAGAACCACTCTCAGGCTCATCGAGAAGGCCCGCGCAAAGGGAATAGACGTGACCGTCGACCAGTATCCCTACCGCGCCGGAGCCACCAGCCTGGTCACCCTCCTCCCCCCTGGGCCCACGACGGGGGCATGGAGAAGCTCCTCGCCCGACTCGCTGACCCGAAGCAGAGGGAGAAGATGAGGAAGGACATTAAGGACGGCATCCCAGGCTGGGAGAACTTCGCGGGCGAGCTCGGCTGGGAGAACGTCATGGTCTCCAGCATCAAGGGGGAGAAGAACCGTCGAATACGAGGGGAAGACCATGGACGTCATCGCGAAGGAGATGAAGGAGAAGGACGTCTTCGACGCCCTCTGGAAGCTCATCCTCGCCGAGGAGGGGACGCCCGGAATGATCGTCTTCAGCATGGACGAGGGCGACATAAAGCGAATAATGGCGAGCCCCTACCAGATGGTCGGAACCGACGCAAGTAGCGTCTGCACGGTCGGCCCATTCGGCCTCGGCAAGCCGCACCCACGCTACTACGGCACCTACCCGAGGGTCCTCGGCAAGTACGTCCGCGAGGAGGGGGTGATGCGCCTCGAGGAAGCCATAAGGAAGATGACGAGCTTCCCCGCCCAGCGCTTTGGCATCCTAGACCGCGGCCTCCTCCGCCCAGGCATGCACGCTGACATCACCGTCCTCAACCCAGACAAGGTCATCGACAAGGCGACGTTCGAGGACCCCCACCGATACCCTGAGGGCATTCCCTACGTCGTCGTAAACGGCACAGTTACTGTAGACGACGGGAAATTTAAGAAGGTCCTTGCCGGGAAGACACTGAGAAAACATTAACCCGATTAAATAACAAATAAATCCAATAAAACCCTCCCGAGAAAATAAAGGAGGGGGTTTTACTTGAGGTACTTCCTCATGTGCTTCGGCGTTGCATGGGGTACCGGCAGGTCGATCATCGTCTTGAAGCCGGGCTCCGCATTGATCACAAGCGGGATCATGTTAGCCGTGATGGCGATCGTCGCGTAGTCGCCGTGTGTGCATGGGCTGATCTTCTCGTTGATCGGCGGCACGCCCTTTATCGTGACGCTGTCGAATTCCTCGGGGGCGCCTATGTAGGCCTTGAAGTCCATCGTGATCAGCTTCTTGCCCTTCACGATGCCGTATGCCATCTGCATCGAGCCGGCGTTGTAGCCCTTGGGCACCTTGATCGCCTCACTCGCCACGTCCTTCTTCAGCACCACAGGCTCGGGGGTCTCCACCTTGATCTCGTCGAGCTCCCAGCCCAGCGCGTCCGCGATCATCTGGATGCTCTGCTCGAGGCCCACGTGGCCGGTGATCTCGTGGCTCGCGATCTTCTTCTTGAAGTCATCCACGGTGAGGCCTGCGCCTATCTTCGTCTGGAAGGGTATGCGGCGGGTCGCGGCGTCCATCTGCCGCGCTATGTAGATGTCGTCCACCTTCTGGCAGACGGCTGTGAGGAATGTCGGGAGTGTGTCCATCACGAAGCCAGGGTTGACGCCTGTTCCGAGGATCGTCGCCTTCCCCTTCTTCGCCACCTTATCCAGCTTCTCCGCGTACTTCTTCCCCTCGGGGGTCGCGTATGGGTAGCTAAGCTCCTCACAGGTGGAGACGACGTTCACGCCGTGCTTGAGGATCCCCTCGAACTGAGTGTAGGTCTGCTTCAGGTAGCTCATCGTCGTGTGGGCGACGATGTCAGGCTTGGTCGCCTCGAGGACCGCGTCGACGTCGTCGCTGATCTTGACGCCGAGTTTCTTCCTCCCCATGACCTCGCCGAGGTCCTTCCCGACTATCTTGGGGTTGATGTCGATAGCGCCGACGAGCTCCACACCCTCCTTCTCGAGGAGGTGGGTCGCCAGCTTCTGACCGATCACACCTATGCCATAAGAGACGACCTTGACGTTCTCCAAGTTGGATCAGGATAGAAGGAATGGGTCAACGTTATAGCCCTTACGCGTTAGGAGGCGCAGGTGCGTCGGGGGAATCGGGGACGACAACTGGTTGCTTGGCCTCTTGGGTAGTAGCCTCAGTCTCAGCTGGAGGCGTCTTAGGTGGGGCTCCCCTCAGCTTCCTCATCCACGAGTCGAAGGGTTCCCACCCCTTCCGCTTCGCGTATAGAACGACGACGAAGATGACCACACCGGGTAGAAGCGATCTCAGGATCGAGTTGAAGACCACGTCGAAGGCGGGCTGCTCCTGCATCAGGAACCAGTTGATGGGTACGGTGCTCCCCGTGTTGTACCACCAACTGCTTGGGGTGATATTGTTAGTCCACCATGTCACATCACATGCGATTGGGACCATCACCAGGACAAGGTGGTATAGCCATACCATGACCCCCGTGTCATCGTCATGGAATGCGAGGGGAACCACCAGGCAGGTTACATACCATGCTGCTATTGAGAGGTTGTCGAGGGCGAGATGCGCGGTGTTACTCTGGATGAACCAGAAGCTGGCCACGATCACCGGAGCCACAAGTAGAGGAGCTAGGGACAGGACTGGGAATCTGCCAACTCCAGTTCTCTTCGCCGGTAGGATGTAATCTATGAAGAAGGCAAGTGCCATGAACCCGATTACTAGTCCGAAGCCTCTGAGCGTCTTTATGAAGAGGCTGAAGTAGCCGATTATCGGGATGTGTCCGACCACCTTGCCCATGACGTTCGAGGCGGGCACCGGCGTTCCATCGGCGAAGGCGTTATAGTCACCCTTCGTCACGTAGCTGACAACGCCATTCGAGTCGATCTTACTGATTGCCCGATGCACTATGTACTCATCGGTGGTCCCCGGTTTCAGGAAGACGATGATCTCCCCCTCTGGAGGAGACGCCGCCGTGATTTGGTTCACATTCGGTATCTTCGCAACGATGATGTAGTCGCCGACCCCGAGGGTCGGGACCATGCTCTGGCTTACCACGACCATCATCGGGTACTCGGTTCCGAGGACGCCCCTGAGGATGTACGTGCCACCGAAGAAAGCGGTTAGTAATACGGCGAAAGCGACGCCGTATTTTATAATCTCCTTAAACTTGGGGTCCAACTTAGATAGCCCAAGGGGGGCTTGCTAATCAGCCTTTCGGGGTGTGAGCCACCCCGTCAAGTCTTGGCAACTGACTGGGTCCCTGACGCCGCTCTCGAAGCATTTGTCAATGTCGGCACAGATCATGCATGGGCATCCCTCGATGCTGTCCATCGTGACCAGCTCCTTCTTACTGAACAGCTTGTAGCTCCACCTTCCTTCATGTAGCACCTTACGCCTCTCTACTGAACCTTTCTCCTCGAAACGCAGGGCGAGCCTCGACCCCTCCCGGCTACTGACGCCGAGCTCCTTCCAGAGGTTGCTCTGCATAATCCCGCCTTCGCCCGCCTCGAAGATTATCTTCAGGGCGCGCTGCTCAAGGCTGTTCTTGTGGGACACGCGGAGCCCCTCCAGACTATTCCTCGTAGTAGATGAGGTCGTAGTCCTCTAGGATGCCGTGTAGCTTCTCGACAGCCTCGCGGACCATGTCCTCGTGCTTCGCCCCCGTGCAGACGAGCTTACCGCTTGCGAAGAGGAGCATGACGACCTTCGGTTCGCCCATCCTGAAGATGAGGCCCGGGAACTGCTCTGGCTCGTACATGACGTTGTCCATGATGTCGGCGGCGGTCTCGAGGTCGATCTTACCGTGGAGGTTCGCGGACGCGACTATGTTCTGTATGACGATCTTCGGCTTACCGAGGATGATTATTCCGTTGGTCTTCAGCTCCCTGACGACCTTCTTCACCGCGCTCCTCGCCTGTTTCTCAGACTTTGCGCCGGTGCACACCATCTTCCCCGAGCCGAAGATCAGCGTCGCGGTCTTTGGCCTCTTCAGCCTAAAGACGAGACCTGGGAACTGCTTTGGGCGATACTCGACGTTCCGGAACACCTTCATTATTGCGAGTAGGTCGATCTTCTGGTCAAGGGTCGCCGAGGCGACGACGTTCTCGATGCTTATATGTAGGTCCTTTTTTCAGCAACGTTCTTGACGCTTACAGGTCTTTCTTCTCAGCCAATTGATCTTCACCAATCACCCATGGCTAGAGTCCGTCCAGCCTGCTCAGTAGGTCCGCTGGTGAGCAGATCCTGATTTACTATCTCGACGACGGGGAAGCTGCTCACGTTGGGCTCATGCTGCACCTTCTCCGACGCCCCGATCTCGCCGCTGTAGCTGTTGTATGTGATGAAGTTGCCCTTGATCTGCTCCTTCTCCTTGACGAAGTATAGGAACATCTCGTGTAGGGTCCCGCCCACTAGGAAGTAGAGGTGTGAGGAGCCGTTTGCCAAGTGCTGTATTACCCCGCTTGAGGGGGATGATGCTACGAGCATTATTAGGTCCCTGAGGGACCGAAGTTGGACGAACTTCATGGCGTTACCTTATAAAGGGCTGCATTCAAGTATATAAATAGTTTAAATATGTCTAAATGTTTCAGCTTGAGTTAAATTCGTTTCATGAGAATAACGTCCCATTTATAGAATTTGACTCATCCAGATCAATTCACCAAAGAACCATCTTACACATTTATGATCTATACCTTATACGCCTCGACTACTCCTTGAAGCAGGTTTATATCAAACACTTTTCCACCATCTGAAGCGTGAACATCACCGATCTTCTGGTTGTCCTGCAGACGTCGCTCGCCCCCTGCGTCTTGATCAGCGGCGTCGGGCTTCTGGTATTGTCCATGACGAATAGGCTGGGTCGCCCCCTCGATAGGATTCGGGCGCTCACTGGTGAGATCAGCAGGCGAACGGCGAGCAGAAGCGGGTATTGCTCGAGGAGATCGACATCCTCTACAGGAGAGCGAGGCTTCTTCAAGCGGCGGTCACCTTCTCGGTTCTGAGTATCTTCTTCGTGGCCACGATCATCTTCTCGATATTCGTGACAGTCACATTCGGGGCGGGCCTTGAGGGGCTCATCGTGGTTCAGTTCTCCGCGAGTCTCATCGCACTCGTCGTCTCTCTCGTACTCTTCGTATGGGATATCCAGCTCGGCCTCAACTCGATAAAGATCGAGATTGATCGCTGGAAGCCACGCTGAGCCCACGGCATCCTCTATATCCAGCTACATTTTCTATATAGAGTAGACCTAAACCACCGATACACATAGCCTTGATCGGCGAAGAACATGAACTGTAAGGTATGCGGGGAGACTAATCCTGACGACGCGAGGTTCTGCAGCCGCTGCGGCTCCAGCCTGAGCGGCGACAGCATGGTTTCATAGTGGCCACGATGCCCACAATCCCAGGCTACAGGGTGAAGAGGGTCATCGGGATCGTATCGGGCATCACGCCGAGGACGAGGGGGTTACTCGGGAAGTTCATTGCCGGGATCGAGTCGATGAAAGGCGGTGAGGTAACTGCGTTCAGCTACGAGATCGAGAAGGCGCGGGCGGAGGCAATCGACAGGGTTAGGGCCAAGGCGGCGGCGCTGGGCGCGAACGCTGTCCTGAGCGTGGACATCGAGACCTCTGACATGGGTTACCAGATGGGGATACTCGTCTTCTCGGCGACGGGCACCGCTGTCGTCGTGGAGCCTGAGGCTCAGCCCTGAGCTAACCAGTTTTTTGCTGGATGTCCAACATGATTGGTGCGAAGAACTCCTTCTTCGCCCTACAGATGGGGCAGATGTAGGGTGGGTCATCGCGGAAGACGACGTAGCCGCACTGCTTGCAGTACCAGAGCTTTCTGTCGGTTGTATGGGGGGCCGTCGCCGGAGGGGTCTTCTGTTCCTCAGCAGGTTTCGGTGTTGAGTCTGGGAACATTTTCTCCGGGGGTCTCCGCTCCGGTATGGGTTTGATTTTACCGGAGTCGTAAACCTCCTTGTTGACGTAGAGGCAACAGTAGCAAGCCCCGAACTCGGCGACGTCCGGGTCGCGGTAGTCGCAGGGGCAGATTATGTCTCTATCCTGCTCGAAGACGCCTGTCGCGGGCCTGCAGGGGCAGGATGGGTAGCCGTAGCGTTCCTCGTTCGTCTTCAGGCCTTCTAGTAGGTCCTGTAGGAACTTTGGGTCGGGGGTCAAGTAGTAGCCGTGCATCTTGGCGTCGGCCTCGGCTCGCTGCCTGACCCTGTCTATTGTTACGCTCATAGTCCCAACGCGCCTAGGATCTTCTCTGGTTGGTAGCCGCTGATGAGCTGGGCGTCGTCTATGATGACGATGGGGAAGCCGAGGGGGGCGTTCCGTTTGTGTAGGTCTTCTATGGCGGCTTTGCGCTCCTCGGCCTTGAGGTCGTCTACGTCGAGGTACTCGTATTCTACGCCCTTCTCTTTTAGGAGTTCCTTAGTCTTCTTGCACCAGCCGCAGGTGCTGAGGGTGTAGAGGAATACCTTGTGTTCCTTCTTGTCTCCGTCGACCTTGGTGATGGGCAACTGAGAATTCTCCTAGATTAGAGTTCATTCTGCGAGGTTTATAAATGGTGATTCGACTCGGAATCGTCTTCTACTCGTTTGGTGGATTTTATTTCGATCTGTTTTGGGCGGGGCGAAGGTGTGGGACGGCTACGGGGCGTATGGTTACCTTGAGGCTGGGTTCGACTATAGGGTCTTCAAGCTGTCGAGGGGGGCGGGTAGGGTCCCCGAGTATAGAGTTCCCCTGTCGAGGGCGGAGGAGGAGAGGTTCGAGGGACTCATGGAGAGGAACATGATCATCGACCTGCATGAGCATCCTGTTCTCTATCCCGAGGATATGACTCAGCTGCCCGAGGTCAACGGGCTGGGGAGGCAGTTCACCGCTTACGAAGACATCGCGAAGGCGGGCGTGGACTGTGTCTTCGACCACATGATGGACGGTATGGGCTACATAACGAGCTTTAACGGGTGGAAGTGGAACGACGTCGTTCACGACATCGGAGTCAGGCTCTGTGATCTGGCTCATCAGGGGACGGTGATCCACTGCAGGGGCGTCGGCGACATTGAGGAGGCGCGTAGGAGGGGTAAGGTTGCGCTCGTCCTCTGCCTAGAGTCGGCGACGCCGATTGAGAACGAGGTGGATCGGGTGGATGTTCTCTACGGCTTGGGGGTCAGGAGTATGGGGGTCTGCTACTCTGAGTCGAACATGCTCGGTGGTGGCATGGGGGAGAGTAGGCTTGACTCGGGGCTGACGGACTTTGGCTACGATGTTGTGAAGCGCATGAACAAGGTAGGGATGCTAGTCGATGTGGGGCACACGAACGATAGGACGGCGCTTGAGACTATTGAGGCCTCTGGAGACCCTATTTACAACAGCCACAGTGGGCCGGGGGCGATTGCTCAGGGGCACACGAACGGGGATGAGTTCCTGCATACGTTGGCGGAGAGCGATGGCCTACTCGGGATCGGCGGCGCGGGGAGGGGGCTGAGGACAAGGAAGCATCCGGTCGGGAGCATCGACAGCTATGGGGAGTGCCTAGCTTACTGCATAGACTTGATGGGGGTGGATCACGTCGGCTGCGGCCCTGACACGCTGTACGGTGACCACCAGGCGCTCTATAGGGTGTGGTTCCCGAGGCGGATGGGTCACTACAGGAGGCCGGGCGCCGGTGAGGCGGAGGAGTTCCCCGTGTTGAATGGGGAGGTTGACCCCAGCTATGTCAGGGGGCTTGAGAATCCGTCGGAGTTCACGAACATCGCCCGGTGGATGGTGGCGAATGGGTATAGCGATGGGGAGGTTGGTAAGGTGATGGGCGGGAACGCTCTCAGGCTTCTGGGGCGGGTGTGGGGGTAGGGTTACCGAGTCTCCTCCTGAGTATTGATGAGCAGACTATGAGCCAGTAGGTATAGTTGGGGAGGGTGAGGGCGAAGCTGAGCCAGTAGCCCTGCTGGGCGTAGTAGGCGAGGGCGAGCCCGATCGCTAGGACGATGAGTATCGTTCCGGGTAGGTTGTACCCCCTGAGGACCTTTCTGTCCCTGTAAGCAGTGTAGAGCATGAGGAAGCCGCTTAGGAAGAGGAATAGGTTGCCGGCGTCGAGTAGGAGGGTGTCCACGATACCTCCTCTTCGTTTAGGTTGATAACGGTTGAGAGTTTGTTTATGCGTGTGTGTGGGTGGGGGGGTGTATAACATCATCCAGCGTCTCCTTCTTTAACGGTTCCATGGTGTGACTTGGGGATTGCCTGTTTACTTTATTTATTTATGGAGAATTTTGATTTACTCTGGTTTTAGTGGTTTTTACCCCCCCTCGGCATTCAGACGCGTTTTTTCCACCCCCCACGGGTAAGCTTAAAGATCTCTAACACGAACACCCATCATGCACTCCTTCAAGACCTACCTCCTGAAGCAATCCTACGAGAACGTGGCCAAACTAGGAGACAAACTCGCCGAAGCGGACAAGATAGACTGGGAGGCCTTCAGACCCATCACCCAGGGACTCTTCGACAACGGCGGAACCAACGGCGGCCGCCCCAACCTGGACCCGGTGATGATGGTGAAACTGCTGGTGCTTCAGGCCTGGTACGGGCTGAGCGACCCCGAGCTCGAGAGGCAGGTCGCGGACAGGATCAGCTTCCAGCGGTTCCTAGGGTACCCGGAGTCGGCACCGGACTTCTCGACGGTGTGGAGGTTCAGGGAGAGGCTCGCCGTCTCCGGTAAGGACAGGCTGATCTGGGACGAGCTGCAGCGCCAGCTGGACGCCGAGGGCCTGAAGGTGGAGAAGGGCGTGATCCAGGACGCCTCGTTCATCACAGCCGACCCCGGCCACGCCGGGGCCGACGAGCCCCGTGGCGACGCGGCCCAGACCCGGAGGTCCAGGGACGGGGCCTGGGCGGTGAAGGGGAGGAAGGCCTACTTCGGCTACAAGCTCCACGCGAAGGTGGATACGAACCACGGCCTCGTCCGCGACCTCGAGGTGACGCCCGCCAACGTGCATGACAACGAGGTCGACCTGAGTAAGCCGGGTGAGGTGGTTTACCGTGACAAGGGGTACCAGGGCGTGGGGCCTCGTGGCTGGGACGCGACGATGAGGCGTGGGGCCCGTGGCCACCCGCTGAGCATCTGGGATAAGCTGCGGAACGCGCGGATCGGCCGAAGGCGGGCGCCGGGTGAGAGGCCGTTCGCGGTGATCAAGCGCGTGTTCGGCTCGGGGCACGTGCTCGTGACCACTGTTTCCAGGGTCCGGGTTAAGATGGTCTTCGCGTGTCTTGGCTTCGACGTGGTTCAGCTGGGGAGGCTGGGCGTGTAGCCGGCGGCGTGGGCCATCGATCTGGTGGCCTTTTAGGTGGTTTGAGGGTGGTGTATGGGGGGCTGGGGAGGTGTGTAGGGCTTTGGGGAGTGGTCGGTGAGGTGGCTTGAGGCTTGTTCCAGCGTTGTTTCATGCCGATCACAGCCCCTTTCTTGAACAAAAATAACCAGTATCAAAGAAAACGAAGATTATCAAAATCCTCTATGTTAATTTCTTGGTCGTCTGGGCTTTTTTCCTGTATTTAAGTGGGATGATAGTGTGATGATAGTTTATACTATCATCCATCTTCCTACGAGTCTTCAACCGAGATGATTGGGGCCTTTTTTCTTACGTGTGGCGATACTTATGAAAAAATTTATTTTCCTATGTTAGTGACGATGATCTCCTTTATGGGGCCCCTGCCCGTGGTCTTCGTGTTTATGCTACGGTTGGCGTGGACAGTCGCGGTCTTGAAGCCCCTGTAGAGTTTTTTGACTGGCTCGCTGTTGCTGAGGACGAATAAGACGCCGCGGGCGTCGAGTTTCCTGATCGTCTCGCTGAGTCGGACCTGTTCGGTCCAAGGGAAGCCGTCTGGGCTGTAGGTGTTGAAGTTGGAGGTGCGGCTCAGCGGCTCGTAGGGTGGGTCGAGGTAGATGATGTCCCCCTCGTGGGCGGCGTCGAGGAGGTAGGAGAAGTCCTCGTTCCTGATCTCGACGCAGCTCAGCGCCTCGCTGGCGGAGAGGATGTCCTCCTCGGGGACTATTGTGGGGTTCTTGTATGTGCCAAACGGGACGTTGAAGACACCCCTGCTGTTCACCCTGTATAGGCCGTTGTACCCAGTCTTGTTCAGGTAGAGGAGGAGGGCGGCGTCCTCCACTGGTTGTAGCCCGCCCTCGTTGAATCTGTCTCTAAGTTGGTAATACGTGTCCCTGTCGTATGGGTACTTTAAGGCCTCTTCGATGAGTTGATCCGGTTCGTCCCTCACGACCCTGTAGAAGTTTATCAGGCGTGGGTTGACATCGTTCACGGTCCCCCTCCTAGGCTTGACGGTGAAGAAGAGGGCGCCGCCGCCAAGGAATGGTTCGTGATATGCACGTTCCTCATAGTCGGGTGGGAAGGTGGCGAGGATAGCCTGTATCAGGCTCCTCTTCCCCCCGGCCCACTTCAGTATCGCCGTCATCACCCAGTTACCAGCTTCAAACCGTACTTCGTCAGTCGCTGAAAGTGGCGGTCCCCGGTTAATAGGGCTGAATCATTGGTCATCGCCGTAGCCGCGATTATAAGGTCAGCGTCTGGGATTGTCGCCCCAGCTTCCTTCAATTGATTATAGATCGAGCTCACGAGGAGCACGACCTCGTTATCGATCCCGAATACCTCATAGTTTTGTTCAAGCAGCTCTTTAACGGCTCGTCTCTTACCTTCATCGACGCCGCGGAGAATCTCCAAGAGGGTGATCGTTGAAATGGCGCCCGCGTGGGTGGCGCCTCGCTGGATGTCATCGATCACTACATCGCTGTCAATGAGGGTCATCGTAGCTCGAAGTGCTCCCTGAACTCCCTGCTAGCCTTCCTCATCTTCTCAATGTCCTCGTCCGTGAGTAGTTCCCTCAGCTTCTGGGATGCGGTTATTCGGCGGGCCTCGTCTGCCTCGTTGTAGAGGTTCATGAGGTATTCCCCCCACTCCTTGTCGCCCTTCGCCTTCTCCAGGGTGGCCTTGACCTCCTTGGGGACCGAGATGGTCTGGTACTTGCTCATGGCTCTGGGAATATTATAGTTGTGTAACTATATAGTTATATCGTTATTTTTGTAGTCGACGCGATAGCCATAATTACATCCCCTTAATTTTGATCACTTGATGAGACCACGTGTCCTAGTCGCGAGCATAGTCGTTGTTGCCATAGCGCTTCTAACCATGCTATGGGGTTCGACTTACTCCGTACCCGACCTAGTTAGGGTTGATTACGGGCTGCCGCTGAGGTGGGGCGCCAACACCCTAGACACGCTGGCGGGGCCGGTTGACCGGTGGGCCGTGGACTTGATGTCGCTCGCCGTCGACCTCGTCTTCTGGTTCGCGACGCTGATCGTGGTTCAGTTTCTCGTCTCCAGGCGGGGCTAGGAGCTTTTCTCCCCTCTACCCCCTTATTCGGTAGTAACTCCAAGAAACGCGTGCCTATTCAAGGTTAGAGAAAAGGCGAGGCGGGGCTAGAAGATGTCCTTGCCATCCATCGCAAGGAGCCTCGACCAGTTCTCCGTCGTGGCCTCCTGTATCGACGCGATCTCCTCATCTTTCAGGTGCCTGAACCTGCCCTGCATCTTGAGCGCCTCGGAGACGGGCTTCAGCTCCCTCGGCTTGTAGGTCAGCTTCATGTGGTGCCCGTCCAGTATCTCGTACAGGGGCCAGAGGCCCGACTCGACGGACAACCTCGCGATCTTGATGGTGTCCTTTGGGTCTGTGCCCCAGCCCGTCGGGCAGGGGCTGAAGATGTGCATGTATCGGAAGCCCTTCAGCTCCTTGGCGTAAACGATCTTGGCGGTCAGGTCCTCGGGGTAGGCAACGGAGGCCGTAGCGACGTATGGCACATGGTGTAGGGCGAGTATCATGGGGACGTTCTTCTTCTCCGATGTCTTGCCCCTGCTCATCTTCGCGATGGGCGTCGTTGTGGTCTGCGCGTGCTCGGGCGTGGCGCTGCTGCGCTGCCCGCCCGTGTTCATGTACGCCTCGTTGTCGTACGTGAACCAGAAGACGTTCTCGTTCCTCTCCGCAGCCCCGGAGAGGCCCTGGAAACCTATGTCCACCGTCCCGCCGTCTCCGATGAGGCCGGCGACCACGATGTCCTCCCTGCCGATGATCTTGTAGCCCCTGGAGAGACCCGTCATGAAGGCCGCCGCGCCCTCGAATGCTGGGCCGAAGAAGCTGGGTACGCGTATGTTCATGAAGCCCGGGGCGCATGAGGCCACCTCGACGCGTGCGGAGTTCCTGCCGAGCGCCTTGAACACGAGCCTGCCCACGATGGACCCGCCGCAGCCCTGGCACGCTGGGTTGCCCGGCCACATGACCTCCTCCTCACGGAGATCCCGTATGCTCATTTTCTTGCTCATACCATCAATCCCTAATCCAGCTTACGGGGGAGTCCGATCTTCTCGCCCCTGGCCACCTTCAGCGTCCTCTCCGCCGCCTTCTCTATATCACTTACCCTGACCTCCCTACCGGCGAGGCCAGCGTAGTAGCCGAGGACCTTCGGTTTCTCCTCCTGGTCATAGATGGCGCTCCTCACGGAGCCGTAGACGATGCCACCCTCCCCGAGGGATATGTTGCGGTCAATGACGCCGATGGCCTTGACCCTCTTGCCGATGTCTTTGAACTCCTCGTCTGGGAAGGGCCTGTAGGACTTGAGCTTGACGAGGCCGACGCGTTTTCCCTCCTTTCTCAGCTTGTCGATGGCGGCGCGTGAGGTGCTGGCGATTGTGCCCATGGCGACGATGACGGCCTCGGCGTCCTCGCAGCGGTACTCCTCGAGCAGGCCGCCGTAGCTCCTGCCGAAGAGCTTGCCGTACTCCTCGTCGACCTCCTTGATGACCTTCTTCGCCCTCATCATCGCCTCCTGGTGCGCCCTCCACCTCCACTGGAGGTCGTGGCCCTTCCCCCAGCTGATCATGGTGAGGTGGGAGAAGTTCTCGTCACCCGCGAAGGGTGTGAAGGGCTCGTTGATGCTCTTGCCCTGCTGCCAGTGCTTCTTGTACTCCTCCAAGCTCCGCGTCCCAGGTCTCGGGGAGGACGGGGTACTTGCTCTTGAATGGCTTGAGGAAGCCGTCGACCTTCTCCTGCTCGGGGATTGTGACGGGCTCGGCTGTGAAGCTGAGGACGTAGCCGTCGAGTGCGAAGGCGACGGGGAGGCGTACGCGGTCATCCTCGGCGATCTTGTACGCCATGATGCCCGTGTCGAGGACCTCCTGGTTGTTCTCGCAGTAGAGCTGTATCCAGCCCGTCTCCCTCTGCGCGAGGAGGTCGGTGTGGTCGGGCTGCATCGTCCTGACGCTCCTGTTGACGACCGCCATGACGACGGGTGCCCAGTAGCGCGCCGTGTGGTGCAGGGCGTGGGACATGTAGAG
Source organism: Candidatus Bathyarchaeota archaeon (assembly GCA_963820555.1). GTDB lineage: Archaea > Thermoproteota > Bathyarchaeia > TCS64 > TCS64 > UBA8941. The sequence goes on from CAWGAT010000036.1 coordinate 66,458, forward strand.
CAGCCCCTCGCCCGAGGTCGCCGTGAAGGCCCTCGCCCCGGCGATGGAGCCGGAGAGGCAGACGAGCTGCGCCGTGATCTCACCCTCCACGGTGACGAACTCCGCGGGGAGCTCACCGCTGGCAACGAAATCCGACAGGTACTCGACTATGGTGGTCTGGGGCGTGATTGGGTACGCCGCTATCAGGTTTGCCCTCGCGAGCTTGACGGCGTAGGCGACCGCCTTGTTACCGACCATGACTTCTGACTTCATCTCATTGCACCTCTTCCCTCTCCATCTTTATCGCGCCCACGAGGCACTCCTCGGAGCAGATGCCGCAGCCCTTGCAGTAGTCGTAGTTGATCTCCGCCTTGCCCTCGACCATGCTTATCGCCGTCTCGGGACAGTAGACCCAGCACCTCTTACACCCCACGCACTTCACCTTGTCTATGACAGGGTGCGAGACTCTCCAATCCGAGACGACCCGGGAGTAGGAGATGAGCGGCTGCCGTGGACGCCCTCTTCACTATCTCGGCCTTCTTGAGGCCGGAGGCGTCTACAGGCGCGGAAGTCTCGCTTATAAGGCCCTCCGCATCGTCTCGACGTTCGACGCTACGATCCTGCTGGGCAGCTCACTCTTGATCGGCCTCTTCGAGAGACTCGAGCTTAACTAGCCCCGTCGCCTTCGCGAACGCGCCGAGGATCGCGGTGTTGGTGATGGGTCTCCCTATGACGTCGAGTGCTATCTTAGTTGCGTCGACGGTGGCGATCTTGAAGTTCCCGGCGAGACCCGTCTCCTTGTATGTGCCCGGGTAGTTAATGAGCACTAAACCACCCTGCTTCAGGCCCTCCGTGACATCAACACTTCTGCTGAGGAGGGGGTCAAGGACCACGACGATATCAGGTTCGTGGACGAGGTCGCGTTCTCTGATGCGTGTGTCGTCGATACGGCAGAAGGCAACGACTGGGGCTCCGCGCCTCTCGGTGCCATACATCGGTATGGCCTGCGTGTATTTGCCTTCAAGGTAAATGGCTGATGCCAGAATCTTGACGGCAGTTACAGCGCCTTGCCCGCCTCTGCCGTGAAAACGTATCTCTATCAACGTTGATTGACCTGTCAGTATGAGATATTTTTTGTAGTTAAAAATTCTCTCAACTAGAACTTAGCTTTAAAGGTGGGTGAGCGCACGTCAATAACTCACCGATTAAAAAGTTGAGTGGGTTTCTACCCCAATCCCTCGATGAGCTTGTCGATGTCATCACGAGTGTTGTAGAAGTGGGAAGAAACGCGCATGTGGCCACCGTGGGCATCCCTCCCCGTAACCTTGATCTTCTGTTTCTTCAGCTTCTCGGCAAGTTTAACCGCCCTCTCCTGGGCGAAGCTCACGACGGGGGACTCATTCCCCTCCGGGGTCCAGATATCCTTACCCAGCTCGTCCAGTCTCTTGAAGAGGTACCCAGTGTTGTCGAGCACCCTTTTCTCCACATAGTCCATCCCGAGGCGGTTCAGGTACTTCAGCGACTCCTCGAGGGCGTAGACGCCCTGGAAGTTTATGGTGCCATACTCGAACTTCTCCGCCGTGTCAGCGGGGGTCGGCGCCTCCGCGTGGGCCCCCTCCCAGATTCTGGTTCTTCCACCCCGTCCTGTCAGGGGTCAGCTCCTCCACCGACTCGGAGTCGACATATAGGAAGGCGAGCCCCGCGGGACCCATCAAGTACTTGTAGGGGGCGACTGAGACGTAGTCGGCCCCGTCGCGCTTGTAGTCGACCTTGATGGCACCTACGGCCTGTGTCGCGTCCACGAGCAGCTTCGCCCCGTGGACGTGGGCTACGTCCGCCACCTCCGCGAGGTCCGCCCTGAAGCCGTTCACGTAGCTAACCTGACTAACCTGAACAAGCCTCGTCCTGTCGTCGACAAGTTTCTCCAAGTCGGAGACGTCGAACCGTCCCTCCCTCGGCTTCCACACCCTCGACTCGACGCCGGCGCGCCTCGTCGTGTATGTCTCAAGTGGGTTGTGCTCCCACTCGGGGAAGACGACGTTGTCCCCCTCCTTCCAATCGGTGCCGTTTATGACTATGTTGAGGCCGGAGCCCGTGCACATTGTGTAGGCTATCTCCCTCGGGGACGCGCCGATGAAGTCCGCAATCATCCCCCTGACGAGCCCGGCCTTCTCGAGCCACCCGTCGAGGATCGTCCTATTCCCCACGTCGAAGTTGAACCACTCGTCCGCCCAGCGGTCGTAACCCTCACGGACCTGCCTCGGCATGAGTCCGACGAAGGCGTTGTCGAGGTACACCCACTCCTTGAGGACGGGGAAGTCCCCCCTGATTTTGGCTATGCTGACCATTACCCCTACACTGGGCATGGTCGTATTTTACATGTGGCGCCATAAACCCTAAACGGCGCCAAAGATGTTTTTGAGACCATGTCGAAGAGGTTTCCGTCCACACCTGCTACAACTTACCTTGACGAGCTCGGGGTCGCCTACACGAAGCACACCTACGACTACCAAAGAAAGGGAAGCGACGTCGCAGCGGAGGGCCTAGGTGTAGGACTACACGATGTCGTCAAGACACTGATCATGCAGAGAGACGAAAGCGAGCCAATAGTTGTACTCCAGCATGGTGACAAGGAGGTTAGCCTCAAGGACCTCGCCCGCCAGATTGGGGCGAAGAGTGTGGAGCCCTGTGAGGTGAAGGACGCCCAGCGTCACACGGGGTACTTAGTAGGCGGCATAAGTCCATTCGGCACAAAACGCAAGATGCCGGTTTACGTCGAAGCTTCCATTCTGCAGATGCCAAAATTCTACATAAATGGGGGGCAGCGCGGCTTCATCTTGGAAATGACCCCCGCTGAGCTAAGCAAGGCCGTTAAGGTCACCCCCGTAAACGTCGCTAGGTGACCCATAGGATTCAGCGAATTATGCTTCGTGCCTGGTCAAACGTCCACTATCCAAGCGGTTTATGCCCCGGTCGTCTATCCGACCCACCGAAGGTGTAATATCTGTCTTAGTGGACCATAAGCGGAACCCATTGGCTGACATCTACATTCGGAATGGCTACCTGCTGACGATGAGGGGCGATGGACTCGGCACCATCGAGGACGGTGCCCTCGCCGTCGAGGGGCAGGAGATTGTGGCGGTTGGCAAGACCCACGAACTCGACAAGAAATATCGGAACTCGAAGAAGGTCATAGAGGCGAAGGGGAAGGCGGTCCTCCCCGGGTTCGTGGATGCCCACATCCACACGGGGCACACGATCATCCGTGGCGAGGCCCAGGACGTCCCCGAGATAGAGTGGATGCTCAAGACCATGGCGCCCTTCAGCAAGTACATCAAACCTGAGCACAGCATCGCCGGCGGCGCCCTCGGCGTTATCGAGGGCGTGAAGAGCGGCGTCACCACCTTCGGCGAGATAGGTGTCAACGAGGGCCACGTCGCCGAGAAGGTCTTCCTCCCAGCGGGCATCAGGGCCAACATAGCGGACACCATAAACGAGATCGGGCCCAACAGCCGCCCCGACGCGAACAAGCCCTACATCTTCGACGAGCCCCTCGGCGAGCAGAAGCTCAAGGCGGGGATCGAACTCGTTGAGAAGTGGGACAACGCGGGCGACGGAAGGATAAGCTGCATCTTTTCCCCCCAAGGAGCCGACATGATGAGCAAGTCGCTCCTCCTACGCGTCAAGGAGGAGGCGGTGAAGAGGGGGAAGCTCTGCCATATACACGTCGCCCAGGGGGCACGCGAGGCCATACAGGTTAAGCTCAGGTACGGCACGACCTCGATCAAGTACCTCGACTCCATCGGCTACCTCGACGACAATGTCATCGCTGCCCACTGCCACCAGACCACTGACGACGAGGTCGCCATCCTCGCGAAGAGAGGGGTCCGCTACATCAGTTGCCCCGCCAGCATAGCCCTCATCGACGGCATAGTCCCACCCCTCGCCCTCTTCATGCAGCAGGGGGGAGATACGCGGGCCTAGGCAGCGACCAGGCCCCCGGGAGCACGGGGCACAACATGCTCGTCGGGATGAAGACGGCGGCCCTCCTCAACAAGGTGCGCCACAGGGACCCGACCATCCTCCCGGCCTGGGAGATGCTACGCATAGCAACTATAGGCGGAGCCAACGCCATAGGGCTCGGCGACAAGATAGGCAGCCTCGAGGCGGGGAAGAAGGCAGACATCGTCATCATGAACCTAAAGGCCCCCCACATGGTTCCCATTATCTCCAAGCCGGTCCCCAACATCGCCCCCAACATAGTCTACTACAGCCGAGGAGACGAGGTCGAGGACGTGATAGTGAACGGCAGGTTCGTCGTCGAGGGGGGCCGATGCGTGACCCTCGACGAGGAGGAGGTGATGGAGCGCGCCCAGAAGGCGGCGGACGAGATAACAGCGAAGGCAGCCGACGACTTCATGGCCGCCGACGGCCACCTTGCCAGGGCGGTCAAAAAGGGCCTACTCTAGCCACCGGGCACAATATCAACACCTTTGATTATTTCATATAACATAAAATAACGACGAAGATTCAGTCGTTTATTTCCGACTAAAAAAACCGCCCTCCTGATTTTACACTGAGAAAAATGTTATAAAATCATAGACGCAGTATTGAACCGAAGAATCAGCTCTTTGGGAGAGATGCTACAGCGTTGGTTCTGAACTTCAAGGGGTACGACCCCACAGAGGTAGGGCTTAGAAAGTTCCTATCGATCCATGAGACAGAGGTGCTCACGTGCCTCTGGGGTAAAGAAAAAAATGGGGCAGCGCCCGAGGAAATCAGGGTGCAGCTCGCCGCGGAGGGTTCACCGCACAGCCTCGCGACGGTAAAGAAGGCACTCCACAACCTCGGTGAGTTGGGCATGGTCGAATCCAGGCTCGTCTCAAGGAGCGCGCCGAGGCTCTGCTACTTCGCCGCCGTCGACGAGGGCGAAGCGGCGGCCCACCTGGTCGGGAGGTTCCTGTCCTCGGTGAACGCCGCCCTGCCCGAGGAGTTGGCGAGGGCGGCCAAGGACCAGCGGATCACATAGTTTTTGAGATGTGTCTGGATAGGACGGCCTCAAGCCCCAGCCTGCCGACGGCCCCCAGCACCTGATCGACCTGTTTTCCGCCCTCGAATAGAATGAAGTTGGGGATGCTCATGACCCTGAAGCGGGCCTGAGTCGCCCTGTTCTGGTCGGTGTTTATCTTGGCGAAGTAGGCGCGGCCAGCGTGGTCCTTCGCCATGGTCTCCACAACCGGCGCCATGCTCTTACAGGGTATGCACCAGTCCGCCCAAAAGTCGACGAGGAGGGGCAGCGTGGCACCCGATACAGCCTGATCGAAGTTCACGTCCGTGAGTACATTCACAACCCCGTCCCTAAGGATATTCGGCTTCGACGACGGACTCATCATCCTCTCGAGCATCCGCCGCTTAATCTCCTCCAGCTCCCTGTCCTCGGACATATCGAGGAAAAGAAAGACGCGGCGAATAAATAGGGTTACTTCTTGAGGAAGTTGGGGTTCGTGGAGTCGTACTTGTCTGCCTTGGCCTGGTCTCCAGTTATCTCCGTGAGCCACCTCTCGGCGCCGTCCCTCTTCCAGTCACCCGCCTTCGTGTGTGCCTTTATGTAGTTGGCGGGCATCGGGTGAGTCCCCACGACGACGGGGAGGCCGACGACGTTCTCTATGTACTTCTTATGGTCCTCGATGTAGGGGCAAATCGGGTACCCGGCGAGGTAGCAGCTGGCGAGGTAGACGACCTCGGCGCCGTACTTCTTCATGTCGGCGGGCGCGGCCTCGAGCCTCTCCCCGGGGCAGCCCCCGCAGGCCATCCAGCCGACGACCTCGATCGGCTCGTCCTTCGGGTACTTAGCGAAGGCGCCGTCCCTCTCGATGACGGACTTGAAGCACTTGTTCCCGGTGCAGGTCCTGTTCCTGTCACAGATCATGATACCGACTTTGACCATGGGGATCGATATCCTTCTCTGTCTCAACTAATAATTGTTTAGTGGGTCTTCACTCGGGTCTAATATCTATCCGCCTTCCCTCTGATAGGGCGGCGGCTATCTTCCGGCGTGTCTCCTGTAGAAGTCTCCAGACCGTGCCTCTGCTCACACCCATTCTGGCACCTGCCTCCTCCTGACTCAAGCCCTCGAGGTCAACGAGTCTCAGAGCCTCGAGTTCGGCGCCATCCAGCACCACTGGTTCTCCGAGGGAGGAATTTTCTGGGGTGAAGCTGCCTTCGGGCACCTGCTTACCTATGAAGACCGGTGTGGGGGTCCTGCCTTTTGGCCCCTTGCGGTTTCTTCCCCTTCTCTGCACGGCTACTTGTAACGCCCGGAAACCCTTATATCTTTCTGTGCACAGACACATAATTGATTCTGTGCACAGACACAGAAAAGGAGTTGACGAAAATGGGATACAGAGGAAGAGGACGAGGAGCATACCCCGGAAACGGGCCATTCAGGGACCTGCCTCCATGGCAGAGACCCGGGTGGCTCTATGGAGAAGGCGCAGAGGTGATGGAGATAAACGACCCAAACAGGTGCCGGCGGTTCCCGCAGCTCCCAAGATGGCGGGTTAATACCGAAGCTAAGTCAGGGGAAATATCAAATCTATTCGATGAGCAGTCGAAGCAGATTCTTGAACAGCAGATCGCAGCGACTGAGAGTCATAGTGCGACTTTGAGAAAACGACTCGACGAACTGAAGGCCCGAGAGAAAACCGAGTAAATTGGATAGGTGTCATCATGAGGATTGTCATACCTACAGAGAGGCCTGGAGGCCTAATGGGTGTGGTGGCTGAGGTCTTTAGTCGTGCCCCAGTTTTCACCATAGTCGACTTGGAAGAGGGGAAATCTCAGAATGTACATATGATTGATAACGTCGCGGCCTCCTTCTCGCATGGGGCTGGCCCAATTGCAGTCAAGATTCTCGGTGAGAACCATGTGGAGCTTCTGCTTGCTCCGGAGATTGGGGTAGGAACCTCAACTCTGCTTGAGGAATTGGGGATAAAATACCGCAAGGTACCGAAGAGGGCTAAGGTCTCTACGATACTTAAGGAAATTAATACGTGATTAGGGGCTTCCACGTTCTCGTATGTATTAGAGAGGCGGTACCTAGGTTAGAGAGAGAGATCATTTTTATAAAATGAGTAGTATTCATGGAGCGGATTCAGGTGAAGGGTTGTGACGGATCTGTGAGGAAATCGAGGAGCTGGTCACAGTCGATGTACCATAGAGTGGTGGGGAGTTTCATGGTCACGGTGAGTCATTCATGGTGGTTGTGCTAAGAATGGGATCCTCGCCATCAGGACCTTAGATTCCCCAGGGTGGTTTGATTTGAGTTGTAGGGTTAGGCTCAGACTTTCTCCCCCTGACTCGCGTCGTGGATGGGTTTCAGAGCAGCACGGGTTGCACGATGGGGAAACGGAATATAGAACTCGAAGAAGGTGAAGGCGTCGCCTCCGAATTTAAATTCGGAAGTCGTGTGCTGAGACTTTCCCTAAAACCAGACATCCTGAGTATGATAAGAGATGATCTTGCATCTGACCACGGGATGAAAACCAAAGACACGAACGAAGATAGTCGCATTATGGAGAAACTAATCAAAGCCAGTGATGAAGCGCTCTTCGGCATAAGCATCAATGAATTGGAATCGTAATAACTTAATTTTGGATATTTTTCAAAGGCCACGTTTTAGAATATATTTATTAATATATCTTTAGATATGGTTGTGGTAAGATGTGCAGTGAATGTCGACGTGGCTCAGGCCGTAGATGCTGCAACGAAGCCTACCCCGGCGCCGCGGGTATACGTCGTGGGATGGGCTTCGGCGTTAGGCGGGGTGACTTCCGCTTTCTTGTGCTTATGGCCCTCGCCGAGAAGCCCATGCATGGCTATGCTCTGATCCAGCAGATCGGGGCGACGTATCAGCGACCCGTCAGCGCTGGCCTGATCTACCCTATGCTGCAGGAACTAGGAGACATGGGATACGTTACCTCGGAGGAGACTGAGGGGAAGAAAGTCTATTCCCTGACGCCTGCGGGCAGGAAGCATTTGGAGGATAACGTCGAGGTTGTTGACCGTTTAAGGGCGGGGAGGGTCTACGCTGAGAGGGTTGGCAGGTTTGCCTTCATGAGGGACATCAGGGATATGCAGGCGATGGTGCTCATGAATGAGGAGAGCATAGACGATGGTAAGCTTGAGAGGATTCAGGAAATTCTCTCGGACGCCAAGAAGAGGATGGCGTCGGTTGTCTTCGAGTGAGGTGTATGTATTTTGAAAATCGCTGTTGTAACTGACGATGGGAAGACGATCTCCCAGCACTTTGGGAGAGCTAGGTATTACGTCGTGTACGATGTACAGGGCGGCGTGATTAAGGACTCGGAGATGAGGGACAAGGCGGCGCACCACGCAGGTGCTGAACCGCATCAGCACGAGGAGGGTGGCCACCAGGGGCCAGAGGCTGATGCCAAGCATAACTCGATGCTGTCAAACATCTCTGACTGCGAGGCGCTGATAACCCGAGGCATAGGTTGGGGCGCATTCGATGCCATAAAGAAGGGTGGAATAAAGCCATTCATAACGGACCTGGCGCTCGCCGAGGACGCGGCGAAGGCCTACGTCGCGGGTAAACTCGACAGCCACACGGAGAGGCTCCACTAAGGCGAGGGCGATCAGGAGTGACCGAATCGATTCAGGAGAAGCCACTATCATCTTCAGAAAATAAAGCGCCCGATGATGAACTTCTTAAAATGCGTATGGGAAAAGTGAAGCACAAGATCGCCGTCATCAGCGGCAAGGGAGGCGTCGGAAAAACACTCGTGACCGTCAACCTGGCCGCTACGCTGGCACATGAGAAGGGCGCTGGCAAAGTAGGGTTGCTCGATGCAGATATCCATGGCCCATGTGTCCCAAAGATGCTGGGTTTGAAGGGCTCTAGGCTCGAGTCGGGCCTGCCGGGGATATTTCCCGTCTACTCCGATGGAGGCATCAAGGTGGTCTCAATGGCCTTCCTATTACCAAGCGACGACTCACCGGTTATCTGGCGTGGACCAATTAAGATGGGCGCCATCAAGCAGCTCTTATCTGAGGTCGCTTGGGGAGAACTCGAATACCTTCTGGTGGATCTTCCTCCCGGGACAGGCGATGAGCCTCTCACGGTTCTCCAGCTACTGCCGGAGACTGACGGAGTCGTGATCGTCACTATACCAAGCGAGGTGTCGGGTGACGTCGTCAGGAAGGCCGTGACGTTTGCGAGAATGCTCAAGGTGCCCATTTTAGGCATCGTCGAGAACATGTCGGGGTTGGCGTGCCCACACTGCGGTGAAGTCATCGAGGTCTTCAAGGGTGGGGTGGGCAGGAGGGTCGCGGAGGATATGGGTGTGCCCTTCTTGGGCTCGATCCCAATTGATCCTAAGGTATCTGAAGATTCAGATTGTGGAACACCGTTTGTTGATGAGCACCCAGACTCGGCGGCGGCGAAGGCGTTCGCAGAAATTGTGAAGAAGATAGTTGAGGTGGTTGAAAAATGAAGGTAGCAGTGTCTAGTATTGGGAACAGCGTGGGCAGTCAGGTTGATCCGCGGCTAAGGTAGATGTCCCGCCCAACTAGGGAATCCATGGCTTCGAAGTAGGTCTCTGTCACGGTAACGCTGATGCGCCTCTTCTCGATCGCAGGTCTTTCCTTCGGTCTTCGCCTGCCCCTCATCTCGCCTCTCAGTGGAGTGGGAAGGCCGCCCTCCGTGTCGCTATGTCGACGTTCTCCTGGCTGCCCGTGATGTCCCTCAGCCAGGTGTCGGCGCCGTCCCACTCTATCATCGACTTTAAGCACTTGTTCCCCATGCACGTCCTGTTCCGGTCACAGATCATTATGCCTACTTTAACCATCCTACAGATGCCGACACGCCGAGAGATAACTGTTCTCCGTTGGTGAGCCTTAAAAGGGGGCTGGGGCCGGTAGAATTCGTGCCCGAAAAAGAAGGGGGACAAGGGTAGCTACTACAGCGAGAAGGAGCTGAGGGACATCGCGTGCCGAGCTGACCTCCGCCGAAGCGGTGCCCGTAAACGTCGAGATCGAGGCGGAGCACAGGGTCCTCGACCTCGGCGAGGTGGAGAGGATCCTCAGGGGGTCGGAGAACATCTTCCTCCAGGACTGCGGGTGCCGCAAGCTCCACCACAACTGCGACTCCCCCCTCGACACCTGCCTAGCAGTGAACGTGGGCCCCGACTACGCTGAGAAGTGGCCGGACAACCACTCCCACAGGGTCAGCGTCGAGGAGGCCCTCAGACGCCCTCAGGAGGAGCCACGAGGCGGGGCTCGTCCACATGGCGTACGTCTTCAAGGGAGAGGAGAAGCCCCAGCTCATATGCAGCTGCTGCACATGCTGCTGCCACACCCTCGGCGGCATAGTGGGCCACGGGATAACCACTCAGGTCCTCACATCGAAGCTCATAGCCGAGGACGACGAGTCGAAGTGTATCGACTGCGGGAAGTGCTCTGAAAGGTGCGTCCTCGGCGCGCGGAGCATGGTCGAGGGTAAGAAGAAGTACGATAAGACCAAGTGCTTCGGCTGCGGGCTCTGCGTCTCCACATGCCCGAAGGGGGCCATAAAGCTCGTGGAGAGGAAGAAACTAGACTAGCCGCCCGCAGTGGTACGTCCAGTCCCCAGGATAGATCGTGGGCTGGTACCTAGTGTCGAAGATCACCGACCTGTAGGGCGCCCTACACTCCTCTAAGACACGCCCCGCCGTATCCTTCAGTACTCCCAGAAGTGTATCATTCTCAACCACGGCCCCGAGCTCGATGTGGTTGTATATCACGCCACCATGCGCTGTCTTCGGCCAGCTGCTCCCATCGCTGACTAGCTGCTCCGAGTTGGAGTCGATTGGCTCCTCGTTTATCATACCTAAGCCGATCAAGACATTCTTCACACCCTGTACCCCAGTCGAGACGAGGTCGTCCCAGAGTCTGCCTCCACCGCCTAACTCAGGGCTCAGTGTGGGTATCCCATTGAGTCCGGCCTGTATACTGAGGCTCCCCATCATGCTGGGGCGGGTGTTGACGCCGCCGAGGACGGGTACCCCCTGTCCGAAGAGCCTGTAGAGCCTCTTGTTCTGCTCCCCGACGAGCCTCTCTGTCTCAGGGGTCCCCCTCGCGTGTATGTATCTCGCCATGAAGGCGCGTCCCCCCTCATGGAGGTCGACGACGAAGTCGGAGCCCTTTATTACTTCATCCCAGATGGAGGCCGCGATCCTCTCCATGAGCAGGCCATGGAGGTCTCCGGGCCAGACCCTGTTCATGTTTAGATTCTCATATCCCATGGGGGGAGGGGAGGCTCGCTCCGCTGCGTTGAAGGCGAGGGGATTGGAGACGGGGATGGAGACGAGTGAACCCCTGAACTCGCTCGGGTCTAGCTCGTCGAAGACCCTATTGCTGATCTCCATCCCGCCGTACTCGTCGCCGTGCTGGACCCCGAGCATCACAGCCTTCGGTCCACCCCTGGCCCCGACGATGACTCGGATAGTCAGTGATATCGGGGTGCCATCCGCGAACTCACCTACCTTCGCCTGAAACGTCTCAGCGCAGCCCCGTGGAATCCTATGACCGAAAACATCTAGGGACATATCGATGATAGAATGGTTGGCGAGACGATAAAACCTCGACTCCCTTAATAGCTGATTAAAAGTGATCTAAAGATATGGGGTCCTGGAAGAAGGTCGCGGAGCTCGTCTCGATGCACAAGTGTGCGAGACCCGAGATGAGGGCGCGGGACGCTTACAAGCTTCTCTACCAGGGTGTCTTCGGCGTCGGGCATATAATGGGCCCTGGGGCCTGGGATTACCTCAAAAACGAGGCGGCGGGGATCGACCTAAGTGATCAGGCAAGTGACCCCCTGATGGAGAGTGTCTCCCTCGACGACTCAGTCGTCCGCGTAAACCTACGCCCCTTCGTCCGGGAGGGCTACGCCCTAAACCACATGATGGAGGCGATGAGGAACTCGGAGATCACGGGGAACCCGACCCAATTCGTGGAGATATGGGACGCATTCGCCGAACTCGTCTGGTCGGGGCAGCTCGACTTTGAGCACAACGAGGTTGATGTCCTCAACAGGGGCCTCGATAAGAGCGCCCCTCAACCCCAGCACCACACTCCCCAGTATAGGGAGGCATACCACCCCGCCTACCGCGTGGTCAGGAGGCGGGAGATACTGAAAATACTCGGTATCTGAGGCGTCCTGTTATAAATTAGTCGGAATCAATTATTCCTCATGGCTAACCTCGAAAAGACGAAGCGCGATGCAATAAGCTGGATCGACGAGAACAGCGAGGGGATCATCGGGGTCAGCGACAAGATATGGGAGTACGCGGAGCTGGGCTTCTTGGAGCACGACTCGGCGAAGCTTCTATCCGATGAGCTTGAGAGACATGGTTTCAGGGTCGAGCGTGGCGTCGCGGGGATACCGACTGCTTTCGTCGCCTCCTGGGGGTCGGGGAAGCCTCTCATCGGGGTGATGGGGGAGTACGACGCCCTCATGGGGGTCTCCCAGAAGAAGACGCCGAGTAGGGAACCCATCGTCGAGGGTGGAACAGGTCACGGCTGCGGCCACAATATACACGGCGCCTCCGGCATGGCGGGCGCCATCGCCACAAGATACGCGATGGAGAAGAACCGTCTCAAGGGCACAATCAGGTTCTTCGGCACCCCCGCTGAGGAGAGCGGCAGCGGCAAGGTCTGGATGGTACGCGCCGGCGTCTTCGACGGAGTCGACGCTGTCCTCAGTCACCACCCCGGGGCGATGAACTACGGTAGCCTAGGCAGCAGCCTCGCGAACAACAGCGTCAAGTTCCACTTCCACGGTAAGACGAGCCACGCAGCTGGCAGCCCCGAGCAGGGCCGCAGCGCCCTCGACGCCGTCGAGCTCATGAACATCGGCGTCAACTACCTCCGCGAGCACGTCATCCAGGACGCCCGGATGCACTACGTTATTGAGGCAGGGGGAGGTCAGCCCAACGTCGTACCAGACTACGCCCGGAGCTGGTACCTCATACGCGCCCCTGAGCGGGACCAGGTTGACAGCATCTACGCCCGCATACTCAAGATAGCCGAGGGCGCCACGCTGATGACCGAGACCCGCCTAGAGGTCGAGTTCCTCAAGGCCGTCTACAACAAGCTCCCGAGCAAGGCCCTCAGCGAGTTGGTTACCTCTAACATGCGTCTCATCGGCGCCCCGAAATGGAGTAAGGAGGAGATGGCCTTCGCTGAGGAGTTGTCGAAGAACGTCCCGCCCGAGCAGAAGAGGGACGACCTTCGCAAGTCGAAGCGCCCCGGCTGGGAGAAGCTCGAGGGCGTTGTGATGGACTCGAGCGTCCCCGATGCGTGGGACGAGGGGGAGGTCAGCCACGGTAGCACGGATGTGAGCGACGTGAGCTGGAAGGCCCCCACGATGGAGTTCTCCACCTCCACCTGGCCCCTCGGCACGCCCGGCCATAGCTGGATGAACGTCGCCGCCTCGGGCACGGGCATCGGGCATAAGAGCCTCATCTTCGCCTCCAAGGTCATAGCCGCCTCCGCACTCGACCTCCTGACGAAGCCAGAGCTGCTGAAGGAGGCGTGGGAGGAGCAGAACAGGAGGACCATGGGGAAGACCTACAGGAGCCCCCTGCCCGTCGACGCGAAGCCCCCGCTCGGGATGTGGGGGAAGAAAAACTAGGGTTTGTAGACGTCGCCAGGCTTGAGGATAACGACCTTCGTGGCGCCGCCAGCCTCCACCTTCTTCTTGAAGACCATCGGGTCGGTGTCCCAGATGTGCATCGGTATGGCGACCTTCGGCTTTATGGCGAGGGCGAGGTCGGCGGCCTCGTCGTTGTCCATCGTGTAGGTGCCGCCGGTGGCGCAGAGCATAACGTCGATCCCCTTTAGCGTCTTCAGCTCGGGGACGAACTCGGTGTCGCCCGTGTGGTAGATGGTCTTCCCCTCGGCGCGGATGAGGTATCCGACACCGAAGCCCTTCGGGTGGAAGGGGACGCCGGGACTCCTGAACCTCTTCACGTTGTACGCCCAGACGGCCTCGACCTCGACGTCTCCGATCTTTATCTTATCCCCGGGCTTGAGGGAGGTGGGCTTCACCCCCGCCTTGTCGCAGTCGGCTGGGGCGATGAAGGTCGTCGAGGGGCCGAGAGCCTGCTTGAGCTTGTCCTCCTTGCAGTGATCCTGGTGGGAGTGGCTCGCGAGGACGAGGTCCCCCTTCGGGACGTACTCACCCTCGTAGGGGTCGATGTAGATGACCTTCCCCGCTGCCTTGATCATCCAGCTAGCGTGGCCTAGCCATTTGATCTCCATGACACTCACATGTGAGTCGGCGACGGGGAACCTTAATTCTTTTCCCTTTCCCCAGATAGCTTTTAAATCAACCCCGAGCACAGTTGTGGGTGCCGCAGGGGTTCCCGAGTGGCCAAAGGGGTCAGGCTTAGGACCTGATGGTTAGTCCTCCGTGGGTTCGAACCCCACCCCCTGCACCATTTTACTAGTAACTGCTAAATACCCAGAAACCGAACACAAAACCAGAGAAACTTGAACCAAAACAAACTACTTCCTAGGGAACACATACGTCACCATGATCAATCGTCCATTGACCAGAAACCTTGATATAATAGTATGTTACGCTGCTGCTATCACCAAGGAAGGAAACCCCGCCCACTCTGTATCCCCACATCAAGGTTAACTTCACCTCAGCCATAATCGGGTCAGTATTCACATTCTCAAAGAACATGTAATTCACACCCTTCACACTACTCAGGGCATCGATCTCACTCTGACTCAGTACACGTAAAGATAATCCTTGGACAAATTCGGGAATAGATACTCCTCCGAGATTAGGAGTCGATAGTAGAATGAGACCATCCTTAGTGGATGAGTTGTTACCCGATAGTCTATTGCCAGTAAGCATCATTTTGACTTGGTCATTGAGGGCTAACTCGACCAGGGTCTGCCTATCAACTTGGTCTGAGGTTGGTTGCTGATGATACGATAAGGCTCCAATTGAGATGATCACAACAAAAATCACTACGACTAATCCGATGATTTTCCTCATCCACTCAACCAGCTTCGATGTCGACTATTGATTGAAGTGATATTGTATATTCTTATTCTCATTCAAACATTACGTCTAGCCCGAGATCATACACTCTTAGATCAGAGGCTATGAAGCCAAAGTGGTAATGATTAGTTGGGTCCCACTGAACCGGATCGGGCTCCCTCTGATACACCATGAATACCCGGTAGTACTCCGGTTGCCACCCCAGAGTACCCACGATAATCTCAGCAATGTTAGGCTTGATCTCTACCTTGAGCTGCTCAGATGTATTCGTGACCTCGTCGAGTCTTGTGATAACTGGATAATCAGGGAATGCCTCCGCTATCATCTGTCTAGACCAAGTGTCGTTCGATAGCTTCCGGATTCCCTCGTTTCTCTGATTTTGCTGGAGAATCGTGACTGAGATGAAGAACGTTGATGCGAGCAGGAGAGCGATACACGCCACCAACTTCGCGTTCCTTTTCATCAAACAATCCCCCTAACCTTGTTCGATTACTCCAACCTGAGCGGGTCTTCTCCTCGCCCTGAGTAAAACAACGACGGAGGCAAGGACGACTAATACACCTAGCCCTGCGAAGAGGTATGAGTAATCAGGGTAAGCGTAAACACTGATAGACCGCTCAACGCCTCCAACTCCAATGACGTAGTTAACGTGGGTGAAGGGAGTCGCGAACGGATTTAGGATAACCTCTCTCCCGCCCGATAGACTAATGGTCCCACTGAAGGGCTTCTCATCACCCTCACATACGCTGGAGCTAATTGTGACAGGAAATATCACCTTCGTCTCAATGCCGTTGACGCTAATCGGATATGAAATTGTAGCATTTAATGGAATTAACACTTTTACAGTGACCACTACATTTACAGTCGCATTCACATTTGGGAAATAGGTGTAAACGCTAGGGGGTATGTCGACTCCGATAATCTGTATGATTGGTGGCATGGGAACAGTCCCAGCCGCCTGCGCAGCGGTTCGCGCAGCCTCAACAGATGTATCAGGATTAGCGGGACCCCCACCTGTAGACGTAGGCGGATACACGGATATCACGCGGGTCAACTGCTTTACGCCCCCCTGCCAAACCGTTATTGTGTAGTTACCTACCTCCTTCAATTCAAAGTTAAATGTGAACCAGTTCGAGTCTTTACTGTATGAGGCGTAGCTCTGGTAGAAGGGCTCGACACCTTCTAATCGGGGTGTAATTACAGCAATAGCCCTGTATTCCCCCGTCTGGTTGGACCTTATCGGCCCTACACGCATAGTGATGGACCCCACCCCGAAGAACTCTTCAGGGGAGAAGTCCACGTAACTTAGAGTAACCTGCGGTCTTGGATCTTTGACGTTCATCGTGCCGAGGGATACCTCGTCGATGGCGACTGAGTAGCTTCCTGGGGCCGTGAAGTTGTGGTCAAACAGGATGAAAGAGGTGCCCCCGAGGATGAAGTCACTAACATCCTGCTTCGAGGTGATCCCAGTTGCGTCCCCTGAGACGCCGGTGAAGGAGACGTGGAAGGTCCAGTAACCGGGAGTCGCCCCATCATTGAGGCGGATCTCCATCTCAGCGGGGTCATTGACGATCGGGTACGTCCTGTTCTGGAAACCGCTGACCTTCACATTCTCAGCGGCACGCGCAGCCGCTGTTGAATTAGTAGCTGGAGCCAGCTGAGCATGAGCAGAGGGAAGGAAAGTGGTCAAAGTGCATGCTGTGATGATGATAAATAGAATGGTTATGATGATTAATTGCTTCAAAGTATTTACATCACTTTTTAATCACATTATGTAATCTTTAACTCTATGTATACAATTTCTATTTATTGTAAACAGAGTAAGTTATTGTGTATACAATATTAATGGAAACACGCATATTTATCTTTCATTCTTTATACGCACGGCGCCTCTCTCCGTTAAGCATTCGGCTCAGGCTGGTCAGGTCAGTGTAGCGCAAAATAAAACTTGTGAATACGATGCTACTGGTTATTCAGACCAGAGTGGCTAGTAATAATTATAAAACCAAATCCAATTATTAGAACTATTACAGACAGAAGAGTTAACCAAGGTGAATCGGGGAATCCGAGAACCAAAAAGATGATGCCAATTATCGCTATTGCAAATGTGATTAATTGATTTTGTCGAGATTTATTCATTATATTCTTAACGTTAAGCTCGATACATAACACTTTTTCCACTTTCTATCAGACTTCATCGGTTAGGTCAATTCTTTTAACCGATTGTCAACAAACCAATTATCCAGAGTTAAAGGTATAACACTATGTCCGATAATAGTTCTACTTCGTCACTATCACCTACGTCAAAGCCAGAAAAAACTAGGAAAACTCTATACTTGCTCATTACAGCTGTGACTATCTTGTCATTTTGTATAACCGTTTCTTTGTATTATTCACAAAAGAATTATGACACGAGTGCACGCCTAGAAGTAAAAGTCAGGACAGAGGGATTTGGATACCCGTATAGGCTGTCCTTCACCGATGAATCAACAAAGAATGTTTATGAGGCTAAAATGACGGTTGGTTCATCGAGTTCGGTGAATGGCATATTTGTCTTTGATAACATACCAGTGGGTCAATACGATCCTTACATTTACTATCATGAACTTGGGTTGCCTCTCACCTCTGGAAATGGTGGCGTTACGTCAGGTGCAGCAGTGATAACTGTGACTAATGGGGATCACTCAATAATGATTTCTGTAGGCCCCGGCTGGCCGAACCATGTGATCGGACCCTGATTTACACTGCACTAAAGTCCAGAGACATCAGAGTGCGCGAGCATTATTTACTCATTTACTCTCCTGTCTTCGCCAGGTAGTGTGAGCATCTAGCGCGAGCTAATAAAACTCAAAAGAGTGAACACTAATCTCAGGAACATATGAAGATAAAGCCCCTATCAATAGGAGTCATTATACTCATAATGCTCCTAAGCAGTTCCAACCATTCATCAGGGGCTAATATAAACCGAGTTAAGGTGGGACCCGCAGCTCCAGACCCACATAAGATCGGGGTTAAGGCTGGCGACTGGGCGATCTACGAGTATAACTCCTACATCACAGAAGCCAACCAACACCCATACGATTCACTCATGCCACCTACAAGGCGAAGTGAGTCTCTATACAGAATCGAGGTGCTGAAAACATCTGAAAACAACTTAACCTTCCAGAGGTGGATCCAGACCAATCACACTTACCCACAGATGACTCAGGACTGGATAAGCCACGGAACGATCACAGCCAACCCCGCCGAACTTTACTCGGATCCTGAAACAACCTACATCCAAGTCTTCTTCTCCGGGAAAGACCTGAAGCCGGGAGATCAGCTAGCATCCTTCCTAGGGGACATCCCGATACTAGTTAACGACACGCAGGTGCTCAGAATCGGGGAAGTCGATAGGGAGGTGATCCACATCCAAGTCAACTACTCTAGGAATGTAACCTCTGACGAGGGTGTTGAGAGGAGGATTGCGTTGGCTGATTTCTTATATGATAAGGCGACGGGGCTGATGGTCAGGTGGGACTACTCCTATACGGGGTTGGTATATGGGCTCCAGAATCAGTTGCTCGCCGCAGTGACGCTTAGCCAGAACTATGATCTCAGGGAGACGAATGTTTGGTTGGAGCCGATTTGGTTGAGGAGGGATGTGTTAGGTGGCTTGGACGTTGTTCTACTTCTTCTTCTAGTTATTGTCCTGGGGACCCTGTTTTTGCGTAGACAGGTGCATCAGCGGATATAATGCACGTCGCGTACGCCACTGTCTCAATATCATACGTGGAGGCTCAACTTTATAAAAAGGAAAAGTCTTTTTAATTTTAACTTTAATATTTCATTATGTCTGATTTTAAAATTAATAATATTCGTGTATCATTATACAGAAGTATCCCATTATTAACCATCCTGTTTGGGTGGAGCATATACAATATAATGGGCGGAATCTTCAATTCAATTTACTATTATCAATATGTTACACAAGATTTTTTATACTATGAACTATTAGAAAGCATAATTGCCTCTTTTTCAGGGATACTATTATTATTCCTTCTCATAGAGATCTATATTCGAAGGAATTGACTCACCACCATAGGCTTGAGCTAGTATGTTTGCTTCTTCTTCAGATAATATATCAGTTAGCAAGACCAATCTCCATATTATTTTTTAATAGCAACACATT
>CAWGAT010000037.1:0-15768 GCA_963820555.1 Candidatus Bathyarchaeota archaeon
GAGGCTCAGATGTACAGCAACTTCTTCAGGTTCCCGATGGCGTTCCTGGGAGGCGCATTCATTCCAGTCTCATCCATGCCCTCAATACTTCAGCTAGTCTCTAGGTTACTGCCCCTCACCTACTCGATTGAGGCCCTCAACCAGAGCATGGCATACAGCTTACCATCTTGGATCTACGTGATGGATAATGGACTCTTGATTTTATTCTCCGCGGCTTGTCTACTGGTCGCCGAAAACGTACTCAGGAAGAGGATAGGCTAAACAGGCCTCTGAAGCCAACCATAGTCAGCGTATATTTTCCGTCCCTCAGGGGAGGTCAGAAAATTAATCAGCTTCTTCGAGAGCTCTGCGTCTCTCGTGTAGGTTACAACTTGAACCGCGGTGCTGCGGAATATCTGTAGTTCCCTCGGGAGCTCCACTACCTCACAAGTATCCTGCCAGATATTTCTTGAACGCGTTCCACCCAAACACAACATCCACCTTACCCGAGTGGATCAGCCCCATCAGACTCCCACAAGCATCAGCGTGCTCCACGATGTGAGGACGAATCTCCTCAATGAGACCCGCCTTGCTGCAAATATCATCCCAAACACCCTTCAAACACCCACCGACAGCTATACCAACCCCAACCCCCTCACTACAAAGATCCTCCAACCTCCTGATACTCTTAGGATTTCCCTCCTGGGTGATGAGCACAGACCTCCTGTAGCCGAGACTCCTCCGGGTACCCTTGACTAGAACACCGATGTCCTCAGCCTCATCGTGAACATACTCCGCCCCACAGCTGATCACGTCTCCATCCCTGTTGTGCCTAATAGCTTGAAGAAGCGCCTCAGGCTTACCCGCCGTAAATCGACACTGTGCACCCTCCTTCCTCTCAAAAACGGATAACGCCTCCTGAAGAGGAGGAGCAACAGCCCCAGCAGAATAAACATGAAGCGAATAAACCTTAACAGACATAATGATATGCACTAACACACACTTCGATTTAGAGATAACCCCAAAATAACCCGCAAAACCAACCCTACTGATGAAAACGTTTAATTTACCCATCTAGCCAACCTGAACGACCTCACAAAAACCACCAAAACCACAAACATAACAAAAACTACAAAACACAACCCAAAAAATACCAAAATTAACGCAACAACCGAAAAATAAACGGGGCATGAGTCTACCCGACCCCACCAAATCTAACCGTTAAAATAAGCTGTTTTTTGGTTGTTTTCGAGAAAGAACCTACTATCGCGCGCGCGAAAACGCTTTGTTATAGAAGACATCTGTAATTGAATAGTAAACTAGCATGGACTCACTAATCTTCGGCACTTCGGATAAAGGCATTCTAGCCCTCACAATCTTTGCGCTAGTTCTTGCACTGATAATTATTCGCAGAGTCAGAAACTTGGAGTTCCCGATCTGGTCAGCGATGATGATCGGGGCCGCCCTCATGATTCTCTTGGGGGTGATCGATGTGTCAGATGCCTACAATGCGATCGACTTCGATGTGATATTCTTCCTGATAGGCATGTTCAGCATCGTGGCCGGTGTCGAGAAGTCGGGTCTGCTCGGCTACGTGATGTACAGGATCCTCTCCCCTTTCAAGAACCTGCTATCCCTGCTCATCGTGTTCGTCTTCCTCATGGGGTTCCTTTCGGCGCTGACCGTCAACGATACGATGGCGGTGGTGGGCACAATCATCGTGATAACGATCGTCAAGCAGATGCTGCTGCCCTTGGATGTGATGCTGATGACTCTAGCCTTCTCCATCACGGTTGGCAGCGTGATGACTCCCATTGGGAACCCGCAGAACATGCTCATAGCCAGCCAATCAGGCATGATTGCCCCGTTCTTTAGCTTCGTTAGGGTTCTGGGGATCCCCACTCTAATCAACCTCGCAATCGTTGCGGGCTTTCTGTGGTTTACCCTGAAGAGAAGTGGGAAACTTCTGGATGGGAAGAGCATTGTTGTTGTAGAGGAGGAACACATCACTGACCTTGGGTTGGCGAGGACCTCGGGGGCGTGCCTCGTTCTAGCGGTTGGGGGTTTCATTCTTAATGACTTGCTTGGGTCTCTGGGGTCTTCCTCACGCCGAGCACCTCGGGATTATAGCGTTCCTGGCGTCGGTTCCCCTCTACACCCTCGCTGGGGACAAGCGGGATCTGTTGCGACAGGTGGATTGGAGCAGCATCGTCTTCTTCCTGACCATGTTTATGGTTATGGGGGGTCTCTGGCAGTCTGGTGCCGCGGGCATCTTCATCAACCTCATACCTGCCCCGAATCCGATGGATAGGGGTTCGGCGATCGTCAGCATAATGTTGTTGAGTACTGTTCTGAGCCAGGTGTTCAGTAATGTCCCGCTGGTTAAGCTCTATATCGATGTCATGAAGAGCCTGGGTTTCAACGGTTCTCATCAGTATGCTTGGCTGGCACTCGCCTCGGGGTCCACTATCGCTGGTAACCTGACTATTCTGGGCGCAGCGAGCAACGTCATTATTCTCGAGAATGCGGAGAATCAGGGCTGGACGGTCATTCAGCTTTCTCTCGTTTCTAAAGAAGGGGGTGGTCATTACGGTGTTAAACCTCTTAGTGTATGCCGTGTGGATCTATTTTTTTGGGTGAAAACGTGTTAGATTGTAAATTATGTTCTAGGATGAGCGCGCGTATGGAGAAACTCGTCGGGGAAGGCAGAAAATATCTGATCGCTGGAAGAGGAGGTCACCTCGTAAAGCGGTGGAGTCTCATCGTGCCTGACAACTTCCAGGGGCTCCTAACGGCGGTTTAACTCATTATGGGCCAATTTCAGATAAATTCGGTGATAATGAAAAGGTGCCATTCAATTCCTTTATTATGAAAATTTCACTCGATGAATGTGAGCTGTTCACCAGCATCACTGTGAACGGTTCCCCCAAGTAAAAAGACGATCTCGCATATTTGATATCAATGATCAACTTATTTGCGGAGTCAGTAGCTGCCGAAAGCAATTCTCCATCTATATGAAAATGAGGACTTTTACCAGTCGCAACGTCCGCTGGAAACGCCTTCAACATAATGGCGAGGTCATCTCTGATGTTGGCAATGCACTCCGCCTCGAGCCAGGATAGTTTTGTGGAGTTAGAGCCATTGAATGTTAACCTATACGATGTCTGCTGGTTTAGCTGCATCGTGAACCCAGATAATGATCCCAGTGCATCTCTCATCTGCGTCCAGTAACCGGTGTGCTCTGCGTCCAGCCTAGAGAGGAAATCGCATTGACTCGCCGCCTGCAAGAGATTCCCGTAGAGCGCATACAGATCAGTGCCACTAAAATCTCCCCTCGACACCGTTGTGTTTAGAGTACCTATAGACTTGACTATCAGACTCCTAGCCTGGATCAATGACACACCGATTGCATTCGTTCTCTCGACCGACTGAGATTGGACAGTGTAAACAAAGAAGACGTTTGACAGCACGAGAATGGAGACTAGTCCAAGCGCTAGCACCCGATTTTCGATTCTGTGACCAAAAATGTTTACCGAGCTTAATCTCCTCTTGACAGGAGTCTCGACTCTAGCCGTTAACAACTGGGCCGCCTCGCCGAACTCTGAGAGACGGTATCTACCCTCAACGTCCTTTGAGATCAACTCGCTGAGGTTCTCGAGGTGGTAGTTCAGGAAACCGGTCTCGACGTTCAGCCTGTTTAGTAGTTCAGTGTATGTGAGTGGCTCCTCGCTGAGGATAGATAGGATTCTCCTCCGCACTGGGTGCTTCAGGGCGGCGAAGATTCGGGAGTAGGTGTCCTCTTCGAAGCTCATCGTGAATCACAGGGTCGTATATCGTAACGCATGAAAAGGGTTTTTGACAAGGAAACTTGTCAAAACTTAAAACTGTGAGCATTCGTGTTTTGACAACATTTACTTTTAAGACGGGATGCCGCGTGCAACTGTTCTAAAAAGTAGTATTAAGTTCACTTGTCCCCCAATAGGGCTAGGCGAAGCCACACGCAGCAAATATCTCACAATAGCATCTGCGACCTATCGAGCGGAGCCGAAGAGACCTGCACTAAAACAAGCCACAGGACCAACTCTAACTCCAGCACACCTAAAGGGCATAATTATCATTCTAATAATCTCACTCGCATCAACCCTGGTCTACATAAACTACAGCCGTCAAGATTCGACGAAAGTTGTACTAAAGACAATAGAAACGGGACCAACCTTGGCAATAGTAATTCAGGGCAACGAGGCGAAGTACAACGACAACGGCACATTCATAGGCGTCACCGCACTCATCCGATTACTAACAGACGACTCGGCTAACGGCCTCAAGAAGGGCGACATAGCCGACTACATGATACTGACAGACGACCCAAACACGAACAATGGGTACCTCCTGCAGGGAACCACCTTCAATAACCAAGGACCAGTATTCCAGGTCTCCATCAGCACCCAGTTCTTCAAGGAGTTCGTGAACTCGGGCGACCACATCGTCATGAGTGCGGAGCTCATGGGCTCAGACGGCATCCTCTTCGGAGTCAACAACCTAGGTGAATACGACGTTACCTCTCTGAGGGCCAGCATAAACGGAACCGTACTTCCATTCACCTTCGGCGTCTCCCGGGACTCACCCGTCAAGCCCTCGTGGTCCTACTCGGGGGAGGCATCGACGACGTGGTATGATCCGGCGGAGAAGGTCGTTAAGGGCGTACACTTGGAGATGAATCACTCCTATGCTGTTCACCTCGAGGTCGGTCTATCCGATGGCTCTAGGAAAGTCGTGGATGAGGTGGTGCCCTACAGGCCATGGTTTGGGATAGCTTCGATAGTAGCTATGTCGGCAGTTGATCACCTGACCATCGACTTGCTTGAGGTTAATGGTAGCTTGGGAACTTCAGTCGTCTCAGTCAGCTTCAGGAACACGTGGGGTTGCAGCGGCCCTGACTCCTGGGTGCCTAAGAACATCACAAAGATTGAGCTATTCGTCGACGATTTACCCGTCTCCCCAGCGACGTGCAACCTCAGGGTAAGTGATAGCTGGGTGGGATCAACAAGAACACCTGAAGCTGCCTACCAAGGCGGTGTCTACAAAGTTACGATTCTACTAACCGCATCAGATGGCTCAACATTCACCACGTCACAGGACGTTACATGCCAACCTCTATAAAACACACGCGTGAAACATATAACAAAAAATTAACACAAACCAATAAATTAAGTCGACAGAATCAACTACCCGACCCCACCATGTCACCTTATCCTAGAGAGTATCTCTTCCCTCTCAAACATGCTGAGCCCGATCTTCAGGATGATCGACGTCGATTGCGGCGAAGATCGGCGGAGAGGATGAGGATCACCGCTGGGACGAGCAGGAGGAAGCCGAAAGCCTGACCCGACGACGAGCCCCATGATCGGGACGATTATCAGGACGCTGAGCTGCTGGGCCTCCCTGAAACCCTTCACGCGGGCCGACACGATGACCGTTATGGCTATCCCCGCACTGACTATTGCGGGAGCTAGCAGGAATATAACAGCACCCAGTTGATGGTGGGGAGTATGAGGCGGCCGAAGAGGCCGAATCCGAGGGAGTCCACGATGACGGTGTAGGCGGCGAAGGATGCTAGGGTCACGATCATCGAGGGGACGAAGGCGACGAGTATCTTCCCCAGCATCAGCTCGGCGTCGCTGAGGGGCGTCGCCAGGAGGCCCTCGATTGTCTTCCTCTCCTTCTCCCCAGCGAAGCTGTCGCTGGCTATGACGCTGCTCGCCATGGCGGGGATTAGGAGGAAGAAGGGGAGGAAGAGGTAGGCCAACATCAGGTAGACGACGGTCTGCTGCTCCGCTGAAACCAGCCAAATCCGCTCTCACGTTGTCGGGGAGGATCACCCAGGATGAGCCGCTAAGATCGCCGGTCGACGAGGAGCTCGGCGGGGATGAGCATGATCAGCGAGGGGAGGAGGACTGAGAAGATCAGGGGGACAATGAGTATGGGCGCCATTATCTCCCAGTTCCTCCTGATCTCGAGCCAGTCCTTCCTGAACACGAGGAGAACCCTGTCCGCCCTCACTCTGACTCCTCCTTCGTGAGTTCGAGGTAAGCGTCCTCGAGGGTTGGCTTGAGGATGTTCACCGACTTGACCCGTCCTCCGCTTCCGATTAGGCCCTTGACGATGTCGGGTGTCTCGGCCTCGGGGTCATCGAGGTCGAAGATGAGTGACGTAGGTCCCTCGACGTTGACAGCCTTAACACCCTTCATCTTCGACGCCTTGTCGAGCATCTTGTCGTTGACCTCCTCGAGGGTTACCTTTAGCTCGGGTGCGCCGCGGAGTTTCTTCTGCAGGTCGCCTATGCTGCCGGTGGCGAGCGCGGCGCCCCTCCTGATTATCATGACCCTACTGCAGAGCCTCTCCGCCTCCTCTAGGTTGTGCGTGCAGAGGACTATGGTGTGCCTCTCCTGGCGGCTCATCCTCTCCATCAGGTCTCGAATGTCCTTCGCCGCCTTCGGGTCGAGGCCGGATGAGGGCTCGTCGAGGAAGACGACCTGTGGGCTGTGGACCACGGCCTTCGCTATGGCGAGCTTCTGCCTCATCCCCCTGGAGAACGTGCCCGCCTTGTCACCGCGGCGGTCCCAGAGGTCGAAGAACTCGAGGAGCTCCCTGACTCGGGCGTCCCTCTTGGCCTTATCCTTGAGCCCGTAGGCCTCCGCGAAGAACTCCATATTCTCCACCGCGGTCAACCTGTCGTAGATGCCTGGGTTCTCGGTAAGCACCCCGACAGTCTCCCTTACCTTGAGTGGGTCCTTCACAATGTCGAAACCAGCGACCCTCGCGGACCCCTCGCTCGGCGACATGAGGCAGGAGAGGATCCTGACGGTGGTTGTCTTTCCCGAGCCGTTTGGGCCCAAGAGGCCGAATATCTCCCCGGGGTCTACCCTGAAACTCAGCTTGTCAAGGGCTGTTAATGTCCCGAAGCGTTTGCTGAGACCCTCCGCCTCTATGCCGGACATGATGCGGTCTCATCAAGTATTCGAGGTCGGCGATTTAAGGAGGGGGCTGGCGACCCGTTGGGTTACCCGTATAAAGAGGGTTTCACGTCCTTTTCAGGGGGAAATGTCGAATAAGATAAGTGAGAACGAGAGGCGGATTGTCTACCTATCCGTGTTGGTTGTGGTTGTGCTCGCCATCCTGCTGGGGCTCTCAAACGATCAGACCTACTCTATCGTCGCCGTGCTCTTCATCATCATCGTGGTCATCGGGAACGTCGTTTACTTCTACGGCAGGATGAGGCGGAAACCCGAGGTAAAGAAGGCGGGAGCGGGGGCATAGCTCCGTCGCAAATAAGCGGGTTAACCCCTGAACGTTATCGAGTACATTACGCCAATCGGCTTCAGGGCTTCATCGACCCGTTTGATGAGGTCGTCGACGTAGTCGTGGGTAGGTTTCAACATCCACACGAAGACGAAGTCGTAGCCGTCGAGGTCCTCGGCCTTCGCCAGGATCCGGCCGCATCTCTCGTAGCTCACATTTCCGCGACCCTTGAAGTAATTGTAGACCCAGTCAACTGCCTGGGTGTAGGGGTCTGCGTGTAGGAGGACGGGGTTCATGAGGCAGATCTCCGGGTTATCTAGCGCGACGCGCTCGAGGGCGGCGATCGCCTCGAGGTAGGGTGGGCCGTAGACGCGTATGAGTGCCTTCAGATTCTAACACCACTGGATGCTGGGGAAGCATGGCGTATAATCCTTGGTTCGGATGGGGGGCTAGTCGGCTGAAATGCGCTCGATGAACGCCTTGACGAGCCTGATGGTGTTCTCGATGTCCTCTGTAGTTGTTATTGAAGCCGGACCGTGGATATACCTGCACGGTACGGCTATCGTGCCGCTTGGGACTCCCCCCTTCGTGAGGTGGATGCTGCCCGCGTCGGTTCCGCCGCTCGGGATCTTCTTGAACTGATACGGGATCTTCCTCTCCTCGGCGGCCTCCGTTATAGCCTTGAGGACCCTGGGGTGGGCGATGACGCTGGCGTCAGCTAAGGTCACGACTGGTCCCTTCTTGAGGGAGGCGGGGACCATGTGGGGGGCCATGCCGGGCATGTCGACGGCGAAGGTGCCCTCGAGGGCGAGGCCGTAATCCGGGTCGACCTGGTAGGCAGCAGTCCTGCTCCCCCTAAGCCCGACCTCCTCCTGGACGGTTCCCACCGCGACGACGTTGTATGGCGACCCCTTGAGGGACTTGAAGACCTCAGCCATCACGTAGCAGCCAGCGCGGTCATCGAGGGCCTTCCCCCTGACGAAGCCATCCCCGAGGTCGAGGAACTCGACGTCGAACACGCCGGTCATTCCCTCGTAGGCACCCCTCGCCTCCGCCTCCTCCCTCTTGCAGGTCCCTATGTCGACGAAGAGGTCGTCGAGGATCACCGGCTTCTTCCTCTCCTCCTCGCTCATTATATGCGGGGGCTTTGTGCCGATTATCCCCCTGAGGTCCCCCTTCTTCCCGCGGAAGATGAGCCTCTGTCCGGGGAGGATATTCGGGACGACGCCCCAGCTGTGGAGCCTGAGGTAGCCGGCGTCCTCGATGTATCTGACCAGGAAGCCGACCTCGTCTGTGTGGGCGGCGAGCATGATCAGGGGCTTGCCCTTCTTCCCCCTGTGCCAGAAGATGATGTTGCCGAGCTTGTCGACCCTGGTCTCGTCGGCGACTCCTTCTAGTTCGGTCCTCAGAATCTCCCTCGCCTCGTCCTCGTAGCCTGGAGGGCCGTAGGCGTTCGATAGCTTCCTGAGAAGTGTGAGATCCATATCGTATCGTTTCTGATTGGACGATACGCGATATAATACTTGAGAGTGGCCGGTGTTGTGGGTGTAATATCGGGGTATTACCGGGTCAGAGTCTAGAGAAGATGCGTTTTACGGCGTCGACTCCGTCGCCAACTACCTCAATGTCGTACATCTCGCCGAGCCCCCTCTCGTGTCCCCACTTAATATGCTCAATGGTCTGGGGATCGATCCCCATCACCCTCGTCGCCGTAGCGTCTGTCGCCACTGGGTCTGCCCCGGCTATGATTGTATCCATCTTGACGGGGTCGCCGTGGACGGGCCCCCTCCCCTCCATCCCGACGAAGCCGTCGATCACGGTGAGCGCGGGCTTGAGGACGGTGTTTATGTCTACGATGACCTTGTCCATGCCCCTCATGTGGTACTTGCCCTTGAATTTGTCCGGGAGGAGCCCGAACATGTTCTTCATCCCGAGGGTGACGCCCGTCAGCGTGTGTGTCTTCAGCTTCGCCGCGCTGATTATGGCGGCCTCTGTTACGATGCGCGGGACCTTGATGGTCTCGAGGGTCATCGCGTTGGGGACGGGGATCTCAACCCCGTCCTTCTCGTGGCGGAGATTGATGAAACGTACGCCGACCCTATCGCACATGTCCTTCATGCCGCTGGCGACACAGGCCTTGTCTGCGTTCGTCGTCGTGGCGTCCGATTCAACTATGAGGACCTCGACCGGGATCTCCCTCAACCTGTTCACTATCGCCTCAACGACTACAGGATCCGTCGTGGCTCCCGTCTCCCAGTTCTTAGTTGAGATGAAGTTGACCTTGACGAGGACTTTATCCCATTTTCCAATGGCTTTTTTGTAATCCACAAGGTCGAGGGCCCTGTAAACCGGCTCGAGTCCCCTGCTCCCCTTGACGACCGCGACACTTGGCAAACAGATCAGAGATGGGTAAAATCCGCTCGTAATAGACCTTGTTAGCGATCAGTCTCCGGTTTACCTCTTCGCTGGTCAATATTGATACATAAGGGATTTTATAATCAGCCCGGTAGCATGTGTCCACACTAATCGATGCCCAGGCACGGACCGAGCTGAAGACTCTATTAGTAAACCTAGTAGGGCCGGTCAATATCACCTTCTTCACGCAGTCCAACCCCAACCAGGCCTGCGTCGAGCAGGGGAGGCTACTGGAGGAGGTCGCCTCGTTGAGCGGCAAGATCAGCCTGAAGGTATACGACCTTGTGCACGATCATGCTCAGGCAGCGGCTCGTGGCATAGATAAGGTTCCCGCCACCCTCATCGATGGCGAGAAGGAGCTCGGCATAAGATTCTACGGTCTTACTGGAGGATACGAGTTCTCCTCCATCGTCGACGCGATTCTGATGGCCTCGACAGGGGAGTCGAGCCTCGATCAGAGGCTCAAGTCGTTGATAATGGGTCTAACCAAGCCGATTCACATCGAGGTCATGACGACCCTCACCTGCCCTTATTGCCCGAGGATGGTCCACGTGGCCAACCAGTTCGCGCTCATCAATGACAAGATACAATCCGACATGATAGAGTCCTCCGAGTATCCCCAGCTCGTGCAGAAGTATAGCGTCTCGGGGGTCCCGAAGACGATCATCAACGAGACCCACAGCTTCGAGGGGGCGATCCAGGCCGAGGCATTCTTCCTCGAGCTGCTCAAGGCGGTTGAGCCCGAGCAGTACAGGCGACTCGACGAGTCCATCCGGGAGGCTCAGGGGCTTAGGAAGGTGGGCAGGGCGGAGGAGGGGTATGGCTACGAGGTCCTCGTCGTGGGGGGTGGCCCGGCGGGTATGAACGCGGCCCTCTACTCCGCCCGCAAGGGCTTGGAGGTCGCGCTCGTCACGAAGAACCTGGGTGGCCAGATCACCTACACAGCGAGCGTCGAGAACTACCTCGGCCTCGGCGAGGCGCCGGGCGTGGACGTGATAGACCTTTTCATGCGTCACCTAGAGGCCCACAGGATAGCCGAGGCCATCGGGTACGAGGTCATCCGGGTCGAGGCGACGGAGCGGGGATTCAGGGCGACGACCGGCGAGGGCCGCAGATACGAGGGGCGGGCGCTCATCTACTGCGCGGGGAAGGAGTACGGGCGCCTCGAGGTCCCCGGAGAAGCCCAGTTTCTCGGCAGGGGAATAGGATTCTGCGCCACTTGCGACGCCCCCCTCTTCACGGGGAGGAGGGTTGCCGTCGTGGGGGGAGGCAACTCCGCCTTCACCGCGGCGAGGGACCTGCTTAGATTCGCTTCCGAGGTTCACCTCATACACAGGGGAGGCGAATTCAAAGCAGACGAGGAGCTCGTGCGGGAGGTAACAGCTGCGAAGAACCTGACACTACACCGAAACGCCAACGTCAGTGCCTTTCTCGGCAAGGAGAAGCTCACCGGGGTACGCATTGGCGCATCGAACGGGGAATTAGGCGAGGATCTACTCGTTGAGGGCGTCTTCCTGGAGATCGGGATGACCCCGAACAGCGACCCCGTGAGGGGCCTAGTGGAGCTAAACGAGTTGGGAGAAATCCCAGTGAAATCGGATATGTCCACGGCATTTCCGGGGCTATTCGCAGCCGGCGACGTGACCGACTCCAAGGATAAGCAGATTGCAATAGCGGTCGGCCAGGGGGCGCAGGCGGCACTATCCGCTTACGAGTATCTCTACTCGAGGGGACTGACGAAGAACAAGAGCGAGATTCGGGAACGATGGCATGAGTGCCAGTGGCGCTTGATGTCTCAAGCGAAACTGATGGCGTTAGTACGCGCGAAAAAACTATTTAAATTCCCCCCACACCTCACATCAGCGAAACACGCCGGGACCGCCATGAAGTTCAGCAAGCTGCCCATAAGTAAGGAGCTCAAGAAGGGGCTCAAGGAGATCGGCTTCGACGACATGTTCCCCATCCAGGAGAAGGCGATCCCGCCGATGCTGGAGGGAAAGGATGTCATAGGGCAGGCCAAGACGGGCACCGGGAAGACAGCGGCATTCGGCGTCCCGATGATCCAGCTCCTCGACCCCTCCAAGGCCACAGTCCAAGGTCTCGTCCTCGCCCCGACCCGGGAGCTCGCCCAGCAGATAACCGAGGACATCAACGACTTCGCCAAGTACACGTAGGTAGGGCGGTCGCCGTCTACGGCGGCGTCTCCATCGATAAGCAGTTCATAGAGCTCAAGAGGGGACCCGCCATCGTCGTCGGGACCCCCGGCAGGATAATCGACCACCTCAACCGCGGCACCCTCAGCCTCAGGGACGTCAAGATGCTGGTCCTCGACGAGGCAGACAGCATGCTCGACATGGGCTTCGTCGAAGACATCGAGTACATCCTCAAGCGGACACCGAAGGAAAAGCAGGTGAGCCTCTGGAGCGCCACAATCGACGACCGCACCATGAATATCAGCAGCCGATACATGCGGGACGCCGAGTTCGTCAACGTCAGCCGCGACGAGATAGGTCTCACCACCATAAAGCAGCACTATATACTCGTCAACGAGCACGAGAAGGATGAGACCCTCAAGCGCATCATAGACTTCTACAAGATTGACCGTTGCATAATCTTCTGCAGGATGAAGATCGGCGTAGACGACCTCTACGCGGTGCTCAGCAGGGCTGGGTATAGCGTCGAGGCGATACACGGTAACTTCACCCAGGCGAGGCGTCAGCAGGTCCTCGACGGCTTCAAGCAGGGCAAGTTCAGCATCATGATAGCGACCGAGCTCGCCGCGAGGGGCCTCGACATCGAGGACGTCCCGTGGATAATCAACTACGACATACCGATGGATCCCAACATGTACTTCCACCGCGTGGGCAGGACCGCGAGGGCGGGAAAGGAGGGAACGCAATAACCCTGGTCACCCCCGACGAGGAGATCGAGCTCGAACGCATCAAGGCCATGACGAAGATCCCCATAAACAAGCTACGCTACCCCCAGCGTTCTTATTTTAAGAACAGAATTTATTCGCAACATCTCAAGCGGGACAAGACTCAAACTGTAATACAAAAATCGGTTCTTGAGAGGACATTAGATTTACATCCGTCTGAGCGAGGACCACCATATTGTTAGGTGTAGTTCCCTCTGTCTTCGGTTTTTGGTCCGCGCCCTCAGGTTTTGGTATCTGATTTATCCCGTAGATTCCGTACATCGACATCTGCCCACCCGGGCCGGCCGTTGGTATGTTTGAGGGGATGAGTATCATGAGGTTCTTCCCCTGGAGTCCCAGCTCGTAGACGATGTTCATCCATCTCAGCTCGAACGCCCTGTCATTATCCTTGTACATGTTGGCTGCCTGTACCATCTTCTCTGCCGACTCGTATTCCGCGAGTGAGAGTGTGACCCTTGCCCGCCTTTCCCTCTCTGCTTGAGCCTGACGTGACATAGCGTCCTGAAGTGCTTGGGGTATGCCCACGTCTCGGATCTCCACCGATGTGACCTTGATTCCCCATTGCTCGGTTTTGCTGTCGATGATACCCCGGGCGATGTTTCCTACCCTCTCACGTTCTGTGAGGAGCTCATCAAATGACGCTTGACCAATTACCTCCCTGAGGGTGGTCTGAGCAGCGAGCTGAGTAGCTTGGTTGAAGTCGTTCACATTTAAAATCACCTTCTGGAGGTCCACTGGTTGGAAGTACATCACGGAGTCAACAGCCACAGGAATGTTGTCCTTCGTCAAACTCTGCTCCGTTTTAAAGGAGACGACCTGCAGCCGGGTCGATATCACGAATGGAACGTTCCCAATGAAGGGTGGAACGTAGATAATCCCCGGTCCCTTCAGTCCCCTGTACCTACCGAGCATAAGGAGGGGCGCCCTCTCCCACTCCTTGAGGATCTTTATCCCGCTTACGAGAATAGCGATCACGATATTGCGATGAAGGCTTCGATGCCTACTGTAACTAGATCTGCCATCTCTGATTCACCACTATTTTAATGGGGAAAGATGGTATTTAACTTAGTTAAAAAGAAAAACTAGCTTTCCTCCCTCTCGACGATCAACACTAGTCCATCTAGTCTCTTTACCTTGATTTTATCGTCTTTAACGATGTTGCCCGAGGCGGACTTTGCCCTCCATACTACTCCTCCAGCCCTCACTTCCCCATTAGGTGTCAGATCTGTTACCGCGAAGCCGATTTCACCGATGAGCGACTCTGGACCGGTAATCTTCGGCTTTTGCCTGATGGGACCAATCACCCATCTGAAGTAGAGCCCGAGAAGTATACCAACGGCTACCAGAGCAAATAGCACCAGTTCAGAAGAGATGGTAATCGGGGAGGGCGAGTAACTCAACCCGTTCGCTAAATAAAAAATCCCAAACGCTCCCAATATTACTCCGGCCATCATCGAAAAGCCGTGGCCGAGCTTCAGCTCGAGGAAGATCAGAACCGCCGCGATGGCGATGATGAAGAATCCGAGCAGCGAGGCGTCTATCACCTCCGCGCCGATTAATCCAGCGACTATGGATATTGACCCAACGACGGTGAGTAGTATACTCCCGTGCTGTATGTCCAGCACGATCGCGATAACACCGATAAGAATCAGTATGCCGTCTAGAATCGGGTTACTCAGCGCGCTGATGAACTGCTCGTAGATGTTCTCGTTCAAGGGGATCTGGGCTTGTCCCGTTAAGCCGAGATCGATTATGGCCTCATTGAGGGAATTAGCCTGGCCATTTATTATGTGGTACGTGAGGGCTTCGTCTGTGGAATAGGCAACATCGTTTTGCACCATGTTATATGCAGCCGTTGAGTTACGCCCCCACTTCTGGGCGAGGCCAACCAAGAGGCTGAGCATGGCTGCCTGGGTGTGTTCCTGCTCAAGGGGATCCGCGCCAACTACTATCGGCTTACTCGGGCCGATCTCGGATCCCCCACCCATTATTATCTTGTTGCAGGCGAACCCGATGAAGCTCCCAGCAGAGGCCGCAAGGGAGTTCGGCGGAACATAGGCGTAGGTCGGTATCCCACTCGCGTTGGCGTCGGCAATCGACGATACGATCGAGGTCATGTCGTTCAGAAGCCCCCCGGGTGTGTTCATCGAAATGATTATGGCCGAGGCCTTCTGATCGATGGCCAGACCGATCGCCCTCTTAATGAAGAGCGATGAACCAGGATCAACCTGAATATTGAAGTTGACGATGATCACAGGGCCTGATGGATTAACAGCGGCACTGGCGGTCTTGGGTGGCATATAGGCGCCTGAAAGTGCTAGCAGTAGAATCAGTAGTAGCATTTTGCATTTGGAACAGATTTGGTTGATCGTCCTGCTTTCCCTCTACAATTTGAACTACTCACACCTAAAATTAAACACTTGGGCGTCAAAATTCCTCCTGAGAGGCCCTTTGTGTTGAGCCAGCCTGGCCCGTCGACTCGATTTCCCTTGTTTAAAATAAACTCATAAAAATAGTAGACCGTGGAGAGAAAGAAGGCGATAACCTCTTCATCCTGAGCCTCGTGACATTCATGGGCACTCTAGATGATTGTCTATCGTTGGGTTTGTGGCGTTGAATTTTAAATTCTCAAGGCTTTTTTTAGTTAAATTGTGTTAAACCGCTAAACCTACAATTAATAGGACTGGAGCCCAGTAGTTCAGTCGATGTTACTTGGCTGAAGCCTTTTTCGCGAGGCAGCTTACACCCGAGGAGATCGAGAAACACATTCAAGGCTTTCCCTCTTGGCTTGAGATCGATCTCCACGCAATTTCACATAACCTCGAGCAAGTTAGGGAGAGGGTCCACGTCGAAGTTATCCCCGTGTAAAGACGAACGCCTATGGTCACGGGTTAGTCCCCATAGTTGCACATATGATGAGGAGGAGCGTCAAACAATTCCTCGTCGCCAAGTTGTGGGAAGCTGAGCAAATTAGGGATGCGCGCCTTGAATGCGGCGTGGTGAGCATGGACCCCCTGTTCTCAGACGAGCATTTTGAGACTGTTGTTTCCAGGGGGATTACACAGACTATCTATCAAAAGAGTACTGCGGACAGGCTGAACTCCGCGGCTAATAGGCTCGGTAAAAAGGCGCAGATC
>CAWGAT010000038.1:0-48760 GCA_963820555.1 Candidatus Bathyarchaeota archaeon
CGCGGCTGGGACTGTTATTGGGCCGAAGGACATACAGTCCACTACAGCGGAGGCGGAGGGCGCGGCTATGAAGGTCGTGAACTTCCTCCACGTCGACAGGGTCATCGAGCCCAACAAGGCGTGGCTCGCGCACCCTGAACTGTGCGATGGTTGTGGGAAGTGTGTAGAGCCGTGCCCCGAGTCGGCGATAACCCTCGCGGAGGGAAAGCCGGTGGTTAACGAGATCATGTGCACAGGCTGCGGCGCGTGTATACCTGCTTGCCCAACTAATGCGCTGGACCAACAGGGTCTAAGCGAGGCCCAGATCAAGGCACAGATCAGAGGCGCCCTCGAAGGGTCAAAGGCGGAACTCAAGATCCTCGCGTTCGTCGAGAAGGAGGTAGCCTACACAGCAGTCGACCTTGCCGGGTTAGCGAGACTGCCCTATCCTAGCAGTATTCGGATCATCCCGATGCCATCGCTGGCAAGGCTCAAGCTGGAGCACCTGCTCTACGCCTTCGCCTACGGCGCAGATGGCGTTATGCTACTGGAGGCACCTGCGCATGAGGGTCCATACGGTCACGCCCATGTACTTGCGGAGGAGAGGGCGGATGAGTACCGTTGGGCCCTTGAGGACCACGGCGTGGACAGTAGCAGGATGTGGTTCAGCAGGGTCTACGTCCCCGATTGGAGGAAGCTGGAGAGGGTCTTCAAGACCTTCAACGACATCATCGACGGGGAGGGCCCGATTGGGGAGGACGCGAGGAAGAAGCTCCGTAAGGAGTTCTCTTAGATTTTCAATTGATAAGGTGCACATGCATACCAAAAAATTAGTTGGTGGAGACCGGTATAATTTGAACCCATTGGGTCCAAGTCCCACCGGGCCCGCCATTCACTGAACCCACCCCGGTACTGGGCATCTCGGATTCACTTTCGTTTGCGATAGAGGAGAATTCCATCCTCGTGGAGCCTCTCGGACTCCACTGGGTTAAACCTCCTGAGCATAGTGAGCGGAAGCCCTCCGGATATTTATCCGGTGAGACACAGCAGCTCGACTTCCTTCTCAGCGAGTAGCTCCAAGCGGATCCTCGTTGGCAATATCCTTCAATTCTTTACTCTGGTAGTTTGAGTAGATAACCACGCATAAAAGCCCGTAGATTGCTATTTCATTCTAGTTACGAAATGAGTTAATAGGAAGTAATTCTCCATACTCTTCGGGTTTTTAGAGAAGAGATTAATAGCTTATTTATGATAAAATAAGGTGGAAAGGTTGTCAAATTCTCAGACTTCGAAGCTAACAGAGATATTCAGAGGCGATGAGAGGACAATCGTGGCTTACCTATTTGGCTCGAAGTCGAGGGGTCTGCAGACGCCAGAGAGCGATACGGATGTGGCAGTTCTGCTCTCCAATTTACCGACTGACATGCTGGCTTATTATCTCGACCTCATTGATAAGCTCTCAAAGGCTATGGACGGCTCAGTTGATCTGGTTCTCCTCAACACGGCGTCGCCACTTCTCAAGCATCAGGTGATCAAATACGGCAGGGTACTGTATAGTAGAGATGAGGTGGCTCGGGTTGAATTCGAGGTAAAGGCGACGAAAGAATACTTGGATTTCACCCTTCGAAGCGATGAGTACGATGAAGCCTTGATGGAGGAGCTGTCGAAATGGAGAGGTTGATAGCATACAAGCTCTCTAGGCTGAAGAATTATGTCAACTACCTCAAGGCTCTGAAGGATACTCCGTTTGAGATCTTCGAGAATGATTTCAAGGTGAGGGGAGCATCCGAAAGATACCTGCACTTGGCAATTGAATCGGTTATAGACGTAGGGAACGAAATAATATCTATGCAGCAGCTGAGGAGGCCTGATAAGTACCGAGACATACCGGAGATTTTAGTCGAGTCAGGGATAATACCAAAAGAGTTCGCGTTAGAGTTCGGAAATATGATCGGGTTCAGAAACCTGTTGGTCCACGATTATACGGTTATAGACATAGCATTAGAATACGAGTTTCTGAAGACGAAGCTTCATGACTTCGAAGAATTTATGAAATACATAACTAACTGGCTTAAAACCAAACCAGATCAAAATAAATGAACTCTGGATTAGTGAAAGAGGGCATCCAAACGAACACTCGCAAAACCTCAAGATGTATTACATTTTATACCGACTAAGGGTTTCAATTCCCTTTAATAGGATTATCGTTTGCTACCTAGGAAGAAAAGGCTACCCATACAAGCAACGCTTCAATTTCCGCTCTTGGATTATAGCTTGCGATCCAGGACAATCTGTTTATGGAGGTAAAACTTTACCGCTCTCAATCTCCGCCTGAGGGGGTTATGACTGCGACTTATAATTACGGAGTATGACTGTAAGAATTTGGTGTCTAAACCGATAAAATAATTATAATCGACCGAAAATATTTCAGCCATGGATGAGTTTGAGGCGGCTCGAGTCTTCGGCGAGAAAACATTTCGCCTTGGCAAAGACTATTTCGAGGAGGGCCGAGTGCTATCAGCGATAAAGCTTGAGGACAGGGTCATCGGCGAAGTTCTAGGCACAGAGAAATATCAAACACAGGTAACGGTGAGTGGTTTAGCCAGCAGGTGCACTTGCCCAGTTAGGGTGAACTGCAAACACGGTGCGGCTCTCATTCTGCAGTACTTAAATGGCGTCTATGTAGACGGTGACAGCATAATGCGTGAGCTGGAGAGAGCCGAAAAACCCGAGCTCCTCAAAACCCTGAAAAGTCTCATAGGAGATGATCCCACACTGCTCCTGAGTATTCAGCAGACCAGAAGAGAGCCAAGCGACAAGCTGGAGGTCTCGGTTGAAAAGCAATTCAAGAAGACGCTTAAAAACATTACAGACAGCGGCTACGCAGACGAGACCTTCGCTGAATCCTTCGCGAAACTGGTAAAAACCAATAGCACTCTGATGAGTAAAGAGCTAATATTCTATGTCCTCGAGTTCTTGATTATGAACAGTGAACAGTACGGGTACTTCTATGATGATTACAGTGACTATGCTTTTAGTGAAGACATTTTCGAGAACCTCGCAGACGCATTTGCACAGAAGCAATTAGAGACAGATGACTTCCAGCGACTCCAAAAGATCCAAGAGGAGGACAACTACGACTTGTTTTACCCCTTCCTCAATAGGTTGGCAACCACCGAGAATGCGCCCCGGCTACGGGCATTCAAGGATCAGATTAGATCTGTGTTAGACGACGCTCCACTGTATATAGAGTTCTTAATAAACGCAGGAGAAAAAGAGGAAGCAAAAAATTTCTTAAGGAGAAGCAGAGGCCTCGGCGAAAAAACTGTCTTTGATTTATACCTTAAAATTGATAAAGATGAAGCATTAAAGCTAGCTGAGGATAGAAAGTACTTCTCGAGTCTTATTAGGTATCAACACCAAACAAATGCGAAGGGTGAGGCAGTAGAGACCTTCCGAAGATCATTAAACGAGGGAGTAAACCTTGAGTCCTCACCTGAGCTCTATGGGCGCATATTTACAACTATTCAAAGCACGAGACCAGAAGACGCCACCGAGCTTCTGAGCAGACTTTTTGATATCTGCTATAGGGATAATTATTATGCTCTGTGCGTGGATACTGGAATTGAACTGAAGAACACGGAGATGCTGCGCAGGCTATTGGAGATGAAGACAGATTACTGGTTCACACCTGACACGAAGTTAAAGCTCCTAAGGTTCCTCTCACTCTATGACCCTGAGAATGCCAGGAAGAACCTTGAATCCTTTATCAAGGACCTCATAGACGAAAAAACGGATTATGCCTACGATAACACAATAAGATGTATCATCGAACTCAAAGGGCTCATGAGCAAAGAGGAATGGATTGGATATTTGAAGGGTTTATACACGAAGCATTCCCGTAAAATCAAGCTCTGGAGTAAGATCAAGGCGAATGGAATCCAAGTCAAAAAGGAAGGAGACAAGCTAACAATCTCATAGGATATTTAAATAGCATGAGGTGGCAGATAGACAGTACTTCTAATTGTAAGTGTCACATACATATCCCTATGACACCCCCCAGGCGCGTACGGCACTTTTTAACCTAGACGTAGCTGTTAATGAGAGTGATCCTAGCTGGCTGGTCTTCCATGAACCTGAACTCGACGCGGCACGGCGCCGACGGGTCCAGAAGGTACCCCCTCTCCGTCCGCAGCCTCGCCCTGAACCGGAGCGGCGTCACCGAGTAGGGCTTCCTAGCCTCCGGCTCGTGGAGCTTCTCAGATTCGGAGGGGTCCATTCTCCTGAGCATCGTGAGGAGGAGGCCGCGGGAGACGTACCCGGTGAAGCGGGGCAACTCGACCTCCTTCTCGGCCAGAAGTTCAAGGCGGATCCTAGTCGGCATAGTGATCCCGGGTTAATATTCAACTCACCCTCCGGGTTATAACGCATGTCCCGAGGTCAATCGTCGTTATCTAGCTCGTCGAGCGTCAGCACCAGGCCAATCTTCTTCACCTTCTCGCGCAGCCTCCTATCGGCGGTGACCAGGCTGGAGGAAGTGGCCTCGGCGAGTGCGAGGTAGCTTGAATCGTATACTGATATGGAGTGCCCCCTCGCGCCTTCGGCGGCGGATGCTACGAACTCGTTGGAGGGCTGGATTAGGTCGAGGTCCAGCATGAAGAGTGCCTCAACGTCCTCTTTGATCTCCTCCACAGAGATGTCAGGATGGCAGGAGAGGGCGTTCACCACCTCATATACCAGCAGGTCGGGAGCCATGAGCATGACAGAGCCCTCGATGTGCCTATCCCTCAGCTTTATCGCCTTTTCCGAGTCAGCCTCGGGGATGAACCACTTGACGGCTACGGAGGCGTCGACTACTACGGTCTGCGAGTCTCTCTCCACCCTCTCACCACGTCAACAGCTGACCAGTCCTCGCGCGGCGCTATCTTTGATCTGTTTCTGTCCATGATCTCCGCAGCCCTCCTCTGCCGGTCGACGTCTCTGACCCTACGAAGTCTATGCTGCTGAACCCAGAGCTTGAACGACTGAGTCGCGGCCTCACCGACCCTCATGCCTGATCTAACCGCCTCGCCCTTGAGGTTCCTGAAAGCCTCCTCGTCTACATCCTTGATTACGATGGTGGAGCCCAAGCATCTTCACTGAAAATATATTCTTATGAGTCGGTAATAAAGTTATACTTGTTATACTTTTTCATGGTTTTTCTTTGGATAATATTAGTATTCCCCTCTCCGACTGCTTCAGGTTTACGCTATTTCATTTTTTTAGAGAATTAACCCCGCCGGATTAGAAAACAAAAATTCTTGTTAAGTATGAGATCCTTCTTGATAGAAGTATGAGTTTATCCACAGAGGACGCGGAACTCTATTATAAGCTACACTGGTCAATATTATTTTATGTTAACCCAAAACTCAGACTGCTCAAAGGCTTAACTTCACTAAATCAGGTTAGAACAACACCACTAAAGGAACTAAACAAGATAAGGGACAATTTGTATAAGGGCACTGACCTAATCGACTCGTTCATCAGAGAAAATCCTTCGAGTTTCTCATCAGATGAGCTAGAAATAGTCGCCGGTTGGAAACACTATATCAAAAAGAGATTCGTCATCTTACGATATCTGCAGAACTATACGATTTTCCTAGACCTCGACGATCCGCCAAAAGCCTACGGCGTTTTCGCACTTACAACACCTTTAGATGAGATGTTTGGTCCAGTTCTCCCCCTGATGGTTGAGGCTACACTCCTACCATTCAAAGACAGGATCATCTACGACGGCATAATCCTAGGAGATAACATAATATTCTCATATACTTCTATTCAGTTCCAATCTTAAAATCACCCAGACTAGTATATCCAGAAGCAACATTTTGTTTGGTAACGATTGAATATCCTAATGATAAGAACTTATTAGAACTAAATATTTAACGTGCACGCAATTTTGGGATTAACACTGCCCAGCTCCTCTTTATGCGCAAGTAACTTGATTTAAGCTGAAAAATATATTTTAAAGGCTAGTAAAAATGGGTTGGTTTACTTTCCCTAAAATAGTAGGATAAGACTAAGAAGTCAAAACCTCACTATTTTACCGGTAAAATCGTTATTCGAATCCTCCAACACATCTCAAACCAATTAAAGGCAATCGAAAGAGCCATTCAAACCTATAATGGAAAATAATTATTAGTGAATAAATTTAGTTCCGTTAATAGCACTTTTTTACTAGTAAAATCATGCTTATGGCTTATTTCATACCTCTACGATTATTGATGAATTGAGTCGCGCGCGCAAGTGGTAATTACCTAGCGCGTGCGCCTAAATTGGAAAATCGTCAAGAATCATTCCAGTATATTGTCAGTAGAGGTGATGTTCGACCCCTGTACGGCCTTCAAAGCTCCATTGATATTGCCTCGGAGATAATTGCCCTCGAGCGTGCATTCGGAGTCAGCCCCTACTGACACTCCGTAGCCTCCATTCTTGGTTATATTATTCTTCCTCAACATGGTGTGGCTATTATCAGTCACCTCTACTCCCGAGAACGCATTGATGAAGATTTCATTTCCTTCGAAAACACCTAGTCCGCCCCTGTTAATGTAGACTCCAGTCTGTTTACCGTCGTGAATCCGGTTGTTCCTAACACTAGGGTTACCATTTTCTCTGACTTCCATTCCTGAGTATGTGTTCCCGAATATGTCATTTCCCTCAAACGTGCCTAGTCCGTTCTGGTACACCAAAACTCCACACTGTTTACCGTCGTGAATCCGGTTGTTCCTAACACTAGGGTTACCATTTTCTCTGACTTCCATTCCTGATAACGTGTTCCCGAATATGTCATTTCCCTCAAACGTGCCTAGTCCGTTCTGGTACACCAAAACTCCATCCTGTTTACCGTCGTGAATCCGGTTGTTCCTGACGATCGGGTTACTTCCGTCTCCGACATCTATTCCCGCCAGCTCATTTCCGTATATATCATTTCCCTCAAACGTGCCTTTCCCGTTGCTTACTAGAATTCCACTCGCCTTGCCATCACGAATGGTGTTGTTTCTAAACATTGGGTTACTACTGTCTACGACGGCTATTCCACCATATACATTCCCGAATATGTCATTATCCTCGTACGTTCCAAGAGATTTGTCACGCACGTAGACTCCTGATCCACCCTTCGAGTCATGAATCCTATTATTTCTGAATGTAGGGTTACTCCCTCCCATAACCTCCACATCAGATAACGTGTTCCCGAATATGTCATTTCCCTCAAACGTGCCTAGTCCGTTCTGGTACACAAAGATTCCATTTGTCTTCCCATCGTGGATTCTGTTTTCTCTGACACGTGGGTCTGAGCCACTGTATACCGCAATGCACGCGAAGCCTTCAGAGGTAATATCACACTTATCCAAATCTAGTCTCCCATTCGCTACGTTCACGCAAGCATTAGTGCCTCCCTGGTAGCGCAAAGTCAGATTCTGAACATGACCCCATTGTGCACTGAACGTAATGACGGCATCAGCACTATTCTTATTCTGAATCACAATGTCGTTTAACTTTC
This sequence comes from Candidatus Bathyarchaeota archaeon, assembly GCA_963820555.1. Lineage (GTDB taxonomy): Archaea > Thermoproteota > Bathyarchaeia > TCS64 > TCS64 > UBA8941. The sequence continues at coordinate 7,520 of CAWGAT010000038.1, forward strand.
CATTTCCTATAATCTCGAGAGGTTTGGCTATCACAATTGATTCTTCATAGAAACCTGGTGAAATTAGAATTCGAGAACCTGGCACAGCTTCCACGACCGCTTCTCCTATGCTCGCATAATCACTCCCAGACATGGAGTCGACGATGATTATTGGGGGTGGCGGTGCAACTGGGCGATGTAACTGAGCTGTTGGTCCAACCTCATGAACGATTTGTGGAGCCTCCGCTGACAACTGTGTGCCTGATTGGCTAATTGTAACCCTTCGCTTCAAAGACTCCTTGATTTGTCGGGCCAAGTCTGCAATATGCTCTCGCACCTCAGGTTCTTCGTAATTTTTGAACCGTAATTTCCGCCAATCGATATGCTCACGTGCTTTCAAAACTTTCAAAATCTCATCTTCCGGAGGGTTACTGTCTTCGAGTTCGTCACATTCGACATAATAGACTTGAAGAACAAGGTCGTCTCGACCAAGCTGTTTCTCATACTCTAAAAACTCAATCATTTCGCTCCGGCACTCCTTACTTCTCAGAAAACTTGGAGTGACGAATGGAATGAAGAAATCAACCGTATGCAATGAACCCTTGATTCGTTCCTTCCAATTTTGCCCCCATTTTATGTCCTTCTTGTCTCTGAAGATTGAGAATTCAGCACCTGTTTGTGTATGCACCTCCTCACTTAAAAGCTCACAAAACAGTCCCAACCGCCCTTTCTCTGACTTCTCATCTGACCTTGCGTAGCACATGAATGCAGAAGGATTCGATTGTACCTCCATCAAACTGATTCCTCTTCAACACTTGGATGCTTCAAACACAATACAATCCATCCTGTGGGATGTTCGACTAACCCTACGTGTAAGAAGGAACATCTGATCATCAGATACATCATCCCTGCTCAACTCGTTACTTTTGTCTGAACGCTCTGTTCTGGCAAGCCTGTCTTCTCTGACTTCTGTAATGCAAAATACTTCGAAGTCTCAGAGGATACCAACATCTCTACACGTTCAACAAGCATTTTCTTCTGCTGCTCAGGATTCAAGTCTTCATAACTTCCCGCCCCGTTGAGATAGAAATATTTCTCCTTCTTCAACATCTCTGACGTCGTCCTGTAGATAATCCAGTTCTCTTGGTACTTGTGTAGCTGAACCAAGGCTGCAAGTACAACTGTGGTTCCTCCGAGTATCGAAGACAGAGTAGCAACGTACGAGAGAAAGGCGTCGCCGACCCGAAAAGCATTGATAACGGTTATAGATGCGCTTGTGAGTATGATAGCTGTTTGCATAGCATTGTACTTCTTCTTATTTTCTCTCGATTTAGCGCTATGCCACGAAATCTGGTTCTCCAGTCTGTCTTTGAAATAATCAATATCGGGTTTTGCTACTCCTGCCAAAGACTCACCTCAAAATATTGCGTGTGCAAACCTATTTCCTTACTCATTTCAAATAATTTATACAATAAATACTATAAATATTTTATTGCCACGCGAATGTGTTGATGCATTAACGAGAAAGCCTCCTATGGGAAAGGGATCGCTGTTTACGGGGTCGGTGTAAATCGGTGTGTGGGGGACCAAGCGAGTGCGCTTCTTGCTTCATACTTAAACGCTCGCACCCACAATATTTTAGATATTAAAACACTGAATTTCGAAAATCTAAACAGATACATTATAAAAGTTCAGATCGAATATTATACCATGGAAGAGGATCTAACTGATCTTATTTTAAATATTTATATAAAACAATGGTTTAGCGCAAGAGAGGGATCTAGCTTCTGATATCGAAGACGAAGAGGTTCCGCTTTCAAAACTTATTAATCAAGGTTACATAAATAAAAATCGCTTCTACAAGTTTGATATACTGAAATGCACAGAATCTGGACGATTATTAGCGATAGACAACCTCCAAAAAAAATTGAAATTCATAATGCGCGCGCTGGCTCGTCCCTAAAATAGGCACACGCCCAAAAATCCCCCAATAAAAAGAGCAAAACCATCAGACAAACGACTCAACCACACATCAACCAACCAAACCAAGCCCGCAGCCAATACAGCAACCACCCAGAAAACGGATGAAGCCCACACAGACAAGCAGGGCACCCCCTAGCCACACCACCACGCAGACCCGAGGCCGAGCCATCACACGTTGAAGAACGTCGGCGACATCGCCTTCTCCGGCCTACCCATGTTCTCCGCCGCCTCCCTGTTCAGCACACAGCACAGCACACTAAGCAGCGCATACACCGACACGCCCAGCAGACCCCTCACCTTATTCACCGTCAACCCGAACTGGGTCTTCATGAAGGCAAACGAAGCCTCCACCGCCGGCCGCTTACGGTACTCCCTCACCTCTCCCTCGGGGCCATGCGTCCTGAACCTCCGGTCCACCCTCAGCACATCCTCGCCACGCCTCTGATTCGACATGTACGGGATCACCGAGTCCTCGACCAGACCCCTCACCCTCGCGCTGCTGTACTGGCTGTCAGCGATCAGGCTCCTGAGCTTCGCCCCGGCCCTCCCCAGGACCATCCGGGTCCTCTCGACCAGCGATGGCGCGTGTCTCTTCTCGTTCTCGTTCGCGGGAGCCATCACCTCGGCCAGAGGCAGGATCCGCCTATGGTCCACGGAGACGTGGAGCTTGTAGCCGAGGTCGTAGCCGCGGCCGTTCCTCCCGACCATTGCATCCGGGTCCGAGAAACCCATCTTACTCCGGTCTGGGTGCCTTATGCTCCAGGCCTTGACGAAGCTGGCGTCGAGGACCACGTCCACCTCCTCCACTCCGCTTCTCCTCAGGAGCCGGACCACCTTCTCCTCGATGATGAGCCTGAGCGTCTCGGCTCCGACCCTGTGGGTGAAGCGGCTGAGCACCGACCTCGGGTAGCCTCCCTCCTCCTTCTTGATGAGGCAGAGCCTCCTGATGCGCTGGTCGACGTCGAGTATCCTGGTGAGCTCCCTGATGCTTCGGATGGCCTTCATCCTCATGACGATGAAGGCTCTGAGGATGCCGATGGGGTTTCTGGGTGGCCTTCCTGGGCCGGTGGTGTGGTAGCAGCCGAGGAGCTGCTGCTCAGCAATGCTTAAGTCGATGTTTTTGAAGAGTGTTTCAAGGGTCTCGTGTTCATCTTGTCCTAAGTGAACTCACCTCCTCTGGTTGGACAGACCATTGGGGGACGAGACCCCACTTGTTAAGATAAGTTTATTCTAACTGTCCGTGAATTTCGGGACAAGCCAGCGCGCACGTTAGAAGGTTTTCTTGCTGCGCGAACAGTCTTTCGTAAATATTAAAAATTTCAGGATGTGTTTTACTGGTAAAATCGGTGTTCGAATCCCTCCCCTCATTGCTCTTCTTTTATAACAAGATCCTAATTTTTAGGCACAATATTTTTTAAATTTATTAAACTTCAAATAGAATGATGCCTCTTGATGATTACGTCCCCCAGGTGAACGAACGAAAGTGAATAATGGCTCGGCCTATGTTAAAATTGTCAAGTTTCTGTAACCGCTGCGCATTAAATAATTAATGTGTATGTTTGCGCAGTGCGCATCTCAATAAACACCCAGAATCCTCGGCTCATTATGATGTTTAACCAGTTTGGACTGATTCTAATCCGAACGCCAAATTCTGGTTATGAGTCCATAATCCTATTTTATCTTACACCGTTATTTGATTGTCGTGCTTTACGACTATGGAATATACGATCCACACTCCAATACTTGGTTTGGTAATCCGGCCACAGAATACTCTAACAAATACCCAGAATGTAGGCAATGCCACAGTAAGACACGTCTGAAGACTCCGAGGGAGATGGACCGTGATGGGAACATCAGGCCGGCGACCTTCGAGTGCATCCAATGTGGACGCGAAATCCCAGATCCCAATCAGTTCATGACTCTGAGTGAGGGCGATGATATTCTGGGCGAGCTTCTGATTAAGGCGGCTAATCAGAAGGATTAAAAAAACCTGTTGGAAGCACCTAGTCTAGATGGTATTGTGGATTGTGGTGAGAGACACGCAGTTACAAACGTGTCAATACATAAGTCCTCCAGCTATACGGACCTGAACCTATTTTGGTTCAAATCACCGGGCCCGCCAGAACCGTTGCCGACAACGCAGATAAGAAACTCATGCGAGTGATGTCCTGACTACTTCAGTGTCCGTTATAATATCTCTCTGCCTCTTGGCGATTGCAAAGAAGTCTTATGTGATAACGGGTTTAGAGATTTAATTTAAAACCTCTATTTGTCTGATCAGGCGTGGCTGAGGAAGTCCCTGCGCCCGCCGTCGGCGACGAGGACCTGCCCGGTGACGAAACTCGCCTCGTCGGAGGCTAAGAATAAGGGCGGCGTTTGCGATGTCCTGCGGCTCACCGATGCGCCTCATCGCCGCCATGCCCGCCTTGAGCTTCTGCAGCTCCTCCGTCTTCTCCTTGGTGGCGCGGCTCGTCATGTCGGTTCGGGTCCATCCGGGGGCGACACTGTTCACATTGATGCCGTACGGGCCCAAGGTCCTGTGCGGCGACGGTTGTCATGGCAATTAGGGCGGCCTTTGCGCAGCAGTAGGCGAGCTCCCCGACGGGGGCGCCGCCGAGGCCGGAGATGCTAGAGATGTTTATTATCTTACCCGACTTCTGCTCCACCATCGTCTTCGCGGCAATTTGGGTGCAGTTGAATGGGCCCTTGAGGTTAACTGCGATGACCCTGTCCCAGTCCTCCTCGGGAGTGTCGAGGGTCGTCCCGCCGGTACCTATCCCCGCGTTATTCACGAGTATGTCTACCCTCCCGAACTCGGCTAGGACCTTGTTGAACATCCTCTGGGCGTCCGCCCTCTTCGAGACATCGGCCTTGACGGCGAGAGCCCTCCTACCCATCGCCTTGATATGCTTGACGACCTCCTTCGCCTCGTTCTCGGACTTCACATAGTTGACGACGACGTCCGCCCCCTCGCGGGCGAATGTCTCCGCGATCGCCTTACCGATGCCTCGGGATGCCCCAGTGACGACAGCTACCTTACCATCTAGCTTCATGATGGAGATATGCCGCGGTGGGGAGATTAAACTTTCCAGAACTACGCAGCGGCTAACAATGCATCGGCGAAGGTCTTCAGAGTTCTCCTTGTAATTCCCTGACTTGACCTCACCGCCTGTTATCCCAGCCGTCGCATACCGGGGTCTTACCGGCGAGGCCCTCCATGACCTTGAAGGTGTCCCCTGCCTTCGAGTCCATCGCGCAGAAGAAGGCGACGCGTGGGAGCTTGCCCTTCATCGCCATGAAGTAGCTACGGACGGGGCTGCTCACATTCCACGCCCAGATTGGGGTCCCGATGGCGACGAGGTCGTACGTGGACGGGTCGGCCTTCGGGGGGTTGATGGGCACGACCGTACCACTTGAAGCTTCTTTCCCTGACCTTATCCAGCCCAGTGGTCCACCCCGTCCCTTCGGTTCTAGAATTTCCTCGATGTCCGCCCCGAGCTGCGCCTTCAGCTCCTCGGCGACTCTGCGTGTGGATCCGTCACGTGAGTAGTAGACGATTAGAGTCTTCATACCCCCAGTTCGGAGGCGTCCGAATAAAGCCTCGTATAAAAAGTAATACTTTAAAGTAGGAAAGTATAAGTATAATGTACTACCTTATTTTACCTGTTCGCCGTGTCCATGAAGAAGATAGGCCCGAAGGGACAGGTCTTGATCCCGAATAGCATAAGGGAGGCCCTCGGCCTACAGCCCGGAGTCGAGGTGAACATCGAGCTAAAAGATGATGAGATCGTCATCACGCGCCCGAAGATCGAGGGCAGCTACACCAAGTTCTACCTCCAGACTCGCGCACCAAAACTCACAGAACCAATCGACGTGAAGAAGATCATTCTCGAGGAGGACAGCGAGCGAATTGGCATATGTTGACTCAAACGTGTTCATATATCCTGTGATATACGACTCCGGAACTGTGGAGAAGGCGAAAAAAGCGAGAGAGATACTAGAGAAGATTGTGGGCGGCGAACTCAAGGCTTATACTTCCACCCTCACGTGGGACGAGGTCGTCTGGGTCGTCAGCAGGGTCCTGAGCCGCGAAGACGGAGTCAGCCAGGGCAGAAAGCTCCTCGGATTCCCCAACCTAGAGTTCATCGACGTTGACAAGAGAACCCTGAGCATGGCGCAAGCTCTCCTTGATAGGTATCGACTGAAACCCCGCGACTCCATCCACCTCGCATCGGCGATGAATAGTAGCCTCAGAACGATCATAACCGATGACGAGGACTTCGATGTTGTCAAGGAGATAGAGAGAAGACCACTCGTCTAAGTAATCTCATTGTACTTATCGAATAATTTAGTAGGTTCACATGAGTTGCTTCGCCATGTGGACGAGTGTCGAGTCAACCTGATGGTCACGGAGGCGTATGACGTTCACGCACCATACCTATGGCTCTGAAAACGATTATAAGGCGCTTCCCCGCCGAATGGACTTGGCTGGTGAGTGGGGCCTCCCACCCGACTCCACCTTAGAAACCTGGTAAAGGGCACGGAAAAGACTATTAATATAGCCTCAGCTTTCAGCGACATCCCTAAATCGGGCGTGATAAGGGAAGCCGTCAGGCTCGGTGTTCCTCTGCATAGAACATGGTCATGTTATCTGAATGGTTCGATACACTGCGGCGTATGCGAGTCATGACGAAACTGGAAGAAGGCTTTCAAGGAAGCCGGAGTTTCTGATCCAACAGAGTACTCTGCATAGACTTTTAGAACTCTCTGTAAATCCATAAAAGGTAAAAGATAGTTTCATAGAAAACTTCTCGTTAGAAGCTGCTTCTAGGATGGTTGCTTGGATGTCGAGTAAAGAGGCGTGGGAACCCGAGGATGAAGCCTTCCTAAGGGAGCACTACCCAAATACCCCAAACAAGGAGCTTGCGAAGGAGATGGGGAGAACCGTCAACTCCATACAGATAAAGGCGAACAGGCTCGGGCTTGTAAAAGAGATTGACGAGAATGACGGCGACTTCGAGAACACGCTCGAGGTGATAAGCCCTGAGGAGGTGAAGAAGCTCACCAAGATCGACCTCCTCGCCACTAGTTGGGGCTTACTCAAGATGTTAAGCAGGGAGTTGAGCAATCCCACATCTCGACATTAAAGAAAGGATCAAGCTGATGGACATTCTCAGCAGCCACACAGTCAGCATCAGCAACATCATGAGGGGCTCCGAGGAGGAGCTTGGGGATGAGGAGGACCTAGAGAAAGCACTCGCCAAGCTTGAGGACAAGCACACGAAACACGAGGCCATCCCGAGGCGCTCAAGGGGGGAGGGGGGGACTTTCGTCGTAGTCAGACTAGATGAGGAGGGTGACAGGGGTTAAAACTGAGCGCGGAAGGGCACCAGAGACTAGTAGAGCAGATCCTAAGTGACGAAACCTACGCCCTCAGGGTCAGAAGGGAGAGCGCTGGCCTCACCGTGGAGGCTGCAGCCGACCCTGCGGTGCTCGAGAAGCTTGGCTCAGACCCAGTCTTCTTCGCGACACTAATCCTCGGCTTACGGCACGCCCCCTACCAGAAGGACTTCCTGAACACCACCAGCAAGAGGGTCGTCCTCAGGTGGCCGCGCCAATCCGGTAAGTCACGCAGCCTCGCCGCATACTCGATATGGTTCGCGGCCGCCCACCCCGCGACAAACACCCTGATAGTTGCCCCCTCGTGGAGGCAGAGCAGCTACCTCCACGGCATAATTCAGGGCCTCCTCGACGCGTCGCCCAGAAAGATACGGAGGGCCCTGATTAAAAAGAGGACGAGGACCATCACCCAGTTCCAAAACGGTTCGAAGATAATGGCCCTCCCCAACAGCGCTCATTTGTTGAGGGGCTTCACAACCTCTCTGATCATCCTCGACGAAGCCGCCTTCTTCAACAACGACGAGGACATGTTCCTCAACATCCTACCCCCGATGCTATTAACCACCGGCGGAGCCATGGTCGTATCAAGCACCCCATGGGGGAGGAACACCCAGTTCTACAGGATAAACAACGACCCCGGCTGGCAGGTACTGCACGTCACCTGGAGGGAGCCGGCGGAGGCGGGCATATACACCAAGCGAATGGGCTCAGGAGGTCGAGAAGATCCGCGAGACCTCACCGATGACCTACCAGACAGAATACGAGGCCGAGTTCACCGAAGACGTCGACACCTGGCTCACACAGGACCTCCTAGCGAAGTCCTGCAACTTGAACGTCGAATATATGGGCCTCCACGACGACGCGAAGGGAGAGTTCTACGCAGGTTTAGACCTCGCCGAGGTCATCGACTACGCCGCCCTCGCAATCGTGAAGAGAAACGGCAAACAGATGGACCTCATCCACATGCACCGCTTCCCCCTCAAGGAACCGATAGTCTCAGTCCTCGGCTACATAAACATCCTACGCCAGAAGTGGAAGAGCATCGGCGCCGTATACGTCGACAACACGAAACAGGGAAAATACATAATCAACGAAATGAAAGAAGTCGGCATCCCAAACCCCGTAGGCATCAACTTCAGCACCGAATCGAAGCAGGAGATGGCCCAGATCCTGCGCGAAAGGCTGTCCGACGGGAAGCTCAGGCTACCCTTCGACCGAAGCCTACTCAACGAACTGAACGTGGAGCAGTACCAACTGACGAAGACGGGCAAGATAGCTTTCAGCCACCTCTCGGGGACCCACGACGACAGGTTCTGGGCCCTCGCGCTCGCCACCTACGCTGCCACGAAGGAGGTGCTGCCCCAGAGACCAATAGCAAAGAGTGCATAAGTCAATTCATACTGCCAAATAAATGTATATGATAGGTTGATCTTCCGTCATTCTTTATATAAAAAATATTCCCACATTTTCAGTCTGAAAATAACTGGATCGAATAAATTCACCAATTTCCCCGCTTCTTCATTCAGTGAAGGGAGCAAGAAGGACGATGATGGAAGGAAGATGATTTTTGGCAGGGAAATACCCCCTATAGAGGGGGATTCGACATTCCTCCCCAGACAAAGAAATAAAGGATCAAAGATACACGGAGAAAACGTTATCATAACAACTCGACAACTATTCCCCCATGCCCGTAACCAAAGAGGAGCTTCTCAAGGAAGCCCAGAAGTGGAGCAAGATCGCCCCACCCTACCACGCCTTCTACCACGGCAAGGTCGAGGTCATGCCAAAGTGTGCCATACGCACACTTCAGGACTTCAGCATCTGGTACACCCCCGGCGTAGCCCAGGTCTGCAAGGACATCGAGAAGGACAAGGAGCTCGCCTTCGAGGGGACGAGCAAGTGGAACTACGTCGGCGTCGTATCCGACGGGACCCGCGTCCTCGGGCTCGGCGACATCGGCGGCCAGGCCGGCATGCCCGTCATGGAGGGCAAGGCCCTCATCTTCAAGTACCTCGGAGGCGTCGACGCCTTCCCCATCTGCCTCAGCCACGAAGGACCCCGAGGAGATCATCCAGGCCGTCAAGTGGATCGAGCCCACCTTCGGCGGAATCAACCTCGAGGACTTCTCGAGCCCCAAATGCTTCTACATCCTCGACCGCCTGAGGAAGGAGATGCCTATCCCCGTCTGGCACGACGACCAGCAGGGCACCGCGGCGGTCATACTCGCCGCTACCTACAACGCCCTCAAGATGGTGGGCAAGAAACTCAACACCGCTAAGATCAGCATAGTCGGCGTAGGCGCTGCCAACACCCGCACTTACTACGTCCTCAAGTCGGCGGGGGCAAACCCGAAGAACATCCTCATGACCGACTCCACCGGCATCCTCAGCCGCACTCAGGAAGGACCTTGAGGGTAGCTACAAATGGGACATCGCGAAGGAGACCAACCCCGACGGTCTAGAGGGCGGCATCAAGGAGGCCCTCGAAGGAGCCGACATCGTCATCGCCGCCTAGCAAGCCGGGCCCAGGCATCATAAAGAAGGACGACATAAAGGGCATGGCGTCGAACGCCATAGTCTTCGCGTGCGCCAACCCCATCCCGGAGATCTGGCCATGGGAGGCCAAGGAGGGTGGGGCGAAAGTCGTCGCTACTGGGCGCAGCGACTTCCCCAACCAGGTCAACAACAGCCTCGTCTTCCCCGCCATCTTCCGCGGCGCCCTCGACGTCCGCGCCAAGACCATCACCGACGAGATGTGCATAGCCTCAGCCAAGGCCCTCGCCAGGTTCGCCGAGGACAAGGGACTCACGGAGAACTACATAATTCCCAGCATGGATGAGTGGGAGATATATCCCCTGCAGGCCACTGAGGTAGCGATGAAGTGCATCGAGCAGGGTCTCGCCCGCAAGAAGGCGAGTAGGGCGGAGATCCACGACGGCGCGGCCGCCATAATCGAGCGCACCCAAAAGATAGTCAAGCTCCTCATGGCGCAGGGCTTCATCCCCTCCCCGCCACCCGAGCCCAAGTAATCCCCATTTTTCTTAAAAAAAGCGTCAATCACTAAAACAGAGGCTGCCTAGCTCCTGCTCAACTTCTTGAGCAACGGGGCAACATCTACCCTCCTCAGGCCGAGGCCCAGTTCCTCCGGCTTCGCCCCCATGGAGAGGCCGAGGGCATCGACGTAGTGGATCACCGGTATTCCATACTCCTTCCCCTTCGACTCCTTGAGCTTTATCTGCCCGACCTCAAGCTGCATCATGCAGAAGGGGCACGTTGCAACGATGGCTTCCGCCCCCGACGCCTTCACATCGTCGAGAATGACCTCAGCCAGCTTGAGCCCCGCCTCCTCCGACACCTTCCCAAAGAATGAGCCACACCCGATACAGCACGCCGTCTTCTCATGGTAATCGACGCTCTCCGCCCCAGTTGACTCGATAAGCCTGTCGAGCTTCTGCGGGAAGTCCGCGTCGTCGAAGCCCGAATATCTCTTGGGGAGGAAGAGGTGACAACCGTAGAATGGGGCAGCCCTCAACCCGGTTAATGGCTCCACACTGAGTCCCTTCAGACCCTCGGGGCTATAATCCTTATAGAGGGTCGTGACGACGTGCTCTACCCTCACCTTCCCCTTATACTCTCTCCCCACCTCCCCGAGCAGCCTGTTTACATCTTCCTTCAACTCAGTGTTGTGATCTAGAAGGTACTTTGCCCTCGAGAGGTTTCCGAAGCAGCTGGAGCAGAGGGTCATGAGAGGAAGGTCCTCCTCCTCAGCTATGGCGAGGTTCCTACTTGTAAGTGCCAACCCCCTCTTGTAGTCCACGCTGTGGACGAGGCACGCGGGCATACAACAGTTGAAGTCGTCTCTCTGGCGTAGGTTCACGTCGAGCCTCTTGAAGACGGCCCTCATTGCCATCTCGTAGCCAAGTTCCCTCACAGAGGCGACGCATCCAGAGTATAGTAGGTACTCAGTCAAGCACTTATCCTCCTGAGTAGCTCCTCGCCGAATATCTTCCTCTGCTCCTCTATCGCCTTCGGAGAGATCGTCGCACCTATCGGGGGTAACCCATATTCCCCCCTCCACTCGTCGAAATCGTCAGGAACCGAGATCGACCGACCCGACCTCATAATCTCGCGCATAATCGCCTTCGGGTTCTCGGGGATTCTCCCCAACTCCGATGCGAGGTTCCTCGTCAGGAGAAATATCTCGGTGGGCTGGATCCCTTGCGGGCACCTCTCAGTACACCTGTAGCACCATGCGCACAGCCACAGCTCATCGCTCTTCAGAAGCTCCGGTAGGGCATGAGAGACCCTCTGAAGGAGCCTCCTAGGGTTATACATCCCAGGCAACGCCTTTGCCATAGGGCAGCTCCCCGTGCAGCTACCACAGTCTTGGCAGTAGCTCAGCTTCTTCTCGTCTAGAAGACGAGCGAGCAGATCCCTTGTCTCAACCATGCTATCCGATCCAGAAACCGATCTATGACAATCCCGTAATTACAGTATATTAAATATTTACTTCACGAGTGACAGATGTGCCTTTGTTCGATTATACAAGGGGTTGCTTTGAGAGTGCGGGACCGCTAGGAATCAATAAAGGGTAAATACCCCGGTTAGAAAGGGTAGTGGATTGGCTCCCGTAGAGAAGCAGCTAGAGGCGTCTTTGTTGACTCAGAGAAAATCCAAGATCGTGGATAAAGTGAACGCTGAGGCCTGTGACCAGTGCGGTAAGTGCCCCTCCTCATGCCCAGTAACCGCCCGAGTCGAGGGCTTCAACCCTCGACATATCATTGCTAAGGTCGCCCTAGGCGAGGAGGGTGACGTAATGAAGAGTGGGGTGATATGGACATGCACTTCATGCCTCAAGTGTAAGGAGCGCTGCCCCGAGGCGATTTCCCCCTATGATGTGATACTCACCTTGCGCCGCATAGCAATCAACCTAGAGCTTCCTCACCCTGCAGGATTCGACGAGGCGGTGAAGGCAGTCGTCGAGACCGGAACTATTCAGCAACAGCAGATAATCCGAACCCGAAACAAGGAGCGGAAAGACCGGAAGTCGATGGGGCTACCTCCCGCGGAGAAGCCGAGGAACCTAGCCGCGTACACCGAGGCCCTCCGGGAGATACTAGAGGAGGAGATGGTATAAAGTACGCTCTATACTTGGGCTGTACAGTTCAGTCCGAGCAGTATGGATACGAGGCCTCTGTGAGAGAGACCATGCCCAAACTCGGTGTAGAGCTCGTTGACATTCCTGGAGCCAGCTGCTGTGGCTTCCCCCCCTTCAGCAGCGTCAACGAACTCGCCTGGCTCTACTCCTCCGCACGTAATATGGCCATAACCGAAGGCATGGGCCTCCCAATGTTTACGCTCTGCAACGGGTGCCACCTCTCATTCATAGAGACCAAGCACAAACTCGAGCAAGACCCTAACCTCAAGGTGAAGGTCAACGAGAAGCTCACGAAGGAGGGACTCCACTACGAGGGGAAAGCCGAGATCATACACACATTCGAGCTCCTTCACGACAGGATCGGGGAGGAGAAGATCACCGGGGCTGTGACTAAGCCCCTTAAAGGGCTCAGGTTCGCGGCGCATCCCGGTTGCCACGCTATCCGCCCGAGCAGGATCGGCAGACCCGACGACCCCGAGAACCCGAGAAAGCTCGACGACCTCATCACATGGCTCGGTGCTGAGGCTTCTGACTACCCGGAGAAAATCGACTGCTGCGGCAGCTCCCTCGCTGTCGCGTCGGGGAAGACCGTCCTTGACATCGCGGGGGACAAGCTCAAGGCTATCAAACTCTACGGCTTCGACGGCCTTGTTACCACCTGCCCGTTCTGTTTCAAGGTCTACGACAATAAACAGCGTGCAATTAAGGCAGCCATAGGTGAAAAATCCCTTGATGTCCCTGTCTTCTACTTTACACAACTTCTTGGATTAGCGATGGAGCTGAAACCGGAGAGGCTGGGTCTTGAGTTCAACCTCAGTCCCATAGATTCTCTTTTAGAAAAGATTATTGGAGGTGGGTCCAGTTGATGCAAAAACCTGTTTTGGTGATCGGAGGAGGTATCTCAGGTATTCAAGCTTCCCTTGACTTGGCTGATAGAGGTATACAGGTATATTTAGTTGAAAAGTCCCCTTCAATCGGCGGGGTGATGGCTCAGCTTGACAAGACCTTCCCTACGATGGATTGCTCTATGTGTATTCTCGCACCAAAAATGATTGAATGTTATCGTCATCCAAATATATTTTTACTAACTTACTCTGAATTGAAGGAAGTTCATGGCTCAGTCGGTGATTTTAACGTAAGTATAACAAAAAAGCCGAGATATATCGACTCGAAAAAATGCACTGGATGTGATGAGTGCCCGACCGTTTGCCCCGTGAAACTACCTAATGAGTTCGAGAGAAATCTTGGAAGCCGTAAAGCTATTTACCGACCATTCCCCCAAGCCGTTCCAAATGTTTTTACAATCGATAAGAGGGGTGTCCCCCCATGCAAGGCAGCATGCCCAGCTGGTGTCAATGTTCAAGGTTATATTGCACTCGCCAGAGAGGGCAAGTACAACGAGGCCTTTGAGCTTCTCCTCAGAAGTATTCCATTCCCTGCTGTTTGTGGAAGGGTCTGCTTTAACCCATGTGAGGGTGAATGCGAACGAGGGAAAGTAGACAAGCCATTGGCTATCAAGAACATTAAGAGGTTCATTACCGATTATGAGACTGAGCAAGGCTTAGAAAATGTAGTTCCTATACCTAAAACGAGCGAATATAAGATAGCCATCGTTGGAGCTGGGCCCTCTGGGCTAACGGCTGCTTACGAATTAGTAAAACATGGATATCACATTACGGTTTTTGAGAAGATGCCAGAACCAGGTGGAATGCTGAGATACGGTATACCCTCCTATCGTTTACCCAAAAATATACTGAACATTGAGATCGAACGAATAAAAAAATTGGGTGTAGAAATAGTTACGGATATTATAGTTGGGAAAGACCTAACTATAAATAAAATGTTACAAAAGGAATACAACGCAATTTATTTTGCTGTTGGTACTCAAGAAAATAGTAAACTCAGAATCGAAGGTGAAGATTTAAACGGAGTTGAACAGGGTCTCGATTTCCTAAAAAGGATCAATACAAGAGAAACAGTTAGGTTATCTGGCAAGGTCGCTGTTATCGGTGGCGGCAATGTTGCAATAGATACAGCCAGAAGCGCACTACGTGCAGGTGCCGACGAAGTTTACATTTTGTATCGAAGGTCAAGACAAGAAATGCCAGCCTATGCGGAGGATGTAGAAGCTGCGGAAAAGGAGGGTGTACGTCTACAATTCCTGATAAACCCAATTAGATTTCTAGGAAAAAAAGGAAGAATCACCGCTATAGAATGCCTCCGAATGCAACTCAGCGAACCTGACGAAAGTGGTAGAAGTCGACCAATACCCATCAACGGTTCCGAATTTATCGTGGAGGTTGACAACGTGTTACTTGCGATCGGCCAAACTCCTGAAACATCTTTAATACCCCCAGAGATCGAAGTCGCAAGAACGAATACCGTTGTAGTTGATGGTATTACCCTAGAGACAAACCGTAAAGGAGTATTTGCGGGAGGAGATATCGTACGTGGTCCAGCAACCGTAATAGAAGCGATCGCTGACGGTAAAAGGGCAGCTGAATCTATAGATCGATATCTACAGGGGAAGGATCTAAAAATTGGAAGAAATGTAGCAATACGGAAAGTTGAAGAAATTCCGAAAGAAGGGGTCACCATCACCCCAAGACAGATAATGCCCACTCTTGAACTAAACCAAAGGATAGGAAACTTCAATGAAGTTGAACTTGGCTTCACAGAAGAGATGATGAAAAAGGAGGCGGAAAGATGCCTGTCTTGTGGGGGATGCTCGGAATGTCTAGAATGTGAAAAAGCATGTAAAGCGGATGCAATATTGCATGAACAAAGAGAGGAGTACATAGATCTTAATGTTAGTTCAATATTGGTTGCAACTGGATTTTCTCTATTTGATCCTTCAGAAATAAAGGAGTACGGTTATGGAAGATATCCTAACGTACTCACTGCTATAGAGTTAGAGAGGCTCGTCTGTGCCTCGGGACCGACTGGCGGAGTTCTCAAACGCCCATCCGATGGAAAGATCGCTCACAATATAGCTTTCATCCAATGTGTCGGCAGTCGAACTCAGACGAAAGGCCACCCATACTGCTCGACATTCTGCTGCATGTACGCCACAAAGGAAGCGGTGCTCATCAAGGAGCACGAGTCTAGTAGCCAAGTCACTATCTTCTACATGGACCTCAAGACCTTCGGCAAGGGCTTCCAGGACTTCGTCGACAGGGCACAAAATCACTGGGGTGTTAAGTACATCCGTGGACGCCCGAGCGAAATAAGGGAGGACCCGGTGACGAAGAATCTCACCATCCTCTATGAGGACACTGAGATAGGGAAGGTAGGGCATACCGAGGCTGAGATGGTTGTCCTCTGCACCGCCTCGGAGCCTCACCCCGATAATAGGAAACTAGCTCAAACTCTCGACGTTAAGCTAGATGAGTACGGTTTCTTCGAAGTTGTGGATCCGGTAACAGCTCCTATTGAGACCGAGAAACCAGGCGTCTATGTCTGTGGTTGTTGTCATGGTCCAAGGGATATCCCAGAGTCCGTTACAGAGGCGAGTGCGACGGTCGCTAAGGCAGCTGAGGATATGGCGAGGGCCTCTTTGGAGGTAAAGGCCTGATGACGACGCCGAGGATAGGAGTCTTCATCTGCCGATGCGGCATCAATATCGCCGCCTACATCGACGTCCCCGCCGTTGTCGAGTACGCGAAGACGCTGCCAGGTGTAGCTCATGCCGAGGAGAACATGTATACATGCAGCAGTGACGGTCTGAACAAGATCAAAGAAGCGATTAAGAAACACGGCCTGGAACGCATCGTCGTCGCCAGCTGTACGCCGCGTACCCATGAGCCACTGTTCCAGGTGACCTGTGAGGAGGCAGGTGTCAACAAGTACCTCTTCGAGATGGCGAACATCCGCGACCAGTGCAGCTGGGTGCATATGAGGGAACATGAGAGGGGAACCAAGAAGGCGAAGGACTTGGTCAGAATGGCCGTCGCTAAGTCGGCTCTCCTGAAGCCTGGCGTCGAGCCGGAGATCGATGTTAACCCCAGCACATTAGTCATCGGCGGAGGTGTATCCGGAATGCGGGCAGCCCTGAGCCTGGCGGATCAAGGATTCAATGTAACAATCGTTGAGAAAAACGCCTCAGCTTGGAGGTAAGCTCCGGGGATTCGACAGCCTCTTCCCATACAAGCAGAAAGCCGTCTGAGGTCTTGGGGCCTCTAATTGAGAAGGTCAAAACCAACCCAAGGATACAGGTGCCTGACTGTTAGCAAAGTCAAATCGGTTTACGGTTTCATAGGAAACTTCGACATCAGCGTCGAAACGAGGTCTGGAGCTGAGAGCCTAAACGTCGGCACAATCATCGTTGCTGTAGGCGCGGAGATTCTGAAGCCAAAGGGTCTTTACCTCTATGGCGAGGACTCGAGGGTCGTCACCCAGAGCGAGCTTGAGGAGCTCCTCCGAGCAGGAGAGGTGAAAGCGAATAGGATCGTGATGATCCAGTGCGCCGGATCAAGGAACTCCGAGCGCCCATACTGCAGCCGTATCTGCTGCAACGAGGCTGTGAAGAACGCGATCAACATAATAAAGCCGGGGAGGGATGTCTACATCTTGTATCGCGACCTCCAGACCTACGGTATCCACTACTCGAGATTAGAGCAGGAGGCTAAGAAGAAAGGTGTTAAGTTCCTCAGGTACCAGGCGGATAACCCACCTAAAGTGACGGCGGACTCAATTGAGCTGAAGATAAACCTCTATAGCCCGACCGTCAACGAGGACATCGAACTCAAGGCAGACCTCATTGTACTTAGTACGTCGCTCATCCCAGTCTCGGACGCGAAGGAGCTCAGCCAGATGCTCAAGGTACCATTGGATAGCAACGGATTCTTCATGGAGGCACACGTGAAGTTACGTCCCCTCGACTTCTCTACCGACGGCATCTATGTCTGCGGTACGGCCCACAGCCCAAAGGATGTAGGCGAGAGCGTCACCCAAGCGCTGGGCGTGGCATCGAGAGCTGCGATACCGATGGCGAAGAAGAAGGTCCGAACCGCCGCAATCATGAGCGAAGTAGACCAGACCAAGTGCAGCGGATGCGGCACCTGTATAGAAGTCTGCGCCTACAATGCAATACGCAAGAACGAGAAAGGGCTCGCTGAGACTATCGCCGCCGTCTGTAAAGGCTGTGGCGTCTGCGGTGCTACCTGCCCCGAGAAGGCGATCACAATGCACCATTTCACCGATGAGCAGATCGAGGCCCAGGGCCTCGCCGCCCTAATGGAGGAATAAAGGTGAGCATATTCGAACCCAATCATAGTCGGCTTCCTCTGCAACTGGTGCAGCTACGCTGGTGCCGACCTCGCGGGCGTAAGTCGAATCCAGTATCCGACTAACTTGCGAATCATCAAGGTGATGTGCAGTGGCCGAATCGAGCCGAGTATGGTCCTCGAGCTCCTCGAGGCAGGTGCTGACGGCGTTATGGTCACAGGCTGCCACATCGGGGACTGTCACTACATTTCGGGTAACCTCCACACGAAGCGAAAGTACTCGCTTCTCCAGAGGCTCCTCGCCAAGACGGGCCTGGAGCCCCAGCGCATCAGGCTCGAGTGGAATCAGCGCAGCAGAGGGGCAGAGGTTCGCCAACCTTGTGAAGGAGTTCACCGAGCAGGTCAGAGCCATCGGCCCGACGCCAATCAAGGCTCCGAGCCCAGAACCCAGCGAAGCTGCTCAACATACAGAGCCGCGAAGGAGGCGGCGGACGGCTTCAGGCTCCGCGCCCTCGTCGGCAAGGAGGAGAAGCTCACAACCACCGGCAATGTCTACGGCGACAAAGTGGAGCAGGACGATTTCAACGCGGTGATGGACGAGGCGGTGGAGACCGAGTTCCAGGTCCACCGCATCCACCTCATACTCCAGGAGAGGCCGAGGTCGGTGAAGGAAATAGCCAACCAACTCGGGATGCAGCCGAGGACGGTACTCAACTATATGGTAGCCCTCAGGCAGAGGGGCTGGGTAGACCTAAAGGAGGCCGTGGAGGGGACGCCCCTCTACGCCGCACAGTGAGGCGACTTTGATGGAGAAGACAGGCAGCGTACTGGTCGTCGGCGGAGGCATCGCGGGCATACAGGCCGCGCTAGACCTCGCCGACTCCGGATTCAAGGTATACATGGTGGAGAGGGAGCCGAGCATCGGCGGCGTAATGACCCAGCTGGACAAGACCTTCCCAACAAACGACTGCGCCATGTGCATACTTGGCGCCGAAGCTCGTCGGCGCGGGCCGCCACCCCAATATCCAGCTCCTAACCTACAGCGAGATCAAATCGCTGGAGGGCAAGGAGGGTAACTTCACCGCGACGATCCTCAAGAAGGCGCGCCGCGTCGACCCAGCCAAGTGCACGGGCTGCGGCGACTGCGCCGCCAAGTGCCCAGCCTCAGCAATAGATACCTACAACGCGGAGCTCAACGACCGGAGGGCCGTCTACATCCGATTCAGCCAGGCTGTACCACTCATCTACGCTATCGATAAGGACAAGTGCCTTGGCTGCGGCATCTGCAGCGAGGTCTGCAAGGCTGAAGCCATCAAGTACGACGACGTCGATGAGGAGGTAAAGCTCAAGGTCGGCTCCGTCATCCTTGCGCCTGGCTTCGAGGCCTTCGACCCCAGCAAGCTATCAGAGCTAGGTTATGGCAGGTACCCTAACGTAGTGAGTAGCGTAGAGTTCGAGCGCATCCTCAGCGCCACGGGTCCGTATCGCGGCGTCGTCCTCCGCCCAAGCGACGGCGACATGCCGAAGAGGGTCGCCTTCCTCCAGTGCGTCGGCAGCCGAGACGTCCGTGTCGGCAACCCCTACTGCAGCGGCGTCTGCTGCATGTACGCCATAAAGGAGGCCGTCATCGCCCAGGAGCACAACCCCGGCCTCGAGGCCAGCGTCTTCTTTATGGACATACGCGCCTTCGGGAAGGAGTTCGACGACTACTACACGCGCGCCGAGCACGAGCACGGTATCAAGTTCATCAGGAGCCGTGTCGGCCACGTCGAGCAGGACCCCGAGACGGGCGGCCTCGACCTCACCTACGAGGAGGGCGGCGAGGTCAAGAGGGACCGCTACGACATGGTGGTCCTCGGCGTCGGCCTCAACCCGCCGAAGGGGGCGGAGCAGCTCTCCAAGGCGATGGGCTTCCAGCTCAACAAGTATGGATTCGCCGAGACCAAGCTCTTCTCGCCCCTTGAGACGAGCAGGAAGGGAGTCTACGTCTGCGGCGCATTCAGCAGCCCCAAGGACATCCCCGACAGCGTCGCCCAGGCATCAGGCGCTGCAGCCAAGGCGGCGAAGGTCATCTCAAGCGTCCGCGGAACCCAGGTTAAGCCCGTCGAGTTCCCAGCGGAACGTGACGTTGCCAAGGAGGAGCCCCGCGTCGGAGTCTTCGTCTGCTGGTGCGGCATCAACATCGGGGGCGTAGTCAACGTCCCAAGCGTCGCCGCGTACGCAAAGAAGCTCCCCCACGTAGCATACGCCGAGGAGAACCTCTACACCTGCAGCCAGGATACCCAGGACAGGATCAAGAACACTATCATAGAGCACAAGCTCAACCGCGTCGTCGTCGCCTCGTGCACGCCACGCACCCACGAGCCACTATTCAGGGCCACCCTCAGGGAGGCCGGGCTCAACGAGTACCTCTTCGAGATGGCGAACATACGCGACCAGTGCAGCTGGGTCCACATGCACGAGAAGGAGGCCGCCACGAAGAAGGCGGAGGACCTAGTCAGGATGGCAGTCGCCAAGGCGAGCCTCCTCCAGCCGCTGGAGAAGCACAAGATACATGTCACACCCGGCGCCCTGGTCGTCGGCGGGGGCGTCAGCGGCATGACCGCCGCCCTGGAGATCGCCGACCAGGGCTACGAGGTCCACCTCGTCGAGAAGGAGGCGGAGCTCGGCGGCAACATGAAGAGGATAAAGTTCCTACCATCTGGGGAGGACCCAGCCGCCGAGCTAGCCAACCTAGTCACCCGGGTCAAGTCCAACCCCAAGATCAAGCTCTACACTGGGACGCAGGTCGCGGAGGTCAACGGCTACGTCGGCAACTTCGAGACCACCCTCGTGAGCGCGGAGAAGGAGACCCAGATCAAGCACGGCGTCGTGGTCGTCGCCACGGGCGGCGTCGAATACACGCCCAAGGAGTACGCCTACGGGAAGCACCCCGGCGTGATGACACAGTTCGAGCTGGAGGAGAAGCTCCACGCCGGCTACAAGCCCAGCACGGTCGTGATGATCCAGTGCGTGGGCAGCCGGAACGAGGAGCACCCGAACTGCAGCCGCGTCTGCTGCACGGGGGCGGTGAACAACGCCCTCAAGGTCAAGGAGGCGAACCCCGCGGCAGACGTCTACATCCTCTACAAGGACATGAGGACCTACGGCTTCAAGGAGGACTACTACAGAGCCGCCGCGGACAAGGGGGTCGTCTTCATCAGGTACGACGATGGGCACAAGCCCGAGGTCCTCGCACAAGGCGGCCTCAGGGTCAGGGTCCTCGACCCAGTCCTCAAGGAGAACGTGGTCATCGAGCCCGACGCACTCGTCCTCAGCGCGGGAGTACTACCCGTCGCCGACAACAGGCGACTCGCGGGGATGCTCAAGGTCCCCATCAGCAAGGACGGCTTCTTCCTCGAGGCGCACATGAAGCTGCGCCCCCTCGACTTCGCGACGGAGGGCGTCTACCTCTGCGGGTTGGCGCACGGCCCGAAGACCATCGACGAGTGCATAAGCCAGGCCAGCGGGGCCGCGGCACGCGCCCTGACAGTGCTCAGCCACGACGAGATCGAGGCGGAGGGCGCCATCGCGAGCGTCAACGAGGACGTCTGCAGCGGCTGCCAGATGTGCGCCGCCGTCTGCGAGTTCAAGGCGATAGAGATGGTGAAGGAGGGGGAGAAGACCCACAGCCATGTCATCGCCGAGGTCTGCAAGGGATGCGGAGTCTGCGCAGCAACATGCCCAAGCGGGGCGATCACCGTCGGCCACTTCACCGACTCGGAGATACTTAGCCAGGTGAAGGCCGCGTTAGAGGAGGCGAGGCCATGACCGAGTACGAGCCGAAGCTCGTCGGCTTCCTATGCAACTGGTGCAGCTACGCCGGCGCCGACCTCGCGGGGGTTAGCAGGTTCCAGTACCCGCCCAACCTACGCGTCATACGCGTAATGTGCAGCGGTAGGGTCCACCCCGCCCACATCCTTGAGGCCTTCAGGGACGGCGCCGACGGAGTCCTCGTCGCTGGTTGCCACATCCCCACCGACTGCCACTACATCTCTGGCAACTTCAAGGCACAGCGCCGCGTCGCTATGGTCAAGAAGCTCATGGAGCAGCTAGGCATAGAGCCCGAGAGGCTCCGCCTCGAGTGGATAAGCGCAGCAGAGGGGGAAAAGTTCGCGAAGACCATCAGGGAGATGACTGAGGACCTGAAGAGACTCGGGCCTAGCCCCGTGGCGAAGGTCCTCAAGGAGGCCGACTGACATGGAGCAGACTGAGATAAGGATCACCGCCGAGGGGAAGGAGTTCCGCAACGAGGTAATGGCGACTCACGGCGCGGACAAGCTGATGCACTGCTACCAATGCGGTACCTGCAGCAGCGACTGCCCCATCGCGAAGAGGGTCCCCGAGTTCCGCCCACGTAACATCGCCCGCCTAGCCATCTACGGGCAGAAGGACCGGCTCCTAGACGGCGACCTCATCTGGCTCTGCGCCGGCTGCTACACCTGCTACGAGAGGTGCCCGCAGAAGGTACACGTCAGCGAGATAGTAAGCGCCCTCAGGCAGCTCGCCCTCAGGGAGGGCAAGATACACCCCACAATCAAGTCGATAGTCACCACCATCCCCAAGCTCGGCTACATCAGCGAGATCGGGGAGTTCGAGAACGAGATGCGCGGCGAGGACGGGTTGCCACCCGCACCCACACCCGCCACTGATGAGATCAAGGCGATAATGAAGAAGACCGGCATCCTCAGCCGCGTCGGAGGCGAGAAGTGATGAAGTACGCCTTCTTCGTTGGCTGCACAGTGCTGAGCAGGCTCCCCGGCTACGAGAAGTCCGCCCGCAAGGTGGCGGAGAAGCTCGGCGTAGAGCTCGTCGACATGCCGGGCTCAAGCTGCTGTGGCACCACATACATGGAGACCCTCGACAGGAAGACCGCCCTCGCCCTCGCGGCCCGCAACATAGCGATAGCGGAGGAGATGGGCCTCGACATAGTCACCGTCTGCAACGGCTGCACCGAGAACCTCACCAAGACCAACAAGGCGCTGAAGGAGGACCCCGCGCTCCGAGCCGAGGTCAACGAGATACTCAAGGAGACTGGGAAGCAGTTCAAGGGCACCGTCGAGGTTAAGCACTACGTCAGGATGCTCAAGGAGGACGTCGGCCTCGACAAGGTCAAGGCGGCGTCCGTCAAGCCCTTCAAGGGGCTCAAGGTCGGCGCCCACTACGGGTGCCACCTCCTCAAGCCCAGCGACGAGATGCTCTTCGAGGACCCCAACGACCCACAGGTGCTCGACGACCTCATTCACGCCACTGGGGCGGAGAGCGTCGACTACCCGGGGAAGACGGAGTGCTGCGCCGGCCCCGTGATGGGCATCAGGGAGAAGGTGACGTGGGACGTCGGCATGGGCAAGGTAGAGACCGTGAAGAAGTACGGCGACGCCATGGCGACCTGCTGCCCCTTCTGCTACATAACCTACGAGAGGTGCCAGTTCATGACCGAGAACAACCCCAACCTACCCAGTCGTCCACATCCCCCAGCTACTCGGCCTAGCAATGGGCCTCTCAGCCGACGAGGTCGGGCTTAGGCACAAACAAGGTGGACGCCAGCGCGCTTGCTGGCGAAGCAGGAGGTATAACCATGGAGAAGCTCAAGTTCGGCTTCTACTGGGCCGCCAGCTGCGGGGGCTGCGAGATCGCCGTCCTCGACGTTGACGAGAAGATACTCGACGTCATGCAGATAGCGGACGTCGTCTTCTGGCCCGTCGCCATGGACGTGAAGTACAAGGACGTCGAGGCGATGCAGGACGGCTACATGGACGTCTGCTTCTTCAACGGCGGCGTGCGCAACTCGGAGCAGGAGCATCTAGCAAAGCTGCTCCGGAAGAAGGCGAAGTACATGGTCGCCTTCGGTGCCTGCGCCCAGCTCGGCGGCGTCCCCGGCCTAGCTAACCTCAGCAACAGGAAGGATATCTTCGACAGGGTCTACCACACGACGGAGTCGACTGACAATCCGGCGGGGACGGAGCCCCAGGCGAAGCACACCCTCCCCGAGGGAAAATCCGAGATACCCGTCTTCCAGGAGTCGGTCAAGCCCCTCGACCAGGTCGTATCCGTCGACTATTATCTGCCCGGGTGCCCGCCTCCTCCTAAACTCATCTTCAACGCCGTTGACGCCATCGCGAAGGGGCAGCTACCCCCGAAGGGGAGCATCCTCGCCCCCGAGCTCGCCGTCTGCGACGAGTGCCCGCGGAAGAAGGAGGAGAAGAAGGTCGCGGGGATCAAGAGGATAATCGACTTCACCCCGGAGCCGGAGAAGTGCCTGCTGGAGCAGGGGCTCGTCTGCATGGGGCCCGCTACCCGCGGGGGGTGCGACGCCAAGTGCCTCGGGGCGAACATGCCCTGCACTGGCTGCGGAGGCGCCTGCCCCGGCGCCATAGAGCAGGGCTCGGCTATGATGAGCGCTCTCTCCACGGTGCTCGGCTTAGCCGACGAGAAGGGTGAGGACTATGACGTCGAAGCGGTGGTTGCGCAGCTGAAGGACCCTGTCGGGACTTTCTACAAGTACGCGTTACCCGCCTCCATCATCGGCAGGAGGATCAAGAAATGAAGACCATAACCATCGACCCCATCACGCGGCTTGAAGGCCACGGCAAGATCAGCATATTCCTCAACGACCAGGGCAACGTGGAGAACGCCTACCTACAGATACCGGAGCTGCGTGGCTTCGAGAAGTTCTGCGAGGGGCGCAGGGCGGAGGACATGCCCATAATCACGCCACGCATCTGCGGGGTATGCCCAGTCGCACACCACTTACGCCGCGACGAAGGCGCTTGACGCCTGCTTCAGCGTCGAGCCAACAGAGACAGCGAAGAAGCTCAGGGAGCTCATGTACGTCGGCTACTACATCTACGACCACACTCTCCACTTCTACTTCCTCGGCGGCCCTGACTTCGTCGTCGGCCCAGACGCCCCCGCCTCGGAGAGGAACATCTTCGGCGTCCTCAAACGCGTCGGCCTCGACGTGGGTAGGGAAGTCATCAAGCACCGCGCCTACGGGCAGAGGATCACCGAGATCATCGGCGGGAAGGCGACCCACCCCACCTGCGGCGTTCCCGGAGGCATAAGCAAGGGCCTAACTGAGGAGGAGCGCCAGAAGATCGAGGAGATGGCTCGGAGCAGCGTCGAGTTCGCCAAGTTCACCCTCGGAGTCTTCAACGACATCGTCCTCAAGAACAAGCAGTATGTCGACATGATCCTCAGCGACCCCTACCGCCTAGACGCCTACAACATGGGTCTCGTCGACGAGAACAACTACGTCAACTTCTACGACGGCGACATACGGGTAACCGACCAACAGGGCAAGGAGTTCGACCGCTTCAAGGCGGCCGACTACCTCGACCACATCGCCGAACGCGTCGAGCCGTGGACCTACAGCAAGTTCACCTACCTGAAGAAGGTGGGGTGGAAGGGGCTCACGGCTGGCCCGAACAGCGGCGTCTACCGCGTCGGCCCGCTGGGGAGGCTCAACGCCTCCGAGGGCATGGCGACCCCGCTGGCCAACGCGGAGTACAAGCGGATGTATGAGACCCTCGGCGGGAAGCCCGTCCAGTCGACCCTGGCATATCCACTGGGCGCGCCTAGTGGAGCTCCTCTACGCAGCGGAGCGTGCCGTCGAGCTCAGCACCGACCCATCCATAACAAAGACGGACCTACGCAACCCAGTCGGGAAACCCGGCGAGGGCGTCGGTGTCGTCGAGGCAGCCCGTGGTACCCTCTTCCACCACTACAAGCTCGACGAGGACGCTATGGTGAAGAAGGCGAACCTCATCGTCGCGACAACCAACAACTACGCCGACATCTGCTGCAGCGTCAGGGATGCCGCCAAGGGCCTGATCAAGGGTGGTGAGGTGAGCGACGGCCTCCTCAACAAGGTCGAGATGGCCTTCCGCGCCTACGACCCCTGCTTTGGCTGCAGCACACACAGCCTACCCGGCGAGGGTCCGCTCAGCCGTCGAGATCATCGACGCAGACGGGGGCCTCGTGAAAAAACTGGATAGGTACTAATTTTCTATCTATCGTGGGGCGACGAAATCGATAGTGAAGGACGTGCCGCTGCTCGATGGATCAGACACGGTATCTAGGTTGTTGTTCATACGCCCCTGTACAATGAAGGCGCTATGTGGGAAGCCCGTGATGCTGCCCGTCTTTCCGTTGAGTGTCGCTGAACATCCAGTGAATGATATTCTGCCGAAGTTGGCGAGTGGGTAAAGTATATTGTTTACTGTAGGTCTCTCCACGATCCAGTCAGCGGAGAGCCTCGTGGTGGTGTAGGTGAAGCTCTGTTTGAACGTCTGCCCGTTTGACGTGTCGCTGATCTCGATGATCCATGTCTGCGTAGCCGCGTTCTGGAGGGTGATCGAAGCCGTCATAACGTCCCCTGGTGACAATTTCATGTTTAGTTGAACCGAGATCTGGGGGAGGAGCTCATACCAGGCATTATAATCAGCAACGCCGTTCACCCAGTCGTACTCTGTCCCGGTTTGAATTAGGGCCTTGTTGAACTGCCCACCGACGCCTATCCAGGCCGCTGAGAAGGAGTCGCCTGCTGACACTGAAATATCCGGGATCGTCTATGAACCGCTTACACTCGTCACAGCTGCTTGGGGGGACTGGAGGTCGGTTGAGACCGTGTAGCCGGACCAATCGGCGCTGGTGAGACGTTGGCTCGGGTAGATCGCTAGTATGGGTGTAGCGGTGTTAAATCTGAAGAACCACACGCTGTCTATGGTCAAGATTATAATAACAATTAGGGCACCGTACATCCACGCCCTGTTACGCCCCTTGACTGGGGTCTCAGCAGGTGCCTCAATCGGTACTTCGGGCGGCGCTTCTGTCGGTGTTTCGCCTGACAAGGCTATTTCCCCGGCTACGCTGGAAACGGCTGATTTTTAACCTTCTCAAACTGGGATGAGTCCGCTCTCCCCATGAAACAAGACCTTTAGAGGTGGACAAGATAGTCTTATCCATGAGGACCCTGGTCATCGGAGTCGGGAATCTTCTGAGAACTGATGACGGGGTCGGCATCCACGTTATCAAGGCGCTAAACGACCTTCACCCAGGGGTTGATACCCTCGACGCCGCGATGGGGAGTGTGGAGATACTGGAGGCTATGAGAGGGTATGATAGAGCCGTAATTGTCGACGCCATCGAGACAGGCGCCGAGCCCGGCACCATTTTCAGGGTAAATCTCACCCAGGGTGAGGAGCCCCCCGTCGTTACCCACAGCCACGGTACCGACCTGGTTACGACCCTCCGCTTAGGGCGCCAGCTTTACGACGAAGAGATGCCCGGGGACATCATCCTCCTTGCCATAGAGGCCCAGGACACTACCACAATAAGCGATAAACTCACCGAAAAGGTTCAGAGGGCAGTTCATGAAACAATTAACACCATAATCACCCTCTTAAAGACGAACCAGTAGACGCCAGACGGAACTATGAAAACTGTTCACGCTTTTACAAGAAGACTGGACTTAAGCAAGGAGAAGAGCGAGGGTATGCCAAATGCCTCTAAAACATTATTAACCAAACCACCACCCTCCTTAAAGCATGGTCAAGCTAGAAGGATTCGACTTCCCCGACGATCTCTACTACCACCGTGAGCACATGTGGGTCAAGGTCGAGGGGGACAAGGTTCGCGTCGGGTACAACGACTGGGCCCAGAAGGCGGCGGGTAAGCTCCTCAGCCTCAAGACGAAGCGCCCAGGCGCCCCCGTCGAGATGGGGAAGACCCTCGGCAGCATCGAGTCCGGCAAGTGGGTCGGCAGCCTCAAGGTCCCCATAAGCGGTGAGCTCGTCCAGCTCAACGAGGATGTCCTCAAGACCCCCAACCTCATCAACAGCGACCCCTACGGTAAGGGCTGGGTCGCCATAATCAAGCCCTCTAAGCTCCAGGACGAGTTAAAGACGCTGATCAGTGGTAAGGACACCGCCGGGCTCGAGGCGTGGCTCAAGGAAGAGAGCGCCAAGGCCAAGGCAATAGGCGGATGAGACCATAGAGAACTGGCGCTTCCTAGACATGGGGCACCCTGAGCCCCTCATAGCCCAGACCTTCTACGAATCCGTCGCCGAGGCCGTGGAGAAGGGACTCAAGCCCCAACACCCTCATCATGCTCCAGCCCGGCGCCCCCTACGCCTGCGTCGGCTACCACCAGGATCTCGAGAAGGAGATAGACCTCGACTACTGCCGTAGCGTCGGCCTCCCCATCATTAGGAGGAGCCAGGGAGGGGGGGCAACATACCTCGACGGTAACCAGGTTTTCTACCAGATCATAGCCAAGAACACGACCGCCTACCCTACTGCCGTCGACGCCATGTTCAAAAAGCTCCTAACCGTCACGGTCGAGACCTACAAGCGCCTCGGCGTCCGCGCTGAGTTCAAGCCGCTGAACGACGTCGTCGTCAACGGTAAGAAGATCAGCGGAAACGGCGCGAGTATGAACGGATCGACTTCCATCATGGTCGGCAACGTCATCCTCGACATGAACTACGACATGATGGCGCGCGTCCTCAGGGTCCCCGACGAGAAGTTCCGTGACAAGATGGCGAAGAGCATGAGGGATTGGGTGAGCAGCCTCAAACGCGAGCTGCCAAATCCCCCCGACGGAGAGGAGGTCAAACGCGTCTACGCCAAAGCCTTCCAGGAGCTCCTCGGCGTAAAACTGACCAAATCCGAGCCCACCCACGAGGAGTGGCGCATCTACGAGACCGAGACCAAGCCCCGCAACCTGAGCCACGAGTGGCTCTACATGGAGGCCCCGTACTCCACCCGTAAGCCCGGCAGGGCGGTGAAGATCGCCCACGAGGTTAAGGTCGTGGAGTCCGACCACAAGGCGGGTAAGCTCATCCGCGTGAGGGCCGAGATGAAGGGGGAGGAGATACTCGACATTAGGATAACCGGCGACTTCTTCTCCATCCCCAAGGAGGCCGATCTTCCGCCTCGAGGAAGCCCTGCACGGCACCCGACTAGACGAGGCGGCCCTCCGTGCGAAGATCAACCGTTTCTACGATGAGGAGAAACCAGAGATGCCCGGTGTCGGCCCCGAGGACATGGTCCAGGCCATATTAAAGATCAAGGCGATGCTCTGATTCTCAGTACCGGAAGCCGAGGCGGGTTTCGGCGGACCCCAATTTCTCGAGGGCTTCCCTTATTCTCTTCAGCCTCTCCCCATGTCGCCTCTCCTGTTCACCCACAGCTCTCTTTCTGTTGGCTATCATCTTCTTCACTGACTCCGGGGCTGGTCCGCCGACTGTGTTCCTCCCCAGCAGGTTCTGGTTGAGGTCGAGGGCCGAGGCCAGCTCCTCAGTTGAGACCTTGAGTTTCCTCTCGATCACTTTCTCCGATGCGTCTGCGACCATCTCCGGCCCGATCTCCTCGGCCATCTTCCCCTCTTCCAGTGCCTTCACTACTACCTCAACTATAATGTCGTGGGCTTGGCGGAAGCTCAGGCTATGGTTTCTCACGAGGGTGTCGGCGAGGTCGGTTGCAGTTGTGAAGCCGTCTCTCAGGTTCTTCATCATAATCTCCTTCTTCGGTGTGAGTGTGGCGACGGCTCCCGCCATCACCTTTGTGCTCCCCACAGCCGTGTCGAGGGCGACGGGCTCTAGCAGGATACGGTCAACCGTGTTCGTGTAGGTGACCCCCTTGACTGAGGCGACTGTTGATACAAGGTTTCCAATCGACTCTGCGGAGTAGCTCTTTATGTACTCGAACTCGAGGGGGTTCTTCTTCTGCGGCATTATGCTGCTTGTCCCAGCGTAGGCCTCATCGATGTCGATCATGTCGTACTCGTCGCTGCTCCATATCTGGAGGTCCTCGGCGAGGCGACCGATCTGCGTCATATGGATTGCAATAGCGGATGCGAGCTCAATGACATAGTCTATTGTGGCGACAGCGTCTGTGCTGTTCTCGCATAGGCCGTCGAACCCCAGTAGCTCCCTCATCCTCTCCCGGTCGACGTCCCCAGCTGGTCCCCGCGAGGGCCGCAGCCCCCATGGTGCTAAGGTTCGTCCGTGCGTAGACGCCCTCTAGGCGCTCCACCGTACGGGCGGCGGCCTCGACGTGGGCGAGGATGTAGTGGGCGAGGGTGACGGGCTGGGCCTGCCGGATGTGTGTGTAACCCGGCATGAGGGTCTCGACGTTGTCCTCCGCCTTCTCGATGAGTTGCCTCTGGAAATCGATGACGGCGTCTATGAGTCTCTCAGTCTGGTCCCTGAAGTAGATGCGACGCTGGGCGTGCCCCATGTCGTTGCGGCTCCTGCCGATGTGCATCTTCCCGCCGACTTCACCCACCCGTTTGATGAGGGCGGTTTCCGTTGACATGTAGCCGACGAGAGAGGCGTCCTCCGTCGCAGCCTTCTCCACGGCTTTGACCCCCTCGAGGATCCTCCTCGCCTCCTCGGTTGTGATTATCCCCTGCTCCTGCGAGCATGACGGTGTGGGCGCGGTGGATGAGGACCTGGCCGTAGTAGCTGGCCACATCGAAGCTCCGGGAGTTTCTCCTCCACTTGTTGAGCTCTGTGATGACTCGGCTTCCGCTTTCCTAGCTCTGCCGAATCTTTCCCAGTCGGCCTTAGGATGCTCACTCATGGCAATCAAGTAGAAGTCTTTCCGCTACGGTTTAAAACAGGCGTGTGACGAGGGGTTAATTTTAAAGGCTTCAACTCCTCCGCTCATCTAAATGCCCTACGACTTCAACTTTGACCTGTCGGATATCCCTAGGTCCTTCTTTAGGGAGCTTGCTAGGATATCCGAGGAGAGGCAGTTACACAAAAAGTTGGGGTCGAGGGCGAGGAACCTCGCTGCTACCTTCAAGCTGAGTGAAGCTACTGGGCTCGACGTCCAAAACATCCTGCTGATAATCGAGGACTTCGTCGACGTCCAGATACAGAACGCTAGGCAGAAGGAGATGTTCTCCAAAACTGAGAAGAGGGCGCTCTTTCTTCCGCACTGCTCGAGGAAACACATGGACGGAAGCTGTAAGGCGACATTCGACGCGGCTGTCCCGACCTACCGCTGCGCTCACTGTTCCGGGGACTGCTTGGTGGGTATGGCCACCACGCTTGGGGAGGAGAGGGGGTACGCTGTCTTTGTGGTCCCTGGTGGATCGTGTATACCCGGCATCATCAAGAGGAGTGGCTTCGAGGGGTTCGTCGGAGTCGCTTGCGGGCAGGAGCTCATCCCCGCCTACGAGATGACGAGGAGGGTGGGCCTACCGGCGCAGGCGGTTCCCCTTATTAAGAACGGATGCGCCAACACCGTCTTCAACTACCAGGTCCTAGAGGCGACACTCTAGCCCCTCTATGAAAAGTCTCTTAACCACCCGTCTTCCCCTTACCGCCGATGTCCATGCTCGAAGAGAAGAAGTTTCGGGTTGGCGAGGCTACCCTCAACTACGCGGAGGGGCCCGAGGCGGGGCCTACGATGGTTCTCACGCACGGCCTCACAGACAGGTGGCAGTACTATCTCCCGGTGATGCCTTTTCTCTCGATGAGGTGGCATATATACGCCCTCGACTTCAGGGGGCATGGGCGCTCTAGCCGAACGCCACCATATAGGTATCGTGACCACATCGAGGACACAATAGCCTTCATCGATGGATGCGTCCGGGAGCCCGTCGTCATCTTCGGCTCCTCCATGGGGGGTATGGTCGCCCTCATGGTCGCGGCGAGGCGGCCCGACCTCGTCAAGGCGGTCGTCTTCGGGGACTCCAGCATCAAGACGGACAGAACGCGGGCCGTGATGCGGGACTTTCACAGCTACTGGGCCGGGTGGAGGAAGCTTGCTGGGTACAAGGGCCCCTTCAGCGAGCTGGTTAAGCTCGTCTCGGAGATGCCCGTCAGTGTGCCCGGGCAGGGGAAGAACACCTACGGAGAGGGCCTTGACTCGATCGCCCTCATGAATAAGGCTAATTACCTCAGGTGTCTTGACCCGGAGGTCCTCACCGACTGGGCCGCGGGCGCGGAGGACGATGAGGCATTCCGGAGGGTTATAGACGGGTACGACCACGAGCGCCTCAGAGACATCAAGTGCCCTGTCCTCCTCATCCAGGGCAACCCGAAGAAGGGGGGCATATTCACCGACGAGGCCGTCGCCTACGCGAAGGCGAACATCAAGGACAGCTATCACGTCTACATTCCGGAGTACGACCACAACCTAGGCCTCTACAGCTGGGACACGGGGAAGCTCCTCCAGGCCGTCAACGTTTTCTTGGAGTCACTCAGGTGAGGGGACCCGAAGCTTATTTCAACCACCTGATTCTCACCTCTTCCGGTCCTAGTCATTGGAGTTCATAGATGTGGTTAGGAAGAGGACGGAGCGTGAGGAAGTACAAGCCGACCCCGGTGCCGAGGGCTGACATTGAGTACGTGCTTGAGGCGGCGAGGCTCGCGCCTTCGTGGGGGAACAGGCAGTGCTGGAGGTACATCGTCGTCACCGATGAGGCGACTAGGAAGAGGATCACGATGACGGATTGGGCGGCGAAGGCGCCCGTCGTAATCGTGGGGTGCGGGGACCCGTCGAAGGCGGGGAACAAAGAGGGGAAGCCGTACTACATGCTCAACGTTGGGATAAGTATGGAGCACCTCTGTCTCGCCGCGGCTGAGCGGGGTCTTGGCACCTGTTGGCTCGGGGGGCAGATTGACGAGGGGGTCGTGAGGAAGGAGTTGGGCATCCCGGAGAGCCATAGGGTCATCGCTCTCACCCCCCTTGGGTACCCCGACGAGTCACCGGCGGTCAAGGAGCGTAAGCCGATGGCCGACATGGTCTCCTGGGAGAGGTGGTGACGGGGGCCTGCGCCGCAGAACGATTTATCTACGCGGCGTCTATCACTCCCCATAATCTAGCGGCCCGCCTATCGGGCCGGTGGGGGTTTCACCATGCCTGATGTGAGTGGTTGGATAAGCGAGCTCGAGAAGTTCATCTTCCAGAGGATGACCGCGTCCGGTATCGTGGGCCTCAGCATAGCCACGATCAGGGACGGGGAGGTCAACTACCAGCGGGGCTTCGGGTTCCGGGACTTCGAGAAGGGGTCGAGCGCGACGCCGGAGACCATCTACTGCATCGGGAGCGTGACGAAGAGCTTCACGGCCCTAGCTGTGATACAGCTCTGCGAGGCGGGGAAGCTTAGTCTCGATGATCCCGTTGAGAAGTGGCTGCCCTTCATGGAGCGGCCGATGGGTGAGAAGATACTCATCAGGCACCTTTTGAGCCACACGAGTGGGCTCTCTGCCCTCGGCTACGCCGAGGCGACGCTCGCCGCTATAACGGAGACGCCCGACATCTGGTTGCCGATCTCGAATGCTCAGGATCTGCTCGTCTTCATGAGGGGGGCCGAGGATTGGGCGATATCGCGGCCCGGGGAGAGGCATGCATACCTCAACGAGGGCTACATCCTCCTAGGGGCGCTCATAGAGGAGGCGTCGGGGCTGAGCTACGCCGACTACGTCAAGGAGAAGATACTGTTGCCGCTTCATATGTACCGGAGCAGCTTCACCGAAGAGGACGTCAAGGACGATGAGGACCTCGCAGTCCCGTATGTGACTAACAGGAACGGTGGAAAGGTCGCTACGAGGTACCCGTACGGGCAGATGATCAGTGACGGGGGGCTTGATGAGCAATGCCCTGGACATGGCTAACTACCTTAGGATGATGCTTGGCCGCGGCGCCTTCGACGGGCACAGGCTCGCGAGCGAGGAGTCGATAGGTGAGTTGGTGTCGCCGAAGATCAGGATGCTCGACGAACCCATTGAGGGTGAGGAGTGGCGGTACTACGGCTACGGGCTTAGGATTAAGGATGGTTTTCTGGGGCACCGCCTCGTCCAGCACAGCGGTAGCGTCTTCGGCTCGAGCGCCTACATCAACTTCGTGCCCGAGGCTGGCTGCGGTGTAGCGATCCTGGCCAATGGTGGCTACTTCCTAGAGGACATCGGTGAGTACGCGGCTGCGCTGCTGATGGGTAAGAGTCCGCTGGATATCACCAGCTTCAGGAGGGGGAGGATTCTGGACGGCCTCGCGGGGACGTACAAGACCTTCAAGGACACTTCCTCGTACAGGGTAGTTAGGAGCGGGGGGATACTGCAACTGGAGCAGAGGTGGGGGGAGAGGACTTTTACGACGCCGATGATACCGGTGGACATCGAGGGGGATACGAAGA
The DNA here is from genome assembly GCA_963820555.1 of Candidatus Bathyarchaeota archaeon. Classification (GTDB taxonomy): domain Archaea; phylum Thermoproteota; class Bathyarchaeia; order TCS64; family TCS64; genus UBA8941. The sequence goes on from CAWGAT010000038.1 coordinate 41,456, forward strand.
CGTTCAGGACGTACGGGGTCGACACGACGACGCCCGCGCTTTTCGTCTTGAGGGGCGGGGAGACATACCTCGTCTACGAGAGGAACCTCGCGAAGAGGGTCGAGGGCTCGTAGTAGCGGTGCGAACTCGCCACCACTCATTATTTTAACGTCCTAAAAACCCACTTTACTCATTCAGTACGTCGTTTATTCGCAGCCTCATATTTTATTACCCACCCACACCTGTGGCTGGCTATTTATCCCTCGCCACCGACGATATGGAAAAATCATGGGTTTTACACCTGTGGTTGGAGTCGTCAATCCCCTGTTATGCTCTGCAGATTGCTCCAGTGAAGGTAGGCCTTGGATTATCCTAGGATGGCTAGGGCCTGGAGGCTCCATACAAGGCTATGGCCCATATTTATCTCGCCCCTCCAAGAGCCACCCCTTTGTTTGGGTTCAGTTGGTAGTTGTTTTATCCCCGGCGGTCTCCATCTTGTTTGGTCTCATTGATTGTTGATATGCACGCCCACGTCTTCACGAAGGAGGCGCTTGCGGGGGTGGATAGGAGGTACAGGAAGTATGCCCCTCAGCTCATGGTGGAGGGGGGTAAGTACGTCATAGTCACGGGGGATAGGTCTAGCGGCCCCTTGGAGCCGATGCCGGGGTTCGGCGACGTAGAGGGGCGGCTCAGGTTCATGGATGAGGCGGGCGTGGATGTTCAGGTTGTGTCTGTGACTCCGGGGAACTTCTGTTACGACGCGCCCCCCGAGGCAGGGGCGGTGATAGCGGCGGCGCAGAACGACGCGATCGCGGGGATGGTGGAGGGGCACCCGAATCGTTTCGTCGGATGCGCCACTATGCCCCTTCAGGACACTGAAGCGGCGGTAGCGGAGTTGAATCGTTGCGTGCGGGACCTGGATTTCACGAGCGTCGAGATCGGGTCGAACGTAGCTGGTAGGAACCTCGACTCACCTGAGCTGATGCCCTTCTACGCGGAGGCGGAGAGGCTGGGGACGCCCATCGTGGTTCACCCCATCAACAACGCGGGGGCAGACCGGATGGGGAGGTACTACCTCGGCAACATCGTGGGGAACCCATTGGAGACTACCCTAGCGGTCGGGAGCGTGGTCTTCGGCGGTGTATTAGAGAAGTTTAAGAAGCTGACGTTCTGTTGGGGGCACGGTGGGGGCTTCTGGCCTTACCAGATCGGGCGTTTCGATCACGGGTACGAGGTTCGCCCCGAGCCGAAGGTGAACATCCCTAAGCCGCCGAGTGCTTACGCGTCTCGGATGTACTACGACACGATAACCCATTCGGAGGGTGCCCTCAGTTACCTCGTCTCCTCAATGGGGGTAGGGAACGTACTCTACGGGACCGACTTCCCCTGGGACATGGGGGACTACGATGCGATCCCGATGATTAAGGGGATGAGGGCATTGAAGGCTGAGGACAAGGCGAGGATACTCGGCGAAACCAGTGCCAAACTGTTCCGGGTTAAGGCGTGAACGCCTCTATCAGCATTATAAAGACGCCTCCCCTATAATTTCCTGATTGACATGAAGTTCTACCTCACCGGGCTTGGCAACCTCGCCGAGAACCAGGACTACATCACGAAGTCGATAGTGGAGGCGGATCGCCTCGGTTTCGACGGGGCGCTTATGCCCGACCACTATATGTGGGGCACCGAGATTGGGCACAGCATGAAGAATCCCTACAGCACGCTGGAGACGTGGACGACGCTCAGCTACCTCGCGGGGAAGACTGATCGGATCAGCCTCGGGACGCTGGTGACCCCTCTTGGGTTGAGGCACCCCGGGATGTTGGCGAAGATGCTTTCAACTCTGGACAACCTCTCCGGCGGGAGGGTTGTCCTCGGCGTCGGGGCGGGGTGGAGCCAAGTCGAGTTCAAGGGTTACAGTAGCTGGCTGGAGCCCGCGGAGAGGGTGGGGAAGACGGTGGAGGCGCTGAAGGTGATCCTCGCCCTTTGGTCGGAGGACAGCGTTACGCACCACGGGAGGTTCTACGACCTCGAGGGCGCAGTGCTTTCGCCGAAGCCGGTTCAGAAGCCACATCCGAGGCTGCTCTTCGGGAGCCAGGGGAAGCGGATGCTCCGGTTGACGGGGCGATACGGCGACATGTTCTTCGTGCCCCCGTGGGTCCAGGGGAAGGTTCAGGATATGATCTCGGAGGTCGAGAGGTCCGCGGAGGAGGCGGGGAGGGTTGGGCCCGCTCTGATGCTCGGTGCCATGGACTCGAAGGCGTACAACCCAAAAGAATACACGGCCGGCGTCGAGGCCGCGATTGAGCTTGGGGCCCAGTACTACGCTGTCGCGTTCCCGAGGGACGACCCGACGGCGATGAGCAGGTTCTCGGACGAGGTAATGCCCTGCTACCGGTGAACGCCCCTGTGAATCCCGAAGCTACATCACCCTGTTTTCAGCTCTTAGACCTTAAGTAGGGTCAGGGCCCATCTTCATGGGTCTCTCGTTCGGGGATGCAAACGGGTAATGGACGCGTGGGTGGTTAATTCTACCTTGCCTCGAAACATATGAAAAAATCATGGGTTTTGCTCCTGTGGTTGGGAATTTGGGGCATTATGAGCAGGATGCGCCGCTGGAGAGATTGTGGTGGTAATCGCTTTTCCAGCAGAATTATGGCATTTTTAATATATTTTTAGTTAATTGTTCAGGTATATAAACCGCCGATCCAAGGGTTTCCCCGGTGAATTCAATGGGAATGGAGGAGAAGGGGAAGAAGATCGAGTTCATAATCGCTGCCCTCGAGGAGCACGTTCCGATGCTCATCCACAAGGTCGTCGACGAGTTCTACTCGCCGGAGTCGGCGGGGAAGATTGGGAAGGGCCTCGCTGAGTTCTACAAGGCGCTGCGTGACGGCGGTGTACCCGAGGGGTGCGCCGTGGAGATGGTTCAGAGCTACGCCTCGAACCTGACCTTCAAGGGGATGGGGCACATGTGCCGCCCAATGCCCCCGATGGGGATGATGAGGATGGGGCCGATGATGCGCAAGTACGCCAAGAAGATGTGGCACGAGGGGATGGAGGAGGAGCCGGAGGAAGAGGAAGAGTCCTAACCACGGGTCATTGGCACGATTATTGATTGTCTCCCTGTATCAATTTGTGGGAACAAGGTCCAGATTTTCCGGGGTTACTTATTGCTAACTAATCGGGTAAAAGAAGTGTAATAAAATTTTTTCACTGCTTATCCGCTCCTTTTCTCCTCAGTTGGTAGGCGAAGGGTAGTGCGAGGGCGTATACGATCGCTGAGAACATGAAGGGGATGAGTGACCCTGGTGTAAAGTAGAGAGCACCCACTAGTATTGGACCTATTGTGAAGCCGAGTCGCGAGCCAGTCATGTTGAGTCCGAAGCCTGCTCCGTGGAGGCTTCGTGGTAAGATGTCGGTGAGCATGGCGAGGATGGGTGGCCAGGTTAGGCTCCAGAGGGCGAAGGCTAAGGAGTATACGACGAAGAGGGCCACCCAGTCACCGAATAGGGCCCAGGAGCCTAATACAAGGGGTGTGAGGGCTGTGCAGAATAGGATCATGCGTCTCCTGCCATATTTGTCCGCGATTATGCCGCCTCCAAGCTGGGTTAATATTAGGAGGAAGTTCGAGCCCGTGAAGAATGCCCCAATAAGTGAGTAGCTTAGTTGGTAGCGGTCTTGGAGGTATAGGGGTAGAATCATGTTGACCCCGGCCATGCAAGTGGTCACGAATACCTGATAAGTGAACAGCGTCAACATGGTTGGGCGATAGTCCCTGTTGAAGATTGAGGATTGGGTCAATGTCTCAGATGTGTTGGTGTCTGTTTCTCTTTTTGCCTCCTTTATTTTGAGGGCGGGGATTAGTGCGATTAGGCTTAGGGCGCCGGCTACCATGAAGACGCTGTTCCAACCGATGTGTTCTATGAGATAGCCGCCAGCGGTCGGGCCTATTATGCCCGCTATTGGCCAGGCGAGATTCATGACTCCGAAGAGCCTGGCCCTGTTTCCGGTGTCTGTGTTCTCCGCTATGATCGCCATCCTAGTAGGCATGAAGAAGCACATCGAGATGTTGAGCAGCATGTTCAGCGGGATGATTAGCGTCCAGTTCTTTGTGTAGGCCATGAGAAGTACAGATAGGCCGGACATTGCTGCGCTGCTGATGAGAAAGGCTCTCTTACCAAACTTGCTAATCAGCATCCCGGCGGGGAGCATTAGAATGGTTGATGATAGGTTGCCGAGGCTTATGACGAGGGCGTTCTCGAGCTCACTGGCCCCGATCTCCTTTAGGTATAGTGGGAAGAGGGGTTGAACAAGTTGGCTTGTAAGACCTATTGCTAGGTTAAGTGCGAATAAGGTGAGGAGGGCTTGATTCAGTAACTTCAATGGTATTAGTCTATGAGCTGTTGTTGGTGTTATTATAGCTGTTACGTGTTACAATGCTCTTTCTCGAGAAGGATCTAGGTGGTTGTATTTTTCAGGGCGGATTGGAGTCGGTCATGGGGGTTTGCGTAGACTCTTCCGTAAATCCCTGTCATGACTCGGAGCGAGAATTGGTTAGGAAGAATTCGTTCATTCGCTCAGGAGGGAACTTCTGCCGTCCTCCGTCACACTCCGATTTCTTAATGAATAACCTGACCACCTCAGAGTCCAAGAGATTCACTCGCCACCCGATTGCCCGTATGATCTATGCTTGGTGTTGATGGTTTATACCCAAGTCCCTTTTCGCTCGGATGTTCTTCGAGAGTGCTGGGGTAGTGTTACTTGGTGCGGGGGGATAGAGCGCTGTCCCCGTTCAATTTACTTGATTGTGTTAATTTTTAATTGAGTTTTATGGTGGGGTTGGGTAGTGATTCTGTGGACTTAATTTATTGGTCTGTTTTAGTTTTCGTGGTGTAGGGGGGATAGGAAGCTGTTCTCATTTATTCTAATTGTTTGTGTTAATTTGTTGTTTGTTTGAGAGTTTTAGGTTTATATGTGCTCACGAGCTTTGGGTGGGGTTTTCAGTTTATGGATGAGTGTCTATGTTATGTATCCTAGATCACGTAAATATCTACGGACGGCCACCTTCGTAAAATCTGGGACGTTTGTGTAGCCGTGTTTCCCACTCTCAATTACCTCAAATATCTTCTCGGTTAATTCCATTGGTAAGTTTATTGTGTGATATCTGTACTTTTTCTTGCTCATGATTGTTAATCTGGTTCTGTTGCTCAATAACCTTTTACTTAATTTGTTGGGGGTGGTGCTATCACTTCTGGTGCGTGCGTCATGTAATGTGCCAATAATGTTAATAGAAATGCTCCAGATAATCTACTTAGTTTCCTGGCGTTATTGTGGAGAGGTAGAGGTCTAAGCGGGCATTATCATGGATTTAAAGCGGTTAAAAGACATAATCATCGGCATGCCTCTACCGACAATAGAGTATGGAGAGCGCAGCTGAATAAGGTGCGGGCACTAGCCGCCCTATCGCCAGACGCTTTATCCTCGATCGCGTACGCTAACCAGGAGATATTCCTCGGACTAGTCGCAGCTGGCGCCATCGGGCTATCGATGTCATTCACCCTGGGGTTGGCAATAACAGCGATTCTCGCGATGTTAACCCTATCCTACTATCAGACGATCCATGGTTACCCATCAGGGGGCGGGTCATTGATAGTCGCCCGCGAGAACCTCGGGGAACGCGCTGGTCTGGTCGCCGCGGCGGCTCTGCTGATTGATTACCTGCTCGTGGCCGCTGTGAGCCTGACGGCGGGTGTAGAAGCAATCGCGTCAGCGTTCCCCGCACTGTGGCCGCACCGCGTAGTAATTTCTCTGCTCATCCTAGTTATTCTCGTCATCATCAACCTGCGTGGGGCGCGTGAAGCCGGCACCGTGATGTCGATCCCGGTCTACCTCTTCCTCTTCACATACATCCCGATGCTTGCCTTCGGTGCTGTGCGTGCAATCCTCGAGGGCCCAGGTAACCTTACAGTGGTTGCACCCGCGGCACTTCAGCCATTAACACTCGTCCTGCTTCTACACGCCTTCTCATCGGGCTGCACGGCATTAACAGGGGTTGAGGCGATAAGTAACGCGGTCCCAGCATTCGAGAAACCCAAGTCCCAGAATGCGGGTAAGACGCTTATCGTGATGTCAGTGCTGGTTGGCGTGCTTTTTCTTGGGAGTATTGGACTCACTCAGTACCTCGCAGTGATACCTGGGCCAGAACGAGACAATACTATCCGCCCTTGCACACCGCATTCTGGGTGATGGTCCACTTTATGTATTGATACAAGTCTCCACACTACTCATACTCGCCGTCGCCGCGAACACCGCATTCACAGACTTCCCACGAGTCACGGCCCTTCTCGCCCAGGACAGCTACATCGCCCGCCAGCTATCAAATCTCGGCGATAGACTCGTCTTCGCGAATGGTATGTTGCTGCTCTCAGCCGCAACAGCCATCCTGATCATCGTCTTCAACGGATACTCGCACGCCCTCGTGCCTCTCTTCGCGGTGGGCGCGTTCCTCGCCTTCACCCTCTCGCAGGCGGGGATGGTTGTACATTGGTGGCGGCTCCATGGAAGACACTGGCAGATCAAGTCCCTGATAAACGGTCTAGGTTCCTTCACGACCCTGTCTGCCCTGTTAATCATAGGAGCCAGCAAATTCTATCAACGGGGCTTGGTTCACATTCATCCTCATACCATCAGGGGTCTACGTCTTCCTTCGGATACGGCAACACTACAGGGAGTTCGACATCCGAGATGTCCCCAGGGAGCATCGAGCATTATCTTAAATTGGGGAGATCTCTGGAACGTGCCGCCATACCGGTATCCCATATTAATCAGGGCACAGTTGACGCCGTCGCCTTAGCCAGCAGGGTGGCGAGTGATGTTATGGGCATCCATGTAGAACTCACTGAGGGGAGCAGCAAGGCACTCGAGGAGGAGTGGAAACAGCTGTGGCCGTCTATCCCCCTCTTCATCGTACCCTCTCCATATAGATCCGTGACTGAGCCTCTGATTAAGTTCCTGGAAGAGAGTGACATGATGAACAGCTGGGAACCAACCGCGGTCGTGCTCTCCACGTTTGTGACGAATAAATGGTGGCAGGCGGCGCTGCATAATCAGACCACTTGGTGGATCAGGCAAGCGATAATCAACGCTAACCAAAGCTCCGGAGTAGAGAGGACGATAATCGAGGTACCCTATTTATTGAAATCTTAACTGTAACTTTAATATCCTCAGTGCGCTTAAAAAAATAATTTCCTATCTAATGCTTTTTCACCCTAAAAAAAGGTAGCCCAGCTCAACTAGGCCTAGAACATAATTTATAATCTAACA
>CAWGAT010000039.1:0-53810 GCA_963820555.1 Candidatus Bathyarchaeota archaeon
AGAGGCTGCCATCAAGAATACTCTAGGTAAGATGCCGAAGAGGAAGACATGGACCTTCGCCACGGACGGGCGCTTCTACAGCTGGCTCGGAATCCCCGTGATAGGCTTCGGCCCCGGGGAGGAGAGGTTCGCCCACACCGAAATGGACCACGTTAAGGTCGAAGATTACCTAAACACAATCGCCGTTTACGCCTCAATCGCCCAGGTGGTGTGCGGGTAACAAGCCAAACTTAAAACACTGATTTAGCCACTCATCCACCATGGATATCCCCCTAGACGACCTCGATCACATAGAACGCGTCGACCCACGTGGAATGCTTGACGTGATAACCGCTCTCCCCGAGAGCGCCGAGGACGCCATAGCTGCCGCCGAGAAGGTTAACCTCAAGATCCGTGGGTTCAGGAACCTAGTCGTCGCGGGGATGGGGGGCTCCGCAGTCGGCGGGCTCCTACTCAGGGACTGGCTCCAGCAGACCTCAAGAGTCCCCATCGTCGTCTCCCGGGACTACTCCCTCCCCAGGTTCGTAGGAAGAGACACTCTGCTTTTCGCCGTCAGTTACTCGGGTGGCACGGAGGAGACGTTGAGTGCCTTCGAGGAGGGGAAAGCGAAGGGGGCAAAGATTGTTTCCTTCACCTCGGGTGGGGAGCTGGAGAAAAGGTCGAAGGCCGCCCGCATCACTATCTACAAGCTCCCCCAAGGCTTCCAGCCCCGAGCCGCCATCGCCCACCAGTTCCTTTCTTTAGTCGTCGCAGCACGAAGGGCAGGCATCACAGAGGACTCATGGTGGGAAGTCAGAGAGGCAATCGATGTGCTTAAGGCTATGCGCGAGGAGATGCGCCCCGAGACCCCGCAGTGGTCAAACCCCGCGAAGAGACTCGCCGTTGAACTCCGCGGCTACATACCCCTAGTCTACGGAAGCAGTATACACGAGGCCGTCGCCTACAGGTGGAACACCCAGCTAAACGAGAACGGGAAGAGCCCAGCCGGGTCGAGTTTCATCCCAGAGGCGTTCCACAACGCCATCGTCGCTGGGGAGGCTGACAAGGAGCTATTATCACGACTTTGTGCTGTCTTCCTTCTTGACCCCGCTGAAGGTGAGCACCTCGCCTCCAAGACACGCCGATTCATGGACATAATCAAGCCGAGCTTTGGAAAGGTCCTCGAGGTCCAGGCGCGTGGTGAGGGGCGCCTAGCCCGGATGCTCAGCGCCCTCTATATCGGCGACTTCGTCAGCGCCTACCTCGGCGTCCTCAACGGAAGAGACCCGAGCACCGTTGAGTCGATAGATCGCCTCAAAAGGGGCTAGCCTCTTTTAACCAGCCACGCCGATTATTCCCCGATCACATGGTAGTCGAGGTGGACGACTCCGGCTGGGGTGACCTCATAGGCGGCGTCGTCATAGTGATGCGGCGCGTCGGCACTAACGAGAGATACGTCGGCGAGGTGTCGGTCGAGGCCTTCCAAGGGCAGGCTTTCAAGGCGAAAGCGTACCTACTTCACGTCCTTCGAATAGTCAGAGAGGGCGCCGAAGCCCTGGGAATCACCAAGGACGAGCCCGTCCACGTCTGCACCGGCTACATTCTATCCGAGGTCAGGAAGGCACTAACGAACGAGGGCTACAAGGTCGTCCCAAGCAGGATCACGGGCATCACCCAGGAATTCGCGGAGGAGGAGTACACCAAGCACCTCAGCCGCCTAGGCGTCGGCACCCCCGAGCAGGCCAAGAGGCTGAGGGGCTTCGACAGCTTCCTCGCATGGGTGCTCCGAGACGTTGATAAGCGGGAGCGCCTCGTAAAGACGGGCTGGAAAGCGTGGCCCAGACTTAAATTAGGTGAGAAGGTTGACCCCAAGCAGGCGAAGGAGTAGGCTCTCGGTAGCCGTCCCCGCGTCCCTCGTCGCAGAGTACGCGAACCTCAGGGACAAGACCGAGGTCATAGGGCGTCTCGCCCGCAGCGCCGCCATATTCAGGGCAGAGGAGATAGTCATCTACCCCGACCAGCCCGACGAGTCAGCCCTCATCAAGCTCATCCTCGGATACGTCGAGACCCCACAATACCTCCGCAAGTACCTCTACAAGGTTCGTCCTGAGCTCCAGTACGCCGGCACCCTCCAGCCACTACGCACGCCCCACCACCAACTCGAAGCCCACGCCGCCAACCTCCGCGTAGGCGAATTCCGCGAGGGCGTCCTCCTCGACCAGCAGGGCGTCAACGTCGTTGACATAGGGGTCGAGAAGCCGATTCGTTTCGTTGGGAAGTCCCCCTCGCGTGGTAGCAGGGTCACCGTCAGGGTGATCGAGGCGGACCCCGAGCCCCGCTGCGAGATGGCGAGGAGGGCCGAGATACCCGCATACTGGGGTTACGAGATACAGGTGTCGAAGAAGACCCTAGGCGAGCTGGCTTCCGGGGGTTACTATGACCTAACCATCGCCACGAGCAGAACGGGTTCGCCCATCACCTCTGAGGAGGAGCGCCTGAAGGCCAAACTCACGGAGGCCCGCAACGTCCTCGTCGCCTTCGGCAGCCCACGCGTCGGGATACAAGAGATTCTAAAGCACGAGCACAGAGATGTTGCTGACTGCTTCCAGTTCAACCTCAACACGATCCCCGAGCAGGGGACTGAGACCGTCCGCACCGAGGAGGCCGTCCACGCCAGCCTCGCCGTCCTCAACCTCCTCCCCTAGCGCCAACGTTAAATCCCTCACATTTTTCTTAAAGGTGAAGCCATTGGACGACGCCAGCATCGAGTCGGAGCTGAAGGGGAAGACGCTCCTCGTCTACATGCACATCCTAAAGGGTGGGCAGGAGACCGTCGGTGTCCGTGAGATCCAGCGAGCCCTCGGCTTTAGCAGCCCGAGCGTCGCCGCCTACCATCTTCAGAAACTTCAGGACCTCGGCTTGGTCGAGAACGTCTATGGGGATTACCACCTCATAAAGGAGGTGCAGCGTTGGCGTCCTCCGCAGCTTCGTCAGCCTCGGCGGCGTCATGCTGCCACGCTACCTCTTCTACGCCGTACTCGTCACCTCGATGCTGGTCACCTTTCTCGCAACCTTTCCATTCGTCCCAACGAGAGAATACATCACCACCCTCGTAATGGGTCTCGTCCCTGCAGCCATCTTCTGGTACGAGACGGTGAAGATCTGGAGGGAAAAGCCAAGTTGAACGCTGTTCTAACATTAGAACGGATGTTCGGAAGCCTAGCATTAAGAGAGCCGGGGGGAGGAGAATAGCTTGACAGCGATGAGGACTGGTATATACGCGATATTGGCAGTGGTCGTGGGGGTCATGCTGGTCGGCCTGCTCCCCGGGCAGCTGTCTAACTTCGCCGCGCCAACGGTGGTTCAGACTGCTAACCTTCAGTCGGGGGGAGCGCCAGAGTCTACGCTGAACAAGACATCGACGGCGGGAAATACAGTGATCACTGGTAGAGGGTACTCAAACTCCACAATATCAGTCGTTCCAACAACACCAGCCAACTCTTCAGGGTTTATTATAGCTACATTAAATGATACGGCTGCTTCGACTGCAAGTCAAGCGGCAAGCGCGGCGAGAAGCTTAGCCGACGCAGCAACATCGGCCGCTACAGCAGCGGGGACTAAGAAGAACGACACTATTTTTGGGATGGGGCCTTCGGTCAGCTTCGATGAGAACACGTACATGGATCTGGGCTACTACGCTCTTTGGGGGGTTGGGCTCATCGCCGCCCTCGCCGTCTACTTCGTCTCGAAGAGGATCCTAGGCTAACCGACTGATTCCCTCTAGCACCCTCTCCGCCCTCTCATGGAGCTCTGCTTTATCTATATTGATCTTGGGACCAATCGTCTCCACCACTGCGGATGCGGCCGCCGAGCCCATGGCGGCGCACCACTCGACACCTTCCCCTGAGGCGTAGGCCGAGAAGAAACCAGTGATGAACGCGTCCCCTGCCCCCGTCGTGTCCACCGTGTCTCCCGTGTAGGCGGGCACTATAATCCTCCCCCCAGCGTACCTGATATGGGCCCCCGCATCCCCCCGCGTCTCTATTGCGACCCTCACGCCGAGTCCAAACATTCTCTCCAGCCCGACCCAGCCCCCCTTCCCGGCGACGAGGCGGAGCTCTCTCTCCGAGGCCTTGAACACAGATAGGCGGCCGAGTAGATCCCTGTTGTGCCATGGCTGGAGGCGAATGGTGCCGCCTGGCTCCAGTCTCCTAACGAATCCTTGTGGGTCGAGGGCGAGGACCCTAGACTCCAACGCCTCGAGCGTCTCCCCGGATATCTCCTGGACTATCGGGGCGAGGATCGCGGCGTTGGCGAGACCCTCGACGTCTCTAGGTTCTATGGGGGCGCAGATGCTGTCGTAGCCGAGGCCCCTCTCGGGACCCGTGTAGTTGAGGACGAACCGTGTAGTCTTAGCCGACTGCACAATAAAGCCGCGGATGTCTAAGCCCCTAACCGCCAGCTCCGAGGCGTACTCGTCGGGGAAGTCCCCACCCACTTTCGTAGCTGCCGTAAGTTTGATGCCTAGGAGATGTGTGATGAGGGAAACATAGGTGGGTGGCCCTCCGAGCTGCTGTCGTTCACCGCCACGGGTGATTATCCTGTCTATGGCGACGTGGCCGATGACGGCGATGGGCTCCACACCTAAGAAACAGACTGATAAAAATAAAAGGGGGGAGGCTAGAGGAAGATCTTCTTTCCGTTCGCTTCTAGCAGGTTCTTCCTCCGGGTGTCCGTCTCCCCCTGGAGGTAATCCATCTGCTCGGGGGACATGCCCCTGAACCTGCCCTGCGCGTCGAGGTACTCCTTCACCGGCTTCTGCTCCGACCGGCTGTTCACCTTCAAGATACTGCCCTCTATCTCGTAGAGGGGCCAGACCCAGGTGTCGACGCCGAGCTTCGTCACCTCTATAGCCTTTGCGGGGTCGAATCGCCAACCCGTCGGACACGGAATGACGGTGTGGATATACTTAAAGCCCCTGATCTCCTTTGCCTTCCGGAGCTTGGCTTTGAGGTCGTTGGGGTAGGCGACGCTAGCCGTTGCGACGTAGGGTGGCTTGTGAGCGGCGATGATCATGGGTATATCCTTCTTCATCGCCTCCTTCCCCTTCGGCGTCGTCGTAGTCCACGCCCCGAAGGGTGTGAGACCGCTCTTCTGGATACCCGTATTCATGTAGGCCTCGTTGTCGACGCAGATCTGGATCATGTTCTCGTTCCTCTCCGCGGCGGCGCTCACCTTACCGATGCTTATGTCGCCGATGCTACCGTCTCCTGCGCTGCTGACGACTGTGATGTCCTCCCTACCCTTAACGCGGAGGCCCGCTACGATCCCCGTGGCGCCGTCGGCGGCGAAGCTGAAGTGGATGCTGAAGTTGGGGAGCTTTATGTTCCTGATGGCGCACATCGCGCAGGGGCCGTCTCCGTACACCACGGTATTGGGGCCGACTGCGTCGAGGATCATCCTCCAAAGGAGCGGGCCGCCGCACCCGGGGCAGCAAATTGTACCGCCCTGAAGGTGCACGCGGTCGTAGTACTCGTCGAACCTCTTATCTGTACTCATGTCACATCACCGGTCCGAGGTCGTGGAACTCCACCCAGTCCACGGCCTCCTTGAACTTCCCAGTCTTCGCAGCCTTGAGCGTCTCCTTCGCCATATACTCTATCTGGTTCATGGTGACATCGGTGCCCCCGAGGCCGACGTGGAAGTCGGCTATCACCGGGCGCTCGTCCACATCGTATAGCGTCCTAGCAAGGTCGGTGGCGACTATGCCCCCGCCCGCGGAGCCGAGGCTCGTGTTCCTATCCACGACGCCTATGGCCTTGTACTTCTTCGCTATCTTCCTCAGTTCCTCTCTGGGGAAGGGGCGGAAGCAGCGGAGCTTGATGAGGCCAATCTTCTTGCCCTTGGCCCTCATCTCATCGACGACGTCTCGGGCGGTGCCCGTCATGCTGCCTATCGTCATGAGGACGGCGTCAGCGTCCTTGCACTGGTACTCCTCAATCATGCCGTCGTAGTACCTGCCAAAGCGCTTCCTCCAGTCCTTCTCGACCTCCTCGATGACGGCCTTCGCCGTCTCCTGGGCCTGCTGAACCTCGTAACGTGCCTTGGCCATGTTAGTCTCGTGGCCGTGCATGCGGAAGTCCTCGGGGAGAAGGCTGTACCACTCGTGCTTGTAGGGCGGGAGGAAGTCGTCGACCTCACCTTGATCAGGGACCGTTGTTGGGGTGGCGGTGGCGGATACGAAGTAGCCATCGTAGCAGGTTGCGACGGGGAGGTAGACTCTCTTATCCTCCCCGATCTTGTATCCCATCACGATTGTGTCTAGGACCTCCTGGCTGTTCTCGCAGTAGAGCTGTATCCAGCCCGTGTCGCGCTGGAGCATCGAATCCATGTGGTCGGGGCGGAGCGTGCCGAGGGGGGCGACGCTGCGGTTCACTATACACATCCCTATGGGGAGACGCATCCCCGGCGGCATCCAAAATGGCTCCTCCATGAAGAGTATGCCCTGGCTGCTGCTGCCCGTGAAGACGCGGGCCCCCGTGACGGAGGCGCCTATCGCCGCTGCCATCGCCGTGTGCTCGCCCTCCACCTTGATGTACTCCGCCTTCATCCTCCCGTCCGCTATCATCGAGGCTATGTTGCTGATCAGTTCGGTCTGCGGCGTAATCGGGTAGGCGGGTATGACCTCGGCGCGGCTGAGCTTAGCGCCCCACGCAGCGGCCTCGTTGCCCTCCATCATCCTTGTGAAGCTCATGTCTAGGCCTCCTCCCTCACCATGGCGATCGCCTTGACCCTGCACTCGTTGGCACAGACGCCGCAGCCCTTGCAGAAACGGTAGTCGAAGATAACGCCCCCATCGGTGAGCATGACCGTCCCTTCTGGGCAGAAGGTCTGACAGAGGCCGCACTTGACGCACTTCTTCTGGTCGACCTCAGGCCTGAAGCTGCGAACTATGCTGCTCATGGCTTAGGCCTCCCTGACGCCCTCCCAGCCAAGTTTGCACGCTTTGACGTTCAGTTCCCCGACCTTGCCGGGTAGCTGGTGCTTTATGGGCTCCGTGAGGCTTTCGAGCTTTACCCAGCCCGTAGCCTTGGCGACGGCGCCTAGCATTGGCGTATTCACAATTGGGATAGCGCGTACACCGAAGACCTCCGCACTTATCCCCGTCGCGTCGAGCGTGGCGACCTTCCCGAGCTCGACGCCGAGGTCGATCTCCTCCGGATTCGACTCATCGTTGACGATGGCAGTGCCCCCCTTCTTGAGGCCCGCCCTTACGAAGGGCTGGCTCTTCAGGGTCGGGTCGAGGATTATCACGGAGTCTGGCTCGTAGATGCCACATGTCCGCCTTATCGGCTTGTCGTCGAGGCGGAGGAAGACAGTGACATCCCCGCCGCGTCGCGCGCCCCCGTACATCGGGATCTTCTGGGCGTATTTCCCCTCGCTGAAGGCGGCCTCAGCGAGCATCAGGGCACCCATGACAGCGCCCTGACCGCCCATCCCATGGAACCTGATCTCAATCAATCGCAGAACCTCGGAACGTGGTATGTGATTGGGGCGAACTCCGGATAAGATTTGCCAGCAGATCAGGTTTATACGATGGGGTTCCAAGCAGAGAAACGGGGCGGGGGGACGTCCTGTCGACGTGTACGCCGACCATAAACGTTGAGACGAATATGGTATGCCCTCCCCGTCTCGCCTTCTCGTAACCGATAAAAACCGGGGCTCCCACCGATCCACAAGTGAGATTATGGTTAGACCCATGACCGAGTCATACCTGATAAGCGCCTTCTGCGGGGAGAGCCAAGCCCACATGAGGTACCTCATCTTCGCCAAGAGGGCTGCGGAGTCGGGTTTCCCGAATATAAGCCGCCTCTTCACCGCTGTCTCCCACGCGGAGAGGATACACGCAGGGAACCACTACCGGAACATAATGACCAAGGGGGCCCAGACCACCGTTGGGGGCGCCCTCTTCGGGAGCAGGTCTACAGTCGAGGACCTCCAGCACGGCATCGAGGGTGAGAACCACGAGGTCAATGAGATGTACCCCGCCTACATGGCTGTGGCTAAGGACCAGAAGGAGTACGGCGCTGAGGTGACATTCCGATACGCTTGGGAGGCTGAGAAGACCCACGCGGGACTATACACCCGAGCCAAGGAGGCGGCGGAGCAGAAGAAGGACGCCGACTTCAAGCAGATCGGCGTCTGTGAGGTCTGCGGATGGACGACAGAGGGGGAGATTCCCGACCAGTGCCCGGTCTGCAAGGCGAAGAAGGAGAAGTTCATAATCTTCGCCTAGCCAGACAGTCCTACCTCGGAACTACCATGTACTTCTGGAACAGTTCGAGGTACTCCTCGAAGGCCGTGTTGTCCTGATCCATTAGGTTCGAGAGGGCCTGGAGAGTGGAGTGGTGCCTCTTCTCGTCCTCGAGTATGTACTGAATCATCGCCTTCACCCTCTTGTCCTTCGCCTCCCGCGCCATGACACCGACCCGCGACAACATATCAGCCTCGACCCTGATGTGCTGCTTTATGTCCTGGTGGAGGTCGACTGCGGCGCCCATGTCTATATCCATAGATGCTGGTATCTCACCCCCCTTCACGTCGATGAGAGCCTGGCAGAGAGCCGCGTGCTTCTGGCTGTCCAGCACTATGCTCTCCAAAAGGGCAGCGACAAGCTTGTTCTGCGCCTTCGCCACGCTTGGCTTGAGCTCCTTTACGTGGCTCAGCTCTATCTTCTTCTGCTCCTTGAGCTGTTCGACTAGGTTCGACATGGTTTCTCGTGGGGGGATGCGAGATAAAAAATTGATTCCTCACTAGTCAGCGGGTGTTCGGCTTGGTTATTATCTCCTTCACGTAGAGGTCGAACATGTCGTTGAGGTGGGCGGGTTTTATGACGACTGATGTGTCCGCCCCCCTCCCGGAGCCGGCGATGGCCACAACGTCGCCAGTCATAGGTATCATCCCCGAGTCAGCTGCCATGAATGTGATCTCGACGCAGACCTTCATCCCCTGCCCGAAGAGTCGGAGGACACTCGCGACGAGTTCAGCGGGGCCTAGAGTGTTGAACTTCCTGTTAATGGCCCGGCTCACACCCGCGAAGGCGTGGCCCGTCACGAGTACCTTCCCGCCCGCAGCCCTGATCTTCGCCAGGACGTCGTTGGGCATCTCATTGCTCCCCACATCCTTGAAGCCCTGGCTGTGGGCGACGACAACGAGGTTGTACCCCTTGAAGAACTCTGCCGCACGGAGTCCGACGCTACCCCGCGTCGAAGCAACGAGTATGTCCCTGATTCCTAGTTCGTCGGCCCTCCTCTTCGCCGCCTCGAACGTGGGCAGAGTGTTCTCCTCCCCCAGTTTATCATAGTAGGCTATCTTCTTCTCCGTTAGCAAAACTGAGCACCAATACCCGCTTGGGTGGGGTTGAATAAACCGTTTTCGGGATGGATTGTGGCTCGATTAGGGTTTTTAACCCTCGGAAGCAAGATGGAGTTAAGCTGATCATGATGCGTGTGGTCTGGGGCACGTTTCTGTTTGTGTTCTTACTCACCTCGGCGCCCCTACTGAACACCTTCTCCGCCGACTATACGCCGACCAGCCTCACCGCCACCATATATGTCGACGGCGTCGTGGGCATCGAGTACAACGTCGATGTCAACCCCACAACGGCGAGGATGACTATCCCCCTCTTCGGTTCCAACTTCCCCGACCTCCTAGTCGTCAACCAGGACGGCCTCCCCCTCGCTGCGACCAAGTCAGGGTCCTCAGTCACAGTCGACTCCCTAGGGTCGACCGTCCTCACCTTCACCTACTCCAACCAGGACCTCACGACGAAGGTCGGGACCCTGTGGTCACTTAACGTTACCTCGCCGACGAATCTCGTGGCTATCCTCCCGGCGGGGGCTACGATCGTGAGCCTGAGTCAGGTTCCCCTCGACGTGGGGACGGTGAACGGACGCACGCAAATCACTCTTCCCCCCGGCCCGGACTCAGTCTCCTATGTTGTCTCCGCCGTAGGGACGAAGGAGCACGCCCAGTCGATAATCCAGGACGCGGAGACCACCATAAACGCAACGAAGGCGAAGGACGTCATAACGATCAACGCCGACACGCAGCTCACTCAAGCCAAGGCCGCCTTCGATACAGCCAACTATCTGACCGCTGAGCAGCTAGCTACTCAGGCGAAGACCTCCGCTATCGAGGCCGACCTAGAGGCACAGGCCGCCAACACAGCGATACAGCGCGCCTATACTGCGATACAGGCAGCGAAGAGCGCCGGGAGGACATCGAACACCGCGGCGGCGGATGGCCTGCTCAATGACGCGCAGGGTTACTACTCTGTAGGTGACTATTCAAGGGCTAAGACGAGCGCTGACGAGGCTTACTCGGCCGCAACAAGTTCTAAGGGGACTGGAGATAACATAATCCTAATCGCGGGGCTCGCAGTGGCCGCGGTGGTTGTCGCAGTGGTGATCGCCGTGTTCATGAGGCGTAGGGGAGCCCCCCCAATACCCACCCCGCCCCAATCTCATAGGAGCGACGACACACCAGTCAACCTTGAAACCGTGTTCCAGAGGAACCCTGACCTCCGTGTCGACGACAAGGAGGTGATCAGGTTCCTTGGGGAACGAGGCGGGGAGGCGTTCGCTAACGAGATAAGAGACCGCTTCGACATCCCCCGCACAAGCGCGTGGAGGATGATCCGCCGCCTCATGGCGGCTGGCATAGTCGAGGAGAGGAAGATCGGCGGCCAGAGCCTCATCTATGTCACCAAAAAGTACCGGGGTGGGCAGGAGGCTTGAAACAGGTGTTCCAAAGTATTCCTGCGTGTTCCTCAAGTAGGCTCGTGGATAGCTCATTGGTGGTGAAATAAGAGTGAACGGAAGAAAATTACTGGTCGCCCTCGCAGCAGCCCTTCTGCTAGTGCCACTGGTACCGATTGCGCTCGCCACGGCGACCCTTACGGTGCAGACCGCAGCCAAGTACTATAACGCGGGCGATGTAGTCACTATAAAGGGCACGTCGCTGGCGGGGACCACGGTTCATATTAACGTCAACGCCACCACGGGTTCCGTGTACGCAACGAACGTCGTCGCGAATACGACGGGAGTCTACATTGCGCCCTATACCCTCCCCGCCACCGCGGACTTGGGCATCTACAAGGTGACCGCAACGAGAGGCAACAACACTGCCTCGACGGTCTTCATGGTGACCTCGGTCTCCGTCAAGAGCATGGCGCAGCAGCTCATCAACGCCGCCGCCATGTCAGAGACACTCGCCCAGGAGACAATACAGAGCGTCAAGGACAGGAACGTCACGCTCCCCGCGGCGGTCAACTCCACGATGACTCAGGGGACCAAGGCCCTCGCTATCGCGCAGAGCCTCTACGCCAGCGGCAACTACGTCGCCGCATCCGAATCCACGCAGCGCGCCATGAACCAGTTCAAGAATGCCATGACCCTCTCTCTAAAGATCGCGAAGGTGGAAGCGAACATCTACGAGCAAAGGTTCGAGATACTCCAACGCCAGGTTGACAGGATGACAAGCGACGCCAAGAGGATCTCGCAGGTGCTGAGCAACCTCAACGACGCCGGTAAGGATGTCACCACTGCTAGGGCAAAAGTGGCAGAGGCAAACGTGAGCCTAATCCTCGCTAACACCCTCATCGCCGGCGCGAAGTACGACGAGGCAGTCACCGCAGCGAAGGCCGCCAAGGACAGCCTCCAGGAAGCTCTCCAGCTCGTCAGGCCCCTCATCCAATCTGTGCACAGGGACATGATTGACAAGTTCCGCCTTAACCTCCAGCAGCGCGTCAACGCCACCCGAGGAGACCTCGAGAAGCTCGGGGAGAATCTTAAGAACAGCAACATGAACTCAATGATGGGCAGGCTCGGGTCAGCTAACGGCTTGATCCAGAGCGCCAAGTCGAAGATGGGCGCTGGTGACGACGACGAGGCCGTAAACGACCTCGTGGCCGCCTCGAACGACCTCACAACTACCATCAGCACCATCGGCGACACAGGCTACTCCCAGGGGATGATGCAGACCAACATGATACGCGCACAGATTCAGGTGCTCCAGGACCTCGCCAAGACCATGAAGAAGCAGGGCAAGGACACCAGCGCAATCGAAGCAAAGATCACTGAACTTCAGTCCTCACTCGACCAGGGACTCGGCCAGATGATGAGCGGCGACGTTTCCTCCGCCAACAAGATACTCGAGGACGCGGGGAAGAAGGGCTCCAACTACAGCGGAATGGGCTCCCACAAAAACGGCATGGGTATGCACGGCTGATCCAATACCTTTCAACCCCATAAAAATAAGAAACTCCGAGCCAGTATACACTTCTGAACCCATTTGGTCGAATGCTGGCTCCCCTACGGGGGCACTGAAGTCTACGTAACCGTCGACATGAGAGACCTCCTCAGCATAGCTGAGCCGGTTAGGCAGGAGCCTCAGCTCAACGCGAGGGAGATCATCAACAGGGCATTGGCGGAGCCGCGCGGCTCCAAGAAATTGGAGGAGTTGGTCGGCCCCGACTGCAGGGTGTCCATCGCCTTAGAGGGGACGACGATGCCCGGCAACGCGGTGGCGGCTTTGGCCCCCGTCGTCACCCAGCTCGTCAACCTCATAGTCCCCAGGGACAAGATAACAATCATAGTCGCCAACGGGGTCCGCGAGAGGAGTGGGAGGGAACTCCTCAAGGCCCTGAGGGCTTCGGACGACCTCAAGGGGGTGAACCTCGTCGAGCATACGAGGTCGACCACCTCCTTCGCCAACCTTGGCGAGACTAAGCAGAAGACTCCACTAATGGTCAACAAGACGTACACGGATGCGAAGGTGAAGATGGCGGTCGGGGAGGTCGAGGCGGACAGCTACACCGGCTTCACAGGAGCCCACACGGCGATCATGCCCGGCTTAGCCTCACCCGAAACAATCGAAGCCCACAGGAAACTCGTACTAAAGGGGGAAGTGAAACCGGGGATAGTCGAGCTCAACCAGATTAAGGAGGACGCCCTCGAGGTAGCGAGACTTGCAGGTTGCGACCTCGCCATCCAGTTGGTTACCAACTCCCACGGTAGGCTCCTCTCCGCATTCGCCGGCGCCCTCGAGGAGACATGGGGGCAGGCCATCTACACCCTCGGGGCGAGCTACCAGATCAACGCCGAGGCGGGGGCGGACATCGTTGTCGTAAGCGCAGGGGGTTCCAAGCACGACTACAACCTCTACGCGGCCGCCTGGGCGCTCCAGTCGCCAACTAGGCTCGTTAAGAAGGGCGGAGCGATCGTCCTCCTCGCTGAGTGCCCGGAGGGGCTCGGGGCCGAGACATTCACCACTCTGGCTCAGGTCGAGCAGCAGTCGGAGCTGGAGAGGCGCTACGCACTCGGCGCCGAGGCGCTCCAGATAGTGAAGGCGGCGACGGCCAAGAGTCAGGTCTTCCTAGTCTCCAGCCTGCCCAAGTACATGGTCGAGCCCCTAGGTGTCACGGTCGCGAGGACGGCGAACGACGCCTACTCGAAGGCCAGCGAGGGGAGGCGGGGGCGCCGCACGCTCGTCATCCCATATGGATGCTCAACCGTGCCCGCGGGGACACCAGCAACCACACCCAGCCCACTATAGAATTCTTTTCCTATCAGATCATGCCTGGAGCAGAACGATCAGCGACAGCCCCATGAGTACTGCGTAGCCGATGAAGCCGAGCTTACGAGTCAGGCTCGTCGGCGAGACATCGTCGAGGGGCGCCATCGACTCAGTCCCTTCCCTCATAAGGAAGAAGGCGATTATCACCGCCATTATCACGTAGCCAGAGATCATGAGGAGGAAGACCCCCGTGATGGAGATGATCTTATGGGTCTCCCTCCCGAAGAGGGACCTGATAATGTGCCCGCCGTCGAGCTGCCAGCTGGGTATGAGGTTGACGAATGTGACGAGGAAGCCCACCCACGCCGCGAAGGCGAGAGGGTGGAGGACGAGCACTGTGTCCTTCGCAACGGGTCGGATGTAGTCCGAGATCATCTGCAGGGCTATGGGCATAGGTATCTGCTGGAACCTGATCTCAGGGTAGGAGACAGCCCAGTCGGAGACCTGGCTTAGAGGCACCGTGTAGGAGAGCATGATGCCGACGATCCCAATCACTATGGATGCGACGAACCCGAAGAATGGCCCCGAGAGGCCGAGATCGAATAGAGTCGTCCCGATTCGTGGGCGGTTCATCCTGACTTATCACCGCGCCGAACGTCCCTCCGAGCCCAGGCGGGGCTGGAATGAAGAACGGCCACGACGCCCGAATCCCCCTTCTCTCCGACGCAAGCTTGTGGCCTAGCTCGTGGATGCCGAAGACCGTCACTATGCCGAGAGTGAAGATGAGGGCGTTGAGGAACACGGGCGTCCCCGCCATCAAGACCTCAGTCAGGACCGGGTTGCTGCTTCTAAGGTAGCCGTCGAGGAAGATGGTCCCCACGGTCACCGCGAAGAGGAGGCGATTCCTCGCACTACTCCTCCTCACCTCCGCTGGTCTCGGCGTGAGCGTTACGTAGTACCTGCCGACTATCCACCTGAACTCGGCTAGGTAACCCATCGGCCTAACCTTATCCGCGAGGGTTCTGAATGCATTCTTCAGTACGCGTTGCTTATCCCCCGGGGTCCTCTGGGAGACTATGTAGTTCGGGGTCTCCCTGTCCTTGAAGCGCTCCTCAACTACGAAGATGGACTCGACGAGGCCGTCGATTTCGGCGCTGACCAGGTAATCCTCCGACAAGTCCCTCTGTTCTCCCTCCGTCCAAGGCGGTAAAAAGCCTTGCAGGGTAATCCGACGTGTTTAAATCCGTGTTTCTCTGATTGAAAGGAGAATCGGGGATGAGCCAAGGCTTCACACTCAGAACTTTCAGGGTTGAGGACCTGAACAGGGTCATGGCCATAAACTTCGAGTGCCTCCCCGAGA
This sequence comes from Candidatus Bathyarchaeota archaeon, assembly GCA_963820555.1. Taxonomy (GTDB): domain Archaea; phylum Thermoproteota; class Bathyarchaeia; order TCS64; family TCS64; genus UBA8941. The sequence goes on from CAWGAT010000039.1 coordinate 14,918, forward strand.
ACTATAGTAGCAGCTTCTACAGGGAGCTGTTCAGCAGGTTCCCGGAGACTTTCGTCGTCGCGGAGGCGGACGGCGACATACAGGGATACATCATGTGTCGGGTGGAGCGTGGCTTCAGCAAGCTGCGCAACCTCAGCCCGGCACGGCTCCTCCATGTCGTTTCAATAGCCGTGAGGGAGCCCTACAGGCGCAGGGGCATGGCGAAGGCGCTCATGTTCGAGGTGATGAAGAGGGGTCCTGTAACCTACGAGGCGACGGAGTGCTACCTCGAGGTGCGCGTCGGGAACGAGCCCGCCGTTAAGCTCTACGAGGGGCTAGGTTTCACGAAGACGAAGCGGAACTACGGCTACTACCTCGACGGAGAGGACGCGTGGGTAATGTCTATCTCCCTCGCGGGCAAGGGGAAGCTTCAATAGACCCCTCCGCACAGCCTTTCGTGGTGGAATAAGTGGACATAATCCTAGTCTACACCATCCTCATCTACGTTGCCGCGATCGTCATGATAGGCGTGTTCGCGAAGTTCACACTCAAGCTCATAAAGCAGCACAACGACATCTATCCCCTCCTCTATGACCTCGAGGAAGCGGAGGAGAAGAATAAGCACGGCGAGGGTTAGATGTACTGGAGCAGCGACTCCGGGTGCGCCCTCTTCAACTTCTCATACCTTAAGCAGAGCCTCCATAGGATTGTGAGCCCTACCAGCCAGAACAAGATTGTTGTCGGTAGATCCGTCGTGAAGAGTGGTTTTGTCATGAAGAATGGGCGGACCCTGTAGAGGACGAGATGGGTGACGTAGAAGAAGAGGGGTGTCCTGCCGAAGACTAGGAGAACGCCCGTAACGCCACCGCTGAACCAGCTCTTGTTCTCTATGAAGATGCCGAGGGCCATCAGCAGGCACATGCCGCCGAGGGTGATAGTTAGGAATGCTAGGTCGGGTGGATACTTCGACACGGCCAGCCAGGCTTGGATCGTGTTTCCTTGCCTCGGGACAAGGTTGCCGTAGCCGTTGAGCCACCTTATCACGATGAAAGCGACTATGGACGTGATTCCAGTCAAGGCTATTGGCGCCACGAGCCTCCTAATCCGATCCTTGTCGAGGTGGTTTAGGAACACCCCGAAGCACCAGCCGAGCCCCATGACTCCGACCCATGGATTACCGGGTAGAGGACCTGGAAGGGGTAGTATTCGAAGCTTGGCTCATGCAGGTAGAGCCTCAGCAGGAGCCCTATTTCCTCATTGGGGATGAAGCTAAGGTCGAGGAGTGGGTGGAGGACCACTATGGCAGCGGAGACACCGAGGATAGCCAGCCAGGGGAGCCTGCGAAAAACGCTGAATATGATGAAGCAGGCGGCGAAACAGCCGAGGACGCCGAAGTAGAGTGGGCTGAGCTCGAAAGCGTTACCCTCGATGAAGACCATAAGCAGGACGAGGACACCCGCTCGCTTGACGAGGTGGATTGATATCTCCCTCTGGCTCATACCCTTCTGCAGCTTCCTAACCGTGGAGATGGCTATCGAGGTCCCGGAGAGGAAGAAGAAGGTGGGGGCACAGAAGTGGGTGATAAAGCGTGCCATGAATGGGGCGAGGTCTGCGCCGAGGTAGGGGAAGACTCCACCGAGGCCCTCACTGCCGTAGTGCTGGGAGTACCAGAACCCGGCGACGTGGTCCCACGCCATCAGCGCCATGATCACGCCGCGAGTGAAGTCGATGAACCCTAACCGACCCTGAGGGGGGCGCTGCATAGAAACAATTTGGTTCAGGTGCAGGAAAATTTTTTCCATGGGTCGATCCTGTCTTCTCCGTATCGATCTTGTCGCTGATGCTCGGGGTTCTTCTTGGCAAAGTATTTACGTTTCAAGCCCACAGGGGCTAGAGACTGACATGGGGGACAAGACGCTCATACCCTGGCGCGAGGTCGCCAGCTGGCAGTGCAGGGCGTGTGGCAACTGCTGCGTCGGGTACAGGGTCCCCCTGCGCATGGACGAGTTCGTGAAGGTCGGGAGCGCCTGCGGCCAGGGCGTCTTCGAGTACGGCACGGGGAAGGTCTACCTGCGAAACGGCCCGGATCGCCGCTGCGTCCTACAGCGCCCCCTCATGGACAGGTGGATATGCATGATACAGGGGATGAAGCCTACGGCTTGTCGCCTCTTCCCTTTCCGCATTCAGCATAAGCCAGTCTACTCCCGCGGTGACAATAGCGCCTACAAACTCGGAGACAAAATCTACTACATCTACCTCGACCCCGACTGCGAGGGCATTGTCCCGGGCCAGCCGACGGAGAGGTTCGCCAATCAGGTGCTCCCCGAGATCATCAGGAGCGGCTTCGGGGTGTCCCAGAAGCAGAGGTACACCACCTCAAGGTACATCTCATGGACGCCGCCATGAACCACCATCCATTGAGGCTAATTATCATTAAACCTGTTAAAGAGTGGATGATTTGATCCTTGTTATTTTCTCTTCGCCAACAATTTATCAATGCATCAACATTATGAGACATTATTTAATTATAAGAGACAAAAGTAGGTGTTAATCTCTGCTTCAATTTCCTACAGTTGCATCCACGATACAACAAAGATGGTATAACCGCTAAGGAGAGGGTATGGATTGCCCAGGTGGGAGCGCCTCAAGGGTCGGAGCAGCGTTCAAGACCCCCACGAGACGCCGAACCAAGAGGGACGGGCTGCGTAAGGCCCCGGGGGCTTAGGCTCCTAGGAATCCTTCGTCCCCTAGGTGAGAACACTTGGGCACCTCCATTTTACTGGAAAAATCGATCGATTAACCCTGTGCCTCTTCCGAGGAAGAGGCCGCCGCCCCGACTCGCTGAGGCGGCTGTTAACCCTCCGAAAAGCTGTCGGGCGAGGAGCGCGAAGGCGATGCTGATGATTGTGGGTAGTAGGGCGACGATGGCGGCCTTTCTTCCGGTTAGCCCGTAGTTGATCATCACCGCCACCCCTACAAGTACCAATCCGATTATCGAGAAGAAGTTGAAGTAGTCGAGAATAGCCCCTACGAGGCCACCGGTCGATGTAATGGCAGTCTGATTGAGGAGGGCGTAATTGACAAACCGAAGCAGTTGCTGGACCAGGGCGGGTATCGAGGCATATCCTGAAAGCGCAAACATCCTATTGAGGCTCCCCTTCCCACCCAGAACGCTGGCGCCTATGTGGTAGATGACCGAGGATAGGATCCACCCGAGGAGGGTCACGATGACCGCTGCTATAACGGCTATGGACTGAACCATCCCCGCGGCTCCGGCGACGGGGACCTGTATCTTCGAGGCGTTCGTGTAGGCTGTGGCCGCGGCCAGCAGACCCGTCAGGAAGACAACGCCTGCGCCTCTGATTAGATGTTTCTCGGTGACTCCGTCGAGCCACTTTTTGACCGGGGCGAGTCGCCCTGTGTATTGCTTGTTCTCGGTCATCTGTTATCTCTGTAGAGGACCGGGCACCGGAATATATAGTTGACCTCTACCTAGTCAGGGTCGCCTGCCCCCCTCTTTTATATCCCGAGTGATTGAATGGATTCTGAAAATGGTAGCGTCAGATGATGTTCGAAGCCACACCGCCATCCACATACTGAAGGGAGCGGTGGTCCACGTCCTCGGGAGGGGCGCCAAGTGGTCCGCGAGCGCTTACAGCCAGGGAACCCACGGGGGGCTCACGGTCCAGTTCGAGAGGAAGCCCACCGACGAGGAGATGCAGAGGATCGAGGAGGAAGCGAATAAGAAGATCAGTGAGGACGTTCCGACTGAGGTCCACGAGATGAACCGATCCGACGCCGAGGCCCGGTGGGGCGACGACATATACGACCTATTTCCTCTCCCCGCCGAGCTCAAGGTAGTCAAGGTATTCCACCTCCCCGACTGGAACGTCAACACATGCGGCAAGCAACACTGCGAGAAGACGGGAGAGGTGGGCGGTATCAAGATAGTGAAGTGGCGTTACAGGGCCAACAAGCAGCTCCTAGAGATGAGCTTCGACGTAACCGGTATAAACGGGTCAGGCTGATATCTACCCGGTGTAACCGGTTTGAAGTTCAGCAGGTACCTCTCGTGCATCGACACCCACTGCAGCGGCGAGTCCACGAGGATCGTCGTAGGTGGGCTGCCGAAGCTCCGCGGGAAGACGATGGCGGAGAAGCAGAAATATTTCCAGGACCATTACCACAGCCTCCTCGGCACCCTGATGAAGGAGCCGAGGGGCTTCGACGGTATGCTCGGTAGCATCCTGACGGAGTCAACTGTCCCCGAGGCCGATGTCGGCGTCATCTACCTCTGGACCGACGGCTACTTCAGCGCCTGCGGCGACTCGACGTACAGTTGCAGCGCCGCCCTCGTCAACACAGGCATGGTGGATGTGAAGGAGCCCTATACGGAGATCACCTTCGACACCGTCAGTGGCCTAGTCAAGACGAAGGTCGAGGTGAAGGACGGCGTCGCGAAGAGCATCGCGATGCAGGGCGTCCCCAGCTTCTACTGGAAGACGATGAAGTTCGACGTCCCCAAGGTGGGTGAGGTCGAGGCGGACATCGCCTACGGAGGCCTCTGGTACGCCTTCATCGACGCGGAGAGCATCGGCCTCAAGCCAACACTCGAGAACAAGGGGGAGTGGATACCTCTCGGGTGGAAGATAAGGAACTTCATAGCCGACCAGATCAAGGTCGACCACCCCGATTACCCTGAGCTGAACATCCTCGACCTCGTCACATTCTACACGAAGCCGAGCAAGAAGGAGTACACGAGCAGGCACTGGAACGTCTTCGGCCCCAAGCAGACGTGCAGGAGCCCCGCGGGTACATGTACGAACGCGAGGATGGCCGCCCTCTATGGGACGGGAAAGCTCAAGCCGGGGCAGGAGGTCAAGTTCGAGTCCACCATCAGCACCGTGATGACGGGGAGGATAGCGAAGGAGGTCAAGGTGGGGAAGTATAAGGCGATAATTCCCGACGTGCTCGCCTCCGCTTACATCACAGGCTTTACGCAGGTGGTCATCGACCCCGACGACCCCCTCAAGGGTGGATTCTTACTCTAATCTTCCTTTCAAAAAAAATCTTTATAGTATATACTACCGCCTTGGTCTATGATCTAATTTGTCGCCTAGATCAAACAAGATCGTGTTCCTGGTCGTCGGGATAGTGTCCATCATGCTGGGCGTTCTCCTCGTCGGAACCGCCGGGATAAAGGGCTTCAACGGCGCTGGCGGGGAGGACACCCTCCTATTTCAGCTACTGACGTACGTGATGGTGCCTGCCATCCTCGGCGGTTTGCTCGCGGTGGCATCGGCGTTCCGCCCAAGTAGGCTCTTTTCCCTCCTCTCAGGGGTCCTAATCATACCCCCCGGGCTCTTCTTGGCGCTTCTCAATCCGATATACGGGGGTCCCTTAATCATCCTAGGGATAGTTGCAATCGTCATGCGCGGGAAGATTCCGAAAAAGTAGACCCATTACCTGTGTGGCTTGGGGAGGAGGTCCTCAAGCCTTGCGGCCTTCAGCTCCTCCGCGAAGGCGCATAGCTCGTCGATGTGTGCCTTCACGATCTCCTCGCCGTCTGCGGCGGTGGCCTTCGTCGCCTCAATCGTCTTCCCCGCGGCGCCGAACACACCGGTTGGGCTGAGGTCGATGGTGTCCCACCCGAAGTCGGCGGGGCCGACCCTCTGGGCCTTCATCCTGATCCCAGCCAGGGTCTCGTTCTGCTTGGTGTCGACGGCTTTCTCCATCTTCACAAGCTCTGGGCGAAGGTGGAGCATGACGCTCGTCTCGTCCTCCCCAGCGTGGCCATCCAGCTTCGAGGGGAACGCGTTAGCAACGGCGACAAAAACATCCACGTCGCTCCGCAGGTCCTCCGCGACCTCTCTGAGGCTCGCAGTGTTGCCGCCGTGGCCGTTGACCACTATGAACTTCCTTGGTCCGTGGCTCGAGGCACTGAGTATGATCGCCTTGACGTATTCCCTGAATACTGAGGGGGACGCCCAGAGGGTGCCGGGGAACTGTCGGTGGTGGCTGCTAACGCCAACTGCGACTACGGGGAGAACGGGGAGATTGGTCCTCTCACCCACCGCTAGGGCGACAACCTCCGCGGTAATATGGTCGGTGCCCAGGGGGCAGTGTGGGCCGTGCTGCTCCGTACTCCCCACAGGGAGGATGACCGTGTCGACTTCCCCCATTATCCTCTGGGCGTCCACTCAGGAGACCTCGGCGAGCTTCATGTTTATCGATCAGAGATGCCCGCTGACGGTATAAACGATTGACCACAGCTGCAGGTTTTTTCAAGGCGGGGGCGACCCATATACCGTGTCCTCAGCTGAACCGGGGCTACTGGTCGTATTCGAAGGGAAACGGACAAGGGTCCGTGTCTTCCACCGCTTCTTCTACCCGGTCCAGGCGAGGGACGAGGATGTAGACGTCATCGTGTACTCTGACACGGGGCAGGAGCGGGAGATCACCTACAAGCGGGCCGACGACTTCGGCCTAGACGACCCTTTCAAGCTAACAGCAATGATACGCCTCGCCCGCGCCATGAGGGTCCTGCAGACAGATGCACCCACGAACAGCGTCCAGAACTTCAGGCTCACCATCTGCAAGAGCATAGAGCTCATAGGTCCCGACACTGAGAGGGATGAGTGGATGCCCTTCGACCCCACGCGTATGAGGCCTCTCGATGAGCGGATAAGGGACGCTAAGAAGAGGGCGAGGTGGAGGCAGAGGCTCAGGGCGCGTTGAGGGCTTTCGCGATGTCCTCTATGAATGCATCGAGCTTGTCCTTGGGTACCTTCGCCCCGCTCGCGCGGGCGTGCCCGCCGCCGAAGCCTCCGTATTTTGCCGAGACCCGAGAAACGAGGTCACCGAGGTGCTCGGTGAGGCTCCTCTCCCCTCGGAGGCTTATGTTCACCATGCCACCCTGATCCTTCCAGCACATCCCGACGGGGACCAGCAGGGCGTCCATCACAATGTTGGCGACCTCACCCGTTGAGGAGTCGTCGCCGCACTCCATGACTGCGAGCCGACCCATTAAGCGCGCCCTCCCCCTGACAGTCTCCTTGATCCTCACGATCTTCTCCAGTTGGTCGACCGAAGCCTTGACGACGCCTCTGATCCTGTGGGGGTAGGTGTAATTACTCAGTTTCCCAAGGAGTCTTTTCTTGAAGGAGTCAGACTGGTTGCTCCCTAGGGCGGCGCTTAGCATCAGTGCCTCGTGCTGGACGAACTTCCTGTCCATGCCGTCCATGAGGCGCGATGCGACGGGTCCGTCTTCGAACATGTCCGAGACGGCGGCGTAAGCGGCGAGGCGGGCTGCGTCGACCTCTAGTCTGTCCCTGAAGTGGTCGTAGACAAGGGCGGAGGCGCAGTCCCGGGTGTCGTGAACTATCTCGACGCCGAGGCCACTGAGGCGCTTTGCTAGGCTGGCCTCCATCGGGTGGTGGTCGATGATCGTCACCGAGGCGTGAGTCGTTATCCCCTCGATGAGGGGAAGTAGCGCCTCCCTGAGGTTCAGGTCCGTTATAAAGAGCCTGTCTACGTTCTTCCCCACGTCGGTGAGTGCTTCCTCGAGGTCATCGTAGTTCGCTGGAGTAACAATCGCATCGAAGAGGTGGATAAGTAGTGCCCCGCAGGTGAGGCCGTCGACGTCGTCGCCGTGGGTAATGTTGGCAGTGGGCATAGATACTTCAAAACATGGCGATCGTTCTCGGTCTTAAACACTGCTCTGCTAGAGCTTCCGTCCGTGCGGGGTAGAGGAGGAGACCTCCTCAAAGTATTCGTGGATGAGCCTCGCGGCCTCTGTAAGGGCGCTTAGGGCGTTGACCATGTGGAGGTCCGAGGCAGGGATGTGCTTGGCTAGGAGAGCCACTGTATATGGGCGCCTCGGCTGGTACACGATGCCCGCGTCGAGGGTCGCACCCCCAACCCACCCCGACTTATCCGCGACCTCCACCGAGTCGGGAACCGCGTTCCTGATGACGCCCTGCACCATCCCCTCCTTCGGCCTCCCCAACATCTTCAGCGTCTCCCCGCAGACGAAGTGGCTGAGGACATCGGGCCTATGGAGCTCCTCGAACATGGCGACGAGCTCCCTCGGCGTCGTGAAGCTGTCCTTCCCCGCCTTGAACGCCTCCAGGTCCATCATCTTCCGGGCGAGACGTGTCTCCCTCAGGCCGAGCGTAGAGATGAGGGCGTTGATCTGATCCATCCCGAGGAGGTCGATGAAGTAGTTCGTGGAGGAGTTGTCGCTTACGTTGATCATCAGCGTTGCATAGTCGATGAGTGGCATCGTGACCGCTCCGGGGGTCAGCGTCTTGATCACACCACTCCCACCCGCTTTATGCCCCTCAAGGTAAGTGACCGGCGCCATGGGGTCGAGTGTCTTCGCCTCGACGCGTCTGTAGAACTCAATGAGTATTGGCACCTTGATCGTGCTCGCGACAGGGAAGACCTCGTCGCCGTTCACAGCGTAGAACTCGCCCGAGGTGAGGTCCTTGACGGCGACCCCCATGACGCCCTCATAGCGCTCCGAGGACTCCACGAGCCTTGCGCCGAGTTTCCTGAAGAGGAGAGACATCGGGGAAAAGTGGGACGGAGGGGATTTAACTCTAGTAGCCGCGGCGTGGGTCGCAGACGTTGAGGAGAGGTTCCCCGGCGACGTATCTTCGCAGGTTCTCGCAGAACTGGGTGACGAGCCTGTCACCTATCTTCGGACTCGAGTGGCTGTCGTGCGGCACTATGAAGACGTTCCTCAGCCCCCATAGCGGGCTGTCCAATGGGAGGGGCTCGATCCCGAAGCAGTCGAGGTACGCCCCCGCGATCCAGCTCTCCTGCAGCGCTCTTGTCATGACCTCCTCGTCTGCCACCCTGCCGCGACCTACATTGATGAAGTAGCAGGTTCTCTTCATCGCCCTGAATGCCGCCTCATCGATGAGCCCCTCCGTCTCCGGTGTGAGGGGGGCGAGCTCTACCACGTAGTCCGCCTCGGTGAGGTGCTCGACCAGCTCCGACGTCGGGAAGACCTCGTCCACGTTGGGCACCGGTTCGACCTTCTTCTTGGTGCCGATAACCCTCATATCGAACGCTTTGCAGAGGCGGGCGACGCGCTTGCCTAGGTTGCCGAGGCCTATGAGGAGGATGGTCTGCCCCTCGAGGTCCTCGCACATCAGCTGCCTCCACCTCCTATCCCTCTGGTCGACCCTCCTCTGCCCGAAGCGCTTCGCGTGCTCCAGCACAGCGGCCATGACGCTCTCTGCTATCGGGATGGTGTGTATTCCGGGGCTGTTGGTGAGGGTAACCCTGCCGTCGAGTATCTCGGAGGTTATGTTGTCGCTGAAGCCCGTGCTGCAGAGCTGGACCCAGCGGAGGCTGGGGGTGAAGAACTTCTCGTAGTCCGCCCTGTCGAGCTCACCCGCGTAGTGCGAGTAGTTGCCTCCCTCGGCGAGGGCGACCTCCACTCCCTCGACCCTCCACATGCCGTGGACGACCTGCTCTGGGAGCTCCAGCAGCTCAATTTTCGGTGAGATTGAGAGGATCTGTTGGCGCTGCTTCTCCGTGAGCCAGTTTCCGTCTGGGCGGGGAAACTGGTGACCACGTGGGATGCCGCTGACGGCGACGCGAATCATTTTAACCCACTAACTCCCGTGCCTGTATAAAATGTTAGTTCAACACTATTGTAGAAAGGGATTCTAAGATTCATTCTGATCGAGAAGTCGTTAGGCGGGCTTCACCACGTTCTTTGCCGTCTCCTCTGCCCTAGCCTCGCGGAACTTGGCCACTGCCTGGAGCACGCTGAGGGCAACAACCCCAACGGTCAACCAGATGAAGACTCGGAGATCCAGAAGAATCTCCGTCGTGACCTTCCCCTGCGTGAACTTGAAGCTGCTGTAGCCGAGACTACCGATGTTCCCCACGCCCACGATGAGGAGCGCGAATGCGAGGGAGACCAAGTTCGAGGAGATATCAAGGATAAGGTACGCTATTGATGTCCTCTCGGTGATCGCCTTGGCTAGGGCAATGGCGGAAATGACGAGGCCGAGCAGCGCCGCCTGCGTGGCGAGGCTCGGGATATCAAGCCCCGTGGCCGTGAGCTGGTCGAGCGTCTGTGCCGGGAGGAGCCTGATAGCCGCGAGGGGCAGCGCGACTAGCAATAGGAAGGTGAATAGCGCCCCAGCTACCTCACCCCACCTCACCGCCATATCAGCCACCCCCCTCCGACATCGAGTTGTAGTTGATCCTGACCAGATCGTTCAGAGTGATTATACTCGTATAGATATCTAGGGTCCCCTTCGCGTTGGCGTATTCCTGCAACTTATTGACCGGGACCTTGATGGATAGATCCACATTCGCCTGCGCCCCCGGCGTGAGGTAGACAGATGTGGTGTTCTTCACGGTGAACGTGCCGTCGGTGAGCGTTAGGCCAAAGCCGAGGTTCAAGCGGGCAGCCAGGTAACCCGTGTTTTGGGGAGTGAAGGTGAATGTAATCGTGGCTATCTGGGTCGGCTCGTCGACTACGACGGGTAGGTTACCCCCACTTGGCGTGACCGATCCCATCAGCGAGAAGATGGTCTGCCCGCAGACGAGGAACAACCCCAACCCTACCACCTCGAGGATGAGGAGCGCCACCCCGATTATCTGGGACGTCTTCAAGTAACTTTCCCTCTAGAACCCACGTTGGAATGCGTAGAAAAGGGTTGCCGGGTGCTATTTCTTCCTGTAAACCTCGACATTGTGCTGTAGGCTGCTCTTGTCGAGGGCCTTGACGGTGGCGGCTATGAGCTTCCCGGCGTTGGTTAGGTCGCTCAAGCTGACGACCTCGTTGGGGCTGTGCATGTAGCGGTTGGGTAGGCTGATGAGACCCGTGATGGTGCCGCCGCGTGTGACCTGTATAGCCCAGGCGTCCGTTCCGCTGGCTGAGGGGACACCCTGTCTTTGGACTGGTATCTTTCCCTCTCTTCGCCTCCTTCTCCATCATCTCCCAGAGGGCTCGAGTGAAGTTCGCTCCGATGCCCACCACCGGTCCCTTGCCGATCTGGACGTCCCCGACCCTGTTCGCATCCACCCCAGGAGCCACAGCGTGTGTCACGTCCGCTGCGATTGCAGCCCAGGGCTGGATGTTGTAGGCACTCACCTGTGCCCCCCTGAGCCCAATCTCCTCCTGCGTCGTCGCGACGGCATAGACCTTCACCTTCTTAGGCGGGTCCTTGGCGAGGATGTCGAGGGCCTCGATAAAGGCAGCGACGGCGCAGACGTCGTCGAAGGCTGGGCCGATCACCATGTCTGAGCCCTCCTTGCCGAGGTACTCGACCTCCGCGATGGGAGTGCATGGGCAGCCGATCTTGACCCCCATCTTCTCCGCCTCCTCCGCCGAAGATGCTCCGAAGTCGATCTTCATGTCCTTGAGCGGTATCGCCTTCTCCCTCTCGCTAGCGTCCGTGAGGTGGGCCGCTTTTGTCCCGATGGTGCCGACGACGTAATTATCAGGGCCATCCCCGATCCAGATCTTCACCCTCGTCCCGTACGCGACGCGCGGGTCCCAGCCCCCAACCTGGTCGAAGCTGATGTACCCCTTCTCGTCGACGTGCTTCACGAGGAACCCAATCTGGTCGTAGTGCCCAGCGAGCATGACCGCCCTCTCCCCGGAGCCGATTGTCCCCACGACATTGCCGATAACGTCAACGGAGACCGAGTCACAGTACTTAGAGTACTGCTCGATGACCTTCTTCCTCCTCGGCTCCTCGAACCCCGTCACCGCGGGGGCGCTCATGAGCTCCTTCAGGACCTTGTACATGTCAACCGGCATAATTCTTCACGGCTATGATTGGGGGTGGACGGCTGTTTAAGGTTTGGCGGGCTCAACGGTTTTAAGGACTAACCGCCGATCACCCAAGCAGTGTCTTCTATGGAGCCGAAGAGAGCCCTCGTCCGCGACATAGGTGACAGGTACAAGAGCTGCCTGTCGACGCACCCCCTCCACTCGACCCTCGACCTGAGCCTGGCGAGGGAGCAGCACACAGCATACTGCTCGGCGCTGAAGGAGCTCGGGCTGGAGATAATACGAGTCCCCCGCGACGATGAGCGCCCCGACTCCGTATTCGTCGAGGACAACGTTGTCGTCCACGGGGGGAAGGCCCTCATCTGCAGGATGGCGAAGACGAGCCGCCGCGGTGAGGAGACGGGCGTGGAGGCGGTCCTCAAGCAGTACCTCAAGGTGAAGAGGGCGACCTCCCCCGCCACTGTCGAGGGGGGAGACGTCGTCCACCTGGACGACAAGCTCATCAGCGGGATAAGCCAGCGGACTAACCCCGAGGGCATAGCCCAGATGCAGGAGTGGCTCGAGGTCCCTGTCGCCACCGTCTTCGACCCAAGCATCATGCACCTGAAGAGCTACGTGACCTACCTCGGGAGGAATATAATGATAGCTACGGAGCGGTACGCGACCCACCCCGCCCTCGAGGGGTTCCAAATCATCATACCGCCTAGCGAAAACGAGTACGCGGCGGATACACTCGCCGTAGGCGACACCGTACTCATGGCGGAGGGCTACCCGGAGGCCCACAAGATGGTGGAGGAGGCGGGGTTCGACGTAGTCGTCCTCAACGTCTCCGAGATCCAGAAGTGCGACGGAGCCCTGACCTGCATGAGCGTGCTATTCTAGCAGCCCCTCCGCTACCCGCAACCCTTTTCTCCGCGTGGCACTTGAGTGCTAACCGCCCCCCAAGCAAGTGACGAAAAGACGAGGACACAAGCTTGATAGAAACAGTGCTGGTATCCCTCTACTTCCTCTTCACCTTCCTGATGCTACCATACGGATACAACTGCTTCCTCATGGTCCTCTACTCTAGGAAGTACAAGGGACCGAACCCGAACATCGTCAGGAATCACAACATGGTCACCATCCAGCTGCCCGTTTACAACGAGAAGCACGTCGTCGAGAGGCTGATTGACGCGATCTGTAACCTAGACTGGCCCAGGGACAAGCTCGAGGTGCTCATCCTCGACGACAGCACTGACGAGACGAGGGGCATCGTCGACGGGGAGGTCGCTGCGAGGAGGGCGCAGGGTATCAACATCGGTGTCATCCGCCGCCTCGAGCGAGTCGGCTACCGCGCTGGTGCCCTGAAGAACGCTCTCGAGTACACCAATGGTAAGTACCTCGCCGTTATAGATGCCGACTTCGTCCCCCCGAGGGATTTCCTCGAGCGCACCGTCGCTGCGATTGAGACTGACCCCAAGATAGGCATCGTCCAGGCGAGGTGGGACCATCTGAACAGGGACTATAGCAAGTTCACTGAGGCGTTCTCGCTCGGCATAGACGCTTACCATATAGTTGAGCAGTCCGCCCGTAGCGCTATCGGTATAGTCAACTTCAACGGCTCGGCCGGCCTCCTTAGGACTGAGGCTATAAGGGACGTCGGCGGGTGGAGCTGGGACATACTCAGCGAGGACATAGACATCAGTTACAGGGTGCAGAACAAGGGATGGAAGACCCTCTACCTGCGCGACCTCACAGTGATGGGTGAGATCCCACCGAACATGGCGGCCTTCAGGACCCAGCAGGGGCGGTGGGCGAGGGGGAGCGTTCAGTGTGCCAAGAAGTTCCTCGGCGCCGTTTGGAGGAGCCCACGCACGCTGCTCCAGAAGGTAGAGGCGAGCATCCACCTCACCTACTACATGGTTATACTGTGGATGTTCATCGGGCTGCTCGTGACGGTTCCCCTCCTCGCCATGAACAAGTTCCCCTACGTCACCACGCCCTGGTACATCGGCCTTTTCGGGGTCTGCACACTAAGCAGCTTCACCCTCTACTACGCCACCCTTAGGTGGCAGAACCAGAGCATCCTCAAGAAGCTCCCCTACATGGGGCTCCTCGCCCTCGTGGGATACGGCATCTCAGCCAAGGTCTCGGTAGAAATGTTCAAGGGTCTCATGAAGAACGGTGGCCAATACGAGCGCGTCCCCAAGTTCAACGTCGTCAAGAAGAGCGACAAGATTGAGTCCAGCTATGCCACTCTGAAGGAACTACCATGGCTCGAGATGTTTATGCTCGTCTACACCTCGCTTGGGATAATGTTCGCATTCATGAACGCCTCCTGGGGTATAATGCTCTACCTCCTCGTGTACTGGATGGGGTACTTCGCCGTGGCCTTCAGCATCGCGCCGCTGTGAGGCTAAGACTTCTTCCTGATTAGGGTAATTCCTACCAAGTTGAGGAGCATGTACGCGGCTAAGATAGCGTTGCCGTAGAAGAGAGCGAACAGGAGCGTGGACCCGGTGACTACGATGAAAAGGCCATCGACCACCGTCCACTCAAGTGCAGAGTTGACCCTCATCACCGCCCTGCTCGCCCCCGTCTCCAGCATCCCTTTGAGGAGGTTGTAGGTGACGAAGAAGATGGAGCCGTAACCGACGACCACCGCCAGGACGAGGTCGCGGAAGTGCCTCCTCATCGGCAGGTCCCTGAACTTGGTGACGTGGTAGTAGTAGATGTAGAGTGAGAAACCCGTAATGGAGACGATGCTCCACAACGCGGCGTACTGGGACCCCGGTATCGCGTTGAGCATGATTAGGGCGAGCACCGCGATGAGGTTGACCACGCTGGCGAGCATCTGGACGAACCCCGTGGAGAGGGTGAGGAGGAGGAATTTGTCGACTTTGTCCATGCTCCCTTTCAGTATGGTATTTACGTCCTTGCGCATGTACTGCCCAGAGGCTCTCGCCCACCTCTCCGCCGTCCTCCTGTACTCCTTAAGCGTGTCTGGGGCCTCGCAGGGGAACTCTACATCCCTGAGGAAGAGGGAACCATAACCTCTCGAGAGTATTCTGGCGCCCGTGTCGTAGTCATCGCAGATCGTGTCCCCCTGCCAGCCGCCGGCTTCGAGTAAAGCTTGCTTCCTGATGACGACCCCAAAACCTGTGAGCATGGGCAGCCCGTTCAGGTTCATGATGCCCATGTCGAGGATGAAGGAGGTGACCCGGGTCTGGCTGCTCGATGATCTGTTGTGGTATACGTGGTTGGACATAACGTAGCCAGCGTGGGGGTCGGCGTGTATCGCCCCGACCATCTTCTCGAGGAAGTCGGCGGGGGGAATGCAGTCGACGTTGATGATGGCGATGTATTCCCCGCGTACACTGGGCATCGAGCTTGCGAAGGCCCCCGCCCTGTAGCCATCCCTCGTGTCCCTGTGTACAAACTCAACACCTCTGGACACACAGGTCTCCCTGACGAAGCCCACCACATCCGATTTGGTGCTGTCGTCGAGGACCTGAATCTGTAGGTGTTCGAGGGGGTAGCTCATCTTCACGATGGCGTCGAGGCAGCGGGTGAACTCCCTCTCATCGGGGTTATAAACAGGCACCTGAACGGTGACATCCGGGGCCCCCTTAGATAGGTCGATGGTGGCCGGGGGCTTGTAGCGCCTGTACCTGACTATGACGAAGAGTAGCGCGACCGTGTAGACGGAGATAACCATGAAGCTGGCGAAATAGATGGCGGTCAACCACTCGATCATTATCGGGTCGCTTCTTGTATAGGCGTCCGCTTTCCCCTTATTTCGCTTTCTCGAGCTCTCCTTTGACCCTTACCAAAATTGGTGGGGGAGGGGGAAATATCTCAGATATTATCTCAGAGCAAAGATAATATACCCCGGACCGTATAGCTTCAGAGCTCGTTAGAAAGGTGGATCAACATGGCCCTACGTGACCCATTCAAGACCGAACTCAGCCGCGAAGCGAACCTGGAGAAGACTGTTTGCAGGCAGTGCGGCGCCACCAACCCCAAGAGTGCTACGAAGTGCCGTAAGTGCCACAGCAAGAACCTCCGCCCTAAGAGGACGAAGAGCAGGGGCCGCTAAATAGCGTAGCCTCCCCACATCTTAAAGTTGCTTCTTAGATTCGCTCTCAATTTTAGATGTCGATTTTACCCCTGTCCTTTATCACATGATCATCGAAATCGTGGGGTAAAGAGTAATAACGCATCACCCCGACTACCTAATTATGATCAGCTTCACACTCTTCCTCGCCCTCTTTGCCTCGGGGCTCCTCGAGATCTTCATCCCCATAATTCTCGGCCTCTGGGTCGGGTCCAAGCTAGGCGCCAAGTGGAGCGTCTTCTTAATCGGTGGAGCCCTGTGGATTATTGCCCTCGTCATCAGGTTGCCCATAAACAACTACGCCTCCATCTGGGTCTACAACAATTTCAGCGGAGCCGTCTACATCTACCTGAGCATCGCCATCCCCTCTCTCACAGCGGGCATCTTCGAGGAGGGTGCGCGTTGGGTGGCCTTCAGGTTCGCTATAAAGGATCACAAGCTCGAGAACGGCATAATGTATGGTGTTGGGCACGGTGGTATGGAGTCCATCCTCCTTGTGGGCGTCTCGGTCCTCGCCACCGCCATAACCGCGTACTTCTACCCACAGACCCTAACCTCGGCCCAGCTCAACGCCATATCGTCGACACCTGAGTGGGTGGCCTTCGTCGGACTCTGGGAGAGGCTCGCTGCGATAGCGTTCCACATTGGTATGAGTGTGCTCATCCTACAGTCCTTACGGCAGAAGCAGCCATATCTCGTTGGGGTCGCCGTGGCCTCCCACTTCTTCCTCAACTTCACCGCCGTCTATGCGAGCCAGTGGGGGATATTTGCATCGGAAGCCGTCACGACCGCCTGGGGCTTGGTTGCGCTCTGGTATGTGTGGACGACCTGGAAGTCTTACAAGGCAGAGATGGCTGCCGCTCCGGTGGCTCAGATGCCAGAGTCCCCTGCACCGCCTACTCCAGTTTAAAGGGTTTACCCTTCTCGAGGGCCTCGCTCGGGAGGACGTCTTTCCACTTCTCAAGCCACTCGAGTTCCTTTTCCCCCTCCCTCAGCTCGTCGGGCATGAGTTCCGGTATGGACTCGACGGATCTGCCAATGGGGTACCAGCGGCCGCACTCCGGGCAGACGAGGAGACCCTCACTCACCTCGAGGATGTTAAGGTAACTGTATATCGTGTCAAGTTCCTCCTTCGAATCCGGTTTGCCCCGCAGTAACTTCGTCGTCTTCGTCTGGAGGGCGGTGGATACCTTCGACCCTGTGAGGTCCTTTATGGCGGCGATGGAGGGCGGGCTAATCGTTCCATCGCCGAGCTGCTTCTTAAGTATCCTGTACTTGTCCTCAAGCTCCTTCTTCGGCTTTCCCGCCTCCGCAGTGATCTTTTCTAGGTCTGCTTTGGGCGTTTCCCACTTGAAGAAAGTACGCTTCAAGCGGGTGGTGCTTGTCGATGGGGCAGGCCAGTATGTTGAGGAGCCAGGGCTTCATCCTTATCGCTGAATCTGGTGGCCCCACCGGTTATAAGATTATCAGCAGCTCTGGAATATCTTGAACTTCCTCAGGTTCGGGAAACCGGTCTTCGCCCACTTGACTCTCTCCTCTGGGTCCCTCTTCACCCAGTCGTACATGTGCCAGAAGCTCTTTCCCCACCTCTCTGTGCGGTCGGGCATCGGCTCGTAGCCAAGGTTCCGCAGCTCGTCGGTGTAGGCGCTCTCGATTAACTCCTGGGCTCTCCCCTCTACGTGGACCCTCTCCACAGCGTCCTCCCCGTAACGCTCCTTCAGCCTCTCCGCGGCGATATTGAGGATGTCCCCCTGGCAGACCTTGATCTTCTCGTAGGTCTTCGGGTTTAGGCGCTCGACCAAGTTGAGGGTAATCCTCGCCGCCTCCTCGAAGTACTTCTTCTCCTGGAACGCCCCCTCCTTGAAGAATGAGACATCTATAATGTCGTAGAGAAAGGTCTCGGTCTCGGGCTGGTAGGCGCCGATGACGACTCCCCATAGGAGATCGCCGGTCCCGGCGTCGTCTATGAGGATCGTCAAGCTTTCATACCCTTGAGCTTGGCGACTATCTCCTGGGCCTTCGGGAAGCGGATTTGGCCTGAGTCGATTAGCTGCTTAACGGCTTCTTCCATGATCTCCGGTGACGCGCCGGCCATGACTATAAGGTTCCGTGCGTGGAGCCTCATGTGGCCCTGCTGGATGCCCTCCTGAGTTAGGGCGCGGAGGGCGCCTAGGTTCTGGGCAAGCCCGACCGCGGTCATTGCCTCCCCCAGCTCCTGTGCCTTGGTGCATCCGAGTATCTTCACGGCGAGCTGGGCCATGGGGTGGCTTCTAGTAGCACCGCCGACCAACCCGACTGCCATCGGCATCTCCAGCTCACCGACGAGGTCGCCGTCACTGTTCTTGCTCCACTTGCTGAGGCTGCGATACCTGCCGGTCTTGGCGGCGTAGGCGTGGGCGCCAGCCTCGAGGGCGCGGTGGTCCTGGGCGAAGGCGAGGGCGACCGCGATTGTGCCGTTCATTATCCCCTTGTTGTGGGTGGAGGCCCTGTAAGGGTCCGCGTCGGCGAAGGCCCATGCCTTCACTATCCTGTCGACCTTATCCTCGCCACCGAGGTCCTCCTTCTTCACCACAGCTTCAGCCTTGCAGGTGCGCCTGTCGGCGAGGTTGCTGATTATGCGGAGGAGTGACTTGCCCCCTGTTAGCTCTGCGAGCATAGGGGCGAGGGTCTCCGCCATCGTGTTGACGGCGTTGGCGCCCATGGCGTCGCGGCAGTCGACGAGCAGATGGCAGATGAGCATCGGCCCCGCCGCGGTCTCCAGCGGGCGCAGCTCCAGGTCCTTGGCGCCTCCCCCGAACTTGACGAGGACGGGGTCGACCTCGTTCGCCATGTCGAGGATCTTCTGCTTCCTTTCGCGGAGTATATTGATGGCCTTCTTCATGTCTGGGATGTCCGTGAGCTGTATCTGCCCGATCATGATGGGTGGGCTGCTGGTGACCTTGATGCCGGGGCCGTTCCTCATTATTCGCGCCATGTTGCTCGCGGCGGCGACGACGCTCGGCTCCTCTCCCGCCATAGGGATGAGGAGGTCCCTGCCGTTGAGCATGAAGTTGACCGCCACGCTGAATGGGTAGTTGATTGTGCTGACAACGTTTTCGGTCATGTGGTCCGCCTGATCGATGCCGAGGCCGCCGCCGATTTTTAGGAGTTTGACCTCGTCGGTTGTTAATCCGACCTGCTCAGCGACGATCTTGACTCGCTCATCGACGGGCATCTTGTAGAAACCTGAGATTCTGCTCGATACCATGCGTGAAACCTCTGTTGCAGATAGCTTTCCTGACCATTGATAAAAGCTAGGTGATAGTGGTCGATTGGGTAATCGACGATTGTCTAAAGGGGATAGGGTCAGTTGAGAGGGCTCTTAAAGCTCTCAGTTATCCTGATGTCTCGTCGAGCCATCTCCTTGAAGAAGATGTCTGAAAGTTTCTCATCGTAGCCGATTTTCGCGGGGTGGATGACGCCTGGCACATTCATCTGTCCCTTTGCGATCATCTGGGCGACTATGCTACACGGGAAGGCGGTCGTCTTCGCCATGGCGGATAGTCCATTCTTGAAGTCCTGGAACTCCATGAACTCGTACGTGTAGGAAGCTGATGCCCCGTTCTTCTTCCCACTGACTATTACGCGCTGGCAGATGGCGTCGCCCTCATCGGGCTCGTACTGGAGGTACTTGTTGCCCCAGGCCTCCCAGAACTCGAGTGGACTCACATCCACGCCCTTTACCTTGAGTGGCTCCTTATCCATCAGGTGGAGGTCCTTGAGCTTCGTCCACATCTCGCAGTGGCCTGGCCACCTGATCGTCTGGCCGTAAGCGTCCTTGACCCCCTTGAGGCCGAGGTGTTCAACCGTGTCCATGAGACCGCTGTTGGTGAACGCTTCAAGCATGCCGAGTGGCTCGGGGAACTCTATAGGCGACGGGTCGCTAAGCACCTTGACCTCGACAGTCTTGCCGTTTTTAAGTATCTTGCAGGTACCGATGCTCCCCTGGATGGCGAAGGGCCAGCTCCAGCTGATCTTGTAGTTGAGGGGGTTGTAGTAGCCGGGGGTCCCCTTCTGGGGGAAGCCACCGCAGGCGACGTAGAGCTTCTCCACATTGTCGAGCTTCCTAGAGCCCACGCCGAGGAGTATCCTGTCGGTGCCGACGTCGAGGCCGCAATGGGGGATGACGGTGACGCCCGCCTTCTTCGCGGCCTCGTCCATGCTGAATACCGTGCCGAAGTCCGCCGCTATATCCGCCCAGCTCACACCCGCCTCGATTGTGGCGGATATCGCTTGGTCGCAGAATGTCCTCGGGATCGCTGCAACGACTATGTCGAAGCCTTTGATGAGCTTCACAGTCGCTTTCTTGTCGGTGACGTCGAGCTTCTGGCAGCCCTTCACCTTGTCGCTGCCGATCCTTGAAGCGACGCTCTTCGCGGCCTCTATGTTTGCGTCTGCCGCGACTATCTCTTCAACTTCCTTCTGGGCCACGAGGTCCTTCATGAGGCCGTAGCCCATCTTCCCGGTGCCCAGCACAAGTACTTTCATTATTAACCCCGCTATGGATGCGCTGGGTTGGGGGATAAAACACCTACGATTTGTATCTTACTTCTGCTTGTCGACTTCCCAGCCGTCGCGGTCCATGTCCTCGATGAATGAGACTAGGTGGTCCACCAGCGCATTCCACATGAGTATGCCCTTCTCGGAGGTGGCCTTTGTCGGGTCGCCTGTGACGCCGAATGGGGTGATCTCCTTGAAGAGCCACTTGACTTGGACGTGCTCTGGGAGCGTGGGGATGTGTCCCCTCGCCCTGCTTAGGTTCACCAGCTCCGGCGCCACTTTCAGCATGATGGAGGTCTCGCCCTCCCCGGCGTGACCGAGGCCCCCCCAGGCCTCAAAGGTCCCCTTCGGGAGGAGTTCGGCAGCGGTCACCCACCAGGCGTCGAGGACGGCGATCTTCATCTCGGGGTGATCAACCCTGTACTCCCGCGTTGCAGCCTCGATGGCCGGCAGGTTTCCATCGTGCCCATTGATGATGAGGAGCCTCCGCAGCCCCTGCTGGTTCAGAGAATCCATCACCTCCTTTATCACATGTATCTGGGTCTCGGTTGAGAGGGTGATGGAGAGGGGGAAGCTGGAGTAGTGGCGGCTCATTCCGAAGGGGAGGGCGGGGAGGCAGAGCATCCCCTCTACCCGTTGGGACACGGCCTCGGCGAGACTCTCCGCAACGAGCGTATCCGTGCCAAAGGGAAGGTGGTCGCCGTGGTACTCCGTTGATCCAAGCGGCAGGACCACTTTATCGAAGTAATTCTCCTTGAGAAGGTACCCCGTCATCTTGAGCAATCTGACGTCAGTCAATCAACCCACCAATATGGTAATAGTGGGCATGGAGTAGAAATATGTTGCAAGCTTGGCGGGAATAATTTATCTTGTTGCTATCAATCTCCCCATGTACGAAATGATTATCCGAGTATCTCAGCTATTGTCTTAATGATCAGCTCGGGGTGGACTGGTTTCAGGAGAACCCTTTCGTAGTCGTTCTCGACCGTGCCCACGTCGTTCTTTGCGTATCCTGTCAGGAGAACTATCTTGAGCCCGGGTGAGGCCCTCCTCATCTTGGATGCGGCGTCGTGTCCCTTCATGTCTGGGAGGATAAAGTCTAGAAGTACGAGGTCGTACTTACAGGCGGACACTTTCTCGACGCCGGCTCCACCCGTCGTCGCGAGGTCGACGTCGTAGCCTTCATCCATGAGGATGAAGCTCAGTATCTGGCTACTCGCCTCGTCGTCGTCGACCAGGAGGATGGTACCTTTACCCATAATTACCCTATTTCTCCAGCCTTTTTTAATGATGATGGATTTGTAATATTTTTTATAAATTACTACTAACTATTCGCTGCTTATAAGGGCGTCCTTGGCTAACCTCTTTATAATCGAGTATTTAGTAGCTACCCAATACTATGTGAAGAAGACGTGGAGGGTAGCCCCTCAGCGCTCTGACTAATAGATCCAGATTATTATCCTCTTCAGCCGGGGCTTTAAACACGGTCATCGTTTTCTGATCGGAGCCCGCCTCAGCTTAGAAGTGCTTTCTATGCTAGATTCTGGTAGTCCTGAAGTCCGGGCCTAGCTCCTGTATCGCGGCGGTTAGTATCTTTGTGAGGTTATCGAGGTCTAGAGGGGAGAATACCTCGACTGGGCTGTGACTGTAGCGGCGGGGTATACCGATTGTCGCGGATGGTATTCCCCCGCGGGTCTGCATCATCTCCATTGCGTCGGTGCCGCCGCTCATTATTCCAATCTGGTGGGGGATGCCGTGGTCCTCCGCTGTCTTACGGAGCCACCTGTGTACTTGTTGGCTCTGGATGCGGACCTTGTCGCCCAGCTCTCCCACGTGGAGTCCGGGCCCCTTGCCCACCTCGTAGTATAGGTCGCGCATGTTTACGTCGGGCTGGTAGCCGGCTGGAAAGGTATCGACGGCGACGGCCATGTCTACATCGATGTCGTGGAGACATGTCTCCGCTCCCCTGAGCCCGATCTCCTCCTCGACGGAGCCTATGTAATAGAGTGTTGCTTTCGGGTGCTTCTTGGCGAAGGTCTTAGCGACGTGGATTATTACGGCGCATCCGGCGCGGTCGTCGATGCTGGGGGCTGCGATGAGGCCGTTGGCGAGTTTGACTGGGGTAGTCGCGTATGTTATAGGGGTGCCGTTCCTCACCCCCATAGCCTCAGCCTCCTCTCTGCTAGCGGCGCCTATATCGATGTACATTTCCTCTATTGGCGGGATGGTGTTCGCCTCGGCTGGGGTGGTTATGTGGCCGGGCTTCATCCCGACGACGCCGACGACGGGGCCCTTCTCTGTGAGTATCTGGAGGTGTTGCCCCTGGATGGCGCGTGTGACGCTTCCGCCTATCTTCCTGAACCTGACGAAGCCGGTGGGTTCTATGTTGAAGACTATGAATCCTATCTGGTCTAGGTGGGCGACGAGGGCGACCTTCGGCGCCTTCGGGTCGGTGCCCCGTTGCGTCGCGATGACGTTACCACGGGGCGTCCCGTGGACCTCGTCGACGTAGGGCTTGATCTCGTCTATGAAGGCCCTCATCATAGGCTCCTCGAAGCCGGAGGGGGCCTGAACCTCTGCGAGTCTGTAGAATAAGTCGAGGATCGAGTCCTTCTTGCTCATTAATCTAGGATCGTCGGGTCTGGTGAAGAGGTTTTGGGTGGCTAGATGTCGATGATGTCGTCCTCTAGCCCGCCCTTCTGCTTCTTCTGCGTGGGGGGGTTGACCTTGTTGAGCATCTCGAAGACGGTCTCCATCTTCTCGTTGCTAAGTATCTCCTTGAACTCCTCGTACTCGGAGACATCTCGGATTAGGAGACCCTTCCTCTTCGTGGGGGCGCCGGAGGCGTCGACGGGGTTGACCTCTATGGCGAGGCGGGGGGGTTGGCCGTGGTAGGATGGCAGCTTCTGGATGAAGACGCCGGGGACCGTGGTCTTGACCTTCGCCCAGTCCTTCCCAGTTGCGAGGAACTCCTGAAGTTTCTCGGACATGGATATGTGATGTGTGGCCCGAATATTCAAGCTTAACCCTAGGCCGCGGGAAGGGGTTTAAACGCCCCCGGCGATCACTGATCATGTCTGATTCTGGTCTCGTCTATCAGCTGAGGCGTTGGGGAGGCCCCGGTAGGCACGACGGGGTCGCATCGAACGGGATCGTGGCGTCGAAGCACACCTTCATCGGGGAGGCGGGCTGCAAGATGATTCGACGCGGCGGAAACGCTGTCGACGCTGCAGTAGCGGCCGCCTTCATGGACTGCGTCGTCGAGCCCGCAATGAATGGCATCGGCGGGGAGGGCGTAATGGCCATTCACCTCGCCTCGGGGGAGAACGTCATCGTCGACTACGTCGGGAGGCCCTCGAAGGATTGCACGCCAGATATGTACAAGCTGTCCGAGGAGACGGAGCCTGGGTGGATGGGGTGGAGGAGCGTCGATGGTGACGCAAACGTCGTCGGTCACAGGGCCTGCGTTACACCGGGCACCGTCGCTGGCCTCACCGAGGCACTTGAGCGACATGGGACGATGAAGCTCCCCGAGGTGATGGCGCCAGCAATCAGCGTCGCTGAGGAGGGTTTCCCCGTCGGATGGTGGACCGCCGGCTACATCTTCCAACGGATGAAGACCTTCTGGCACCTCCCCGAGTGGAGGAAGACCTTCCTACACGACTCCCAGTTCCCATACATCCCCTTCACCTACGACATCCCCAAGCCTGAGATGTTCATCCAGAAGGATCTGGCGAAGAGCCTCAGAGCCATAGCCGAGGGTGGGCGTGACGCCTTCTACAAGGGTTGGATTGCCGACGCGATAGCTGAGGAGATGGCCGCGAACAACGGCCTCATCAGCCGAGAAGACCTCGCGATGTACGAGCCCATAGTCTCCGAGCCAGAACCCGGCAGCTACAGAGGTCACGAGATTGTCTACGACCCCACACACGGTGGCACCACACTCGTCGAGATGCTCAACATCCTTGAGGGGTACGACCTCGCGGGCTACGGCTTCGGCTCGGCGGAGCACCTACACCTAGTGGGGGATGCCATAGGGCTGGCCTACGCCGACAGGTTCGAGTACATGGGCGACCCCGGCTACGTGAAGGTCCCCCAGAGGGCGCTTGTCTCGAAGGGCTACGCGGCGGAGCTGAGGAAGGGGATGAGCCTAAACAGTGCGGCGAAGATAGGCTTCGGGAAGCCCTGGCCATTCGAGCCCGACCATACGACCTCCCTCGCCGTCGCGGACAAAGCGGGGAACATGGTCTGCGTAAACCAGACCCTCGTCAACCTCTTCGGCTCCGGCGTAGTCGTCCCGCGGACGGGAATCACCATGAACAACGCCATGTATGGTCTCAACCCAGAGCCGGGGCACGCCAACTCCATCGATGGGCGGAAGAGGAGGATACAGAACGTCTGCCCAATAATCGTCCTGAAGGGACGGTGGTGCCCCTCCTCGCCTGCGGCGCCCCCGGCGGGAGGAACATCCCCGTCGCCGTGCTGCAGGTGATCCTACACGTCGTTGACTTCAAGATGGGGATACAGGAGGCGATCGAGGCCCCGCGCTGCACACGGGAGACTGGGAGACTCTTCATCGACAGCAGGTTCCCGCCGGAGGTGAGGGACAGGCTCTTGGCTATGGGCCACGACCTCGACTGGGTCGACGAGGAACTGCGGAGCTGGGCGAGACCAGTAGGCGTCCTGAGGGACCCCAAGACGAAGACGCTCCGCGGCGGCGTTACGACGACCCTCACAAACTTCGAGTCCCGGGTCGTCGGCTGCTGACTCCACCATCTTTTTTATTCGTACATGCTTTTGATCCTTCATGGCTCCCCGAAACCGCTCATCTCCGATGGGGAATGGGCCTACACGAGCCGATGTCCTCCACGTCGCCGACAGGGATGAGTGGGTATACTGGCTCGCCGCCAACAGCGACGGGACGCGCGACGTCTGGCTCGCCATCAGGAAGAAGGGCTCCAGATGCCCAGGTGTCGGCATCGAGGAGGCCATAGAGGAGGCGATAGCCCACGGCTGGATTGACAGCCAGATGAAACCCCTCGACACCGACGAGTACATTCTCCGATTCACCCCCCGCAGGGACGACAGCCCCTGGTCTCTGAGAAACAGGAGGGTCGCGGAGGGGCTCATCACCGAGGGGAGGATGACGGAGGCGGGCCTCGCCTGCGTCGAGGCGGCGAAGCGGAACGGGAGGTGGGGCTCCGCCTACTCCTCACTCACCCCGCCTAAGATACCTGTCGACTTCGAAGCTGCCCTGAAGGGCTGCGGTGCTTGGGGCAGGTTCAGGACAATGTCGAACTCCGCCCAGCTCCAATACGTCTTCTGGATCGATCATGCCAAGAGGCCTGAGACAAGGGCAAAGCGGATAGCTGAGACGGTCGAGAAGGTAACATCCCAGAAGAGGCGCGCTTAGACTCATTTTTTATACCGATTCTCCCCCGTTTCCCTGATTATCATGAGCAGCTACCTAACGCTCAGCAAGGATCAGAGGGAGCACGCCCTCGCCCTCCACAGGGAGAGCATAGTCATCGACAGCAGCATAGTCGCCGTCATCGACTACGTCGCGGAGAACATGTGGCTCAACGACGTGCTAAAGGGCGGCCTCACCGCCTCCAACCTCACCATCTGCATGCAGCGGAGCTTCTCCGAGGCGCTGACGCAGATCATGGAGCACAACCACTGGGCCGAGAAGAACAAGGACAGGGTCATCGTCGTGAGGAAGGCTGCCGACATCGAGAGAGCGAAGAGAGAGGGGAAGCACGGCATCATCTACGGCCCGCAGGACTCGCATGTTCCTCGAGAGAAACGTCGACTTCCTCGACGTCGCCTACGATCAGGGGCTGAGGGCGATGCAGCTGACCTACAACTGGCTGAACGAAGTCGGTGCTGGCTGCAGGGAGAAGAAGGACCCGGGCCTCAGCGCCTTCGGGGAGAGAGTCGTGGAGCGGATGAATAAGTTGGGCATCCTCATCGACCTGAGCCATACAGGGGACCAGACGTGCTGGGACGCGATCAACCAGTCGAAGGACCCCGTCAGCTTCACCCACGTTATTCCCCGCAAGTCGGCGCCGGAGGAGCCTGGGGGCTACGCGGAGTGGGCGAACAGGAGCACTAGCCTCTGGGGGGACTTCGTCGCCTACAGCAAGCAGAGGGGGAAGCCCGACGACATGATGAAGGCGTGCGCCGAGAAGGGAGGCGTAATAGGGGTCACCCCCTTCTTCGTGAAGAAGGCGGGGGGCAGCACACTCACTGATGACCTCCTCGACCAGCTGGACGTGCTCGTGGACGTGGTCGGCGTCGACCACGCGGGCTTCGGCAGTGACCTCGAGTTCCCCAACTCCATCACACGCGCTGCATTCATCTGGAAGAACCCGGAGAGGATCGACGTGGACTACTTCACTCCGATGGACAAGTCGTGGGGCTACGGGTGGATGGAGAACATGCCCAACTTCACGATGGGCCTCGTGGCGCGCGGCTACAGCGACCAGGAGATAAAGAAGATACTCGGCCTCAATTTCGTGAAGCTATTCGAAAAAGTGTGGAGAGGCTAGTCTTATAAGAAGAACTCTGGCTCCCTGCGCTTACTGTAATTGGTTGTGAGCCAGACCGCGGCCTTCTTCACCCCTTCGTTCGTCCAGACCCTAGCCCCCGTCGGGCAGGCCTTTACGCAGGCGGAGCATGCGGAGCAATTCTCCTTCACCGTCTCGACTTTATCGGTGACGGTGACCGCCTTCGTGGGGCAGACCTCGGCGCAGGCGCCGCAGAGGGTGCAAGTCTCCACCGTGGTCTCGGGGGACCTGGGTACGGGGTTCCTCTCCCTGTACGGCTTGTTCCCAGGGACCTTGACCTCGACGGGCTTCTCCATCCCCTCGATCTTGGCCTTGACCTTCTCGCCGAAGGCCTTCGCCTTCTCAAGGTCTTCCTTGTCAGGGCGGCCCACGGCTATCGGCGTGGCGTCGTTGGAGAAGCTGTGCTCACCGATGAAGGCGGCACCGGCCACGGCCTTGAATCCCTGCTCGTTGATTATATCCTTCAGCTCGATCAGGGCGTCCTCGAACGCCCTGTTGCCGTAGAGTGTGACGATTACGGTGGGTGTTCCGTTTCCCTTGACGGTCTTGAGCCTCTGGGCCGCGACTATTGGGACGCGGCCTCCGTAGACGGGGACGGCTATAACCGCCAGCTCCCCCGCGGGGACTGAGTGGCTCTTAGTAGCCGCCTCGGCTGGAGTCAGGTCGATGTGCTCGACGCCCTTGATCCCGAGGCCCTTCGCGACGCCCTCGAGCACCTTCTTCGAGGTGCCCGTGGGTGAGTAGTAGATCAACTCAACCTTGCTTGGCTTCATGGACAAGACTCAGGTTCTGGATTATATTTAACCTAGAGGGTTAACGGATTATACCTCGGTGATTCAGCCTCAGCTGGTACCCGGTAGAGGCAAATAGATCACCTTAAGTTCAGCCTAAGCGCCTCATCGCTGAAACCAGAAGGCCCATCTGTTGAAGTACAAGTGGACGGTTCTCACGGTCACCACAATAGGCGTGCTTATGGCAGGGATAGACTCCCGTATAGTCATAGTTGGGCTCCCGCAGGTCGCTGCCGCGCTTCACGCGGACGCGGAGCAGGCGATCTGGCTCACGCAGGCCTACACGCTGGGAAGCACCGTCGTTCTCCTCCTAGTGGGACGGGCCACCGACATGTTTGGGAGGGTGAAGATCTACATCACCGGCTTCGCCCTCTTCACCCTGGGCTCCGCCCTTATCAGCCTCTCCTCGGGCCCCATGGAGGTCATAGTCTTCAGGGTCCTGCAGGGTGTTGGCTCCGGTATACTTGGCACGAACAGCGTCGCGATGATCGTTGACGCGACGCCGACGAAGGAGCTGGGATTCTCACTCGGTATCAACATGAGCTCCTTCAGGTTCGGGGCCATGGCCGGATCTCACACTCAGCGGTGTCCTCCTCGCCCTCTTCGACTGGAGGGCCCTCTTCTGGGTCAACGTTCCAGTCGGCGTATTCGGCACCCTCTGGGCATGGAGGAGGCTCAGGGAGGTTCGTAAGATCGAGATAAAAGAGCCATTCGACGTGGTGGGACTCATCACATTCACGACGACCCTGACGAGCTTCCTCCTCGCCCTAACCTTCGAGGCCTACGGCCTAGCCGAGGTGAACACCGTCTACATCCTCCTGCTGATTAGCGCCGTGAGCCTCGCAGCCTTCATCGGATACGAGAGACGTGTCGAGCACCCGGTGCTCGACCTCAGGCTCCTCGGGATCAGGGAGTTCACGGGTGGCGTCATAGCTCAGCTTCTCAACGCCGCGGCTTGGGGGGCGGTGCTCCTACTGCTCAGCTTCTACCTCCAGATCGTGCTGGGCCTATCCGCCTTCGACGCGGGTATAAGGTTGATTCCGTTCGAGATAGTCGGCCTAGTCGTCGGGATGACGAGCGGTAAGCTTTCCGATAAGATTCGGCCCCTTGCCCTTCACTACGGGTGGACTCGCCATCACCAGCCTGTCCCTCTACCTCTTCTCCACAGTTGGGGCGACGACGCCTTTCTCTCAGGTGCTTGCGTATACGATCATCTTCGGCGTTGGCACGGGGCTCTTCGGCTCTCCGAACATCAGCTCTATAATGGGGTCGGTCCCATC
Organism: Candidatus Bathyarchaeota archaeon; assembly: GCA_963820555.1. Classification (GTDB taxonomy): domain Archaea; phylum Thermoproteota; class Bathyarchaeia; order TCS64; family TCS64; genus UBA8941. The sequence continues at coordinate 43,942 of CAWGAT010000039.1, forward strand.
CGATAGAAGGGGGATCGCCTCCGCTTTCAGGGCCATCACCTTCAGCGTAGGGTACACGATCAGTCTCAACCTCGCGATTCTGTTGATGGCGACGATCGTCCCCTATGGGCTGCTCTCCCAGATTATAACCGAACAGACGGCGGTGATTACGGAGGCGGATAAAATGCTTTTCCTCGACGCAATGAAGGCGACGTACGTCTGGCTAGCGGTTATAAACGCCATCGCTATTATCCCCTCAGTGCTCAGGGGAAAGAGGACAGCGCACGCACCCCTGTCACTAGTCGAGGCCGCGCTCGAGTAGGCCTCATAAACCATCGGGGTAACGCTTTTCTGCAACATCTCACCAAGCCCATGAGACGGGAATGAGACGGGCCTTCAAGATAATAATCGGATTCTTCCTAGTCCTATTCAGCGTTTTAGGCTACAGCATGTGGGCGATTACGGCGGAGAACCCATCGTCGGTCACCGCCATTAATCCCCAGAGTAGCGGCCCAAAGGCGCTGGTTGTCAGCGATCCGGGTATTAGTGGCTTCGAGTCGGGCGTGGCCGACGCATTCGCGAGGGGTCTCATTACCAACAACTGGCATGTCGAGGTGACTACGGCGAGTTCGCAGACCCCGACTGACCTCAGTGGCCACAGTCTTCTAGTTCTCAGTTCTCCCATCTACGGGGGCGAGCCATCCATCCCGATGCAGTCCTACCTCACCAGGCTCGAGAGCCTCGAGGGCGAGCGCGTGGCGGTGGTGCTCACGGGCGCGGGGACCGGAGATGAGGCACTCCAGTGGATGCAATCAAAGATCACCTCCATGAGAGGAGATGAGATCCTCTCTCTCGTAGTCTATTCGATGTCCCCAAACGCCTCGCAGTTCGGTTCCTCGGACGCTCAGGGGATAGCTGAGGGGGCCGCGGAGTCGCTTCGATCATAGGGGCTGATTAATGTGGGGGCGACACGTTCACCGGTGCCCGGTTGGCTTAAGTGGCGGGTATTCGCATCAACCGCCCCTTCGATCCTCACGATCACGCGCTTCATGGCAACCCCCCTGCTCCTCATACAGCTGAAGTCCGGGACTCTGGGGGTCCCAATCTACATCTGCGCCTGCGTCACGGATCTGCTTGACGGCGTCCTCGCTAGACGTCTTCGCGTCGAGACCGTCGTAGGCTCGATGCTCGATGCCTCCGCCGACTTCACGCTCATTTCAGGAGCCGCAGCATACTTCATCGGTGTTGGGCTGCTCTCCCCGTGGTTCCTCGGGCTGGTCATCCTAGCCTTCGCCCAGTTCGTCGTAGCGAAGCCTAAACCCGGCTCGGATCCCCTGGGGAGGCACATAGGTACGGTACTCTTCATATCCCTCGGCATAGTCCTCATCTATCCGGTTCATTGGTTCGCGTGGTGGTCGACCCTCGTGGCGTCTGGCTACATCGTTGCTTCACTGATATTGAAGTGGGGTGCCCGAGTGTCAAACGCCTAGGACATGTAGTAACTAAGCAGCTTGATCTTCCTGACGCTGGGGAAGACGATGACCGCCGCTGCCCCAACGGCGAGGACGATCAGGGCGGCCATGGATATAATCGGGTTATCCGCCTGCTTCAACGAGATTCCGGCGACCGCCCAGATCACGACGACCCCGAAGGCAAGGTCCCTCCTCACCCACAGCATGTAGAGTGTAATGGCTAGGGCGATGAACAACATCGCCGCTGCCCCGATTGATTGGGCTTCTAGAGATATCCCCGGTACGATCACGTTAATCGCAGATGCCACACCCGCTATGGTCGCCACTGATATCCACCCGAGATATAGACTCATGGGGGCGTGGACAGCGAGCTTGAACTCCCTCTTCGGGACCTCCTTCCCCCCGATGTCGAGCCTCCGATAGAGGGTTATAAGGTCAGCAAGTAGGAGGATCAGCAGCGCCGTCGAGACCAGGTAGAGGACAGGGGCCCCATACGAGTAGTGGAAGACTACGAGCCAAGCGACGTTAATGACGGCGCTACCCAGGTAGAGCCACCCTATCTTACGGAGATATGGGGAGGACATCTGGCCTGGCCTAGCTTGGTATGCCGCGAAGATAAGCGCCATGATGTATATCACCCCCCAGATGGCGAAGACGTACCCCGGGGGAGTAAACATGTTCGGGTAGGAGTCGGAGACCTGCGCCGTGTAGACGCCGTTCACGGGCAACCAGTCGATCAGGAAGTTCATCAACAGAACCAGGATCAGGGCTACAACGTTCGCGACCTGAAACCAGAGGTAGTTAGCCTTCTCCATGGGTTAACGAATAGAAGCCAATGACTATAAACTATGCCTCACGGAGATCAACCCATGGCCGTAGAGGTAATTACCATCGGATACGGCGGGAAGAAGCCGGACAAGTTCTTCGCGGAGCTCGAGGCACTGAACCCAGACATCGTCGTGGACGTGAGGGAGAATCCGTTTAATGCCTTCCTAGGAGTCTATACGCAGAGGGGCCTCATGAACCGCCTCGGCGACCGATATGTATGGATTCGGGAGCTTGGGAACAAAACTAGGGAGCTACCCCCGACCCTCGTCGACGAGGAGGAGGGCTTCAGGAAGCTATATGCACTAATGGAGAAGCACCGGAGAGTGGTCCTCCTCTGCGCTGAGAAGGATGAGACTCACTGTCACCGCAGCTATATTAAAGCGAAGCTTCAGGACGAAAAAATTAGGGAGTAAGAGAGCGGAGTTGAAATAGGGGCTCCTGTCAAGCAGAAAAAGCCTGAAAGCGGCTTATTCTGTCACCGAAACAATGTAAAACGTGCACTTAACGACGCGTAATCAACCATCGTCGAAACTGACGAGCCCGAAGCTGGAAACCACTAAACAGGGAGAAACAACGGTCAGTCGACATGAAGCCAATCGGAATAGTAGGCATCGGCAGCTGAGGCAGTCAAGGAGGGGGAAGATTAAGAAGGACGGCCTCGTCGTGACCTGTGGCTATGGCGGTGGTCTCTCCTGGGGTGCCAATGCCCTCCGCTGGGGATCCTGACCCGCCAAACTCAAATCCCTACTAGCCAAATAGATGTCATGACGAACTCACCGCCCCTAAGGGGCATAAGGGTGCTCGACCTGAGCAGGGTCCTCGCCGGCCCATTCTGCAGTATGACTCTCGCCGACCTCGGGGCGGAAGTCATCAAGGTCGAGATGCCCGGCACCGGGGACGACACTCGAGCCTACCCACCCTTCATCGGGAGCCAGAGCAGCTACTTCATGTCCACCAACAGGAACAAGAGGAGCATAACACTAGACCTCAAGGCCGAGGAGGGGCAGGAGGTCCTGCACCGCCTCGCGGCGATGAGCGACGTGGTCATAGAGAACTTCCGACCCGGAGTCACCAGCCGCCTCGCCGCCGACTACGCGACCCTGAGCAAGCTGAACCCCCGCCTGATCTACTGCAGCATCAGCAGCTTCGGTCAGACCGGCCCATACGCTGAGAGGCCCGGCTACGACCTAATAATCCAGGGCATGGGGGGCCTCATGGGTATCACCGGCGAGCCAAACGGGCCCCCGGTCCGGATCGGCGTCGCCATAACTGACATAGGCGCTGGAATGTGGGCCACGATCGCCATACTCGCCGCTCTCAAGGCACGTGAACGAGACGGCGCGGGCCAGTACCTCGATATATCCATGATGGATGGGAGCGTGGCCTGGATGACCTATGTTGCGGGGAATTACTTCGCCACCGGTAAGGTCCCCCCGAAGATGGGGAGCGCCCACCCGAGCATCGTCCCCTATCAGGCCTTCGTCGCCTCCGACGGCAAGAGTATACTTATAGGCGGAGGTAATGATCGCCTCTTCGTCGGTCTCTGTGAGGGCCTCGGCCTCTCTGACCTCCCCAAAGATCCTCGCTACATTGGTAATGAAAATCGCGTTAAGAACAAGGGCACCCTTATCCCCCTCCTTGAAGAGAGGTTCCGGGAGAAGCCTCGGGACGAGTGGATCAAGATTCTGGAGGCGCTCGGCGTCCCTATTGCCCCCGTCTATACTATAGATGAGATATTCGCAGATGAGCAAGTGAGGTATCGCGGCTTGCTCATCGAGATGGACCACCCCGAGCTGGGTAAGGTCAAGCAGATAGCCCCCGCCATTAAGATGTCCTCAACCCCATGCGTCGTCGAATCCCCTCCACCCCTTCTAGGACAGCACACAGATGAGGTTCTCAGGGACATCGCTGGCTACGATGATGATAAGATCATGAGCCTACGTGAGAGAAAGATCATCTAGCACCGATAAGGAGGTTAGAGGTCTGAGTGACGTCTTGAGGGCGAACAGTCAGGTAACCGCGTTGCCGTTTCTTGAGAGCATATACGTCAGCGGTAGCATGGTCAGGGCTAGCACAGCAAGGAGCCTGTAAAGGAGTGGTGGTCCCCATACCTCCGCGATGGCTCCGCCGACCATGGGGCCGAGGCACATGCCGACGCCGTAGACCCCCTCGTGGAGTCCCATCGCGGCCCCAAGACTCCCCTTGTCACACCTCTTCGCTATGTAGTCAAGCATGAGAGGCGTCATTATCCCCGCGGCGATGCCGTAGAGGACGAGGGGGATAGCATACCCAACGATTGAGGAGGCGAAGGAGAAGATAATCATCCCTGCGAAGAGGAGGAGGGAGGCGAGGGAGACCGACCTCCTCGTCCCCCAGTTTATGAACCTCTCCGCGTTGAAGAAGCCTACACCGCGGACTCCGTTCGTCATCGTGAGCAGAAGTCCGACCAATGCGGGGGTTAGCCCGACGAGCTTCAGGTACCCCGGCATTATCGCCATGTAGATGCCGAGGATGCAGGTGAAGGGGATGAGGGTGAGGTATGCGAGGGCGAGCCCCCTAAGCGGGGCCAGGCTGAAACCCTTCGACCCGCCACTGTTGTGGAGTGTGACAGCGGGCCTGATCTTCCATAGGATCACAGCGATGCTCGTCAGAATCACAGCGGATAGGCATAGGAAGAGGACTTGGAACCCGTAGGCGCCGGAGATGTAGCCGCCTGCAGTGGGCCCCACGACGAACCCTATTATCCATGATAAGTTGTAACGCCCCATTGACTGGCTGAGCCTCTCTGGGGGCGAGATATTCGCCGTAACCGTGCTCGCGGTGACCCAGAAGGCCGCAGATACAAGCCCAAGGAGACTGCTCCACGCTATGAGGAGGGCGACCTGCGTCATTACACCGAAGAGGGCAACAACGGCGACTCCAACTATCATGAACCCGAGGTAGATCCGTATCCTCTCGAACCTGTCAAGGAGATAGCCGACAGTGAGGGTCATGATCGTGTAGACTACGTTCCTGAATGCCCCCATGAGGCCGAGGTCTACGTAGTTAGCGCCGAGGCTCGCAGCGTAGACGGGGAGCATGAATGAGGCGGTGCCGAGCCCAGTGGCGGTGAGGAAGATGGTCACGTAGAGGACCCTGAGGAGCCCAGCCCTTTCCCCCGCAGCCTCAGCCATAGAATATGTGCCCGCGGACCCCGTCTATAAGCTCTGGGTAGAGCTTATCTAGGAGAAACAGGTCTGTTTGGGTGCTGGGTCCGTGGTCTAGCCAGGATATGACATCAGCCTGCGGAGTTGATGGTCGTGGGTTCGAATCCCACCGGGCCCGCCACTTACTAAACCCCACCCGCAAACATATTTCCGATGCCTTACTTTCTCCCACGGTAGAGATTGATTTTTTGGATCTTGTTGATGTATTCGATGCCAACTTCGTTTAATGCCTTGGCCTCTTCAGTTGTTACCCTGGTCTTACAGGTATGGTAATCCTGTGTGTCCTGAAATATTAACTCAAGCTGACCGTTTAGCCGTAGTGCTAAAACGCTGGTGTGGCCCCGGAACCTCTGCATTCTTAAATATACGCGGCCTTTAACACAGTTTCTGAAAAATACTCCATATGTCACAGAACGCAGGCAAATGTTTGCTTTATTTCTGAAATTGTAAAATTACGAAAGTGTTTGGCAAAATCGGTGGGCGAGGCTTTGGCTGTTCGACAGTAGGTTGAGGCGTCGAGCCGTAATTCGCTGTTGGTAGAAACAACGCGTGCGTCATAGGGTCGATGGTCATCGTGCGAGCCCCCCGCTGCGTATTGACCGTGTCCAGAATAGAGAAGACCGTCGGCGACTCTTCGCGAACAATCGTCAGAGTGCCCTCCCCATTGGAGCTGAAGGCTAGTTTCCTCTCGGGATCAAACATGCAACCATCGCAGCCGCCGCCAATCGGCAATGAGGCGAGTATATGTCCATTGTCGGCATCCAACACGATCATGAATCGGTTTCGGCACACCGCGAAGAGGCGACGATTCTCCGTGTCGATCGCAAGCCCCGTGGGAGATTCCCCGGGAGCAATAGGCCACCTTGTGAGAATTTCAAGTGTCTTCGAGTCGATTGCCATGACTTCACTAGTATCCTCATTGTTGACGTAAACGTGGCCTAGGCCGTCAGCAACCGAGAACTCGGGTTTGCCGCCGAGAGGAATAGTCGCTATGACTTCTCCGGTCACCGCATCGATCACAGATGCATCGTGGCTCAGGCCGTTGAACACGAAGACCCTCTTTGAGAACGGGTCGAAGCGGATAGCGTCTGGGTTTCTTCCCACAGCGACCTCCTCTATAACTTTCAGTGTATTCAGGTCGAAGATGCTGACTGTACCAGCGCGGCCATTACTCGTGAAGCCTCGTCCAAATTCGCTGGCAATGGCTACTCCATGTACTCCCTCGGTTTTGAGAACTTCGCCGATTAATGTAAGGGTGTCCGCGTTTAGAACGTGAACTCTGTCGTTGTGGGTAACATAAAGGCGACGCGCGATGTCGTCAACTATGAGGTAGTCCCACCCTCCCTCCCCTCCTATGAGATTTTTTTTAATTAAGTGGTAACCCGACCGCGATTTTCTGCTCTCCATTTCGTGTCAAGAACTTTGGGGGCTTGTGAGGGATTTAAAACGTAGCAGAAGGTTGGGAAAAAAAATGATGATGAAATAAATTAAGCGCGCGCAGCTAACTTCTTTCACATTCGCTTCTTGACTAACTTGAATTTCGTTCTCTGATATTGCCTGCAGATGTGATCGAGTCTTTATAATTTTGTTTAGTCCATTTTTAAAAAAGAGTCACAAAACAATATTACTCCGTGTTCCAACACGCTACACATGACTAAAAAGAAGATACTCTACGTACAAACAAGTGGGACAGACACACCGGAGAGACTATACGCGCCCTTCATTCTCGGAGCAACCGCCGCAGCCATGGGCGTAGAGGCCACGATCTACTTCATAATCAAGGGGATAACCGTCGTCAAGTCGGGCGAGGCGGAGAAGATCAAGATTGGCGGATTCCCGAGCTTGAAGGAGGTCATGGATCAGGCGGTCAAGGCGGGTGTGAAGCTTATGGTCTGTGAACAGAGCTGTATGTTATTCAACCTCCCCAGGGGTAGTTTCGTGAGCGAGGCTGGTGTCGTCGGCGCAGCGACCCTGAACGATCTGCTTCTAGAAGCTGATGCCGTGATAAGCTTCTAACCCTCTTTTTGAGTATGGGAGAAAAACTTTCTTTAAAGGTGTAGGGTCATTTGGCGGCGGGTGTTCACCATCTTAGTTAGGTCCTCGGCCGTGTATCTTCCGGGTTTCTCACCCTTAACGGCCATGTCCTCCGCTACCCTCCAGAGGGTCTCGTTATAGGGTGTCTCGACCCTCAGGGATCGACCCAGCTTCACGATGTCCCCGTTCAAGGCCTCCGTCTCGATGTTGCCGGTTCCACGGGTGAGGCTCTGCCAGGTGGAGCTCCGCTTGTTCTCCCCCTCGTAGCCTTTGGGCATCTTGTTCGTCCCCCGTAACGCCTTTACGCGCCGTTCATAATCCTCGAAGTCCTCCCACTCGATCCCCGACAGCCTCCAGACCTCCTCCGCCTCACTCCTAGTAGCCTCGTATGAATGCATCCGCGTCGCCTCTGCCATCCGTTATCGCCTCGAGGGAGTTGCCCAGGTTCAGGAGGCACTTCGCCGCCTTCGCCCTCATTACCCACTCGTTTACCCTACACGCGAACCCAGCGGCCTCGAGGGCGGATGAGACCGTGTGCGTCAGCTCGTCTGCGCCGCGGGGGTAGCGGCCCACCTCAATGAAGCCTGCGTTTCCCGTGATGGGGTTGATCACCTCACCGGGGTGGAGGAAGATGCCGGGCAGGTTGATCATCACGCCATAGACGTTGTCGAAGATGCGGGTAGCGGCCGGCTCGTTCGTTATGGAGTTCTGGGCGCAGAAGATGGGGAGGCTCCTCTCGGCGCCCGCGTTCTTAAGCTGCCCCAGGCAGAGGGCTGTGTGCTGTGACTTCGCCGTCAGGAGGACTACGTCATCCTCCCTGAATGGGACCAGCTCCTCCGCCCTCTTGCAGGCGGGAACCCTCAGGACATAAGTCTCGTCTGGCGTGAGCAGCTTGAGGCCCGCTTCGTTGATCCGATCCACGTGTCTCTGGTTGCCCACCAAGATGACGTCGTGACCAGTTCTGTGGAGGTGACCCCCGATGACGCCGCCGATTGCCCCCGCGCCGTAGACTATGAAGCGCATGTCGCGATCCATGATAAGATTCGACGGTGGATTATAAACGAAAAGGCGATGAGTCAGCAGGCGGCTTATACGAGGTGGGCGCTGATTTCCCCTTTGCTGCATATTCGGCGTCTTTCTCTCTTCTTTGAGGTGAATCTCCACAACCTCTTGGGGGCTGAAAGAGCTAACAGTTTTTTCCATCTAGAAGGCTTCATTTTGAAGTCTAGTAAGAAGTCATACCCTGTTGTCTTTAATCGGTCTATTTCATGGGATCGTAATGTACATGTGATGAGTTGGGTTGCTGTCGAATCTCAACTTGGAAAGTTAAGAAATTATGTTCTAATGCAGGGAGGAAAAGAAACTTCAACACTAAGGATCGGAAAAAAGAGCGACAAGCCACCGCCTAAAATAATCTATCGTTTTGGAAAACAGGACAATAAAATAAGTGAATTCTTGGAAAAACGTAAAGAAATAAAAATGTTATATTAGGATACATTTATTGACTGAGATACGTGCGCACGAACGTATGGAATCTTGAGAACTTGATTAAACCACGCGCGAAGATCCCTAAATTCTGTTAGGAATAATAGTCTCAAGAAATAATATATAATCGAATAGGCCCTTTCAGGGTTCATCTCAGAGATGAAAGTTGAAAAAAATGTTCTGGATCGTTAGAGGAGGTTTAGGTTAATAGTGCCGTAAAAAGCGAGGTGCGCACACAATGAAACTTTTTAGGGACCTAAACTTTCTAACGGCACTGGCAATAATTCTTCTAACCATAATTCTATCAGCTGGAGTATCTTTTCATTGGTTTCAATTCAGTTTCTTGTTAGGTCCACTCACACTCTCTCATTGGCTAAGTTGGATTGGATCGCTATTTATAGCGATTTATACGCCTACATACGCTATCCTTAAGAGACGCCACCCAAAGAGAATCAAAGACTTACTTAAAATTCATACCTTGGGTAACCTGCTTGCCTTCATGCTTGTATCAATTCATTATTTTCAGATGACCCCACGTGGAACTGGGGAAGCACTATTCATAACGGTGTCCATATTAGTAGTAACGGGATTCATCTCAAGGTTTCAGATATTGAAGAAGATTGGAGAATACAACCTAATTAAGCCCCACATCAATAAATTCATACATATAAGTGTAACCTCAGCGTTCTATATCGTGATAATCGTACATATACTTCAACACATAGGTGCTCCATAAGCAACTTTATTCTTAACTGATTCGTGTATGATATACGTTATACATGATACGGTGATGAAGAGAGTATAAGAGAGTAGAAGAGAGAATAGATAATAGAAAGTGAAAGTACGGAAGAGTTGAGGGATTTGG